>JBOGNE010000075.1:0-27307 GCA_050747005.1 Candidatus Acidiferrales bacterium
GGTGTATCCGCTGGCGAGTTTGCTGGCCACCGAGCAAGTCTCGCTGGGAGATGTGCTCTCGATTGATTGGGACGGCCATGAAAACGGCCTGACGTTCATGAAGGAAGCCGAAGGCGCGCTCGTGCCACCTGTTTTTTCTTTGCCCGATTCACTAACCGAAGCGGCGGCCGCTAGTTCCGGTCGCCGCTTCATTTCCGCTGCGGCTACGCTCGCCGCAGCCGAGCGTTGGCCGGTTCGTCCTACGCGCTAAAGAAAATACTCAAAGGGCCGATTACAACGATAGAGGGAGAAGCTTGTCTTGAAGGCGCTATGAGTTGCTTGGTGTTGTAGCGCCGAGCTTTAGCTCGGCATGCCGCTCTCAAGCGCGGCGCTACATGCCTTTCCAACTGTAAAAGCGTGAGTTCCATGCAATCGAACGAGGCCTGCGTAAAGCCAACTATGGATTTTTCAAGAAGGAGTGAAGTGCGTCGGAAACCGTTTTGCGACGAGCGCACCACGGATGGGAGGCCATTCCGTTCGGGCGGCAAGTGTGTCTCGATTCGCGCTAAGTTTCGGAGGCGCTGGATACTTGCGGCGATTTGTTTCATGGCGTTCGTTCCGGCGGCAACCCCTCAGAAGACTCCCGCAAAGGAGTACCAGGTGAAGGCGGCGTTCCTCTATAACTTCGCGAAGTTTGTGGATTGGAATGACAGCAAACTCGCCGCCCCGCCCTATCCGTTTACGGTCTGCGTTCTTGGCGCGGATCCGTTTGGACGGGTGTTAAATGACGCCCTTCTCGGGAAAACGGTAGAGGAACATCCGGTAATGCTGGTGAGATATCCGCACCCGAGCGCTATTTCCGGCTGCCAAGTAATTTTCATCAGCGCCTCTGAAACTTCAAACCTGCCAGAAATTTTCGCGGATCTGCGGGGACGCAACGTGCTGACCGTTGGGGATTCGGAAGGATTTGCAGCGGCGGGCGGCGTGATTCAGTTCACGCTACAAGATCATCAGGTTCACTTCAAGATCAACCTGGATGCCGCCGGCCGCGAGGGGCTGAAAATCAGCTCGAAACTGCTGGCGCTCGCCACGATCGTACACGACCCGCCGCGCGTAGCCGAGAGCCAATGACATGCGAAGGAATGCAGACATCTCGATCCGGGTAAAACTGAGCCGCATCGTGCTCGTCTCCTGCGGCGCGGCTATTCTGCTGGCCTGTTCGATTTTCGGCGCGTACGACATCACAACTTTCCGCCGCTCGCAGGCGACCGGCCTTGCCACGCTGGCGGAAATCACCGGATCCAATACCACGGCGGCTCTTGCGTTCGGAGACGCAAATTCGGCGCGTGAAACTCTGAATTCGCTGAGCGCGCAGCCGCATATCGTGGAGGCATGCGTCTACGCGCGAAACGGTTCGATACTGGCCAGCTATCACCGCCGCGACACAGGCGCGGATCCTTTTCCCGCCAAGCCCGGGCCAGATGGCGTTTCGGTGGTGTCGAAACGCCGGATCGCCTTCCGGCAGATACGCCTGGACGATCAAGCAATCGGAACGATTTATTTGGAATCCGACCTCGATGCGTTGAACGGGCGCATGAAGAATCTCGCCGAAGTCGCGTTCATCGTTGTGCTCGCGACTCTGTTCGTGACCTATTTTTTGTCATTTGGCCTGCTGAAAGCCATCTCGGAACCTATTTTGGAGCTGGCCCGCACCGCATTCGCCGTCTCGGTGAATAAGGACTATTCGATTCGCGCCACGAAACGCAGCCAGGATGAAGTGGGGTTTTTGTTCGACCGCTTCAATGAAATGCTCGCGCAGATCGAACGCCGCGAGGCTGACCTTCGGCAATCCCAGGACCAACTCGAAAAACGAGTGGACGAACGCACCCGCGAACTGCAAAAGGAGGTTGCCGAAAGAAAACAAGCGGGACAGGAACTGCGAGAGAGCGAAGCGCGCCTACAAACCCTCGTGTCTTCTATCGACGAGGTGGTCTTCGAATTCGATGCGGACGGAACCTACCGGAATGTTTGGACGCGCAACGAAGCGCTGCTCGTGCGGCCTAAAGATGAATTGATCGGCCGGCGTGCGGCAGACGTCGTGGGCGAGGAAGCGGCGGGGCCGCTTATTGAGGTTTTCCGCCGGGTGCTGGAGACCGGACTCGGGGAGAGTATCGAGTATTCAGTTCCGATTCAATCGGTGACGCACTGGTTTCTCGGACGGGTGAATCCGATCGAGTCGCCGGATGGCGGCTGGCGCTCGATTTGCATGACGGCGCGAGACATTACCGACCGGAAGCGCGCCGAAGACGAACTGGTGCGTGCGAAAGAAGCCGCCGAGTCAGCCAGCCTCGCCAAGAGCGAATTCCTCGCCAACATGAGCCACGAGATTCGCACTCCGATGAACGGGATTCTGGGCATGACCGAACTGGCGCTCGATACCGCGCTGACTCCGGAGCAGCGCGAATATCTGAAGATGGTAAAGACGTCGGCGGATTCCCTCTTGGCGTTATTGAACGACATTTTGGATTTCTCGAAGATAGAAGCGGGACGACTTGAATTGGATCCGATCGACTTCGGTTTACGAGACGCCCTCGGGACGACGATGAAGGCTCTGGGGTTGCGGGCACATCAGAAAGGACTGGAACTGGCGTGGCGAATCGAGGCCAGCGTGCCCGATTTTTTGAGCGGAGATCCGGGAAGGCTCCGGCAAGTGCTGGTTAACCTCGTAGGGAATGCGGTGAAGTTCACGGAAAAAGGAGAAGTGGTGCTCGAAGTAGCCAGCGAGGCTATTGACGGCGCCCGGCTGCTCCATTTTCGGGTGCGCGATACCGGCATCGGAATTCGGAAAGACAAACAGGAACTGATTTTCGAGGCGTTCACGCAGGCGGACGGATCGACGACGCGCCAATATGGTGGAACGGGTTTGGGACTGGCAATCACCAAGCGGCTCGTGGAACTGATGGGCGGAACAATTTGGATCGAGAGCGAGATCGGGCGCGGCAGCACGTTTCACTTCACGGCGCGGTTCGACGCGCCCTCCTCGGCGCGCGCTCCGCAGATTCCGGCAGAGCCTGGGGCGCTGCGCGGATTGCGGGTTCTCGTCGTCGACGACAACGAAACGAACCGCCTGATTCTCGGCGAGATGTTGTCGCAGTGGGGACTCGATCCCGAGATGGCCGAAAGCGGACGCGCGGCGCTGGCGGCACTCCGACGCATGCGGAACCGCGGGACGGAGTTCGCGCTGGTTGTCAGCGACGTGCTGATGCCGGGCATGGATGGCTTCGGCCTGGCGGAAGAAATCCGCAAGATCCCGGAATTCTCCCATTTGCCCATCCTAATGCTGAGTTCGAGCACGCGATCGGGCGAAGGGGAACGGTGCCGCCGGCTTGGAATCGCCAGCTACTTGATCAAGCCCGTGCAGCCATCGGAACTCTTCAATGCGCTACTCGCGGCGTTTGCCAGGCCAGTCGAGCATGAACCGGAAGAAGACTTGCCCGCGCCCGCAACGGGATTGCCCGAAGGAAATCACAAAATGCGAATTCTTCTTGCGGAAGACAATTTGGTAAATCGAATGCTGGCCGTCCGGCTGCTTGAAAAACATCACCACACCGTTCTGATCGCGGAAAACGGCCATCAGGTTTTGGCGGCACTGAAGCGGGAGACCATCGATTTGGTCCTAATGGACCTTCAGATGCCGGAAATGGACGGCCTCGCAGCGATACGTATTATTCGCGCAGGTGAAAAAGGGACGGCAGCCCACATGCCGATTATTGCCGTGACCGCTCACGCGATGAAGGGAGACCGCGAACGGTGCATGCGGGCGGGCGCCGACGACTACGTCACAAAGCCTATCAAGACCGACGAACTCTTCGCATCGATCCGCAAGCTGGCGCTGCCAAACGCCTCGGAAATTTCCGGCGACTCGCATTCCAAAAAAAAGAAGGGAAAATTCGTCTTTGATCTGGCGGAAGTCCTGGAGCGCGTCGAAGGAGATCGCGATCTCCTGTACCAGCTCGCATGTTTGTTTGAAGAAGAATGTTCGAAACTTCTCGGCGAAATGCGGGATGCGATCGTCCGGAAGGATGAGGTTCGGTTCTCGGAACTGGCGCATACCCTGAAAGGCTCTTCCGCAAATTTTGGCGGCCGCACGGTTTCAGCCGCGATAGAAAATATGAGCGCGAGCGCAACGGCGCGTGATTGGGACGCCGTGAACGATCGGTTCATAGCCGTCGAGCAGGAAATGAGCCGTCTGAATGCGGAACTGGATACGCACGTGCGGAAGGTGACCAGTTGAGTGCCATCGGGGACGGAAAGAGAAGGATTTTAATCGCGGAAGACGACCGGGTCTCCCGCCGCGTTCTCGAGGTTTTCCTGACGAAGTGGGGGTACGAAGTATTGCTGGCGGAGAACGGCGATCAGGCTTTGAAAATTTTGGAAGATGATAACGCTCCGCGTGTCGCCGTGCTGGACTGGATGATGCCGGGCATGGAAGGCGTACAAGTGTGCCGCCGCGTGCGGGAGCATGCGGAGCGGCCTTACATTTACATTCTCTTGTTGACAGCCAGGGGCCAGAAGGAAGACATGCTCGCAGGCCTGGGCTCCGGCGCGGACGATTACCTCACGAAACCTTTCGACGCTCAGGAGCTCCGCGCCCGGTTGCACGTTGGAGAGCGCATTGTGGATTTACAGGACCTGTTGATCGACGCCCGCGACCAGTTGCGCTTTCGCGCGACGCACGACGCTCTAACCGGTGTGGCAAATCGTGGAGTGGTTCTCGATGCCCTGCGCCGAGAATCGGCCCGTCAGGTTCGCGAAGGCGGACCTTTTGGAATCGTTCTCGCCGACCTCGATCATTTCAAGAATGTGAACGACGCTCACGGCCATCTTTGCGGCGACGCCGTCCTGCAAGAGGCGGCGCAAAGGATGTCCGCCTCGGTTCGAGCCTACGATACGGTGGGACGATATGGCGGCGAGGAATTTCTGATCGTGGTGCCCGCTTCTGATTCTCTTGGGACATTGGGACTTGCCGAAAGAATCCGGCTGGCGATCGCAGCGACCCCGATCGCTACTAAAGCAGGCGACGTACAGGTAACGGCCAGCCTGGGGGTTGCGGTCAGTACCAGCGCGCAACCATTCGACGCACAGATGCTGCTGCAGCTCGCCGATGAGGCTCTTTATCGAGCCAAGGACCGCGGAAGGAATCGCTCCGAGCTTGGAACCCCAGCAGAAATGCCGGACGCACCGCCTTTGCAGGACGCACCTGCTAAGTCCGGATCACGTTAGTCTCGGACCCAACCTGAGCTTGGTTAAGTTGGCGAAGTCCATACGGTATCGTATGGAGAGAGTAGATTTTCCATACGGTAGTACTTGCGAAACAGGTTTCTTGCTTTCCCCGATTTGGTGTACATTTAGGGTTTGGTGTGCGCCTCGGGCGCCTCCATCTATCTGCCGCAGTTTGAGAGGCTAAGGCAATGGCAAACTCCCCAGCGCCACCCGGAAGTCGTCGCGACACCCTAACGATCATCGATAACCGCACGGGCCGGCAATACGAAGTTCCGGTAAAGAACGAAACGATCCGCGCGCTCGATCTTCGGCCATTGAAGATCGAAGATTCCGATTTCGGAATAATGAGCTACGACCCGGCGTTCACGAACACGGCGTCGTGCACCAGCCGGATCACGTTCATCGACGGGGATAAAGGCATTCTGCGATACCGCGGCTATTCAATTGAGGAGCTGGCGGAGAAAAGCACATACCTTGAAACGGCCTACCTGATTCTGTACGGTGAATTGCCGACCCAAAAGCAGCTCACTGAATGGACCTACGATATCACCCATCACACGTTCATTCACGAGAGCATCAAGAAATTTCTCGATGGCTTTCACTACGACGCTCATCCGATGGGCATGTTGATCTCGACGGTTGCCGCGCTGTCGACTTTTTATCCAGACGCGAAGGATATTTTCAGCGCCGAATCCCGCCGCAAACAAACCTATCGCTTGATCGGGAAAATGCCGACACTTGCAGCATTCGCTTACCGGCACAGCCTGGGGATGCCGTTTGTATATCCGGACAACGAGTTGAGCTACTGCGGCAACTTTCTGAACATGCTCTTTCGCACCACGGAGCTGAAATTCCGCGCCAATCCGACGCTCGAGCGAGCGCTTGACGTGCTATTCATTTTGCACGCGGACCACGAGCAAAATTGCTCCTCGACGGCCATGCGCGGCGTGGGAAGTTCGCACGTAGATCCCTACTGCGCCACGGCCGCGGCAACCGCCGCGCTTTACGGCCCTCTACACGGCGGCGCGAATGAAGCGGTTTTGCGGATGCTGGTCGAGATCGGCTCGATTGGCAATGTTCCGGCATATATTAAGAGAGTGAAGGCTGGAGAGAAGCTCCTGATGGGTTTTGGCCACCGCGTGTACAAGAACTACGACCCGCGCGCGCGCATCGTGAAACACATCGCATACCAAGTGTTCGACGTGATGGGCAAGAACCCGCTGATTGAAATCGCTCTCGAATGCGAACGCATCGCGCTGGAAGACGATTACTTCGTATCGCGGCGGCTGTATCCGAACGTCGATTTCTACACCGGGCTCATTTACCAATCGATGGGTTTTCCCATGACGATGTTTCCGGTGCTGTTCGCGATTCCGCGGACCTCGGGATGGATCGCGCAGTGGGAAGAAATGCTGGAAGACCCGGAGCAGAAGATTTCGCGTCCCCGGCAGGTTTATCTCGGCCACGATCTGCGCAGTTATGCACCGGTCGGCGGCCGCAGCTAGCCGGGTCACCGCGTCCGGCGGAGCGGGTCGCAAGTTGCGCGGAAAGAGATTGCATCCTCCCCGAAACTCTGGCAAAACACTCTGCACGCCCCCACTGGGCCGCTCTGATGGAAATTTCCACACGCCAATCTGGCAATGCGACCATCGTTGATGTCACGGGTGACATCACGCTTTACAACACGCCCCAACTGCGCAAAGTGATCCTCGATCTGTTTAAGGAAGATCGATCGCCGCGCGTCGTTGTTAACCTGCAGAGGGTGAATTACATCGATAGCGCCGGCGTGGCGTCATTGGTGGAAGGTCTGAAGATTTCGCGCGATCTGAAAAGCGGATTCGCACTGTACGGGTTGAACCGCACCGTGCGCGAGGTTCTGGAACTGACGCGCCTCACGCGGGTGTTCGAGGCATACGATACCGAAGAGGAAGCGCTGCGTGGAGGTAACTCGAGCGCCGCGCCTGCACGCTAGTCGGTGAGAGTGCAATCCTGGAAGTTCGCGGCAGTTCTCACTCTGCAAAACATTTTCGGAGCGCAAACTGCGCGCTTCGTTCTTGATGACACGCAAATATCCATTTTCCGAAGGCTGCTGGTGTCGTGTTCCGGAAGTAAGCTGCATAAGCAGAGCGCGGCCCTTCCTACGGCAGGGTGAACAAGCAGCGCTCCTACAATGAGTTACGTGGGGGGAGTCCAGGCCCCTGTCGTAAGGCTGGTGAGGCGGCAAACTCGCTTCGGCTCAGGATCGAATCTTTTCAGTTCGGCTCCCAGATGCCACTGACCGGGACCATCGGCGAAGCCACAATCAGCTGCCTGGCCTATCTTGGAGGCCTGGCGCGGCTGACGGGCGAATCCGCCCGCGCAGTCTTTATCGAGCCCTTCCGCGGGCGCAAACTCCGCCTCAACCGCGCCATCCATCAGGCGATGATCGCCGGCGTGGAAGCGCTGCCCATCGTTTCGCTCATTTCTTTTTTTGTGGGGACGATTCTGGCTCTGCAGGGCGCCTACGAGCTGAGGCGGCTCGGGGCACTGGGTTTGGTTGCGACGGCGGTCGCTGTGTCGATGACGCGCGAGTTGGGTCCGCTGATGACGGCGATCGTCGTGATTGGCCGTTCGGGATCGTCGTTCGCCGCTGAAATCGGGACCATGAAGGTGAACGAGGAAATCGATGCGCTTGAGACGATGGCCATCGAGCCGGTGCATTTTCTCGTCGCGCCGAAATTTCTGGCGATGATTTTGATGATGCCGTGCCTCACTACATGGGCGGATTTTATGGGCGTACTGGGCGGAGGATTGTTCGGCGTGACGAGCGCGGGCTTCACGTGGGGAAGCTACATGCACGCCACGCTCGACGCTCTGGTTCTGCGCGATATTTATACAGGCTTGATCAAGAGCGTTATGTTCGGGCTCGTGATTACGGCGGTGGGATGCCTCGAAGGATTTTCGACTGGTCTGGGGTCGGAAGAAGTTGGAGCATCGACCACCTCAGCTGTCGTCAAATCGATTTTCCTGGTGGTAATTGTGGACCTCATCTTCACGGCGCTCTTTTATTTCACGGCGCCGCATTGAGAGCCGGCAAGGAAAAATGACCAAGGAATCGCGGTCAAGCTTGGAGGCGCCGTCTATTCCCATCGGTCCGGCCATCGCCGTACGCAACTTGCGCGTGAATTACGGCGATCGTGAAATCCTGCACGGCATCGATTTTGAAGTGCAGGCAGGCGAGACCCTGGTCATTCTAGGGGGATCCGGCTCTGGGAAAAGCACGCTTCTGCGAGCGCTAATCGGGCTCGAGCAGCCGAAGTCGGGAGAAATCTGGATTCGGGGCAGGGATTTCGCGGCGATGACCGAAGATGAACGCGATGAGTTGCGCAAGAAAATGGGCATGTCGTTTCAAAGCGGCGCCCTTTTTGGCTCGATGAACGTCGGCGACAATATCGCGCTTCCG
Source organism: Candidatus Acidiferrales bacterium (assembly GCA_050747005.1). Classification (GTDB taxonomy): domain Bacteria; phylum Acidobacteriota; class Terriglobia; order Acidiferrales; family UBA7541; genus Palsa-295. The sequence continues at coordinate 8,705 of JBOGNE010000075.1, forward strand.
CTCCGCGAGCACACGCGTCTCGACGATTCCACGATCGAGATCGTTGTGCGTCTGAAGCTCGAGCAGGTGGGTCTTTCCGGTTTCGAAACATACATGCCCGCGCAGTTGAGCGGCGGGATGAAGAAGCGGGCGGCGATCGCCCGCGCGATGGCCATGGACCCCGAAATTCTGCTTTTTGACGAACCTTCGGCTGGACTTGACCCGATCATCGCGGCGGGTATCGATGATTTGATTTTAAAGCTCAAGAAGGCTTTTCGCATGACCATCGTCGTGGTTACGCACGAACTGGCGAGTGCGTTCTTGATTGCCGACCGCATGATTTTGCTCGATAAGGGGTCGATCATCGCGAATGAAACTCCGCAGGAATTGCGTCAAAGCCGGCAGCCGCGCGTGCGGCAGTTCCTGGATCGCGTTCCCGAGCCTGAATTGTCGGAAGAAATGGACTACCTGCAGATGCTGACGGGAGAAATTCCACCGCGCCGGCGCTGAATCCGGCGCCCTTAAGGCTCGTGATATACTCCCCGCTCATCGGCCTCCTGCCTTGTCGGGCCGAGCGCAAATATTGAGGAAGCGAATGGAATCAAAACGGGAGCAGGCACTCGTCGGACTATTCGTGCTGATCGCCGCGGCACTGCTCATCGTGACCGTGTTCCTGCTCTCCGGCACATTCAAAAAAGGTGACTTGCACTATCGCGCATTTTTCAAGAATGCAGGCGGCCTTGGGCCCGGCTCGGAGGTGCGTTATGCCGGCGGGCCTCCTGTCGGGCGCGTGCAAAGCGTCAGAGCCGCCCCCGACGATCCCACGCTGATGGAGATTGACTTCGGCGTGCGTCCGGGCGTGCCGGTGAAGACGGACAGCAAGGTTACTATCACGAGCGTAAGTCCCCTCGGTGACAATTTTCTTGGCATCATTCCGGGAACGGCGGCTGCTCGGCGCGCACCGAGGGGTTCTACTCTGCGTTCGATTGAGTACACCAGCCTCGCGGACGTGACGACGATGCTGGCCGGGCTGGGCCCTTCCGCAAATGAGCTTATGGGCAATTTGAACGCCCGCGCGGCTGCGTTGCAAGTGACGATCGACCGCGTCAACGATCTGCTGAATGACCCGAACCGCCGGCATATTGCGGCAACGCTCGCAAATTTGAACGGCATGCTTGCGGAAGACCGCCCGATCGTTCACTCGACGCTCGACCGGCTGAACGCTTCGTCGGAAAAGCTTGGCCCGCTAATCGATAGTTTCAAGAAGACCTCCGCGCAAGCCGACGAAGCAATCTCGCACATTGACGCTACCATCGCGGAAAACCGCCCCGACCTTCACAAGGCGATCGCCGACCTCCACGCTTCGCTGGCGTCCGCGTCGGCGGTGATGGACCAACTGAACCGCACGTCGAACGTCAACGCGGAAAATCTCGACGAGATCATTGAGAACCTCCGGCACGTTACGGAAAACCTGAATTCGTTCACGGAAACGATCAAAGCGCGGCCGTACACTCTGATTCGCGCCGCCCAGCCGAAAGCGCATCGACCTGGGCAGGCGCCACCGCAATGAGCCGAGGAGCCGGCAAAGTGGCACGACGCCAAATCGAGCGAGCTCTGTGGGTGGTTCTGCTGACCGCATTTCTGTCGGCTTGCGGCGCTCCTCGTCCGATCAAGTATTACGTACTCGACGTTCCGACGGTTCCGGCCCAGGCGTCTTCCGCACAGTTTCCGATTACACTCGTGGTGGCGCGGCCAACAGCTTCGAATCTCTACCGTGACGACCGCTTGGTGTACGGGACCGGCCCGGTTCAGCGCGGAGTGTACAGCGATCACCGCTGGGCCGAAACTCCGTCCGACATGATTCAAGATATGCTCGTTTCGACGCTGCGTTCCACGGGGCAGTTTCGTTCCGTTTCGCGCATCAATAGCACCGCGCGGGGAGACTACATCGTTCGCAGCCGTTTGTCCGCGCTTTATGAAGTAGACAAGCCCGAATTGGTAGCTCGTTTCTCTCTCCAGCTAGAGCTATTCGATCCTGCCGCTCGGGCGACCGTATGGAGCGATTCCTATACACATGACGAACCCGTTCAGGGGAAGTCGGTGGCGGACGTGGTAGAAGCTCTTAACCGCAACGTTGATACGGGCATGAAATATCTCACGGCAGGCATCAGCCAGTATTTCGCCACCCACCCGCATCAGAATCCGCTGCCTGCGTCGCACTGAACCGCTCGGGTTACTGACATGCGTCCAACTCTGGAACATGGCTTGACTCCGCCAGACGTGGATTCACAATAGATTACCCCTTCCCGGAAATATGCCGCTGGGTTGTCATCTCTTTCCGGCCGTGCAGACGCAGTTAGGCAGAAGAAGCCTCTCCTTCTTCAGTAATGATTCGTCATCGTGATTGCGACGGCGCGCCGGTCCTTGGCTTACGGCGGCGAACGCGTCATCAGGCGCGACCGCACCGGCATGACAGCCGCCGCTCATTCGCGCGGGAGCTCAGGATGTCAGAAGACGACGAGCAGATGCTGCGAAAAGCGGAAGCCGGCGAGCTCGATGCGCTTCGCGAGAGCGAAGCGCATTACTGGACGATCATGGAGAACGCTCCAGAAGCAATCCTGATTCTGGACGTGGGAAAAGGCACGTTCGTCGATTGCAACGAAAAGGCCAGAAAGCTTTTCCGCATGAGCCGCGAGGAGTTAGTTCACTGCGGCGTTGCAGATATCAGTGCTGCCATCCAACCGGGCGGCCGCCCATCGAAGGATGGCGCGGACGAAGCAACCCAAAAAGTGTTGAACGGGGATACGCCCTGCACCGAATGGATGTATCGCAATTCACGGGGGGAAGAGTTCGTGGCGGAAGTTCGCCTCGTGCGGCTTCCTTCTCTCTCTCGCCAACTGGTTCGCGCGAGTATTCGTGACATTACGGAACGCAAATGCGCCGAACGAGCGCAGAGAGAGAGCGAGGAACTCTACCGCGTCGTGGCGGAGACTGCGATCGACGCCATCATAACGATCGACGAAAATAGCATCATGCGCTTCGTAAATCACTCCGCGGAGAACATTTTCGGGTATTCCGCGGAGGAAATGCTGGGCCGGGAAGTAACGCTGCTGATGCCCGGTTCGATGCGGCAATTGCATCGCAACGGGTTGCACAAATACTTTGAAACAGGAATTCGTGCGCGCCACTCATGGGCGGGATTGCAGTTGCCGGGCCGGCACAAGAGCGGACGAGAAATCCCCCTGGAGATTTCCTTCGGCGAGTTTCAACGAGACGGCCGGCGCGGATTTGCAGCGATCATTCGGGACGTCACGGAACGCCAGCGAGCCGAAGAGACGCTTCGCGAAAGCGAAGCGCGCTATCGCAGTCTGGTGGACAACGCAACATACGGAATGTACGAAGCCACGCCGGACGGAGAGCTTCTGTATGTGAATCCAGCACTGATCCGTATGCTTGGATATGAATCTTCCGATGATCTCCTGGCGGTTCACCACGTGGAGAAGCTCTATCGCGATCCATCCGAACGCGCCAAGATCGTTGCACAGTACACCGAAAAATCGCGGGTAGACGCCATGACGGAATGGAAGCGAAAAGACGGCCATGTCATTACTGTTCGAATGAGCGGACGGGTGGTGCGTAACCCGCAGGCATCTGATTGCACGGAAATGATCGTCGAAGACATCACGGAACGCCTCGAGCTCGAAAAACAGCTCGCGCAAGCGCAGAAATTCGAAGCCATCGGCCAGCTTGCGGGTGGAATCGCACACGATTTTAATAACATGATCGGGGCCATTCTGGGCTGGGCGGACCTGGGGGTGGAGGAAACACAAGAGGGATCGCGCCTTCGCCGCCATTTCGAGAAGGTGCGCCAACAGGGCGATCGCGCCGCCGCCTTGACGCGGCAGTTGCTTGCTTTTGCCCGCCGCCAGGTTTTGGAACCGCGCAACATGGATTTGAATCAATCCGTGACGGCGACTCTCAGCTTGCTTGAAAGAATCATCGGAAGCCATGTTGAGATACGAACTAAACTTGCGCCGGACCTTGCCGTGATTCGCGCCGATCCAACGCAGGTCGAGCAGGTGTTGATGAACCTCTGCATCAACGCGCGGGATGCGATGCCCGGCGGCGGCTTGCTGCGAATCGAAACCGACAACGCCAAGTTCGATGAAACATATTGCGCGGTTCAGCGATTCGCGGAACTAGGCAACTATGCCATGCTATCCGTCACGGACACGGGCAGCGGAATGGATGCAGCGACGCTCGACCGCATCTTCGAACCCTTTTTCACGACGAAGGAATTGGGAAAAGGGAGCGGCCTGGGTCTCGCGACCGTTTACGGCGTCGTTCGGCAGCATGGCGGCTTCGTGAATGTCTACAGTGAGCTGGGCCTCGGAACCACGTTCCGCATTTATCTCCCGGTCAGCTCACAAAATGCTCCGGAATCCGTTCCGCTGGAAGATTCCGGTCCGGTTCGCGGCGGTTCGGAGACGATTCTGATAGCCGAGGATCACGACGGATTGCGCGAGCTGGCGCGCGAGGCGCTTTCCGGTCTCGGATATCAGGTGATTGTTGCCAGCGATGGCGAGCAGGCGGTTAGGGAGTTCAAGGACCACAGCGACCGGATTGACATGCTTCTGCTCGATCTAATCTTGCCTAAGTTGACCGGACCCGAGGTCTACGATCGTATCGCTGTGATCGCCCCGGATATGCCGGTGATTTTTATGACGGGTTACAGTGCTGACTTGGTCCTGCGAAATCGGTTACAGCAGCAAAGCTTATCCGTGATTCAAAAACCCTGTTCATCTCGCGATCTAGGCCGCCGGGTGCGTGAGATACTCGATCACCGGGAAAGATCGACTCGTCTGAAGTGACTAATCTCCGATCCTTATTGACACCTTTTCTCCGTGTGTGGTAAGTGGGAGACTCTACTCGTGGAGAACCGGCTGTCCAAGCCGGGCTGCTGGAACCACGGCGCGGGAACTGCAAAGGGCCCAACGTGCGTCTCAGTGGCAACCCCACCCACCCCGGGAGGTGGATGCCGCCAGGCCTTCGCCTCCTTTTATTTGAAGTCGTCGGCGCCCAATCGCTCGCTGGTTCGTTTCTTTGGCCATTCCTTATCGTTCGACGTTGAACATCCATCACCGACGATCCTGCGGTTTTCTGCCTGCCGGATGCGCGCGGCAGTATAATGCCGGCTTCCGGGTGAAGGCAGGATCGCGCCCACCGGGCTGGACTCGCATTTCGGAGTGTGAGGGCCCTCGGCCGGGGCATGAGAAACGGGCGACGGAGGAACGATGGGCCTGCAAATGTCGGCGCGCAAATCGGGAGATATCGTCATCCTGGATTTGCAAGGGCGCGTGACCATTGGCGACACGAACGATTCTCTTTGTGCGGAACTGCGCAAGCTCGCGGATTCTGGGCCGTGCAACATCCTCGTAAACCTGGCGGGCGTGGCGCAGATGGATAGCTCCGGCGTTTGCACGTTGGTGCGGTCGTTCGTCAGCATTGGTCGAAAAGGCGGCAGCTTGAGGATTCTTCGTCCCACGGGCCGGGTTCGCGACGTCCTCAGAGTTACGCGGCTGCTGGAATCAATTCCGTGCTTCGAGGATGAAGCCGAAGCTATCGCCAGCTTCCAGGGCGGCACCGCCCATGGGTAGCATTCATGCCGCAGCCGCAGGACGCGTCTTAGTGAAACGTTTTCCTATCCATCAGGTCGCGCTGCCGCTGGCGATCGGCCTTTGCATTCTCTTGGCGGCTCCCAGCGATCGCGCGCAGAATTCCCCGATCGGTGCGCTTGCTGCTCAAACGGCTAATGCCATCTCGAATGCGAAGCAAAAATCGGTCGTGGTGTTCGATTTTGTAGGTCCTGATAGGAGCGTGAACGCTTTAGGGCGCACGCTTGCGGACGATTTCAGTGTGGCGCTTTCAAAGTCAGCTAACAAGTTTACGGTGATCAATCGTTCCGACCTCCTCCGGGAGATTGAAAGTAACCGGCTTTCGCCGGAAGCCGCCGCCGATCCCCATGTGGCGGTTTGGCTCGCGCGCCGCCTTAAGGCAACCTCTATCATTCTCGGAAACCTTGACTTGGACGCAACTGGCGTGACCGTTGAGGCGACTTCGTACGAACTTCGCAGTAAGGCAATCAAGAGCTTTGAAACCACTTTTCCTGTATCAAAGAAAGTAGAAACACTTGTTAAGACAGAAGTTGACCCGGATGCAGCCATTCCGGTCTTTGATCCAAAAGCGAAAGGATTTGTTATGCCGGCGTGCATCCAATGCGCTAAGCCAGACTACACTCCAGCGGCGGTGGATAAGAAACTCGAAGGGACTGCGGTACTAGACGCGGTAATTGGTTTGGATGGGCGAGCAAAGGATATTCGAGTGAGAAAGAGCTTGGGACTGGGTTTAACCGTGAAGGCTATACAAACAGTGCAATCATGGACGCTCAAGCCGGCGAAGGGTCCAGACGGCAAGCCCATCGCGATCCGAATACCCATCGAAATAATGTTTCGTCTGTACTAATGAAGCGATTGGATCTCCGCGATCCTTCAAAGAGAATATTCTGCGGCCCTGGTTTGTGAGGCCCACCCCATGGGATGGAGCGACACGTTATGACGGCCGGGAGAAACGCGAATCGAGAGGCGCGCCGAAGGCCCTTCCGTACGTCCAATTCAGGCCACGAACGCGAACGAGTATCACGGTCATGGCTTTCGCTTTTCGCAGCCGTCTGGCGAGACTCAGCGATTGGCTATTAAGGATGCTAATGGAACCCAGCGATCTGACCTTGCCATGCTCTCGCGCGTAGGCGTTCAGAGCTACGTTCAGGGAACTGTGAATTCCTCGCCCTCGCCATTCGGGACGCACAAAAGAATCGTACTGAACCGCCTCGTCCGAGTGGATAATCCAGGTTGTTCCGAAGGCAAGTTCCAACCCGCTGCAAAACGTCATCCATGTTGAGCCTGCTGCTTCATTATCCGAATTCGCGACTGCTACCACATCGCCCCTGCCAAAACGTGAATCGATCTCTACTGGCGGGAGTTCACTCGCCGAACGAAGCGCTTCTCGCGCCTTTTCGAGATCCTCCTGTCCGGTATATATCCGGACGTCGATTTTTTCTCTTCCGTAGGGCCCTGGCAGCGGCTGCCGAAGATCGGTTTGCACGATGTGCCATATGTGCCAGTACACAAATGGCCGGAGAATTTCGCGCACCACCAGCACCAGGAAACGAAAGGGTCCCCTCCAGCGAAGCATTTCCGGGGCACGCCGCCACTGGCGCGCAAGCTTATTGGCCATGAGATTTTTCACTTACACAGCTTGCGGAAAAATGTATGTAGAGCCGCTCTTCAGTCGGCATGCCGAGCTAAACTCCGGCGCTACAATACCAAGCAACTCGTGAGTTGCGAGAAGGCTCATTATTCGATCATTTTTCCGCATCCTCTTACAGCGGCGGAACGGATACCAGGCCGCAAACTCCCCGGCAGCACCCGGTATTATAAGGGCCGCTTGCAGAGAGCGTATGGCGGGAGTTCATGCGGCGTTTGAGACAGTCAATTCGATCGTTAAGCGTTCTTCTTGAGTTCGGCGAGCACGAGCTTGGCAACTTCCTTCAGCGTGTCGAAAACACCCTGGCCTGTGACGGCGACCGCTTCGAGCGTGGGCTCACCCTTCACCGACAACTGCTTTTGCAGTTCCTCGACAGGCAAGATATTTGGGAGGTCTCGCTTATTGAGCTGCAGGACGTAAGGAATGGTATTGAAATCGAGATTGTGATCCTTCAAATGTTCGCGCAGGTTGTCGAGCGTTTCGAGATTCGCGTCGAGACGCTCTTCCTGCGAATCGGCAACAAACACGACTCCGTCCGCGCCCTTTAGAATCAGGCGCCGACTGGCTTCGTAGAAAACCTGGCCTGGAACCGTATAGAGATGAAAGCGCGTACGGAATCCGCGGACCGTCCCCAGATCGAGGGGAAGAAAGTCGAAAAAAAGCGTCCGATCCGTTTCGGTGGCCAGCGACACCATCTTGCCTTTTTGAGCGTTGCCCGTATGTTCGTAAATCCATTGCAAATTGGCGGTCTTACCGCCCAGTCCGGGACCGTAATAGACCAGCTTGCAATTGATTTCACGCGCAGGAAAATTAATAAACGGCACAATTTCCTCAGAGTTGGGTCGCCCGGTACTTATAACATAGCCTCATGCTACTGGCCAACGCGCTGGCTTGAGGGTGATTCGCAATTGACAATGGCGTATTCCTTTGCGTGCTAGGGTTTTAATGGCCCCTGCCGGGGTACGCGATGGCGGGGAAGGGCGAAACCGCTGCGAAAAGCGACCCACAAGCATCGCATTGACGCCTATGCGTGACTTTGCTATGTTTTCGACTCAGATACCGGGAGTTAACCTGTGAAGCGCCGACCGACACGATCCTCCGCTGCGTCTCGTAGTAACCGCAAGGCATTGAAACAAAAGGGAATGAAAGAAAAACCCAAGGCTCAGTTGCTTCCTCCGGACCCGGACGCTCCGGCAAAGCAAGCGCAGCTCAGACTATACGAAGAAGCCCTGAAGCATTTCCAGGCGCAGAAGTTTCACCGCGCGAAGCAGTCTCTCGAGAAAGTGCTCGAAGGGCCCAGCAAGGAATTGACGGATCGTGCACAGGTGCATGTACGAATCTGCGAGCAGAGAATTTCGCGCGTCCCAGCAGTTGCGGCCAAATCCGCGGAAGATCACTACACGCAGGGAGTCGCACTCATGAACCTCGGGCGCTGGGACGAAGCTCGCGAGCATCTCGACCACGCGCGCAAGGCCGCGCCCAAGGCGGACCACATCGTTTATGCGATGGCGGCGCTCGATTGCCTTACCGGGGAAGCCGATTCGGCGATGCAGAACTTGAAAATTGCGATTCAATTACGTCCGGAAAACCGCTACCACGCCCGGAATGATGAGGACTTCTCATTCTTGCAGGAAGACCCGCGTTTTACAGAGCTCCTCTATCCGGAGCGGGAAAGTTCAGCCGGGTAGGCTTCATTTTCCACGTGAAAAATTCTTCGCAACAGCGCTCCCAGCCGGTTCGCATTGTCGCGCTTGGCGGAGGCACAGGTCTCTCGATGGTTCTGCGTGGGTTGAAGGAATACGTTTCGGGACGAAGGAAAGACCGCGTGCCAAGGCCCATCGCGGATTTGGCGGCGGTGGTGACGGTGACGGACGATGGCGGCAGTTCCGGCCGTCTTCGCCGTGATTACAAACTGCTTCCGCCCGGGGATATTCGCAATTGCATGGTGGCGCTTTCGAGCGACGAGCGACTTCTCGCGCGGCTGTTTCAATATCGCTTTCCGGCGGGTCGCGGGCTGGCAGGGCACAGCTTCGGCAATCTTTTTTTGACTGCGCTCACCAACGTTACAGGAGACTTTCCGCACGCGGTGCAAGTGTCCTCACGAGTTCTGGCGGTTCGCGGACGGATTTTCCCGTCGACCGCGCGCAATGTCACGCTCGAAGCCCAGCTCGAAGACGGCACGATCGTGGCCGGCGAGACGAAGATTTCCCGGTCGCGCCAGCCCATCCACCGGGTATGGATTGTTCCCCGCCGGGTCCATCCGCTTCCGGAAGTGCTTGATGCCATACGCGATGCCGACCTGATCCTCATCGGGCCCGGGTCTCTTTACACCAGCATCATTCCAAGTTTACTGGTCCACAAGGTGGTCGAAGGAATTGCCCGATCCCGAGCAACATGCGTTTACATCGCGAACTTGATGACGCAGCCCGGCGAAACAGACGGTTATTCGGTCGCCGATCACGTCCGAGCGATCTACGACCACGCGCGTAAGAACCTCTTCGATTTCGTGGTGATTAACCGCACGCCGGTCGCTTCCCGCCTTCTCCGAAGGTATAGCTCAGACGGGGCCGTTGCGGTTGACCCGTCGTTCAAGGCGCTCGACCGTTTGGGCTTGAAATACGTGACCGGCGACCTATTGCAACAAAGTGGAGTTGTGCGCCACGATCAATCGCGGCTCGCGCGTCTCTTGCTCGAACGCTTCAACAATCACGGCGGCCCGCGTTGATCGCTTTGGACATTGCGGCCGACGGCAGTTGCGGTTTGGAAACCCTTCCTTGCACCTGCTGGCGCGTGTTCGTATACTGGCCCGCGCTGACTGGAAGGCATTCCATGCGCGTTCAAGTATTGCCAGCCATATCGACACACCGCTCAAAATTCAAGATGCATTTTTATTGATTCGTTCGGAGGAATCGAATGCTCGCGCCTGCACACGATGAATTGAATGTGTACCAATCCGCGGAAGCTCGTTTTGAGATCGCCTGCCAAAAACTCGGCCTGGAAGACGGTCTGTACCGCTATCTCAAATACCCAAGCAAGGAAATTACGGTGTATATCCCAGTTTCGCGCGATAACGGGCAGCTCGAAGTGTTCATCGGTTATCGCGTGTTGCATTCAACGGTCCGCGGCCCTGGCAAAGGCGGCATCCGCTTTGCGCCGGATGTTTCGATTGATGAAGTGCGCGCCTTGGCAGCCTGGATGACCTGGAAATGCGCGCTGGTTGATATCCCATTCGGAGGAGCAAAAGGCGGAGTCATCTGCGATCCATCGAAGCTTTCAAAGCACGAACTCGAGCGCATCACCCGGCGCTATACCGCTGAATTGAGCGAATGGTTCGGCCCGGAGCGCGATGTTCCGGCCCCCGACATCGGCACGAATGCCCAGACGATGGCCTGGGTGATGGATACCTACGCGATGCACACGCGGCAGGCCACCACCGCGGTCGTAACCGGGAAGCCGCTGGCCTTGGGCGGGTCGCAAGGGCGAACTGAAGCGACCGGCCGAGGCGTCATGATCTGCTGCGATAAAGCGCTGGCGAAACTGAAGATGAAACGCGAGGGCTGCCGCGTCATCGTGCAGGGTTTTGGCAACGTCGGCTCGCAGGCAGCCACGTTGATGCACCAGGCCGGATACAAAATCATCGGCGTCGCCGACATTCACGGCGGCCTGTACAACGAGAACGGGTTCGACATACCAAAACTGGTCGATTGGGTTTACACGCAAAAGAAACCGCTTCCGGAATTTTCCGCCGGAGGCACGAAGATGTCCGCACCGGATGTGCTGTTTAATCGGTGCGACATCCTCATTCCCGCAGCTACCGAAAACCAGATCACTTCACAAAATGCCAATCGCGTCGATTGCAAGATCCTCTGCGAGGGCGCCAATGGCCCGACCACTTCGCACGCCGATACCATCATCGACAAAAAAGGCATTTTCATAATTCCGGATATTCTCGGGAATGCCGGCGGCGTCACAGTGAGTTACTTCGAATGGGTGCAGGACCGCCAGGGATTTTTCTGGCGCGAAGATGAAGTGAACGACCGCCTCCAGCATGTGATGGAGCGAAGCTTCGACAATGTGATAAGGTACGCGGAAACTCACGGCGTGAATAATCGTATCGCCGCGTACATCGTTGCGGTCGACCGTGTAGCACAGGCGCTGAAGCTTCGGGGCATTTATGCGTGACGCAGATATTTGAAACGCTTTACTGGGGGTGATTTGCACCCTGATTCGATATCACCCGGGTCGCTGAAAAGCGAAGAAGAACTCCGGCGCGACCTGTGCGTGGCTGGCCGCTGGATTTACGAGCGCGGTTTCGTCGCTGCCACTGATGGCAATATTTCCGTGCGTCTCGGAGCCCAAAGCATTCTTACTTCGCCGACCGGTATCGGCAAGGGAAGAATGTCTCCTGACGATCTCGTCATAACGGACCTCGCAGGGAAAAAAATGAACGGCGGCCGCAACCCCTCGAGCGAGCTTGGAATGCATCTCTTGATTTACCGCCGCAGGCCGGATGTCAACGCGGTATGCCACGCTCATCCTCCGGCTGCCACCGGTTACGCCGCCGCGGGCGTTCCTCTCGACAAAGCGATTTTAGCTGAACTCGTGATTTGCCTCGGCACCGTCCCCGTAGCGCCGTATGGCACTCCCGGCACGCCTGAACTCGCTGGCACGCTGGAGCCGCTGGTGGAGGGTTCCGACGCCATACTTATGGCGAATCACGGTGTCGTCACTTGCGGCCCCGATCTGCTTACCGCGTTCTTTCGCATGGAAACCACCGAACACTTCGCGCGTGTGGCGCTGGTTACTGAACTCCTCGGGAAACAGGTCTTGCTTTCCAGCGAAGATGTGGAAAAATTGCTCGCGTCGCGGGCTCGCTACGGGGTACGGACTATTTCCACGGCCCGCCCGGTTACTTCGAGCGCGCCTGATGCCGAAAAGATTACTTTGACTCGGCGCGAACTCGAAGCCATCGTGGATGAAGCGGTGCAACGAGAGCGGTCTCGCCGGTGAGCGGATGATGCTGGTAACCTGGCGGCGGGAATCAAGGTTCGCGCGCTGCATCGAAGCAACGAATCACGGAAGAGTTTGTGGGAGGATGAACAATGGGCGAAGCACTGGGAATGATAGAGACGCGCGGGCTTGTGGCGATGATCGAAGCCTCGGACGCGATGGTGAAAGCAGCGAAAGTCACATTGGTAGGCTGGGAAAAGATCGGCTCGGGCTACGTCACGGCGCTGGTGCGCGGCGACGTTGCCGCCGTGAAAGCGGCCACGGATGCGGGAGCCGCCGCCGCGCGTCGCGTGGGAGAACTGATTGCGGTGCACGTCATCCCGCGACCGCACCAGTCGCTCGAAGACGTATTGCCCATCGGCAAGTCCGCGGTGGCTACTTCGGCGAAGTAGCGCTTTGCGACAACCCGCGCAGCGAGGCAGCACGCGGGTTTAAAGCTTCGCTTCCCGAATCGAGGCTTGTCGCCGGGACTTTCGCTGTGAACTGTTGACTGTAAACTTTCTCACATGATTCTGGCCCGCATTGTCGGCACCGTGGTTTCGACGCGCAAAGATCCGCGTCTCGAAGGAAAGAAACTCCTGGTCGTGAAGCCTGTGAGCCCTGAAGGGGCGGACGAACCCGGCTATCTGGTTGCCGTGGACACCGTTGACGCCGGATTTCGCGAAACGGTTTTGATCGTCTCGGGCAGTTCCGCGCGCAATGCTTCGGAATGCAAGGACCGTCCGGTTGATGCGGCGATAGTCGGCATTGTGGACTCCGTGAATCTGGACGCGCTGCACGAAGCGGAGTTGGTTGCGGCGCGCAAGAGGTGACAACAGCCGGCAGCGCCTTCCTGTGCCAAGCCAGGTATCTCTTTTCGGATATTGGGATCAGGTGAATCGATGCTGCTAGGTCGCGTCATCGGCACCGTGGTAGCGACGATGAAGAATGAAACGCTCGTGGGACAGCGATTGCTGATCGTTCAGCCACTCAACCGCCGCGGAGGCGACACGGGGAAACCACTCGTTGCGCTTGATTCCGTGGGTGCCGGCGCCGGTGAAACAATTTATTGGTGTCGCGGGAAAGAGGCAAGCTTTCCGTTTTTGCCTGCGGAGCTTCCCACCGAAGCCACAATCGTTGGCATCGTAGACAGCATAAACATTCCGCGAGAGGACACATCGGTTTCGCATGCTGAAGACCCGACGGAACGCGGAAAATGAAGGACAACGCGCTGCACGGCAAAGAGCGGCGGGTAGCGCCGTGCTAATTGGGCGAGTGATCGGCGATGTAGTCGCGACGCAGAAGGCGCGTTCGCACGAAGGCCGAAAGATTCTTGTCGTGCAGCCGCTAAATCTGGATGGTTCCGACCGCGGCGATGCCGTTCTGGCGCTCGACGCGGCCGATGCCGGCGTCGGTGAGCGCGTACTCCTCACGACGGAGGGGTTTTCAGCGATGACCTCTGTCGGCCGGCCAAATTCCCCGATTGACAGCGCTGTCATCGGCATCATTGACGCCGTCGAATTGATCGACGGCGCGGCATAGCCCGCTTCCACGAAAAATTCACGTGTAATTCATCGAGCTGCAAAATGAGAGGGCAGCGACCGCGCCGCGGCCACTGCCCCGCTCTCGCTATTTGTTGTTCCCAGCAGATTCGCTGGAAACCGCAACGTAGCGTGTCTTGCCCTGGAAATGGATCTCGGTGACCAACCCGCTATCCGACACGATCTTTGAAACTTGAGATTTTCCCGCCTCATCCTTCCATTGAACCGGAGCTTCCGCGACGACCTTGTTGCCACGCGAAATGGTGACCTTGGAATCATCTGCCGCCACTTTGTAGTCTCCCGGCTTGAGCTGTGTGCCTCCGAGCGTGACTGGGCTTTGGAACGTCATGGTGGTTTTGATGGACCCCGTCGCGTTTTTTGCGTTTGCAATCTGAACGGTTGCCGGTAGCAGCATTACGAACGCCGCCAGAAAAGTAATCATCCGAATTGTGTAATCTCGTGTCATTGGTTTCTCTCCTCGACAGATTCGCCCCTTGCAGTGCGCTTGCTGCAAGCTTCGAAGGTTTCTCTGTGCAAGTTGGTGACCGATGCACCTAAAACGGATTTGTAAATACAAAAATCAGCACACGATTCCGCGAGCGAACGCATGCTTCCCCGAACCGCACGCAGAAGTGACGGGGACATCGTGAAAGATTGGCGTACAAACGAAACATTCCCACAATTACCAACCGCCTAATCGCTGTTGCGAACGATCGTTTGCAATCGACTTCATTGCATTCTGTCGCGTGAGCGAACACATCGTTCCCTCAAGCGAACAGAAATGTGGCGAGCGACGTCGGATTCTTCGTGTCCGTGAAGAAACCGTTATTCATTCGCTGGCCGCACGAAATGACGCTGGAGAAATACCGCAACTTTGGAAGGAAAAACGTCCACAGCGAAAAAAGAAAAAGCGGGCGGCGCTACGATCCCGTAGATGCCGCCCGCGGGTGAACTTCGGGGCGCCCTGCGCAAGCTTAAGAGGAGACTATTGGGAGAGCGAGACGTAGCGCGTCTTGCCCTGGAAGTGTATCTCGGTGACGGTTCCGCTGTCGGTCACAATCTGAGAGTACTCAGCTTTCCCGTTTCCATCTTTCCATTGAGCCGGAGCTTCCGCGACAACCTTGCCGTGCTGCGCTATCGTTACTTTCGAATCATCCGCCGACACTTGATAGTCGCCCGCTTTTAGTTGCTTGCCCGCCAGCGTGACCGGGTTTTGAAACGTCATCGTTGTTCGAATGTTCGTTCGTGCATTTTTCGCCATTGTGGGATGAACGGTCATCGGCAACAACATTGCCACTGCCACAAGACCTGTGGCGATACGAAATGTATATCTCTGTAACATTTTCTCTCCTCCGAGGAATTGCCCCAGCATCCAGTTAGACGAAGCGTTCCGCGTTTCGAGAGCAGGTTTCTAAATTTGTCTCAATGCCACTTGGCGGAGCGCACGTGAACACACGAATCCCGGAAGCGGACATCGTTCTGCTTCATCGCCGCAAGAAATACCCGTGTTGCAAGTTGTTGGTACGCGTGGCCACGCAATTTAGTTCACATCGAAAGAGACAATTTTCTTCGACTGCTTTGTTTGACACGCTCCTGCCGCTAATCAATAATCGCTGGACATGATTGGATCTCTTCGCGGCACGCTCATTGACAAGCGCCCAAACCAGGTATTGCTCGACGTGGGTGGCGTTGGATATCAAGTTCAAATTCCCCTCTCGACATTTGCCGGCGTCGGCGCGTTGCACGCCGATGTAACCCTCTTGATTCATACGCACGTGCGAGAGGATCAAATCGCGCTGTACGGATTTGTTACCGCGCGCGAAAAGCAATGTTTCGAGCTCTTGATTTCCGCTTCCGGTGTCGGGCCCTCGCTCGCTCTCAAAATTTTATCCGGGATGAGCATCGACAATTTGGCACCCGCAATCCGCAAGGGAGATATCGCCCAGCTCGTGCGCATTCCAGGCGTCGGGAGGAAGACCGCCGAACGGATGGTCGTCGAGTTGCGCGATAAATTGGCCGCGGTGGATGTTCCGGAGACGGGCAGGCCTGCAACACGCTCGCAAGTGGAATCCGACGTCGCATCGGCGCTCGAAAATCTTGGCTACGACGTGCGGTCGGTTGAAAAGGCTATTGAGAACGGGCGCGGTGAGGCTGCCGGCGATTTTGAAACATTGCTTCGTGCGGCGCTCCAGATCCTCGGTAGTTCGGCCATGCAGAAAACGGCGCGCGCCGGCCGCGACGAATAATCCGTGGAGTGCAAAGCAATAAGAGAACTGCCCGGGTTCGTAGAACATGACAGACGACCGAAACCGCATTATTTCCGGAAAAGCGCTCGATGAGGACGCGCGCATCGACGCCAGCGTCCGGCCGAAGCAGTTGTCCGACTACATCGGCCAGAATCGCGTGAAGGAAAATCTCCAAATAGCCGTGCAGGCGGCGCGCACGCGCGGGGAATCGCTCGATCACGTTCTGCTGTACGGGCCGCCGGGGTTGGGCAAGACGACTCTCGCGCAGATACTTGCAATCGAAATGGGCTCAGCGATAAAAATCAGCTCCGGCCCGCTCCTTGAAAAGAAAGGCGACCTCACCGCCGTCCTTACCTCTCTCGATTCCAGCGACTTTTTTTTCCTCGATGAAATTCACCGCTTGCAGCCGGCGCTGGAAGAAATCCTTTATCCGGCGATGGAAGATTTTCGCGTGGATCTGATCATCGGGCAGGGTCCGGGCGCCCGCGTGCATCCCTACCAG
The DNA here is from genome assembly GCA_050747005.1 of Candidatus Acidiferrales bacterium. Lineage (GTDB taxonomy): Bacteria > Acidobacteriota > Terriglobia > Acidiferrales > UBA7541 > Palsa-295. Next base: position 25,285 of record JBOGNE010000075.1, read on the forward strand.
CTGAATCGCTTTACTTTGATTGGCGCGACAACGCGCGCGGGATTGCTGATGGCACCGCTGCGTTCCCGGTTCGGAATCGTGCACCGGCTCGAGTTTTATTCTCCCGAGGACCTGCAGCGCATCGTGCAGCGCTCGGCCAGAATTCTCGGCATTGCCGTGGACGAATCCGGCGCCGCTGAGATCGCCAGGCGCAGCCGCGGAACTCCGCGCGTCGCCAATCGCCTGCTTCGCCGGGCGCGCGATTATGCCGAAGTGCGCGCCAAGGGGCACATCACGCTTGGCGTCGCGCGCGACGCCCTTGCAATGCTCGGCGTGGACGAACACGGCCTCGATGAAGTGGACCGCAATCTGCTCCTCACCATCATTCAGAAATATTCCGGCGGCCCGGTTGGATTGAATACCATCGCCGCTTCGCTCAGCGAAGAGGAAGATGCCATCGAGGAAATTTATGAGCCGTACTTGATGCAACTCGGCTTGCTTGACCGCACGCAGCGCGGCCGCGTCGCTACCGCGCTGGCGTACAAACATTTCGGAATGGACGAGCCCCGCCGCCAGCCTGGCCTTTTCAGTTAAAATCTCACTTTGGCGCGCGGTGCGTCACGCGCGCGTTGGTCGCATGGAAACCATCTTTCTTTCGCTCGGCGCCAACGTCGGAGATCGCGAACGAAACATCGCCCGCGCGATCGAGAAGCTACCAGAACATGGCATACACGTCGTGCGGCGATCGTCCCTGTACGAGACCGAGCCGGTGGAATTTCTCGATCAGCATTGGTTTTTGAATTGCGTCGTCGAGGCGAAAACCGATCTCGGGCCCCCACAATTGCTGAATGCCCTGCTTCAAATCGAGCGCTCGCTTGGCCGCGAGCGGTTCGCGCCCAAAGGACCGCGCGCGATTGACATCGACATCCTGTTTTTCGGCTCGGAGGTTATCCAGATGCCGCAGCTCAAAATTCCGCATCCGCGAATGGCAGACCGGAAGTTCGTGCTCGTGCCGTTCGCGGAAATTGCGCCTTCGACGCTACATCCGCTTTCGAGAAAGACGATTGCTGAGTTGCTTGTCGAAACACCCGACAACAGCGACGTGAGGCTCTGGAAAGGCACAAGTGATAAGCCAAAAGCTTAGGGAGAATTACAGGTGCTCGAGGTCTTTGCGTTCCTTATCGCGCCTCTTGCGGTCTTCTTCTTCCTGCTGTTCGAAGTCAGCCATCTCTTCTTCGGTCATTTGATAATCCTCGCGAGAGGCGAACATCGAGTTCCGCCGGACGTCCCGTGATTTCCGGCGAGCCGTAGTTCGCTTTCCGGCGGGCGAAAAGTCTCCCATACTGCGGATCGGATCCTCGATGGCGCCGGCTTCGAGCAGCAGTTCGCTCACTTTTTCGAGGAAGTCATGCAGGTGATAGGGCTTGAGCGAGTAGGGAAGCGCCTCGCGCTCGAGGACCGGTTGCACGTGCTTTGCCGCCAGCATCGGCACCAGGAAAAGCACGCGGATCCGTTTAGGGCGAGCGTTATCAACCGACCCGCCTTCGGGCGCGTCCGCCTCTCCTTGGGCCAAATCCCGTAATGTCGCGAAGAGCGGCCCTCTGATGTCCGTCAGCGCAACGTTGACGATCACCAGATTCCATTGGCCGCTCGCGATTTCCAACATCGCGTGGGAGGCAAGCGGAACGATGCGAACCCGCCAGCCCTCGGAATCGAGAATATTCTTCAGCGCCCGCTGGCTGACGATATCGTCGTCGATAATCAGTATCCCGACTTCCGCCACCGGCGCCGCTCCTGGGGTTCCAACCCAGTATAAATCGGCTTGGGAAGCCCATATCTGTAGTGCGCCACCCGAGGTGTCTAGTGCGGGACTGCCTGGCAATACAGGCGAAATAAAAGCGAATATTTATACTTGACTGAGATTATTCACTTGATACAAACACAGAATTCGGCGAGAATCGCCTCTCGGAGTACCGGGAGGCAAGGATGCGGTGCTGGTTATCGGCTCATTTGGCGTGGGTCAGTGCTGGCGGGGTCGGACTAT
>JBOGNE010000076.1:0-8877 GCA_050747005.1 Candidatus Acidiferrales bacterium
AACTCGATGCCGATGCCGGCCAGTCGCCCTACGAAGCTCTGCTCGAAGCGATTGCCTATCAGAGCATCAGCGGAAAAGCTGCGGCCACGATTTTCGCTCGCATCAAAGCGCTCGGCTCGAATGGACGATGCCCCACGCCCGAGGAACTCCTTCGCGTGCCCTTCCAAACCCTTCGCAAGGCCGGGCTTTCGCGCGCCAAAATCGCAGCCGTGAAAGACCTCGCACAGAAAACGATCGAAGGCATCGTTCCGACGCTCGAACAAGCGCACACGATGTCGGACCAGGAACTGGTCGAGCGGCTTGATTCCGTTCGCGGAATCGGCGCGTGGACCGTCGAAATGTTCTTGATTTTCCGGCTCGGCCGGCCCGACGTCCTGCCTGTCCACGATTACGGCGTGCAAAAAGGTTTCGCGATTACGTATCGCAAGAGAAAGATTCCCAAGCCGCGCGAATTGGCGAAATTTGGCGAGCGCTGGCGTCCCTATCGCACCGTGGCGAGCTGGTTCATGTGGCGCGCCGTCGAACGCGCCGGCAAAGACGCGCGCAAGATCACCAAGAAATCCGGCACGAGCAAGAAACGTGCTGTAGTGAAGATCGTGAAGAAGCGCATCGTGGTCAAAAGAAAGACTCGACCCGTCATTCTGAGCGAAGCGAGGAATCTCTCTTCGTGAGGATGCCAAGCAAAAGAGAGATTCTTCGGGCAACAAAACGGCCCTCAGCATGACGCCCGGACAAGTTCTCGATGCCCTACTTGATTGTGGAGGCAGGAACGGAAGGAGGGCCCGGCAGTGGCTGCCGAACCCTCTGCCATACCGTGAGGAACAACGCGATCAAACCAAGAATGAAAACGCTGCCTTCGAGTCGCGTCGAAAGAACGTGCAAATGATCGAATTGCACCCGCAGCGGATTATTCGCTGGCGTGTTCATGTACGAACCCATTTGCTGCCGCAGATTACCCATCGAAGGCATCACCCATAGTTGCGACACCAGCGTAATCAGCAGCATGATGATTACAAGTATGGACGCGGGCTGCAGCAATCCTTTCCACGATCTCGCCGCAAGCACCGCAACCACCAGATAAATAATCGCTGCAATGATTCCCAGGATATGCAATCGCCACAGCAGCAGGCCTACGATGGCGCCGGCCTGGTCCATGTCCTTCATGGTCGTAAAAAGCACCGGCGCGACAAAAAACCCGAAGAAGATAAAGCCGCCCACCCATGTGCCCAGCGTGAAAACCTTCAAGAATCGCCAAATCGTAGTCATCGTTTCTTCTTCCCGCCGAAATAGATCGCTTGGACTCGCTACAGTCTAGCCCTCAATTCCCATGCTCGGTGGTTGACCGGCATCTATGTCAGGGATCCCCGAGAACTTCGGGGTGCCAGCCTTGGATAGGCCGAGACTGCCACAGTCTTCATTCCAAGGTTTAGATGCCAGTCAAGCGTTCGGTAAGTCGAAGATTAACGTAAAACAGACTGCTTCGCAGCCTTCGCCTTCTCGAACTGCTTGGCATATTTGACGCGGAGCCGATACGAGTCTTCCAGCGCGATAACACTGTAAAACACCGTTCGTCTGTCTTGAACAGATTTGTTGACTGCCTGGGCTTTCATCTGTTCTGAAACGCTTTGGGCTATTTGTCCCTCATACTGCACAACAAAAACCTGAGCATCCGAATCAAACAACCTTTGAATCTGATCGCCGTTTTTCCCCATCTTGCCGGGTGTCAACGTGCCCGTTGTGGCTGGCCCTTTTAAGCCAATCGCGGCAGCATAGCGCCGTCCCTTTATTTTCAGATGACTTGAATAAAGATCATTCTTTTCGCCCCCCCAGTCCTTGAACGTGCCTCTGTTGCCAAGAATGTTTGCAACTCCGTATTTAAAGATTTTCTCTGACAGACGTGCCGGGGCAAGCTTCGCAGGCAACTCGTTGGACTGGAGGTACCGAACTTTGGAAAAGTTCTCGATGTCATCCACCGTGGTGAGCCTAACATTGGCGTATACATCGCCAGCCTGCCGTGGAACGTTGATTATGATCGTACGTGCTGAGGCTTGGGAGTTTCTGACAGTTACGTGCGCTTTCAGTTTTTCCTTGCTCTTCGCCAGCCTCATGATCTTTTGTTTGACCGTGTTGATATTGGGATATTTCCGATAGGCGATGAGTCCATCGCGTCTAATCTTTTCGAAGAGATGACTGTTGGCCAAGGGCGTCGCTATTTCTAACACTCGCTTTGGCGATAGAGATGGAATTCGCTTGCTGATCTCTTCTGCGGTCTTACCTCGTTGTGATTGCCCCCTATAGACCTCCCAGAAGACTTTGCGGCGCGGTGCAGAACTAGTAAGCAGTTTGGCGAAATGTTCTATCTGCTCTGGAGCGGTAGCGGCGAACTCGGAAACATTCTGAATGGTCATACGTCAGCAGCGACACCTACGCCTTGGGTTTGGGAATCCCTTTGAGAAAACCGTTGACCCAACTAAGCCCTCGGCCTAACGAGCGAGCTATAGCCGCTTGACTGGCTCCTGCACTCCACATGTTTACTGCGAGCAGCTTAGTCAATAACTCGTTCTGGTCGCTTGGCATCAGCTTTTTACGAGGCATCGCATCTCACCTTTTCTTAGATTTTTTCCCGGCGTGTCCTTTGAGGCGCACTAGTTCGCGAACACTTCCAATGGGAGAGTCAAGAATCGCGGCAATGTCTTCGTAACCCAATTCGTGTCGCTTCAAAAAAGCAGCCAAGTCGCCTGTCTTAAGCTTGCCATCATTAAACTCTTTGTCTTTGGCGACAGCGTGTAACAGAAGAGCGATCACTACGTTCATCTTCTTCGACAGCTCCTTATCGCTGGCGGGGTCAGCGTTTGGCATCCTCGTGTCTCCTTATATTGAGTGTAACGCACGCGTCGATGAGTCAGATGGTATTTGACGTAACCCTTTAGCTACTGCAATCACGGTGACTGGAATTGTTCTGTTCACGCTGGTGGATTGTACAACAACCTGAACCAGATTGACGACGAGACCGGTATCAGGCCAAGCTGCATCGCTTGCTTATCCACATTCGGTGTTTCGGTTATTCGTTGCTCTGAAGCAAATCACTTCTTGAGCACACCTATCCAATCATTGTCTTAAGCAGCGAAATAGATCGTGGGAGAATCAAAGCGGGACAGAGGGATGGTGGGCGACCAAGGACTTGAACCTTGGACCTCTCCCGTGTGAGGGGAGCGCTCTAACCACTGAGCTAGTCGCCCGCGCAACTAACTTTTTGTAGCAGAAGGCCACCTGAATTGCAAACCACGACCACAGCCGCCAGCAGCCGCCTTGCCGAACTCCAGCGCTCGATTGCGCGCGTGGTGAAGGGCAAGGATGACGTAATTCAGCTTTCGCTCACGACGCTTCTCGCGCGCGGCCACTTGCTGATCGAAGACGTGCCCGGCGTCGGCAAGACCACGCTGGCGCAGGCGCTCGCGCGGTCGTTCCACTGCTCCTTCCAGCGCATTCAATTCACATCCGACCTGCTGCCGAGCGACGTGATCGGCGTCAGCGTCTACAATCCGGCCACGCAGGAATTTGAATTCAAGCCTGGCCCGGTGTTCGCGAACATCATCGTCGCCGACGAAATCAACCGCACCACGCCGAAAACACAGTCGGCGCTGCTCGAAGCGATGAGCGAAGCGCAGATTACCGTGGATAACCACACGCACACGCTGCCGCGCCCGTTTCTCGTGCTCGCCACGCAGAATCCGATCGAACATCACGGGACGTACCCCCTGCCCGAATCGCAGCTCGACCGGTTCCTGATGCGCATCCGCATGGGCTATCCCACGCGCGCCAGCGAAAAGGAAATCATCCGGAATCATTCGGGCCACACGCCGGTGGAAAGCGTCACGCCGATGATGGATGCGGCGGACGTGATCGCGATGCAGGAAGCCGTTGCGCAAGTGAAGGTGGAAGAAAGCCTGCTGGACTACGCGCTCGAGATCGTCGAACGCACGCGGCAAACCGAACAATTGAGCCTGGGCGTCAGCCCGCGAGGAACGGTAATGCTCCATCGTGCGGCGCAGGCCCGTGCCTTTCTCGAAGGCCGCGATTATTGCTTGCCGGACGATTTCAAGCGGCTGATCGTGCCGGTGTTCGCTCACCGCGTGGTCGTCAGCTCGCGTTACATCTCGACACAGAAAAAATCCGAGCAGGCCGAAGCGATCCTCCGCGAGATTCTCGATTCCACGCGCGTTCCACTCTAATGCAAGACGGAATCGTCGCACGCTGGTGGCGCGGGGTGGATGGACCCGGCTGGCGCAACTTCGGGATCGCCATGCTGGCGCTTTCCTTTGCGCTGGTTCTGGCGCTTTTTTCCGCCGCCGTCGCGCAATCGGGGCGCGTGTGGCTGGCAGGTTCGAGCGCTCTTGCAGCTCTCGGCGTCGCGGCGTGGGTCGGCATCACGATCGTTCCCCGCCTGGCCCGGCGCACCAGCCTCCGCTGGATCGTCTACCAGGTTGACTATCGCCTGACGCGCGAAGGAATCATCTACCTCGGCGCGGTTTTTATCCTGGTTCTCGCTGCCGTAAACACCGGCAACAATCTGCTCTTTATGATCCTGGCATGCGCCCTCGCCGGAATTTTAATTTCAGGAGTTCTTTCGCGCGTCGTGCTCACCGGAATCGATCTGAAGTTTGAAATTCCGGAGCACATCTTCGCCGGACAGCCGGTGCTCGCCGAAATGGATCTTCGCAACGAAAAGCAGACTTGGCCGTCGTTTTCGATCCGCGTGATCGGCGACATGAAGAAAAGCGTGTCGCAGATTCTGCCGCGCCCGGTTTTCTTCCCTTACATTCCGCGCCTGAGCGCCGCCCGCCAGAAAGTGGAGCTGATGTTTTCTCGGCGGGGCGTGTACCGGCAGGATGCCTTCGGCATTCGCACCCGATTCCCTTTTGGCTTCTTCGAGAAAACGCGGCAAGTGACTTCAAACCTGGAAATCGTCGTCTACCCCGCCGTTCAACCCGCCGATCAGTTCTACGAAGTGCTCCCGCTGCTGAGCGGCGAGATGGCCAGCTTCTTCCGCGGCCGCGGGCATGAGCTTCATTCGTTGCGCGGGTACCTTTCCACCGATAGCGCGCGATTCGTCGACTGGAAAGTATCGGCGAAATCCGGCCAATTGATGGTGCGCGAATTCGCGCGCGAAGACGAACGACGCGTAATGCTGGTGCTCGATTCGTTTTCGAGCGATTCGCGCCAGCAGGACGAAGCGATGCCCGGCGAAAGCAGCGCTCGATTCGAGCGCGCCGTCGCCTTAGCCGCTTCCATCGCATGGCATTTTTATGAAATCAATTCAGTGCTGCAGTTCCGCACGGATAAATTCTCGACCGCAATGGCTCCGGCGAGCGAAATCATTTACGACGCATTGCGCGAGATGGCTACGACCGAGCTCGGTGCGTCCGCCGGCCCTGCGTTTCTCGACGATCTCGCCGCCGAACACGCGATTTTCAAAATCATTCTCACCAGCCGGCCGCAAACCTCGATCCCGCCCGCGCTGTGGTCCTCCTCGTATTTCCTTTTCATGGACCGCCTGTAAGAGGTCTCTGGGTTCGGTGGGCACGCTCGGGGCACAGGCCATAAAGCTGTGCGAGAATAGCGTCCGCATGTCCGCGAGACTTTCTTCCAAAGCGCGCAATAATCTTCAGCGGCAATTGCTCGGTTGGTTTCGCGAGCATCGGCGCGACTTGCCCTGGCGTCGCAGCCGCGATCCATACCGCATCTGGGTGGCCGAAGTAATGTTGCAGCAAACGCGCATTGCTACCGTGATTCCCTATTACGACCGGTTTCTGGATCGCTTTCCGCGCGTCGAAGACCTGGCTCGCGCCAGCGAATCCGAAGCCTTGAAATTCTGGTCCGGCCTTGGATATTACAGCCGCGCGCGCAACCTGCATCGTTCAGCAAAACAAATCGTCGAGCGGCACGGCGGAGCTTTCCCCCGCGATCTCGATGCAGCGCTCGCTCTTCCCGGCATCGGGCCATACACGGTCGCCGCTATCTTGAGTATTACCTACGACGCGCCACTGGCCGTCCTCGACGGCAACGTCGCTCGCGTGCTCGCCAGGCTTGGTGCAATTCGCGGAGATTTGCGCGCGCCGCGGCGCTGGAAGGAATTGCAAGAGATGGCGCAGACCCTGCTGGCCACCGAATCTCCGGGCGATTGGAATCAAGCGCTCATGGAATTGGGTGAAGTGATTTGCACGCCGCAAACGCCGCGCTGCAATGCCTGCCCGGTGCGGCGTTCGTGTCGCGCGCATTCCCTCGGAATCATCGGCGCGATTCCGCAGCCGCGAAAGAAGCGTGGCCCCGTTGCTATCAAGATCGCCGCCGCAGTCCTGCGCGATCCTCGCGGTCGTACGATGCTGGTCAAGAATCCCGGCGCGCACGATGAGGTTCTGTTTTCGCGCATGTGGCAGTTCCCCGCCACCGAAGTAAAGCGAAACGCCAAGTCCGAGCTGGCGGCGTACCTACGCACCAAGCTCGATATTGCTTGCGACGGAATCGAAGCGCTCCCTGAAGCGCGCCACTGCGTCACGTACCGGAATATCACTCTCCTGCCGTATCTGGTGCGCGTGCCGGCTTTTCCGAAATTACATCGTGCGAAAATCCTCCGACTAGCGGAAGTCGGGCGCCTTCCCGTCTCGAGCGCCACCCGCAAAATCGTCGATGCCGCGCTAACAGGGCAAAGAGAGATTCTTCGGACCAGAAAACGGTCCTCAGAATGACGTGGTTTTTTCGCTGCGCGTGCAATTTGACGGTGCGCTGTTGTAGCGCCACGCTTTAGCGCGGCAGACTTTTCGGCCCATTACTGCCGGGGGATGCAAGCAATCGCGTGCCAGCAATACGATTCTCGTAAGCGCTGCCTCGGCCTGAGCGATTTTCGCGAGGGCTTGCCGCGCCCGCATCGAATGCTCGAAATGGAGCCGTCCGTCGCTGCGCGCAGCAAACGGCTCCGATCGTTTTTCGTCCCGGCACGACGCGCTCATTTGCGCAATCCTGTTAGCCGATAGGTGTCGTCTCCACGCCCACGCGGCAGCCGGTGTTAGCATCGAAGATAGCCATGGCCTCCAGCGCAAGCGCCGCCGCGTCGCCGCTCCCGGCGGTGCAACGATATTTTGAGGTGTCGCTCTGCCTCCTGGTTGCGACCGGCGTGCTTGCCGTCATCTCCACCGGAAAGCTGGATGCCGTCACGATCGTTCTCGCCGGCGCCGCGCTCACCGTCAAAGGCATCCGTGTTTGGCGGCTTCGCGGCCCGGAGCTTTCGCACCGCGTGGCAACGTGGCTGGTCCTGGCGTACTTCCTCTTTTTCCCGATCGATCTCTGGGTGGTGTCGCGCGCTATGGCTGCTGGCGCGCCAAACCCGTCGCTGTATGCGGCATTGCTTGCCGCGATTCACCTGATGCTGTTCGCCACGCTGGTGCGCCTTTTCTCCGCCCGCACCAATCGCGACTACGGATTCCTCGCCATTCTCGCCTTCACATGCATGCTGTCGTCCGCAATCTTGACCGTGGACACGAGCTTCATTATCGCCCTTGCGATTTTCCTGACGGTCGCCGTCTCGACCTTTGTGGCGCTCGAGATTCGCCGTAGCGCGGAGGGAGCTGTTTCGCCGCCGGTCGAAGCCGGGTCGCCGCTGGCGCAGCAATTGAGCCGGGCGCTCGGATTGACTTCCGTCCTGGTCGCGATAGCCGCGCTGGTGATTGGCGGTCTGCTTTTCTTTCTGATTCCTCGATTTACCGCGGGCTATTTGAGCGCGCTGAATCTGCAGCCGACTCTTGCCACCGGATTCAGCGACAGCGTCACGCTCGGCCAGATCGGACAGATCAAGAAGAACAGCGCCGTGGTGATGCGGATAAAAATCGAAGGCGATGCGGCTCGCGCCGAGGACATGCACTGGCGCGGCATCGTGCTTACCACGTTTGACGGCACGCGATGGTTCAATCATTCGCCCGAAGCTGTCATCATCTCGCCCTCAGACGATGGAGTCTTCCGCTTCGATGCGGCGCCATTGCCTCCCGGGGAGTCCTACGGCCTGCGTTACACCGCGCTGGTCGAGCCGCTTGGAACCGACGCCGTATTCGTCGCGCCGCGGCCTGTGACTCTGCGCGGCCATTTTTCGGACGTCTCCGGGCGAATTGGCACTCGATCCCGATCGGCTTACCTCACGATTGACACCACGGGAACGATCCAGAATCCATTCCACAACGAGACCAAGGTTCGTTACGAAGGCACTTCGCTTCTGCCTGTTGTGCCGCCCAATGACTTGCGCCGCGCTTCGGCTGACTATCCCGAAGAAATCAAGCAGACCTATTTGCAATTGCCGGAGCTTGATCCGCGCGTGAAAAAGCTTGCCGATGTGGCCATCGCGAAATCGAAGAACGAGTACGACAAGGCCGCGAACATCGAGCTATATCTGAAAACGCATTACGCTTACACGCTCGATCTCCGGGGGCCGAAAGTTTCCGATCCTTTGGCCTATTTTCTTTTCACTCGCCGCGCCGGACACTGCGAATATTTCGCATCCGCGATGACCGTGATGCTGCGCGCCGAGGGCATACCCGCGCGCTACGTCACCGGATTTCTCCCCGGCGAATACAACGACGTGGGCGGCGACTACATCATTCGCGCCAGCGACGCACACACGTGGGTCGAAGTTTTCTTCCCCGGTTACGGCTGGCTGACGTTTGATCCCACGCCTCCGGGAAACGCCTCCGGCGGCGGACTCCTGCAAAGAATTTCGTTCTACTGGGACTGGTTTCAGTTCACCTGGAGCGAATGGGTGATCAACTACGATTTCTCCCACCAGATGTCGCTCGCGGTGAACGTGCGGAATTCGTCGCGCGATTGGACGGCGCG
>JBOGNE010000077.1:0-15878 GCA_050747005.1 Candidatus Acidiferrales bacterium
ATAGTCCGACCCCGCCAGCACTGACCCACGCCAAATGAGCCGATAACCAGCACCGCATCCTTGCCTCCCGGTACTCCGAGAGGCGATTCTCGCCGAATTCTGTGTTTGTATCAAGTGAATAATCTCACAACATCCTTGCTCTTTCGGCAATCCCCATCGCACCTTGTGGCCGGACCACGCGGTCGAGTATCCTTCGTAATTCCCATGGCAACAAAACGCATGGCCAGCCTGCCGGGCACAACCGACCGCCGCATTGACGCGCTGCTCACCTTGCTCGCCGAGAATTCCACCATCGTCATCAGCGGCGCAAAAATCGCCAAAGAAATCGGCGTCACGCGCCAGCAAGTCTGGCGCTGGGTGCAAACGCTGCGCGAGCTGGGTGTGCGCGTTCAGGGCCATCCGCGCACGGGTTACCATCTCACGCGCATGCCGGACATCCTGGTACCGCAGATGTTGAGCCATCGTCTTTACGGCACGCCCTTCGCGCGCCGCATCTATCATTTTTTCAAGACGGAATCAACGAACACAATCGCTTTGCAGCTCGGCGAACAGGGCGAGCCGCACGGCGCCGTCGTGCTTGCGGAAGAACAGACAGCCGGGCGAGGCCGCGCTGGACGCGCCTGGCTCTCGGAAAAATGCTCCGGCATTCATTGCAGCGTTCTCTTGCGGCCAACGATCCCTCCGGCGCATGCGCCGCTCTTGACTCTCGTCGCGGGTCTCGCGGCGCGCGATGCGGCCGCCGCCGAGCTCGACGTGGTTCCCGACATTCGCTGGCCCAACGACGTCCTCATTCGCGGCCGAAAATTCTGCGGCATCCTGACGGAAATGCACGCCGAGCCCGACCGCATCCATTACGCCGTGATCGGCATCGGCATCAACGTCAATCAGACCAAAATGCCGGCCGAGCTTTCGCCGATCGCCACTTCGCTGCGGATGCAAACGGGCAAGTCGCAGTCGCGGCTCGAATTGCTGGTGCGGTTGCTGCGCGGCCTCGACCGCTATTACAATCAGTTCCTCGCCGAAGGCGCTCAGCCGATCCTGCGCCGGTTCGCGGAAGTGTCGAGTTATTTTCAGGGGAAGCGCGTGAAGATCTCGACGGCCACGGAAACGTTTACCGGAACGACGGCCGGGCTTGAACCGAGCGGCGTTCTCCGCGTCGAACGGGACGATGGGCGCGGAATCGAGCCGGTGATTTCAGGCGACGTCGCGGAGGCGTGATGCTTTTGACCGTCGATGTTGGGAATACCAATACCGTCCTTGGTGTTTTCCGCGCGAACGAGCTCATCGCTCATTGGCGCTTGACGACCGCGCTCGATCAGACCATCGACGAATACGGCATCCTCACCCGCGATCTCTTTACACTGGCGGAACTCAAGCCCGGAGAAATCGGCGGCGTAATTATCAGCTCCGTCGTGCCAACCCTCAACTCCACCCTCGCGGGCATGGCCGAGCGCTATTTCAATCACAAAGCGCTGTTCGTCGAGCCCGGAATCAAAACGGGCATGCCCGTGCACTACGACAACCCGCAGGAAGTGGGGGCGGATCGCATCGTCAATAGCGTCGCGGCGCATGAGAAATACGGCGGCCCGTGCATTGTCGTGGATTTCGGCACCGCCATCAATTTCGATGCGGTTTCGGAAAAAGGCGAGTATCTCGGCGGCGTGCTCGTTCCGGGAATCGGTATCTCGGCCGACGCGCTTTTTTCGCGAGCCGCGCGCCTGTTCCGCGTGGAGATCAAAGATCCCGGGAAAGTCATCGGAACGAACACGGTCGCTTCGATGCAGGCGGGATTGTTTTACGGCTACACCGATCTGGTTGACGGAATCCTCGAGCGCATGAAAAAAGTCATGGGGCCAAAAACAAAAGTGATTGCCACGGGCGGCCAGGCGGCGCTCATCGGCAGCGCCTCGCGGCACATCGAGACTATCGACGAATTTCTCACCCTCAACGGACTGAGAATCATCTGGGAGCGAAATCATTCTGCGGCGAAGGATGGCGCCATCGCGAAACAAGCGCCCGCGCCGAAACGCGCAAGAATGTAGGCATCGCTTCTGAAGGGCGGGGATTTCAACCCCCCAGTAGACGCCTTTAATGCGGCTGTACAGTTTGCGGAAAAATGATTGAACAAATTGCCGGTGTTGTAGCGCCGGGCTTCAGAGCCTGTGTGATTACGCCAGTTATTCGTCAGGGCACGGCTTCAGCCGTGCCACAAGTATCGCAAATACAACGCGGCTTCAGCCGCTGAGGGTCGGTCGAACGACTTCTCACACAGACTCTTCAGCCCGACATGCCGCTCTGACCTGTCGTGACGCTCAAGGCAAGATGGCGCGCTGCCTGTATTTTCCGCAAGCTACTTAGCGGTTTGTTGAAAAACCGTTGCGCGTCATTCCGAGGCCCGCTTTGTGACCCGAAGCGTGCTTTCCGCGGCCCGAGATTCTTGCGGGGACTCTCTGTTTGGTTATCACGGAGAAGGATTCTTCGCCTGCCCGGAAGGATAGATTCGCTGTAGAGGCGCTGCCTTTGCACTGAGCGATTTTGCGAAGTGTTGCTGCGCCCGATTTGCGCAATTTGTCTCCGCGACACGACACTGGTTGTACGCGCCAGAACTTGATCCTGTCCGTTTTTCAGTTTCATGGAAACCTTTAACTACTTTAATTATTTCACGGAGATCGAGGAATATTTCTGGCGCAAGCGCGGCGCGCACTTGCTCGTCTCGCCGCTCGATTGGGCCATCGTCGAAACTTGGCGGAAGGCCGGGATTCCCGTGCAAGCAGTGCTGAAAGGCATCGACCGGGCTTTCGAAAGCTGGGGGCGCTCGCGTCGCGCTGCCGGAGGCCGGCAATTGAAGAGCCTCGCATACTGCGTCGACGCCGTCCTCGACGCCGCCGCCGAAGCCCAGGAAGCGGCAGCCGGATCGGGACCGGAAGTCCAGCACTCGCGTTCCGCGTCCGAGCCTTTCTCCAGAGACGACTTGCGCCAATATCTTCAGCGCAACGCCGCACGCTTGCGCGCCGCAGCCGAAAAACAGCGGCCCATTCGTCCGGCGCTTGCAACTCGGCTGGAAGATATCGCGAAGCGCATCGATGAAGCGCTGCCCCTCATCGACGCACCGGGCGCTCTCGATCTCGAAGATCTCGAACGGCGGCTGACTGTGCTCGAGGAAAAGCTGACAGCAGCCATCGCTTCCGACGCTGACGAGGAAACAGCGCTTTCGATTCGCCGCGAAATGGATCGCTCGCTCGCGCCATACCGCCGCAAAATGACCGCGGATCAACTGGCGCAGCTCGAACGCCAGTACACTCAGAAGCGGCTCTTCGAGTTCTTCGAGGTGCCCCGCCTGAGCCTCTTTTATCTGACCTAGTCAGGTGCGGGGATGAACCGTAGCTCGCCGATCATCCCACTCTTTGTCATTTGCGAGAGAAAAGCATTTTGGTCGTAATTCTGAGCGAAGCGAAGAATCTCTCTTCGTCGGCAACCAAGAACACATTCTTCCGCCACAAAACGGTCCTCGGAATGACGCAACGCTTTCAGCAGCTTGCCAGATACCTTGAGAATAAAATCACTCGCGAGTAACCTACGAAGCGAGTAAGGAACGCTGCGTGACAACCCAATGGAAGTAACCATCGAAAAACTGATTTACGGCGGCGACGGCCTGGCGCACCACGAAGGTGCGACCGTTTTCGTGCCGTTTGTTCTTCCGGCGGAGCGAGTATTCGCCGAGCCGGTGGAGCAAAAGAAAAAATTCGTGCGTGCGCAGCTAACGAGCATTCTCGAAGCCTCCCCCGGCAGAATCGAGCCGCGATGCCCGCACTTCGGCACGTGCGGCGGATGCAATTACCAGCACGTTCCTTACGAAAAGCAACTCGCCTACAAAGCAGAAATTCTGCGTGAAACATTGCGCCGCATCGGGCGAATCGAATGGACGGGCGACATTGCGACACACGCCTCTCCGGAATGGGCGTATCGAAATCGCGCGCAATGGAAAGTGCGCCCAATTCGAGCCAGGAACGCGGACGCTGCGCCCGGCGATAGCGTTGATGACGCCAAATTGGCGATTGGTTATTTTCGCGCGAATTCGACGGCGCTTTGCGCCGTGGAAGATTGTGCAATTCTTGCCCCGTCTTTGCTAACCGCTCTGCTTTCGCTTCGCGCTCCGCTCGCCGCAGGCGCGCTCCCGCGCGGGCTTCGCGAAATCGAAGCTTTCACCACGGAGCAAACCGACGGCTCCAATGCAAAACTCCTCCTCACGGCGACATTTGCTGGCTTCCCTTCCAGCGCATTGGAACTCGCGGATACATTCCGAAAAATCGTGCCGGGAGTTGAAAGCCTGGTCTTCCATGACCCCGGACGTGACCGCATGGAGTTGTTCGGGCCTGGATTTCTCGATTACAACGTGGGAGATGCGAAGTATCGCGTCGGGCACTTCTCGTTTTTCCAGGTAAACCGCTTTCTTTGCGCTGAATTAATGCGCGAGGTTGTGGAGAGCGATCCCGGCGGGCGTCTTGCGCTCGACCTGTTTGCAGGTGTCGGATTGTTTTCAGTTCCTCTCGCCGCAAAATTCGCTCGCGTTGTTGCAGTTGAATCGAATCCAGCCGCAACCCGCGATCTCGAAGTAAACGCCCGCGGCAATGCCGCCATCGAGATACGCACCGCCGACGTTGCGCGATTCCTCGAGAGGTACAAAGAGAGGCCCCAGTTGGTCGTACTTGACCCTCCGCGAGCCGGGATGATGCCGGGAATGGTCGAACTCCTTGCCAAGGTCGGCGCTGCCCGGATCACCTACGTCTCGTGCGAGCCGCCGACGCTGGCGCGCGATTTGGCAGCCCTGCGAGAAGCCGGCTACGAAATTACCGGCGTTCATCTTTTCGATCTTTTTCCCCATACATTTCACATGGAAACTATCGTTCGCCTGCAACGCAAATGAAACTTCCGGCGCTGTGGATCGCGACGGCGTTCGCGTGCGGCATCGCGCTCGCCAGCCGATGGCCCGGCGGGTCGGTGCCACTGTGGTTCGCACTCGCATCTTTCACAATGCTTGCCGCCGCCGCTCTCTTGTGGCGGAGGCGTGCGGTCGCGGCGTGGGTGGCAGTCCTGGCCGCCTGGGTTTTGCTGGGAGGTTTGGCCGCTGCGGTCGAGCGCGGAGCGATCCCCGTCAACCACGTCACGCGGTTGATTGCCGCCGGGAGCATTGATACCACCCAGCCTTTGCGATGGCGCGGCCGCTTGCGTGAAGATCCCATGACGCTGCCGTGGGGACAGCGGTTCGAGATGGATATCGAGCAAGTGGAAAGCGCCGGCCGCACGATGTCCGCAAGCGGCGGCCTGCGCGTCAATCTGTACCTCGACTCAAAGCATTCTTCTCCAAGCGATCGCTCCGCGCTGGCGATGCATGCCGGGGATCGCGTCGAAGCGTTGGTGCACGCCAAACCGCCGCGTAATTTCTTGGATCCCGGCGCGTTCGACCTTCGAGGATTCCTCGCCCGGCAGAATATCGATTTGATCGGCACGCTGCGTGACACTGCCTTACTTCGTGTCATCGACCGGCCGAGTGCAACAATCACTCAACGACTGGCCCGCGTGCGTGGCGTTCTTCTGGATCGGATCGACGAACTTTTTGCCGGCCAGCCTGAACGCGCGGCCGTTCTGCGAGCGATGCTGCTGGGCGACCGAAGTTTCGTCGATTCCACCGTCGTTACTGCATTTCAAAAAACAGGCGCCTATCACGTGCTGGTCATTGCCGGTTTGCACGTCGGCGCGCTGGTTGTTTTTTTGCTATGGCTTTGCCGCCGCCTTCGCCTTCCCATGGGTCTTTCGATCCTGGTGACCCTCCTCGGACTCGCCGCCTATCTGGGAATCGTTCAGGACCGACCGCCCATTCTGCGGGCCGCCTTGATGGCAGCGCTCTACTTATCCGCCCGGCCCCTGTTCCGGCGCGTTGAATTGTTGAACACCATTGCGCTGGCGGCGCTGGTGATTCTTGTCTGGAAACCATCGGCGCTCGCGGATTCCAGTTTCGAGCTCTCATTTCTTGCCGCAGGAGTCATTGCAGGACTTGCGCTGCCCTGGATCGACCGATCGAGCGCGCCTTACCGCGCGGGATTGCGGCATCTTGGCGACGTGACGCGCGACGGCGCGCACTCGCCGCGCGTGATTCAATTCAGAATTGAGATGCGTGCCGCTTCAGGCTGGCTTGCCGGAAAACTCCCAACAAAATTAGCGGCGCATGCTGAAGGGCTGCTCGCTATGCCAATTCGCGCGGGTTTGCGCCTTTGGGAAGTGGTATTGCTTTCCGCCGTGATTCAATGGGGAATGCTGCCTCTCCTCGCCCAGGATTTTCATCGAGTCAGCCTCTCCGGGCCATTGAGCAACATTCCCGCCGTCATCTTGACCGGCCTGATTGTGCCGATCGGCTTCTTGACGCTCGGTGCAACCTTCCTATCCATGCGGCTCGCGAGTATAGCCGCGCGAATGCTTGGAATTTGTGTGGAATGGCTGCTTGCTAGCGTTCGATGGTTCGCTCATTTGCCCCGAATGTCGTATCGAATCCCGGGACCACCTCCCTGGGTTCTTGTAGCTTTTTTTGCAATGTTCGTTTGTCTGGCTGTTGCAGCTCGAAGAGCCGCTGTACAACGCAGGGACCGAGCGGCGCGCCGGAATTTGCCGCCGCCGATCCATCCCGCGGAACTTGCAGCCGCAGTCCTGCTCGCGGCGCTGACAATCGTTGTTGCCTCGTATCCCTTTGCGCCGCGTCTCGCGCGCGGAAAGCTCGAAGTAACCGTGCTCGACGTTGGTCAGGGCGACTCGATTTTCGTGGCGTTTCCCGATGGCCGAACCATGCTCGTGGACGGCGGTGGCTTGGCCGGTTCCGAATCGAGCAACGGGCATCACGCCGGCCTGGATGTCGGCGAACAGGTTGTCTCTCCCTATCTGTGGTCGCGGGGTCTGAAGCATCTCGATGTGGTCGCGCTAACCCACGCGCATCACGACCATCTCGACGGCCTGTTCAGCGTGCTCCAGAATTTTCGCGTCGGCCAACTATGGATCGGACGCGACGAAGACACCCACTCCTTCGAAGATCTGCTCTCCGAAGCGCGCTCTCGCGGCATACCGGTGTTTCACGAAACAAGCGGCAAGACGTTCGATTGGGATGGCGCAAGGGGCCAAATTCTATGGCCCATGGAAGAGCCGCCAGCCGCCCAAGCCTCGAATGACGACTCGATGGTCATGCGCATCGAGGATGGCGCGGTGCGCTTCCTCCTGCCCGGCGACATCCAAAAAAAGGCGGAAGAAGATCTGGCCGCGCAGGGCGCGCCGCTTGCCGCGGATTTCCTGAAGGTGCCGCATCACGGGAGTAAAACGTCGTCAACGCCGGATTTTCTCGCGGCGGTATCGCCGCGCGTCGCGGTTGTGTCTTCGGGAGAAGGCAATCCATTCGGCCACCCAGCGCCGAGCACCGTTGAACGCTACCAGCAGGCGGGGATTCGATTACTGCGCACGGATCGCGACGGCGCGGTCACCGCTTTGACCGACGGAAAAAACCTCATGGTAAGCGCGCATTCAAAAACGCTTCAGCACTGAAGCAACGACTCCCTGCGTCTCGAAAGCCGAATTCCTAGTCGTCGGAAGAATCTCCCGGCCCCGCGTCCTCGCCGCTATCCATTTCATCGATGGACTCGTTGGCCTTGAGATATTCCTCGATCACTCGCCGTGCTTCCGCGGCTTGCGATTCCAGCACCATTATTTCCACGCCGTGCGTCCCTTCCGGAGTTTCGTGCAGCGGGAAAGGATCGGAGGAAACGGAACCCGGCGAGGCGATACCCTTGCTTTGAAGAAGTCCGCGGATCACCATCGCTTCGACGGGCGACCCTGCGGTATGCACGTTGATGACGCGTTCCTGATTGTGATGATCGACCATCGCCCTTCACCTCCGGCAAGAATTGGATGACGGGACCCGCAGGAACGCTACAACGCAATGCCAAACGAACATCAGATGGGCCATCGGTGGCCGCCAGTACTATTGCACGCCGAACCGCAAGAGTTCATAATTATTTTAGCATTCAGCCGCAGGCCCATTATGGAAGACGGCAAACCGCTGCATCCCACGCAAGACGAAATCGACGAGGAAAGCCGCCGCATTCGTAGGCTGCGAATTTTGGTTCATCTCACGCTCGACACCATCGCCGGAGGCGATTTGTCTCCCGAACAAGCCGCCGGAATGATCGCGGCGACGCGCCGCGTGGCGCTTGAAATGTTTCCCGGCAAGGAAAATGCCTTCGACTTGCTGTACCGTCCGCAGTTTCAGCGCGTGATGCACGCGGTCTACCGTCTGCAGTAATGCTCTTCGCCAGTCAACGATGCCGGAAACTTTCCCACACTGGCAGCCAGATTCGAATCCAAACCGCAACGAACCCTAAAACCGTTCCCATCGATGCCTGATATTCGTGGTTGCGTCGATACTGGCCCCACGAAAATGTCTTCGCGGTCTGGCCGGCATCAGCGGAGCGCCAGCCCGAAGCAGGCCGCATGCGCGGAAAAAACAACGGCACGCGCCTGGCGTACTCGCCAAACGTTGCGCCGAATCGCGAGCGAAGATCCTCTTCTTCGTTGCGCATCACGAAATAATAGAACACCGCGAAATAGACGGCCACCAGCGGCCCGGCAATCCACGAATGCCCCGCGACGATGAAACCAGCGGCAAGCAATCCGCTGCCGAGATACAAAGGGTTTCTGGTGCGTGCGTATGGGCCGCTCGTTGCGAGTTCCTGATACTTTCGCAAGTAGCCCGCCGCCACTCCGCGCACTATCAAACCAAGCGCGGCAACAATGGCCCCATACATGATCGAACGCCGCGTGGGCGATGCAAGCAGCCAGTAGGCCACCGCGACGGGATAGCCAAGCCGCACCCGCCACTGCATCCAAAATCTGCGCTTCTCGCTCAACGGCGATGTTCCAGGCGGCGCTCGATCGCGTCCATCACCTGATCCACGGTGATCGACAGCATTGCGGGCGAATAGGACTTGCCGCGCCGATACGTGGTTTCGCCTGCGCCTGGATTTCGCACGACCACGTCGTCTGGCGAAAAAGGCCCGTTGCGCGAAGGGTCCGTCGGTCCAAACAGGGCAACCACGGGCGCGCCGAGGGCGGAAGCAAGATGCAATGGCCCTGTGTCCGCCGACACAACGAATTTCGATCGCCGCAATAACGCGAACAACGGCCCGAGGCCGGGCTTCAGCGCCACTGGCGGCGGATTCCCTGCCGAATCAATCACCGCTTGCGCCAGATGCTCTTCGCCTGGGCCACAGCTCACGATGCCCCGCCAACCATAACGCTCAAAAATCTTGCGATGAAGCTGGCCATATCGCTCCGCTGGCCAGCATTTCGACAGCCAGCCGCCTCCGGGATTCAACACGAAAAATTCACTCAGCTTGTGCCTCTCGAGATTGCGCGAGACAGTTTCATCATCCTGCGCGTGAATCGCAATTGGAAACCGCGGCGCCGCGGGCCTTGCACCGGCCGCATACGCCAACGTCAGATTGTGATCGACTTTGTGGGCGCCGCTCGGGTTTACGCGCTCGGTATAAAACACGGAAGCGAACCCCTCGCGCGCGTACGTCCGCGGAAACCCGATACGCCTGGGCGCGCCGCAAGCGAACGACAGCAGCGCGGATTTGTAAAGCGACTGAAAATCGATGGCGCATGTGTACTGCGTGGAACGCATCCTGCTCAACGCACGGACCATTGCGATTGGATTGCTGTTCTCAAAGGCGATCGCTTCCCTTATATCCGGATTGCACTCCAGCACGCGAGCCCAGCGCGGCTGAATCGCCCAGTCGATTCGCGCCGTTGGAAATGTATCGCGCAGGACCGCGGCCGCCGGAAGAGTGTGGATCACGTCGCCAAGCGCGCCGCCCTTGATGATCAGGAATCGCGGCTCAACCATCAATATTCCGCCGCAGGCGCGCGAGGAGATCGCGCGTGGAATGATCCTTCGGGTCGCCCACGATAGCTACTCGAATGCCGAGCAGCGCGGCCAACTCGCGCTCGGCTTCCGGAAGGCTGGCAGGAGTGTAGTCGGTTCCCTTCGCGTGTACGTCCGGCTGAAACTCCCGGAGCAGTGAATTTACGTCCGGCTCGTCAAAAATCACGACGTAATTTACGGCCGCAATCGCGGCGACAAGAGAAGCCCGCGCGCGTTCCGTCAGGATTGGGCGTCCCGCCCCCTTTAGCTTCCGCGTGCTGGCATCCGAGTTGACGCCGACGACCAGCACGTCGCCCTCCGCGCGCGCTGCCTTCAGGTAGCGCACATGGCCCGCGTGAAGAATGTCGAACACGCCGTTTGCGAACACGATATTCCGGCCCGCACGGCGATGCTCGTCCAAGGCTGCGTGAACGCCTTCGCGGGAAAGAATTTTTTCACGAGTGTCCATCGAAATATCAGCGTGCGGCCGTGATTTCGCGGCGAAGCGCGGACTCAAGTTCCTCGCGCGTGACGGTCGCGGTGCGCTTCTTCATCACCGCGATCCCGCCCGCGTAATTCGCAATGTGCGCCGCTTCCAGATACGTCGCTCCCGCGGCCAGCGCCAGCGTGAAAGCGGCGATAACGGTGTCTCCCGCTCCGGTGACGTCCACGGGCGAGTCCGAACCAAAAATCGGAATGTGGCGGGACGCAGAGATTTTTCCTTTTGAATACGCCCCTTTCCGCTCGAAGACGGCCATGCCGTCCTTGCCGCGGGTCACCACCAGCGCTTCCAGACCGAGATCGCGCAATGCCCGCCGGCCGAGATCCTCCAGCCTAGTCTGGTCTGTGCCGATGCTCGCGTGATACGCCGCTTCCAGCTCGGGCTCGTTGGGCGTCGCGGCGGTCACTCCACACTTCCGGTAATCGAGAAGCCGGTAACGCGAATCGAGCGTGAGAATCTTGGCTTCGAGTCCACGCAAAAGAGACGGACTGGCAATGCCGAGACCGTAATCCGAGACAAGAACGGCGTCCGCATGGCGCGAGAGCCGGCGCAGTTGGCGTGCAACAGCTTGCTCCGCACGCGCTGGAATTCTCGTCTTGGGCTCCCGGTCGACGCGAAGAACTTGCTGCTCGGTGGTGTGGGTCCAGCCGGCCAGATAGCGCGTTTTGCACGTCGTGACCCACCCGTGTGCGCGGATGATTCCGGAAGTATCGATGCCTTTGCCGCGGAAATCATCGAGCAACATGCGGCCGTCTTCGTCATCGCCCACCACGCCAACGGGCAGAGCTCGCGCTCCAAGGGAGGCCAGATTGCTGACCGCGTTTGCTCCGCCCCCGGGATACGAATGGCTGCTTCGATGGCGAAGAATCAAGACGGGCGCTTCGCGCGAGACCCGCGAAATCTCGCCGGAAACAAATTCGTCGAGAAGCATGTCGCCCACGACGCAGACCGTCTGATGCGGAAACGCCGCGACGACATCGAGAAGCCGCGTGAAATCGGCGCTCGAATCCTGATTCGGCTCGTCCGGCGTTCGCGGTCGGCGTGGCTGCGTATTTTGTTTCCATGCGCGGTTCAATGATTCTCCCTGACGCAGGGTCTCACGTGCGTGAAAGGCCCCAATAACGGCTGGGTGTTGTAGCACCGGGCGTTAGCCCGGCATGCCGTCCTAATGCGGCGCTAGATTCGCCGATGTCGCGATGCGAATCTGAATTTGTAGGGGCGCTGCCTTGCACTGAGCGATTTTGCGAAGTGTCGCTGCGCCTGCCGCTCGGATCGCCGCTGTTGCGACTAATGCCACAATGTTACAGGTCTCGCGGAACGTATCACAACCGCACCGAAGCCGGCAATCAGCCCTTCCTTCGGTGCGAATTGATTGTGCTCACGATCGCGCGCCAAAAATCTTCCGGCCGGTCCATTCGAAATGAAATCCGGCAGTAGAAAAGATCCGCCGAAAAACTCCGAACTTCCGTGAGGTTGAAGATGTCCTTTTCGGTGCAAATCAGGCTCTCCGCGCCGCTGCGTTCAGCTTCGCGTTCAATGGCCTGAATGTCAGAATTGGTGTAGCGATGATGGTCCGGAAAGAATTTATGGCCGGCAATTTGGAAACCCCAAGTCCGAAGGTCGGCGAGGAACGCGGATGGATTTCCGATTCCGCAGAATGCGAACAGTTTTTTCTTTCGCGCCTCTGGGGAGACGTCGCTCATATTCTCCGAGCGATTCAGGACCACGGAATCTAGCTGGGGCCGGGCGTAGAAAATCGGCGCATTGGAATCCCGGCGAATTATGGCTTCGACTGCGGGCGCATGATCGCTCCGCGTGATGACGACGATATCGACGCGGGCAAGCGCCGAATGCGGCTCCCGGAGCCGCCCGGCAGGGAGCAAATGGCCGCCTCCGAACGGGTTCGTCGCATCGATCAGAACGATGTCAACGTCGCGCGCGAGCCGGAGGTGCTGAAAGCCGTCGTCGAGAATGAGCCATTTGACGCCCTGCCTCACAAGTTCCTGTCCGCGCGCAAACCGATCCGGACCCACGCCAAATGCGGCGCGCTCGCCGAGCCTCGCTTGCATCAGGCGAACTTCATCGCTCGATGAATTCACAATATCTACATCCAGTTCTTCGATTTGAATATCTTCGTCTGGTATCGAACGGCCGAGATAACCGCGCGTGAGGATGCCCGGGCGCTTCCCCTCCGCCATCAGGCGCTCCGCGATCCACAAAACCATGGGAGTCTTGCCCGTCCCGCCGGCTATGAGATTCCCTACGCTGATCGCAACGCCGTCGAGCCGATGCTGCTGGATCACGCCGGCTCGATAAGCTCGCGCGCGCAAACGAACGACCGCGCCATAAGGCAGTGTCAGCGGCCAGAGAAGAGCCTGCATCAATCTCATGCGGAGCCGCCCCCGGGTTCCAGCAGCCGGACGATCCGATCGACCGAACGCCCGGTGGCGCCGCGATTTCGCTCGCATATCTCCCGCGCGCCGCGTCCCATCCGTTCGCGGGTCGCGTTGTCTTCGATCAACTGCACCCAAACTTTTCCAAGCATTGCGCCGGAATTCACCTGAACGCCAGCACGAGCGCCCAGGAATTGGTCTGCCATCTCGCGGAAATTTTCCATCGAGGGTCCGAATACCGGAGGCCGCGAAAACCATGCAGGCTCGAGAATGTTGTGTCCTCCCGATGGAACGAGCGACCCGCCCACGAACACCGCATCGGCAAAAGCATAAAGACTCGACAGTTCGCCAATCGAATCCAGCAGAATCACGTCAGCATTTTCGTCGAGCGGCGCCCTAAGGTCGAGCTGGCTGCGGCGCACCACGCTCCAACCCCCGGAGGCTACGATGTTTGCCGCTGGCGCAAACCGGTCCGGCTTGCGCGGAGCCAGAATCAACAGAGCGTGACGCCACTGGCGTTGCACGATGTCGTAGGCCGCGACGATCTGTTCTTCTTCTTCGGCGGCGATGCTCCCCGCGACAACCACCGGCCATCGCTCCTGGCTGCGCGCCTGCTCTCCGAGCCATTCGCCAAAGCGGCCGGCAAGGGGTTGCTCCATGTCGTATTTGAGATTGCCGGTAACTTCGACCCGGTCTTCCGGCGCGCCCATGGCGGTCAAACGCCTGGCGTCTTCGGGAGATTGCGCCAGAAACAGGGTCGCGTCCCGCAAAACCTCCTCGTAAAACACCTCGGCGACGGCTTTCCACCGGCTGAAACGCGCGAACGAGCGTACCGAAATGCGAGCGTTGACGAAGACCACCGGGATACCGCGACGGCTCGCTTCTCGCAGGAAATTCGGCCAGATTTCCGTTTCCATGATCACGATTAGAGACGGGCGAATCGAGTTAAGCGCGCGCCGGACCGAGACGGTCCAATCGAGCGGAAAATAGAAAATGGCGTCCGCGCCAGCCAGGCGTTCGCGTGCAAGCCGCTGGCCGGTTTCCGTCGTCGTCGAAACAAAAATCGTACAATCGGGAAATCGCCGTTTGAGACCGTCAAGCAAAGGTTTTGCAGCCAGCACTTCGCCTACCGAAACAGCGTGTATCCAGATGGCGCGTGCCGCGCCCCCTCCCTCTGCGGATGATTCATGCGCCGCTCGAGCAATTAACACAGGGGAGAGAATCCCGAGCCGTTCGCGGAACGTTTGCGAAGGTTCTCCGCGCCGCCAACCGCGCAGCGCATAATACGGCGCTAGAAAAAACATGCTTGCGGCTGTGAAGATGCGGTAAAGGACAAGCATTTGGGATCGCGGCGCGTGCCACCTCATCGGGCTTTGCGTCGCGCGAAGCGGGTATTATAGTGGCACCGGCGCGAAACTCGCACAACTTCCCGCGCCAAGGATGCATCGGAAAACGAAGATGCGAATGGCGTCCTTGTTTGCGTTCTCTCTTCTGGTCGGCGCGGCCGCGCAAGTATTCGCGCCATCCGCGACATCATTCGCGATTGCGCAACCGAATACGCAATCGCCGGCGAAAGCGTTGCCCCACGATCGTCATGCCGGCATGGACGTTTCAGCCGACCCCTACACCGGGCAAGCGAGAGCCAAGGAAAAATTCGGGAAGGCAAATCCTCTGCCTGTGGGAATTCTGCCCGTCGAAGTTTTCCTGCACAACGAAACGGCTCGGGC
Organism: Candidatus Acidiferrales bacterium; assembly: GCA_050747005.1. Lineage (GTDB taxonomy): Bacteria > Acidobacteriota > Terriglobia > Acidiferrales > UBA7541 > Palsa-295. The sequence continues at coordinate 14,581 of JBOGNE010000077.1, forward strand.
CATCAAGATTAATTTGGATACGATTCAACTGGAAGTTCGCCTGCCGTCCGGCGAACACCAAAACCTCGATTGGTTGGCGCCGGAAGTCGTGGCGCGTCTCATCGCTCATCCCGGCGGGACGCCGAATCCCAGCAGACCTCGCCTGCCAATTGGTCTGGGCATTTCGGGTGATAAAAAGGCGCAGAAGTTCGCCGATACGCTGCGGCCGCTCGCGCTCGACGGTGATATTGTCCCGCCAATGAGCGTGATTCACGGGTTTCTGTTTTTCAACTTGAGCCACGACATGGCTCTTGTCAGTACATCCAGCCTGTATATTCCCGACGCCGCCGTCCTCCCCGAGAATAAGCCCTTGATTTTCTTCGAGATCCCACTCAGCACGCCTTCCCAGCCGTAATCCCATCCTCGGAAATGCCATTTATGAATGGCAAATGTCATGGTAGAATGGTCTGGCCTATGAAAACCCTCACAGTGGATACCGCCGGACGCATTGTTCTTCCCAAACCGATGCGTGACGAGCTCCAACTCCAGCCCGGCGACAGTCTTGAGATCGAGGTGACGGGCGATGAAATCAAACTTCGCCCGATTCGCGGCAACTTCTCGCTGCACAAAAAGCAAGGAGTGTGGGTCTTCCGCTCCGGCACTCCTCTTTCCGACGCGACCGTCGAGAAGACGCGCCAGGGCATTAGAAATGAGCGTAATGAAGCCTATTTCGGAAAACCCCGTTGAAATGTTTTTTTGATACCTCCGTTCTAATCCCCGTATTTCTTGAAGATCACGTCCATCATGAACGCAGCTTGGCGGCGTTTCTCAGGGCTGGACCCGGCGACGCGTGCTGCGCGGCTCATAGTCTCGCCGAGCTTTACGCAACGATTACGCGCCTTCCGGGCGCCCATCGCTTGAGTGGCGAGCAAGCGCTGCTGTTTGTGCAGGAGATTTGCAACCGGCTCGCGCAGATATCACTGGACGCCGATGAATATTTGGCAACGATCGAGGAATGCTCGGCCTCGAAAATCGTTGGAGGCGCCGTTTACGATGCCTTGCTCGCCCGCTGCGCGATGGGCGCAGGCACCGAGATTATATACACTTGGAACGTTCGGCATTTCGAGCGATTCGGGCCCGAAATCCGTGGCCGCCTCCAGACCCCGTAAAATCGTCCGTGGAATGCAAAGTCGTGTTGTAGCAACGTAATTCTGTCACCCTAACGGCAACATAAAAATGTCACCCCCCTTGGGTGTTTGTATGTGCCAAGCGGGTATCGCCGTAGTAGAGCGAGACCTGGCCATCGAGTGCCTGATAGA
>JBOGNE010000078.1:0-1509 GCA_050747005.1 Candidatus Acidiferrales bacterium
TTATAGGCCCTAAGTTTATCCGGGTCCAAATTCACCTGGTACTGGCGAACGAATCCGCCAATGGTGGCTACCTCTGCCACTCCGGGAACGGTTTCGAGCTGGTAGCGCAGATACCAGTCTTGAAGGCTACGCAGATCGGCCAAGCTGTATTTATGAGTGTGGTCAACGAGGGCATACTCGTAGACCCAACCTGCTCCCGTGGCGTCGGGACCAAGCACGGGATGAACGCCCGCTGGCAACTCGCCCTGAATCTCTTGGAGGTATTCGAGAACTCGCGAGCGCGCCCAATAGAGATCCGTCCCGTCCTGAAAAATCACAAAGACATAGGAGTCGCCGAACATCGTCTGCGCCCGGACCGCCTTGACATGGGGTGCGGCCAAGAGCGTCGTGACGATGGGATAAGTGACCTGATCCTCGATGATGTTCGGCGGCTCACCCGCCCAAGGCGTGTAGATTATTACTTCGACATCGGAGATGTCGGGCAGCGCGTCGAGCGGAATCTGTCGCATCGCCCATACTCCCGCCGCAACAAGCAGGACTGTGGCCGTGAAGACGAGGAAGACATTTCGCGTACACCATTGAATGAGTCGCGCGATCATTTACATGCCCCCCGTAGCGCTCACTGACATTTGCTTGCTGGCAACGACTTGACCGTCCTTCTTTGCGAGAATTGTTACTTGCCAGGTCCCACCGCTCCCAAGTTGTCCCGATCCTTCGTATGCGCCGCCTCCCTTTTCGCTTAAGTTCACAACCGTTCTCATCGCCGCCATGCCCATCGCCGGCATCGCGGGCATGAAAAATGTAACTGTGACCGTCGCGCCCGAAAGCGCTCCTTTCGCGTCCGTCAGTCGCACGCGAAAGACGTTGCTGCCCTTGTGCGGCGGATTCGGCTCGGTGGTGAAATCGACGTTCACCTGAGGACCATTCATCGCAGACGCAGCACCCGCGCCGGGTGGCGGCGGAACATACGAGCCGAGCGCGGCTTGAAGCTGGCTTTCTGAGTCGATCAGAAAGTTTGCTGAGGTAATGATCTTTTCACCGGCTTTCAGTCCCTTCAAAACGATGAAGTTGTCGCCGATGCGGGCACCCAACTGAACGTCGCGTGGTTCCAAATTTCCGCTACCGTGATCGACGAACGCAATTTGCCGTGCGCCAGTTTGGAGAACGCCAGCGGCGGGGATTACTACGTGCTCTCCCATCGGAACCTTGAGATCAACGTTGACGAACATTCCGGGCGTGAGTTTCAGGTCTGGATTTGGAAACACCAGCCGCACTCGCGCGGTTCGCGTCGTCATATCCACATCCGGGTAGACGAAATCCACGCGGCCATCGAAGGTTCGTCCCGGATACGTATCGACGGTCAGAGTGGCTGGGTCTCCTGCCTTAACTCGCCCCAAGTCGTTCTGAAATACTTGCGCGAAAACCCATATCGTCGAGAGATCAGCGACCGTATACAAACGAGTGTCCGGCTGCGCGTATTTGTTGGGTAGCGCTTCGCGTTCGGTCACG
>JBOGNE010000079.1:0-28170 GCA_050747005.1 Candidatus Acidiferrales bacterium
AGTTGGAGCGCTCGGTTGCGCGCCAGTATGCGGGATGGTTCAAGGCGTTGGCCGATCCGACGCGCATACGGATTTTGAATCTGCTGGCGGCGAGCCGCGCGCCGGTGTGCGTCTGCGACATCGTGAAGCATTTTCCGATCGGGCAGCCCACGATCTCGCACCATTTGAAGGTGCTGCGCGGAGTTCGGTTCGTGGTTTCCGAGAGACGCGGCACGTTTATGTATTATCGCGTGAATCGGAATTGTCTGGCCGAGTTTCCGCAGGCCGCGCGCGCGATCATGGATGTGTAGAGCCGGCTGCTGAAGGGACGGGGAGGGGGCGTCTTGCATTATCTAACATCGTCGATGTTAAATTAATGTAAAGGGAGCGAAAGATGGACAACGCAATGACGGATATTAAGGACGTGGTCAAGGCAAGATACGGGGATGCGGCGCGGCGCGTGACAGCGGGCGAAGCGGCAAGTTGCTGCGAAAGCGCGGGCGCAGCGCCATGCTGCGACCCAATTTCGGCGAATCTTTACGATGCGAATCAAGCGGCTTGCGTGCCACAGGAGGCGATGCGGGCGTCGCTTGGCTGCGGCAATCCCACGGCGCTCGCTCAACTGAATGCAGGAGAAGTTGTGCTCGATCTGGGGTCTGGAGGCGGGATCGACGTGCTGCTGTCGGCGAAGCGGGTGGGGCCGATGGGAAAAGCCTACGGCCTGGACATGACCGACGACATGCTGGCGCTGGCGACGGAGAATCAGCGCAAGGCTGGCGTAGGGAACGTTGAATTCTTGAAAGGTGAAATCGAGAACATTCCGCTGCCGGAAAATTCGGTGGACGTGGTGATTTCGAATTGCGTCATCAATTTGTCGGCGGATAAAGATCGCGTACTGCGCGAAGCGTTTCGCGTGTTGAGGCCGGGCGGACGATTCGCGGTGTCGGATGTAGTGGTGCGAGGGCCGGTGCCGGCAGATATCCGTCGCAACGTCGAGCTGTGGGTGGGATGCGTAGCCGGGGCGATGGACGAATCCGAATACCGCGTGAAATTGAGCGCGGCGGGATTCGAGGATATTGAGATCGAGCCGACGCGCGTTTACAGCATCGAGGATGCGCGGCAGTTTCTCACGACGAAGGGCCTTGATGTGGGCGCGATCGCTGGTGAGATGGAAGGAAAGTTTGCAAGCGCGTTCATTCGCGCGAAGAAACCCTGATGACGAAGAGCATTTAAGGGGGCGCCAGGCGAGCGTAACGGGTGTGCGTTTCCGGCGGTGTCTGATGCCACGTTCCAAAGAAGAAGCCGGCGAGACGCCAGCGCTACAAACAAGATCACTCGACGGCGGACGGCTGCGAAGGTGGAGGAGGGCCGATCGAGATGGACGGGAATGTGTTCGGGTTCCTGCTGCTTGGCCGGCGGCCCGAACTAGCGAACTGCACGGACTAAAAACGACGCCGGTTGGCAAAGAACCCTCCCTTCCGTGGAGGCGGCTGTGCCTGTTGTGGAATAGGACTCACGGACCAGAAAAATACAAAATAATGTTGCCAAATATAAGAAACCGTATATAAATACTCTCCGAATCGTAGGTTAGATATATAAATCCTTTGTTTATAGACATTAAATGTTTGATTTAGCTTGGGTATTGAATTGCTTGGCACGTATCAGGTATTTTCTCTTCGGGATGTGGGGGCTTCTCCAATTTTCTTGCTGAACGTTATTGAGGAGGGTGTATGAACTGGAAGCGATTTGGGGTGGTAGCTTTCGCGCTTGTAGCGCTGGTTCTCTTCAGCTACCAGGCAGCATGGTCGCAGGCGACGGTTGGCACGGGAAGCATTCAGGGCGTGGTAACCGATGCGCAGGGCGGCTCGGTTCCGAACGCGACCGTTGTGATTACTAACACGGCGACGGCTCAGTCCAGCACGATGAATACGACCTCGAGTGGATCGTTCTCGTCTGGCGCACTGAGCGCCGGCAGCTACACGGTGCGCGTAGAAGCGCCCAATTTTAAGACCACACAAACGACGGTGGTCGTGGAGGTGGGGCAGATTACTGCCGCAAATGCGCGGCTGGAGCTTGGCGCTGCGAGCACTGTCGTGGAAGTGACGGGGCAGGCGGTTGCTGTCAACACAGACCAAGCGCAGGTTTCCAGCACGCTCACGGCGCAACAGATCGAGAACTTGCCCGTGAACGGTCGAAACTTCCTGGATCTGGCGCAGCTGGCTCCGGGCGTTCAAATTCAGGACGGCACAAACTTTGACCCGACGAAGGCAGGATTTTCATCTATTTCGTTCGGTGGCCGATTCGGACGAACGGCCCGGATCGAAGTGGATGGCGTTGACGTCAGCGACGAGACGGTCGGTACCACAACGACGAGCATTCCAGCAAGCGCGATCCAAGAATTTCAACTGGCGCAGTCCTCGCTGGACCTTTCCAATGAATTGACTTCGTCAGGCGCGGTGAACGTCGTGACCAAGTCTGGAGGCAACACGGTTCACGGCGAAGGTTTTGGCCTGTTCCGTGATAGTTCGATGGCGGCGGCTCTCCCTGGCCCTACGGCCGCGCCATTCCAGCGGAGCCAGTACGGCGGCGATGTTGGCGGTCCTATTATCAAGGACAAGCTGTTCTTTTTCCTGGACGGCGAAAGAACCATTCAGCATCTGGCGGCACCAGTGCTGGTGTCGGCGCCCTTCGATTCGTTTTCAGGTACATTCGCATCGCCATTTCACGAAGCGGATTTGGTAGGAAAGGTTGACTACCAGCTGACGAAATCACTCCACGTGTTCTATCGCTTCAGCTATTTCCAGAATTTTATCAATACGTCGTTTGGCTCGGCGAGTTTTTCTCCGTATGACAACACCGACCGGACGCGCGACCACGTAATCGGCGCGGACTGGACCACGGGTTCTTTTACCCACAGCGTTCGATTCGAGTATCTGAAATTCAGGAACAACATTAGCGACACGGTGCGCGGTAGCGGCTTGCCGTTTGCGGATTTGCCTGTCAGTTTGGATATGACGGCGAGCAACCTGCAAACCGGACCGAGCTTTCTGGCTCCCCAGGCGACACCTCAAAGCGACCACCAGATCAAATATGACGGCAGCAAGATCTGGGGTTCGCATATCGTCCGCTATGGGATTAGCTGGAATCACATCCAAGGCGGGGGTTTTGCCAAATTCTTCTCCATTCAACCGCTCGTTGAGAACTTGCAGGACGCAGGACCTGTGGCGGGGGCCGCTTTCGTATGCCCGAATGGGGCGACCGGCGCTTCTTGCCCTCTGAACTACTCTCCCGAGATCGTCATCTTTGGAAACGGTCTGGGCTTCTCGACGGAAAAGAAGGCCTTCGGATTTCCGCTGGGCGGTTTGGGTCCGGACAATCGCCTGGGCGTCTACCTGGGAGATAGTTGGAAGGTCAAACCAAACCTGACGCTGACGTACGGTGTACGATATAGTCGTGACACTGGCCGCACTGACAGCGACCTTCCAGGCATTCCGGCTTTGAATGCGGTGCTCCCCGGCTTTGGAGATCCCATTCAACAGGCGAACACGAATTTGGGCCCTCAGGTGGGAATCGCTTGGGATCCGAGATCGAACGGAAAGACGGTAATTCGCGCCGGAATCGGGGAGTACTTTGAGAACGTAATTTATAACAACGTTCTCTTTGATCGCCCCGTCCGCCTGCAGACGGGCGGCTTCCTGGCCACGCCAACGCCGTGTCTGTTCGGAGCCTCGCAGGTGCCATTCCCGGATGGAAGCGTACAGTTCTTGGGTGGTAGCCAAGCGAACGCGAACATCCTATGTAGTTCAGCAATTGGGGCACCGGACCCATTCCTTCCAGGGTCGACTGTGGCCCAAGGTATTGCGGCTTTCCAATCGCAATACCAAGCAGCGCAGGCCGCAGCTGGATTGAATAATCCAAACCCAAATGACATCGAGAACCTGATTCGGACGGGTTCGCCGATTCCGCTGGGACTGTTTGCTCCGGCGTATAAGACGCCCCGTTCGATCCAGATGAACGTGGGTGTTCAGCATGAGCTTCATCCCGGAACGATTCTGAGCGTGGATTATGTGCGCAACGTAAGCTTGCACTACCTGCTTGGAATTGACGTCAATCACACCGGAGATGCTGCATTCCTGAACACCGGGGCGGCACAGAACGCCATTTCGAGGACTCTGGGCTTTTGCGGTGCTGGGACAATTAACGCCGCGATAGCAAATTGCCCGACGGATCCGGCTAACGGAACTAATGATATGGGGACCTACGTCGCAAGGCCTGCGACAATTGCTGACTTTGCAGGTAATGGACTCGATTCGCCCGTGGACATCGACGGTGGCGCTGCTTGCATGGCGGGTATAGGGGTGCAGTGCGCGTTCGGCGGAATCAACCCGAATGTGGGGACTGCGCCATTTCTCGAGCCGGTGGGCCGCGGCGTATACAATGCGATGGATGTTCAACTAACGCAGAACGTCAATCACCCGTTCACAGGTGTCCAGTACCTCAATTTTCAGTTGTCTTACACCTATTCCCGCTTCGTGAACTCGGGAGGAGCAAGCGCTACGGCCCCCGGATCACCGGCGGCCTCGGATCAGGATTTTGTGATTGCATCGATGGACAACAACCATCCGGGTCGGTTTACTGGGCCGTCCACGCTTGACCGGCCGAACCAACTGAACTTCGGAGGATATGCTCGAGTTCCGTTCGGATTCCAAATCGGAATCGCCAGCCACTTCTGGTCAGCGCTTCCTGCTACGCCCACGGTTCCCGGAAACGGCGCGGCGGCCATCTTCGAAACAGATTTCACGGGGGATGGAACCGTCCAGGATCCGCTGCCAGGATACAATCTAGGCGCTTTTGGCCGGAGTATCGGGCCTCAAGGCCTGGCGAACGCGGTCAGTAACTATAACCAGAACGTTGCCGGGAAGACGCTGACGCCTGCCGGGCAAGCGCTCGTTAATGCTGGGCTGTTCACAAAAACTCAATTGCTGAACCTGGGCGCTACTCCGCCCCAGCTCAGCCCGGTACCTTCAAACGAGGTTAGCTTAGGGAACATGAGGGCCTTCGACGCCCAAGTGAGCTGGATCGGGCACATTCACGAACGGCTTACGATTACGCCGAGCGTAAGCTTCTTTAATGTGTTCAATTTCCGAAACTTTGATGGTCCTGGCAACACATTAAACGGCTTGCTGACCGGTTCTGGCGGGTCGATCAACGGAACGCTGCCCGAGTTTGCTACCGTCCCGAAGGGCAGCACGTTGGGGGCCCGTGCAAACCCGATCGGGGCTGGTTCCGGAGTATTTGGCGCCGGTGCTCCTCGTGTGATCGAGTTTGGATTGAGGTTTGACTTCTAACCTGGCGGTGGCTCGCTGGTAGCTTCGGTGGGCTGACCTCGGCTGCAATATCGCCACTGGCTCCGGGAAACCGGGGCCAGTGGTTTTTTTATTTGCATCGTTTGCAACGGAATGCCGCACAGTGGTGCCACTTGTTCTTCGTAGTTGCCAACGTTTGGCGCGGCATGCCGGGCTGAAGCCCGGCGCGACAACCCAAGTTCGCGTAACCGTCCCTCCGATTGCTGTTGTAGCGCCACCCTTCAGGGTGGCATGTTTGATGGCATCGCCCACGACGACGGACGAGATGCCGGGCTGAAGCCCGGCGCGACAACCCAGGTTCGCGTATTCGTCCGCCCGGGGTTTGCCTGTTGTAGCGCCACCCTTTGTTCGACCGACCTCAGCGGCTGAAGCCGCGTTGTATTTGCGACACTTGCGGCATGGCTAAAGCCGTGCCCTGACGAATAACTGGCGTAATCACACAGCGCTGAAGCCCGGCGCTAGACGTCCCCTTACCCCTCAGAAGCGTCTACGGCGACCATCGCAAGAAGGGAAGCGTCGAAAGGCGGGCGGGCGACGCCGCGCTCGGTGATGATGGCGGCGATGAAGCGGGCGGGGGTGACGTCGAATGCAGGATGAGCGGCACGCACGTCGGGTGCGATGCGCGTTCCCGCGAGATGCGTCACTTCGGCGGCGGAGCGCTCTTCGATGGGAATATGCTCGCCTGACGGGATCGAAAGATCGAGAGTGGAGACGGGAGCTGCAACGTAAAAGGGAATGTTGTGCTCGCGCGCGAGGACGGCGATGCCGTACGTGCCGATCTTGTTCGCGGTGTCGCCATTACGCGCGATGCGGTCCGCGCCGACGACAACCGCTCCGATGCCGGCCGTCTTCAGGACGTGGCCAACCATGTTGTCGGTGATCAATGTCAGAGGGATGCCGTCCTGGTGGAGTTCCCAGGCTGTGAGCCGCGAGCCCTGGAGGTATGGACGCGTTTCGGGGACGAAGACCTCGATGCGCGAGCCGCCTTCGAACGCCATGCGGATCACTCCGAGGGCTGTGCCAATACCGCCGGTGGCGAGCGCGCCGGCGTTGCACTGCGTCATGACGCGAGCGTCTTTCGGGAGCAGGGCGGCCCCGAAACGGCCGATGCGCTCGTCGGCTTCGCGGCGCTCCTGATGGACCTTTTGGGCTTCGGCGACCAGCGCGGCGCGAATTGAATCGAGACTCGCCCTGTTGCCGCCATCGCGCGAGGCGTCGGTTGCGAGTTCTTCGAAGCGGCTCTTGAAACGGCCAATAGCCCAGAATAAATCGACGGCGGTGGGGCGGGTCTTCGCGAGCGCATCGCAAATCGCGACAAATTCCGGACGCAACTCTTCCAGCGATTTCGCGCGTGAACGCTGAACTCCTAACGCGATACCCATCGCGGCAGCTACACCGATGGCTGGCGCGCCGCGGATGACCATGTCCTTGATCGCGGCGGCTACGTCGCGATAGTCGGTATAGGTGTGGTAAATGACCTCACCCGGCAGGCGCCGCTGATCGAGCATGACCACGCCTTCTGGCGTCCATCGAATGGGCTCAACGCTGTGCAAGGTATCGATCTCCGTTTTATGCGCGCGACGCGAACCGCGCAAACCATTATTTTAACCGATTCCTTCGCGCGGAGAAGACCGCGAGTCCCCAAAATTTTCAATGCACGATCGGGAGATGCCGAAGCCCGCCAGATGCAAACAGAAAAGCGAGGAAAAGGAACGAATTGTAGCTGACGTGGAGCAGGTAGCTGGCTAGCACGGTTTTAGTGACGGCGCGGACAAGCGTAAACACGATGCCGACAAGCACGAGCAAACCGATCTGCGCCCAGCCGCCCCAGAGCTGCGGCGCATGCAATAATCCGAAAATGGTTCCTGTGACGAGGACGCTCGCCGTGACGCCCCAGCTTCGCGCAATGACCGGATAGATATAGCCGCGAAAAATTGTTTCCTCGAAGACGGGCGCAATCAAAATTCCCATCGACATCAATAGAAGAGCGCTCACGCGATTTTGGAAAAGACCTTCGATGGGCATCTGGGCTTTGTGGCCAAAAGCGGAGGATGCGATGGTGATCAGCAGCGAAAACGCGAAGCCCGCAACGATCCAAGCGAAGTAAGCGAGATACCTCGGCATCAATCCTGTATCAAGCGGACGCCACCCGATGGTGCGCCAGAATGGCTGGCGGAAGCGCAGGCGCATCTGCGCGGCGAGATAGGCGAGTAAGCCGAGCGACAGCAGGGTTTGCGTGATGACCGCGAATACGCCTTTGTACTCGGCGGATTTCTGCACTTGCGACGGGCTGATGCCAAACCGGCTAAAGATAATCACGAGAATCACGCTGAATAAGAATATCCCGCCGATTGCGATGAGTACCAGAAGGAGGAGATCGAGCCAGCCCCACGGCGCACGGAGATCTTCGGGAAGCGAAAGGTCGATCGGAGCGGGAGACCACGGCTGCGGGCTACTCGGGAATGGCCCATCTGACCGCGAAGAATACACGGAGTCGGGCAGAGGCGCTTCATTCACGAGCCCCGAGCGAGCTTCCGGCAACGCCGGATATTCACCCGCAAGCGGTGGAACCTCAGGTATGGAATCGGCTGGTTCCTCTGGATTGGGTTGAGCGAAAGTTTTTTCGTCGTTCATTCCGAGATCGTCGATTCGGTGGCCGGGACGAGAACACCGCCCGGAAGCGCGGCGGATTTCCCGTCGGCGCCGGGCCTTGCGCCATTCAACGAGCGCGCGAGAATTTGCCCCGTGTAGGATTTCTTGACGCGCGCGACTTGCTCCGGCGAACCCTGCGCAACGATGCGGCCTCCGGCTTCGCCGCCTTCGGGTCCGAGGTCGATGATCCAATCGGCCTGCTTCATGACGTCGATATTGTGCTCGATGATAAGTACGGTATTTCCGAGCGAGACGAGGCGATTGAGCACGTCGAGAAGCTTTTTTACATCGTCGAAGTGCAGACCGGTGGTTGGTTCATCGAGAATATAAAGCGTGCGGCCAGTCTGGCGCTTGGAAAGTTCCTTGGCCAGCTTGGTGCGCTGCGCTTCGCCACCGGAAAGCGTGGTGGCGGATTGGCCGAGCTGGATGTAGCCCAGGCCGACGTCCACGAGCGTCCGCAGCTTCTGCTGAATCGCGGGAATATTTTCCATCATCCCGAGCGATTCCTCAATGGACATATCGAGGAGATCGGAAACCGAATGGCCCTTATAACGAACCGCTAGCGTTTCGGCGTTATATCGCTTTCCTCGGCAAACTTCGCAAGTGACGTACACGTCCGGGAGAAAATTCATCTCGATGCGGCGCTGGCCGTCGCCCTGGCAAGCCTCGCAGCGCCCTCCCTTGACGTTGAAGCTGAAGCGCCCCGGTTTGTATCCGCGCTCGCGCGATTCGGGCAGCATGGCGAAAAGCTCTCGAATAGGAGCGAAAACGCCCGTGTAGGTGGCCGGATTGGACCGGGGCGTCCGTCCGATGGGGGCTTGATCGATCTGAATTACTTTGTCGATATGCTCGACGCCGAGAATGGCCTTGTGTGCGCCAGGCGTCTCCATCGAGCGGTATAGCTTTGACGCCAGAGCGCGATAGAGGATGTCGTTTACGAGCGTGGACTTTCCGGAGCCCGAGACGCCGGTTACAACGGTGAGCAGTCCGAGGGGGATTACAACGTCGACGTTCTTCAGATTATTTCCATGCGCGCCGAGGATCGTGAGCGATTTGGCATTCGGAGTGCGGCGGACTTCCGGAACCGCGATTTTCATTCGACCGGAGAGATACTGGCCCGTGAGCGAAGCTGGATTTTGCGTAATCTCGTCCGGCGAACCCGCCGCGACGAGACGCCCTCCGGCGTTGCCCGGGCCGGGGCCGAGATCGACGACATAATCGGCGCGGCGAATGGTCTCTTCATCGTGCTCGACGACAAGGACGGTGTTTCCGAGGTCGCGCAAAGTTTCGAGGGTCGAGAGAAGACGCCCATTGTCGCGAGCATGCAAGCCGATCGAAGGCTCGTCGAGCACGTAGAGAACGCCGCGAAGGCGCGAGCCGATCTGCGTGGCGAGCCGAATGCGCTGCGCTTCACCTCCGGACAGAGTTGCGGCGGAGCGGTCGAGCGTAAGGTAGCCCAATCCGACGGCGAGAAGAAAATCGATGCGTTCGGCGACTTCTCCCAGCGGACGTCCGGCGATCTTTCGTTGTCGCAGAGTGAGCTGGACACGAATTTTATCGACGGCCGGTCGAGCGTCGGTGAGCGGCAGCGATGTGAAATCCGCGATCGAAAGTCCGGCAATTTTCACGGCCAGGCTTTCGGGGCGGAGACGGCGCTCCTGGCAGGCGGCACAGGACGCCGGCGACATGTACTGCGTGAGCCATTCGCGATACGTGTCTGAGTTCGATTCCGCGAGGCTCGATTCGAGAAAGCCGAGAATCCCCTGGAAATTCAGGCCCTTTTTCGGTTTCCCCTCCGCCGGATTGCCCTGGAGGACCAAATTCTGCGCTTTGCGCGATAGCTTTTCAAACGGCGTATCCAGATTGAAGCCGTGGGCTTCGGCGGCGATGCGCAGAGTGCGCTGTAAATGCGTAGAGCCGGAGCCGGGTCCGAGGCCGCCTTCGAAGAGCGGCTTCGTCCAATCGACGATTATTTTTGCCGGATCGAAATCGTATTTCGAGCCGAGGCCATGACATTCGGTGCAGGCGCCGTACGGAGAATTGAAGCTGAAAGAACGCGGCTCGAGTTGCGGAACCGAAATGCCGCAATCCGGGCATGCAAGTTTTTCGGAATAGACATGCTCTTCGCCGCCGACCACCGCGATTGTTACAAGACCGCCGGTGAGCTTCAACGCCGTCTCGACGGATTGTTCGAGGCGTTGGGCGATGCCGTTTTTCAGGAGTAAGCGATCGATGACAATTTCGATGGTGTGGTTCTTGCGGCGGTCGAGCGGGATCGGTTCATCGAGATTTACCAGGTCGCCATCCACGCGCGCGCGAACGTAGCCCTGCTTTGCGTAGCCTTCGAGTTCCTTTTTGTACTCGCCTTTGCGCCCCCGGACAACCGGGGCCAGAACCATGATGCGGTCGTCGGGCTTGAGCGTCATGACGGACTGCACGATCTGCTCGGTGGATTGGCGCGCGATGGGCTTGCCGCAATTCGGACAATGCGGCGCGCCGATGGCGCTATAGATTACACGCAGATAATCGTAAATTTCAGTGATGGTGCCAACCGTCGAACGCGGTGAGCGCGTCGTGGTTTTTTGTTCGATGGCGATGGATGGTGAAAGCCCTTCGATCGAATCGACGTCGGGCCGCTCCATCTGATCGAGAAACTGGCGCGCGTACGCGGAAAGAGATTCGACGTAGCGCCGCTGGCCTTCGGCGTAGAGCGTATCGAAGGCAAGAGACGATTTGCCGGAGCCGGAGAGACCCGTGATAACCGTCAGCGTGTTGCGAGGAATCTCCAGATGGATATTTTTCAAATTGTGCTGCCGGGCGCCGCGTATGATGATTTTCTTGAGACTCATTTTGGCAGGGCGCGCCCACACAGAAGCGCGCCACACACACTGGGTAGAATGCGCCCAGCATAACTTCCCAACATAACAAGGCGAGGACACGCCGGTCAAGCGTTGGGGTTTGACTCGACATTACCCATTTTTCAGGAGAGCAAAAAATGACGCGAAAAGAATCGGCAACCCTACGAGAAATTGAGGAATTTAATGCCCACTTCTTTCTGACGGGGCTTCGATCAAATGGGATTTGTGCAAGGAAGGAAGGTAAAGCTCGGTATATCCGCAAATCCCGCAAACGTACACTTTCAGCAATAGATGTGAGGAAGGTTCATCGTCCGCAACCACGCAAACGCGACCGTTAAACAGTTCTCCCTTGCGTAAAACGTACCATCCATCACCCTGACCCATTTCGGCGTCAGGACACTTCGGACAGCGTATGAGTTTTGGTAGTTCACTCGTTCGCACGGCTCGCAAAGAGTAGCATGAGCGCGAGGGATTCCGCGAGCCGATAGTAGAAAAACTCGGGCGTTTCTCCGAACCACTTTGCGATTCCGAAAATCTTGGCGCTTTTGCTGCGAATGTCCTTGGCAATCTTACAGAGGAACGCCCACGCCAGAAACGCAAACAGCACGATTCGCTGAATTCCTATCCATGTAAGCGGGCGCAGGTTTTCGAGTTCAAAGCACTGCTTGATGGCTCGTGTAGCTTCCTCGATTGACCATCGGCGGAGATAGGCCAAGCAGAGCCGAATGACGGTCTCGCGCCGCGTGTCAAGGCAATTGGAAAGCAGCATCATTGGCGTTGAAAAGCCGCCGTGATGGGCCACGATCAATTGCATTTTCCTTCCGTCGCGGAACGATACGATTTGGCTTCCGCATCGGTACTCGATGGGATGAGCCTTTCCATGCCGTATCGAGCGCCAAGCGAAGCGGTAGGGCATCTTGATTTGCGAAGCGATTTGAAAGGTGTGCGTTTCTTCGCCATTCGCTCCCGCGATGGTTCGCTTTCCAATTTGGCGAATCACGTAGGTGATTCCAGCTTGATCGCAGGCATCCATCAATTTCGGACGGTCAAAGCCGCGATCAAACACCCACACCGCCGAACGGTCGGTATGGGCCGCTACGGTGCGAACGGTTCTGATGATTTCGTCATTTTCGCTGATGAATCCAGGCGTTCGTTGCGAGAACGCTTTCATCCATAGCGGGATATGCTTGCCATCGGGCCGTATCGCCTCGCACATTGTGAGCCAATATCCAGTGGCGGTTTCTTTGGCGCTCGCGTCGAACACGCCAGCGAGGTACGGCATATCTTTCGCGTACTCTTTCTTGATTTCGCTCAGATCAAACGCAACAACCGTGCCCTTTGTGTCGCCGCCAACTGTCTCAAGATAGCGTTCGCGGATTTCGTCATCGTTCATTTCGCCATGCGATAGGTTCCGCGAGAGGCGCTTTTCGGTGTAGAGCAAGTCGGTAGGTTCATTCAATGCGCGGCCAATATCTGACAGCAAGATACTCTTTTTCGCTACCATTCCAGTAAGCATGTCGCGCATGAATTTGTACAGCGGACGGCTGCAACCGTGGCCCATCTGCGCTGTAAATTGTGCTAGCTTGTGGCTGATTTTCATTGACTTTCACCCCTTAACTGGCGAGAATAATAACAGCAAGGCTTGCTGTTTGTCAAGAGAAAAAGGAGGGAAAATGGGATGGTTTATTACGAGCATCAGAGAAAAAAGGGAGAAAACGACACAGTTTATCAAGAGCGTCGTTAGCGGTTGCTGGATTCGGGAGAAAGTAGAGAAGGGCGAGTCCTATGAATCGGCAGTCGCATTTTCCGATACATACCAACCGCATGCCGAACGGGACTACGGGTGGGCGTTGGACTACGCTGTTAAGGAGTACGAGCTGGCCTCTCTTCGGGCCGAGTACTTAGAAGGAAAGGCCGACTCGCTAATCGGCTATTTAGGGGCCGCATCCGGGCTTATTTCAATCGGGCTGGCTTACGGTATCGGCGACCATAGGGGCAGGGTCCTACTTGCTGCCATTCCAGCATTGCTGTTACTACTTTCAGGGATAGTACTTGCATTGATCTCTAGGATTCCGTCCAAATCCCCTTCGCTCCCGCATTGTAAAGATGCATTGGAGTACATGCAGAAGGACGACTTGGCGGCTGGAAAATTCGCCGCCTATATTTGGACTAGCACCCGCGCACTAGCCCTAACGACGAGCGAGAAGGCAAAACTCGTCAGGTCGGCATACGTGTGCTTCGGGTTTGGAATTGTGTGGCTCGTATTGTCTTCCACAGTCGTGGCTTTAGTTAGGCACTTCGCTTCTTAGGTTTTGGCGGTTTCGGCTTTGGCTTCGGCCTTGGTTGACTGCGGTCGTCCCACGGCGGTTTAGGTGTCATTTTTGGGCCTTCCGCCCTTAAATTCCTTCCGCATGGCTGCAATCTTACGGAAGTAGTCCGGGCCGCGCTTGGCCGTCTTTTTCCCGCCAATCTTACCAGAATGCTTCACGATCAGGCTGTTAGGGATGCTTTTACCGCAGTGTGGGCACTTGAACATGGGCATATGCTATAGCAAGGCTTGCTGTTGTGTCAAGAGGGCGGTTGCGAGAGCAAGAAAACCGCAGGTCTAAACGATTGAACGGCTTACGGAAGGATTAAATTTTGGGTAAGGTCCTGTTGGGGTTTGAATCAAAAAATCTCCTCATGCGGATTTTCACGCCCGAGCTCCAAGCCCGAAAATTTTGCTGAGGCCTTGGAGTTTTTACTCGTAAGGTGTTTATGAAGCCCTTTAGTATCAGCGGTTTCAGTTTGGATTCAGGCGTGCAGTCTATGCCGGGGTCAGGGGGAGGAAAGCCGAGGATCCCTTCGGGGATTGAGGGCTGGGCCGGCTTCCTTCTCCCGGCCACTTCCCGCCAAGCATCACAGCCACTTACCCTCACCGAACGGGCGGGGGTGCGTCCCGCTCCGGGTTATCCTCCTTTCGCAAAAATTTCGCCGCCTCGCTTGGATATTCTGCCGGTGATAACTCAAGTGCAAGTTGCATTGACGCACGCCGCCTGCGCGTCAAAGCTGCATCGGGGTCTTGAGAACGTGCGAGATTGCTGGCTCGAACCATATTCGATTCGACCCTGTGGCGCGGCGGCAAGTTCGACTAGAATTCAGATGCTGCGATGCGAATGGATTGGGGCGTGGTCCAATTGGTAGGACACCTCACTGTTAATGAGGACGGTGGTGGTTCGAGTCCACCCGCCCCAGCCAATTCTTTTCCCGGCCGATGCGAATTGCCGGTGAACTAATTTTTCATCGAGTTCTTTACCATTGACTCCATCCGGTTAATTTGCACACGATGCTCTTGCCGCCTTCTTGGGCGCAGTGTCGGCAGTACTTGCAGTTCTTGCAAGCGTCGCAGGGGTCGGAACCAGTGCAAGTTGCTGAGAAAACATCCCGAAGCGAATAGACGTTAAAAATTAAAGTAAGCAACACGGTCTGAGCCAAGACCGAGAGCAACTTGATTTTTCGCATAAGCCTACCTCGCAACGACACGTTGCCTTTGGAATCTCGCCGTTGCTGCAAACTGGGAGAACTTGTGTTTCATCGAATCCTCCGCTCAACTTCGTCTTCTTTTAGCACCCGCAGCTTCGGGTCAATTTGTTCCGCCTCGACTAAGTGTGATTGCGGGACCGAATGAAGCGTTCCGTCGCTCGCTTCAAAGTAAATTCGCTCCTCGCTCTCTTCGGTCATCAACCGATGAATCTTTGCGAGAGCCTGCTCGAACGTCACGAGGGATTCGTCCATCAGCCAGTCCCTACCATACGATTTCTCGTTGCGTTGGTTGGCAACCACTAGGATGTCGTGGGTTTGCGCATCGGCCACTACATCGGATACGTAATCGTAAGGGACCGATGACTTGAAGTCGAAATTCTTCATTGTGTATGTTTCGACGTAGCAGCGGTTTCGCCACCCGCTGTAATGACTTTTGTATTGCACCGACAGGGGTCCCTCGGAAAACCCCTCCCGCTCTGCGAGCTTGTCCACGAGCGCCGCGCATTTGCCCTGTAATTCAAAAACTTCGGTTGCGCTCGGGTGATGACTATCCTGCACCCGTGGCGACTTTTGTGCGCTAGACTGCGCACAGCCCGTGACGATGATGGCTATAAGTGCAATTATTGTTCTCAAGAAGAGTCCTCGTGTCTTACACAACGGAGTCTCGTGCGCTTTCACTCCAAAATGATCTAAGGCACAGGGAGCGGCAATGGAGCTATCACAATCAGTTACTGGCTTTTTGGGCAAGGCATAAGCGGCAAGGTCTGTGCGGTGTCTGGCGGGACGCGAGAGCAGTTCTCGGTGCGACGCACAAGTAAGCACCCTTCCGAGCGCGGAACCGCCGAGTGCAGATTTTCCGTCCGACCGAATTTGTAGCGGATTTGTAACAGAGTTCTGCGGAATGGACGCTTAGAGCGGTACTAGCAACACGGAAAACGGACAAGTTAAGCAGTATCAGTGCCCGTGCGTAGAACGAGTCCACCCGCCCCAGCCAATTCTCTTCCGGGCCGATGCGAATTGCCGGTGAACTAATTTTTTGGACGAAACTAATCCTTGATTATGGGAAAGCCGGCTTCGGTCCAGCCACGCCAGCCTCCGTCCATCGAAATCACATTGTGGTAGCCCATCTTCTGGAGATTGTCGGCGGCGAGGGCGGAGCGAAATCCGCCGCCGCAATAGAGCACGATGGTGGCATCCTTGTCGGGGACGGTTTTTTCGATGTCGCGCTCGATGATGCCCTTGCCGAGATGAATCGCGCCGGGAATATGGCCGCGAGCCCATTCGGCATCCTCTCGGGTGTCGACGAGCGTAAGTTCTTCGCGAGCGTCGAGTTTCTTCTTAATGTCGCGAAAATCCTCTTCTTTGATTCTTTTTTTTGCGTCCTTCACCAGATTCAAGAACCCTTCCGCATGAGCTGCCATGGTTCACCTCGTTATGTGCCGCGATAAAAACATAGCATAGTCCGCGCCACGCTGGAGAAAGCAGGGGAAGCCCAGCGGGTTACTCGAGGGGCTTCATATCGCGCCAGTTGGGCCCAACCTTGGTTTCGACGGCAACGGGAACGCGAAGTTTGGTTGCGCCTTCCATCACTTCCTTCACGACCGTCGCGAGAGCCGGGATTTCTTTCTCGGGACCTTCGAACAGAAGCTCGTCGTGCACTTGAAGAATCATCCGGGATTTCAATCCTTCTTGCGGCAAGCGGCGATCGAGCTCGATCATGACGATTTTGATCAGGTCGGCCGCGGTGCCTTGCATCGGAGTGTTCATCGCGGTGCGTTCGGCGAAATTCCGAAGGTTCGGCTGTGGCGAATTGATTTCTGGAATCGGACGAATGCGGCCGAACATCGATTTGGTGAAGCCAGACTTACGAGTTTCGGCGATCTCCCGGTCGAGATAAGCTTTTACACCGCTGTAACGCTCAAAGTAGGCGGCAATGAACTTTGCGGCCTCGCGATTTTCGATACCGAGCTGCTGCGCCAGTCCGAAAGCCGAAAGGCCGTAAATCACGCCGAAGTTGATGACTTTAGCAACGCGGCGATGTTCGCGAGTTTGCGCGAATGGCGCGACGCCGAAAACTTCCTGGGCGGTGCGGGAATGAATGTCTTCACCGCGGCGGAAAGCTTCGACGAGAATAGGGTCTTCGGAAAAATGCGCCAGGATTCGCAGCTCGATCTGCGAATAGTCCGCGGAAAGAAGAAGCGAACCCGGCGGCGCGACGAAAGCGGCGCGAATCTCGCGGCCCAATTCGGTGCGCACGGGAATATTCTGCAAATTCGGATTCGATGAGCTCAGGCGTCCGGTGGCGGTGCCTGTCTGGCTGAAGCGCGTGTGGAGGCGCCCCGAGATGGGATGAATGAGCCGAGGGAGAGCATCCGCATAGGTGGACTTCAGTTTTGCAAGCTCACGATATTCGAGAATTTTCTTCGGCAAATCGTGCAAGAGGGCGAGTTCCTCGAGCACTTCGGCGGCGGTGGAGCGCGATTTGACGCGGCTCCTTCGCGGAGGCTGCAAATTCAATTTGTCGAAAAGCACTTCCGCCAGCTGCTGCGGGGAATTAATTTTGAATTCAAAGCCGGCAAGGTCGTAAATCTCTTTCTCCAGCCGCGTGATTTCCATCTGCGCCTTCGTGGAGATGACATCGAGCTCTTTGGGATTCACGCGCACGCCGGCCGCTTCCATCCGGGCCAGGACCGCGGACAGCGGCAAATCGATTTGTTCGTAAAGCCCTGTCAGGCCCAGCTTTTCGACTTCCTCGCGGAGGATGGGCGCAACGCGCAGCAGAAAATCGGCGCGTTCGCCTGGCGCCCCGGAAAGAGTGCGATTCAGATGGCGCAAGACGACTTCGGCGAATTCGTGGTTTGCCGTCGTCGGGCGCAGGAGGTAAGAGTAGAGCATCGTGGCATCGCGAATTCGGGAGACCGAGTTTGCATCGCCGGGGGATTCGGGATTGGCCAGAAGATAAAAAATCTTTGGATCGTGGACGACTTTCGGATGTTCCGAAGAGGCGAGCCAGTCTTTCATTCCAGCAAGAACCTTGTTGTCCGCGTCGTTCGCCGCTGTGCGAGCCAGAGTCTGCCGCGTCGAAATGTCGACGCCGAGGACGCGCGCGCCGAAGCCCTCCTCGTCGGGTTCCCGCGAATCGAGCGACAGCCAGACAGCCGTCTCGTTGCCACGCTGGATTTCACCCAGGAATTTTCGCAAAGCTGCGAGCGATTCGAGCGGCGCGTAATCCGTTTTCAAGTTATCGGTCAGCGGAGCGAAATCGCGGAGAAGTGACGTGAAGCCAAGTTCCTGATAGAGCGCGCGCAGAGCCGCCAAGTCGGGCTCGGCCCTTTGCAGCGAATCGAGCGAAAGAGTGACGGGAGCATCAGTGGGAATCGTCGCAAGCTGCTTGCTAAGTTTGACGAATTCGCCGCAATTTTGGAGGGCTTCGCGGTAGCTCGAGCGCTTCACTTCCGAGGCGCGCCGCAGAGCCTCTTCCGCGCTGCCAAATTCTTGAATCAATTGCCGCGCGCCGACCTCGCCGATGCCGGCTTTGCGGCGTTCGCCAGGAGCGGGTTTGTCATTGGGATCGCGCGCGCCGGGAATGTTGTCAATGGAATCACCCATCAGCGCCATCACATCCGCGACCTTTTCCGGCGGGACACCCATCAACTCTTCGACTTTCTTTTCGTCCACGATCAGATCGGCCTTGGAAGGATTGAGAATTCGCACCGAGCCTCCGACGAGTTGCATCAGGTCCTTGTCGCTGGTGACGATGAAAACTTCGAGGTCTTTTTCTTTTGCCTGGCGCGCGAGCGTGCCGATGACGTCGTCGGCTTCGTAGCCGGGATATTCGAGGATCGGGAGACGCATGGCGTCGCAATAGCGGCGGACGAAGGGCAGTTGCACGGAGAGATCGTCAGGCATCGGAGGGCGCTGGGCTTTGTAGGAGGCGAAGAGTTTGTCGCGAAACGTGGGAGCGGCAACGTCAAATACGATCGCGACGTAATCCGGCTTGCGTTCCCTGTTTTCGAGCAATCGCCTCATCATCGTTGCGAAGAGGTAGGGCACTTTCGTGGGGATTCCCTCTGCGGTTTGCAGGCGATCCATCGGCGCGAAATAGGCGCGGAAGATGTAACCCATCGCATCGACGAGGAACAGGCGTTTTGGGGATTTCGCAGGCATTGAATTGTTCTGGATTGCCCCGGCGACTAAATGTTTATCGAGCGCTGCCCCAACCGAAAGTTCTGGCCGCACAGCCTGGCTAGCGACTCGCGGGCCAGAATTGCAAGTATAACAGACGCGACGCCCAAGCCTCCTCGTCCCGACCGTGCCGGGCGCAATGTCCCTTGACTCGTAAACCTCGTCGGAATATAGGTAAAGGTGCCAGTGGGAGCGCCGGGGTGGCGCGAGGGCGTGTAGAATGGTGATCTTTTCCGTAAATCATTTTAACGTCTGGGGAGAACCAACTCGACATCGACTGAAGGTCTGCCAGGAGAAAAAAATGGAGATTTGGCGAAGATGGGGGAAGCGCGTCGCACTGGCGTGCGCTGCACTGGTCATACTGAGTCTTTGCGGATTGACGGCTTCGGCGCAGACCTTTCGCGGGACGATTCTGGGCACCATTACGGATTCGTCGGGCGGAGCGGTCGCGGGCGCGAACGTGACCATCGTCAACGTGGACACCGGCCTCACGCGGAACGTTCAAACGAGCGACGATGGCAGCTACAGCGTGCCTGAACTGCCAATCGGCAACTATTCGGTGACAGTTGAGAAAAGCGGATTCACGAAGTTCGTGGCCAACGGCGTGAAAGTGGACGTTGCCGTGGAGCATCGGGTGGACGCGGCGCTTAAGCCCGGCAATGTAAACCAACAGGTTGTTGTTTCCGCGGAAACATTGCCGCAAGTGGATACCACATCGGACACGCTGGGCGGCGTGATGACGCCGCAGCAGGTGACGAATATCCCCGCGAACGGCCGCGACTTCCAAAAGCTGATTTTCTTGACTCCAGGCATCGCGGGATCGCC
Organism: Candidatus Acidiferrales bacterium; assembly: GCA_050747005.1. Lineage (GTDB taxonomy): Bacteria > Acidobacteriota > Terriglobia > Acidiferrales > UBA7541 > Palsa-295. The sequence goes on from JBOGNE010000079.1 coordinate 19,388, forward strand.
GGATGAGATCACCGATTCTCCAGGATCGTTTGGGATTTTTTCGATGAACGGCGCGAGGGGCCGTGCCAACAATTTCCTGCTTGATGGCACGGACATGAACGACGGTTACCGCAACGATCCGGTGATCAACGAAGCGGGCGTCTTCGGCGATCCGGCGACGATTCTTCCCCTGGAGTCCATCCAAGAACTGCACGTACTTTCGAATTACGAAGCGGAGTACGGCCGGAATGCCGGCGCGGTAATCAACATCGTCACGAAAAGCGGCACGAATCAATTCCACGGGACGGCGCTCGAGTATTTTCGCAACACGGTTCTCAATGCTCGCAACTACTTCGATCAAGTTGGAACTCCGAAATCGCCCTTTCACAACAACCAGTTCGGCGGATCGCTTGGCGGGCCGATCGTAAAGGACAAGACATTTTTCTTCGCTGATTACGAAGGGCAGCGGGAATCGGGAGCGCAAACCAGCCTGGCATGCGTTCCAGATTTTTCACAATTCGCGCCCGCATCGAATCCGGTGATCGCCGCGTTGATCGCGCGGAATCCATGGCCCAAGCCGAACATCAACGCGGGCGTGGTGACAATGAATACGGATCCCCTTACGGGCCTGACCACGGGGTGCCAATCGAACAACCCCAACGTGTCAGCAGCCAACGTCTCGACGAATACGCCGTTTAACAATGACATCAACAGTCTAATCGCAAAAGTGGATCACAGCTTCAGCCAGAGCAACCTGCTTTCAGGACGCTATTACTTTGGCAACAGCACGCAGCTTTTCCCGCTGGCGCTCACCGGCGGCGGCGTGCTTCCCGACTTCAACACCCACACGCCGACGCGCGTGCAGCTTGTCGCGGTTTCCGATGTCTGGACGATTTCACCGACGAAAGTGAACGAAGCGCGGATTGGGTGGAACCGGTTCGCAGAAGGCTTTTTCCCGCAAGATCAAAGCTTCAATCCAAGCTCGATCGGGCTCGATACGGGGAGCGGCGTGGGCGGGCTGCCCTTTATTGGCGTCGGAGGATTTGCGAAGATCGGCGCCAGCGCATCCGATCCTCGCCATCGCGTGGATGCGAACTGGGATTTTGTCGATAACATTACGTGGAAGCTGAACAAGCACGATATTAAGTTCGGCTACGAGTTTCGCCGCACGTCGATCACTCAGAATTTGGGCACGAACTTTCGCGGGAAGCTCAATTTTGGAACGCTTCAAGATTTTCTCGCAGGAGATGTTACGGGAGGGGGAAGCATCGCGGAGGGTGACGGAGTCCGCCATGAATTCCAAAACAACCACGGACTTTACCTTCAGGACAGCTACCGGGCCTCCTCGAATCTGACACTCAATGCCGGGATCCGATGGGATTATTTTGGCGTGGCAACCGAGAAGAACAACCTGATGAGCAATTTTAGTCCCACGCTGGGGCTCGTGCAGGTTGGGACCGCGCCGTTTGGCCAGCTTTATCATCCGGATTACAAGAATTTTGCGCCGCGAGTGAGCCTTGCATACGACCTATTCGGCAAGGGTCGAACCGTGATCCGCGCCGGGTACGGGATCTTCTACGACTCCTTTTCGCAGGATATTTTTCTCGGACATCTGCCGTTTCCAAGCAGCTTTGATCCGGGACCCGCCTACAATCCTATTGGGCCAGCAACGATTAATTCAGGATCGGCGCTCGGAACGATCGCGGCAAATTCCGCCGTGTATGGAAATTTTGCGCCAACCGGTGATGCATTTGGCGTAGATCCGCGGGCTCGCACGCCCTATATGGAGAACTACAATCTGAACGTTCAGCAGCAACTGACGAAGAAGGTCGTGCTTCAGTTCGGGTATGTCGGCTCGCAAGGTCACAGGCTGTACAGATTCGTTGATTTGAACCAGCCGAACCAAGCCACGATTGACAGCACGGATCTTCAGTTCGCTGCGAATAATCTGGATGTGAATGGCCGGGCTTGCCTTCCGTTTGGCGGTACAAACTGCATACCTGCTTTTAATTCAGCCTCGAGGGCTTTCCCGCAGTTTTCCTCGCTCTTCTACATTCTACAGGAGCAAGCCTCCGCGAATTCGAATTACAACTCGCTCCAGAGCAGCTTGCATTTCAGCAACTGGCACGGGCTGGAATCGCAAGTCAACTACGTGTGGTCGCACTCGATTGATAACGCCAGCGACAGCGAGGATTTCGTTCCCAACGCGAGCCAACCGAACGACAGCACCCAGCCGAATCTAGAACGCGGCAACTCGAATTTCGATATCCGCCAACGCTTTTCTTTCAATTACGTGTATACCTTTCCAAAATGGGATGGGAAATGGAAGAGGCTAACGGATGGCTGGGGTCTGGATGGCGCGGTGATTCTGCAAACCGGACAGCCGTTCCAGCTTAATTATAATTTCGAGGGCGATTACGACGGAAGCGGTGAAGATTTCGGCCGGCCAGACCGAGTTGGTCCGATACAGTACAATCAAAACAATCCTGCACAGTTCCTGAATCTCACGTCCTTCATGGTTCCATGCACGCCCAGCCCGTCTCCGAGCGCAATAACAGCCGCGAATCCCAGCGTTCCAACAAGCGAGCAGCTCTGCGTACCTGGCACGCGGCACTTTGGGAATGAGGGCCGCAATTCGCTCGTGGGTCCCACTTTCCGCGAGATGGATTTTGCAATATTCAAAGACCTTCCGATCACGGAGCGGCTTACCGCGCAACTTCGCGTCGAGGTCTACAACCTGCTCAACCACCCGAACTTCTCAAATCCATACCTCCCGCTTTTCATTGCCGATGCGGCGTTCAACGGAATCGACAATAGTGTGAACAGCGCGACTTACGGACACAGCCTCGGCTCTTTCCCGCTTACGGCCACAGGCGATGTAGGCATCGGCAACCCGTTCCTGGGAGGCGGGGCTCCTCGCGGCATTCAGCTTGCCGTGAAGTTTTCGTTCTGAGATCAACAAGGCGGAGTGGCTGGAAGTTCCAAGAGGCTCGGTGGCCCATTGAAGGGGCCGCCGAGCCTCGTTTATTTTGCTGAAACGACTCCATCCATGAGTGCCGGTTTGTCAGGCTCGTGAGTTCCCGGGCATGGTCCCTTTCCTGTAACATAAGTGAAATATTTTCATAGGGTCCTGCGTATTTATCCATGGAGCGACGTAAAGCCATCGGAGCGATGAGCACCGCGGAAATGGCGGACTTGCTGGCCCAGGTGCGCGCGGGCGATCGCGAAGCCTGGGGCGAGCTCTACCGGCAATTCGGGCCGGCGATTTTCCGGTTTTGCCGCAGGGCGCTGCCAACTCGGGAAGACGCTGAAGATGCCACGACGGAAATTTTCATGAAGGTCCGGCAGAAGCTTGGCACCTACGATTCCTCACGGCCATTCACAGCGTGGCTCTACAAAGTGGCCAGCAACCACTGCTGGGACCTTTTGCGTCGCCGGCGCGTCCGCCAGGACCTCGAAACCGGGGATATTGAGACGTTGCCCCTGGAACACCCCGATCCGGATCAACTCGAACGCCTGCAGGCGGAACATTCGAGCAAGGAAGTTCGCAAAGGCCTGTCGAAGCTTCCAGACCGCGCACGGATGGCGCTGGTTCTCCGCTATTTTGCGGACATGAGCTACGACGAGATCGCCGATACCCTGGGGGTGCGCCGGGCGTTCGTAGGAGTGCTGCTGCTGCGAGCGCGGCATCAGTTGCGGGATGTGCTGGGAGGAAGCGGCGCTGCGCTCCGCGCTGCCAGTGCCGGGAGAAAGTCATGAATCATTTCGACGAAATGACCGGATTGCTCTACCTCGAGGGGCAACTGGACGCCGGGCAGGGGCAGGAAATTGCGGCGCACGCCGCGTCCTGCGCAGGATGCCGCGAACTGCTGCGTTCCCTCGAACTCGAAGGCGTCTGGCTGCGCGAGGCGCTTTCCGAAGACGAAGAACCCGTGCCGGCGCGCCTGGTCCATTTGCCCGAGCGGGGCGGCGCACCGTGGGGCTGGATTGTAGCGCTTGGACTCGCCTGCGGCGGGGGATATACGCTCTGGACCGGCATTATCGAGCCGTGGCGCGCGCAGGCTGCGCAGGCGGGATTCACGCAGGGAAATCTGCTTACGATGCTTTTTTTCAGCGGCGCCTTCTGGAAAGGATGGGATGCGATGCGAAGCCTGATGGAATTCATGGCCGTGACGACTCTTGGGATCGTTGTGATTTGGCTGTTCCGGCGTCACTGGCGGCACGTGCCTGCGCTGGCGGCGGTTATGGGCTTGCTGTTATGCGCCCTGGCGGCGCCACCGTCGGCTTCCGCAGCCGAGGTGCATCACGGCAACCCAAACTACACGCTTCCGGCGGGGCAGGAGGTGAAAACGGATTTGATCGTGCTCGCCGACTACACGCGCATTGACGGCGACATTGATGGAGACTTGATCGTATGGTCGCGAAGCGTAACGGTGAATGGCCATGTGAAGGGCGACATTCTCGTCGGCGCTCAGGAGCTTCGCGTGGACGGGCGGGTAGACGGCAACGCGCGCGTATTTGCACAATCATTTTCGTTGAATGGCACGGTCGGGAAAAACGTGATGTCCTGGACTCAGGATCTCGTGCTTGGCGAAAAATCACGGGTCGGCGGGACGGTTACGTCGGGTGCAGACAACCTGAACCTGAACGGGTCGGTTGCCGGGGATGGGTTGCTGGGTGCCAACGCGATCGATATCAACGGATTGATGGGACGCGATCTCTCCATGCGGGCGAGCAGCCTCACGATCGGCCCGTCGGCGGATGTGAAGGGATCGGCGAAATACATAGGACGTGCGCAGCCGATTGTGTCTCCAGGCGCGAAGCTGGCCAGTCCTCTCGATATCATCATCAAGAAAAGTAGCCATCGCCCGGATTACGCGACGCCCGGGTATTACTGGCATCAGGTGCTGTTCTGGGGCGCGCGGTTTCTGTTTGGGCTTGCGATTCTCTTGCTCGTGCCCGGACTCTTTTTTGACGCCGAAAATGCCTGCAAGAGATTCGGCCCGGCAATTGGGTTTGGGCTTCTGTTTATCTGCGCGACGCCGATCGTAGCCGTGATCGTGTGCGCCACGATTGTCGGTCTTGGCGTGGGAATCGCGACTTTATTGTTATATGTCGTCGCTGTGTACTCAGGGCAGGTCTTCGTTGGGGCGTGGCTTGGTGAAGTGATTCTGGGCGGGAGTCACGGGGTGGGTCCGGCGATCGGCAGACTGGCTCTTGGCCTCGCGATCATACGCGCTTTGATGATGCTGCCTTACGCGGGCACGCTGGTCGCTATCGTTGCGGCGATCTGGGGACTTGGTGCGCTGGTGCTCGCTTTCCATCGAAGGCTGCGGCCACAGTGGGGTAGCGCTTCCGCAACGGCTTAAACTCGCATCCTGAGAAGACCAGTCCCGGGCCCACGGAGGTTACCGCTAGCGACATGTAAGGACGATCGCGCTATCGCTCCGTAACGCTAAACGATATTTGAGTTCCCTTGGGTAGCCGCACGTTTTCCAAGGTCGAAGCAACTACGGAAACATATACGCCTTTCACCATCTCCGATCCCAACTCTACATTGGGGAGCTTATACACGCCCGAGCTCGTCGCGCTCAACGGATCCACCGTCACGGCCGACAAGTCTCCGGCTACCGTGGCGGTCATTTGAGTGGCTGCCATTCCGCGTCCGTCCGTGGTGGCATCGTTTCGCGACACGGGTTTTGGAGCGAGAGCCTTGATGCCGAGGGAAACGGAGGATTCTTTCTTGTTCTTCATCGTGACGCTGTCAAAGACGGCCGCGATAAAAGATCGATTGTCGCTGCCAGGGAAGGTTTGCACGCGTATCACGCGCCCACTCACAATCGAACCCTTTTTCAACAGCGTTTGATGGCCATCTTTGACATCCGCAGTGGTCTGCGCTTCGACGCGGTCTCCGGGCTGGCAGCGGCCAGCGTCAAGTGGCGAAACCAGCTTCGCAAGAATTACGCTGCTTTGCGGCAAAGCCAACGGGGCGAGACCGGTTTTTGAAGATGTTTCCTGGGCGGCGCTGGAGATTGCGGGCGCAACTGCGAAAAGCAAAATCGTCACCGCCAGGATCAGGAATTGTTTCTGCTTCATGATATTCCTCCTCGCGCTTGGTCATGCCTCTCTTATTATCGAGTTGGTGAACCACAGGCCGGTCTTAGTTTATCCCCAGTTTCTTGCCGGTGCGTTCGATTATTTCGAGTGCGCGCTCTAGGTCGGCGCGTTTGTGGGCAGCGGTGACAATTGTGCGGAGACGCGCCTTGCCTTCGGGGACGGTCGGAAATCCAATCGCCCCGGCGAAGACCCCCTCGGCAAAAAGCTCGCGAGAAAACTCAAAGGCCTTCGCGGCATCGCCTACCATGATTGGGGTGATTGGCGTCTCGCTCTTGCCTGTATTGAAACCGAGTTTCTTGAGCTTGCGCTTGAAGAATTTCGTGTTCGACCAAAGTTTCTTGATCAGTTTGTCGCCTGCTTCGGAGTCAAGCAGGTCGAAAGCAGCCTGGCACGTCGCGGTTACCGAAGGCGGGTGCGACGTCGAGAATAGAAACGGGCGGGCGCGCTGGTAAAGGAAATCGATTAGATCACGCGAGCCGCAAACATAACCTCCGATCGAGCCGATGGCTTTGCTTAGGGTTCCCACCTGAATGTCCACGCGGCCGTGGCAATTCAGATGATCGATCGTGCCGCGTCCGCGGCTACCGAGAACGCCTGAGGCGTGCGCATCGTCCACCATCATGATGCAGTTGTATCGTTCGGCGAGATCGCAAAGCGCGGGCAGGTTAGCGATATCGCCATCCATCGAAAAAACGCCGTCGGTGATGAGCAGCTTTTTTCCGTTCCAGTTTTCCGTCTCTTTCAGCACGCGCTCGCAGTCAGCCATGTCGCTGTGCTTGAAAACCTTGATCGTCGCTTTCGAAAGACGGCAGCCGTCGATGATCGACGCGTGGTTTAACTCATCGGAGACGATCAAGTCCTCCTTGCCTAGAATCGCCGATACCGTGCCAGCATTTGCGGCGAAGCCGGATTGAAAGACAACGCAGGCTTCGACTTTTTTGAATTTGGCGATTTGCTCTTCGAGGTCCATGTGCATCTTCATCGTGCCGGCGATGGTGCGCACCGCTCCGGACCCGACGCCGTATTTGCGGATTGCGTCGATGGCCGCGCGGCGAAGCTTCGGGTGGGTGATCAGGCCGAGGTAATTGTTCGAGCTAAGGTTGATGACTTCCTTGCCGTCGAATACGGCAACGGCTTTTTGTTCGCTCTCGAGAACTTTCAGGCGAAAGTAGAGATGCTTGCTCTGAAGGTCTTCGAGCGTATCGTGCAGAAATTGAAGCTGAGGGCGTGCGGTGGTTGTGCTCATGATGTCTCCGGCATTGCAGGATTATGGCTGGGACGGGAAACCATTATAGGACAGGGCATGCAGACCGGGCGAAAAGAGATTTTCCCGCGATGGCGCTACTTCAGCGAGCCGTTGGGATAGAGGAGAATCTTGCCGGCTTTCCCGGCTTCGAGCAGTGAAAATGCGTCAGCGAATTTCTCGAGTGGCAGCCGCTCGTTGAAAAGGGGTTCGAGATTCAACTTGCCATGCTTGAGCAACTCGGTCATTTGCACCCAGGTTTCGAACATTTTCCGTCCGAAGATTCCATGTACCGTAGCGCCTTTGAGGATGACATCGTTCACTAGATCCAGAGTCACCGGCTCTTTCGGTATGCCGAGAAGAGACGCACGGCCGCCGGACCGCAATATTTGAAATCCCTGACGGATTGCAGCGGGGTGTCCGCTCATCTCGAGCAACACGTCAGCGCCGCCTCCCGTGGCGTCACGCACGTGCTGCACAACCCCTGATTGATTGGGATTGAGCGCTTCATCCGCGCCCATCTTTTTCGCGAGTTCGCGCCGATGCGCGTTCACTTCCGTGACGATCACGAGCGCACAGCCACATGCACGCGCCACGGCAATCGCCATCAGCCCGATCGGGCCGGCGCCCGTTACCACCACATTTTGCCCCGCGATCTCACCGGAGAGAACCGTGTGCACCGCGTTGCCGAGCGGATCCAGAATTGCGGCGTAATGTTCCGGAATCGCGGGATCGATCTTCCAGATATTTCTGGCAGGGATGCGAACGAATTCCGCGAAGCAGCCATCGCCATCGAGTCCGAGAATCCTCACATTCTGGCAAAGATGCTGCTGACCGGCGCGGCAGGGGCGACAATGCCCGCAACTGAGGTGCATTTCCGCGCTGACAAAATCTCCCGGACGCACGGAATCGACTTCGTCGCCGATTTTCTCGACGACTCCGCAAAATTCGTGGCCGAAAGTCATCGGCGGGTGAATGCGCGAGGCAGACCACTGGTCCCAGTCGTAAATATGCAAGTCCGTTCCGCAAATGGACGCGGCACGAACGCGAACGAGAACGTCGGTAGGGCCGAACGTTGGAATGGGAACGGATTCGATCACCGCGCCTCGTTCGGGGCGGGGCTTGCGCAGAGCCTTCATCGTGTCGGTGGGCATCAGCTATAAGCGCGGGTAATGAGCGTCATCAAACCGCTTAATGGTAGCACACGCCTTTGTCTGCGCCCAAAGCGTTCGGCCGTTGATGAACGGGTGCGAATCAGCGCTTAACCTGAATCCGCGTCGGACGTGGCCGTGTCATCGCGCAACCGCGAGGGCTGCGCGAGAATTCAAGTGTTGTAGCAACGTAATTCTGTCACCCTAACGGCAACATAAAAATGTCACCCCCCTTGGGTGTTTGTATGTGCCAAGCGGGTATCGCCGTAGTAGAGCGAGACCTGGCCATCGAG
>JBOGNE010000080.1:0-55493 GCA_050747005.1 Candidatus Acidiferrales bacterium
CGGTCGTGGTTGTCCCCGGCCCGCTGATCTCATAGACCCCCGTCCGCGTCGCGTTCCCGTTGTCCCCATCCGCATACACGTATACCGAATACCCCGCCGAGTTCGAGGCCAGCCCGCTCACCGTCACCGTGGTTGTGGTCGTGTCTCCGGTATCCAGATACCCGCGCATCATCCGGAAGTTCCCCGCCTGGTCCACAATCGGCGAAGCCCACGTATTGTTCGATGTCCAACTGGCCGTGACTCCGGTCGAACTTCCCGATTCATCCAGCAAAGCCAGTGGCGAACCGCTGCTCGCTCCATTCGCATTGTTCCAGTTGCTCTTGGCCACCACTCCCGCCACTTCCCCCGCTCCCATGGCCACATTCTGCCCCACAAAGTCGATACTGATTACTTTCCCGGTTGTCCCTCCGCTCGAGCTCACCGTCAGCATCACGGTCGTGGTATGAGTCAGCGCACCGCTGGTCCCTGTAATCGTCACTGTTGATGTTCCCGTTGGAGTGTTCGCGCCGGTCGTGATGGTTAGTGTCGAACTCCCGCTGCCGCCGATCGAGGTAGGATTGAACGACGCGCTTGCGCCCGTCGGCAACCCGCTCGCGCTCAGGCTCACCGTCCCGCTGAAACCATTCAGCGCGCTCGTGCTGGTTGTGTAGGTCGCGCTGCCTCCCGCATTCACCGATGCCGTGGCCGGCGACGCCGAAATCGTGAAGTCCTGGCTTGAAAACAGACCGTACACGTTCAGCACGTTTGAGAACGTCGCCATGTAAACCTTACCGTTCACCACGGTCGGCGGACTGTATTTCGGCCACAATTGCGTCCCATCGCGGCTGGCGTTCTGCTGCGAATCCCAAAGTTCGGTGGTCACATTGTTAGCATCAAATGCGCGAAGCACACCCTGCACCACGCCGTGATCTCCATCCTGGCTTAGTGGCATGGATGTCCAAATGATTCCGCTTCCAGCCGTGCTGCCGTTCGCCGAAAGGGTCAGCACTCCGCCCGTCGCCCCGGCGGGAGCTTGCAAGGTGCTCTGCGAGATGGGCGTTTCGTCAAAGGTCGCGCCATTGAAATGATAAGCTTTCAGGAAATCTCCATCCGACCAGAGGTAGGCCGTGGGGCCAGCGCCAGATGTGCGATTCCAGAAGACTAAACCGGCATGGATTTGGCCGCCGCCCGTCGAGAAGTGCTGAACGATCTGATTGTTTCCAGTTTGCTCGTGGCCGAGAGAAGAAAGCTGCATCAGATAGAGAATCGATTCCTTGCCGCCATGCACGAGAAGATTTGTGCCGGGAATCAGCATCGGACCTGACGAACCTAAGTCGAGATCGTCTCGCGATAGCGTCTGCCAGTCATCGGGCGTGAACCAGTCAGCAGGAAATAGCGCGCCTGTGCCACTAAAACGTATAACCGTATCGCCGAAGTTCGTGGTGCCATTCCAATCGCCGTTGCCGCTCGCGTAGTACACGCTCCCGCTGCCATCCACGACGGGAGCGTGGCCTCCCATCCAGATTCCGCCTTCCGAGCCGTTCGGAGTCGAGCAGAAGATTCCCGCCTGCTGAAGGGTCTGCGCGTTATAAGTCATCACCCAGCCGTGGTAGGCGTTCTGGTCTTCGTGCGATGCCCAGGAAATGAAAATCAATCCGTCGGCTAGCGCCAGGCTCGAGCGCTGATTCTCGATCAGAGGATCGAATGTGAGGGTTCCTCCCGAGCTGCCAGTGCCGGTGCCCGGAACGGACCCTTGGATTGCAACGGGACCTCCAAGTTTTTCGGCGCCAGTTGTGATGTCCACGGCGTGCAGCCGCTGAAAATAACTGACGTTGCTTCCCGACGTTTCCTTCGTGCGCGCCACCAGATACATCGTGCCGGTGCTCAAATCGATGTATGGAGTGCTCTCGATTCCCACGTTGCCAACGATGTTCAAATTGTTCGATCCAACGATATCGGTGATGGGAACCGGAATGACTCCGGCGGCAGGATTTCGAAAATCCCTGCTCCATAAAACTCCGTGGTTCGCTCCGCCGTTGCTGTCCGCATCGAACGCGTAGAGCACGTCGTTCATCGTCGCAACAAAAAGCACATTGTGAACGCCCTGCCCCGGAATCGTCAGATTGGGAACGTAGAGCGGCTGCGCCTGGACCGAGCCGTCCACGGTGTAGGAATACAGTTTGCCAAATTGGCTTCCGTTGACATTCGATGTATTCAGAACGGTTTCGTTCAGATTGGCCCCGGTTCGTCCGTTGTCATATCGTTCCGTGGTGATACTCACCTGAGCATTTGCGGAAGCGCAGAACACCGCGCTCGCGAGAGCCATGAGAATGATGCTCGATAGAAACGACGATTTCCTATGCACGAATTCCCTCCGATTGCGTGGGCTCTGACGACCAATGCGAAAGATCGTACTGTAACTCTTAGGACGATATGGCTCGCGGCCTGCCGGTACGCGGCACTGATACTCTCTTACGTATGCAGCTTCGCGTCCAACGTGTAAGCGATGCCGCGCTTTAGTGGCAGCGTATATGATTGACTGGCATAAGTTTATGGTTACATCGAACAACGGAGGGCACGGAGGTTCAGCTATCCTGGGCAATTCTTTACATTAAACGGCCACGAATCTTCCCTTAGAGGTCGTCGAATCCCAAGATGGAATGCGAATGAAATGCAGTGTGTTTCAAGACCCGGGCGCGCCACCCGTGGCGGCAAAGCCCGCCAAAAATACCGGTAATCGAAATGGCCGCGCCCAATTCTTTCTGTCAGGCGGACATTACCCGGCCAGGAAATCGAATGCTTCTGCTCTTAACGTTTCGTTCGTCCGATGCATCAAAACCGATCGGCCGCAGGTCGCGCCGCCTTTGATCTTCGCGTACGTACTCGCGCAGACCCGCGCGATCATCGTCAACAGCAGCCGGGCGAAACAGCCCAATCGCCCTGCGGGCTAATTCATTGCGATTTTCAACCCCGAATTTGCTTAAAAGAGATGAGATATGAAACTTGACCGTGCGCACGGAAATGTTGAGATTGCTGGCGATCTCTTTATTCGCCCGGTTGGAAACGACTGAATGCAGGATTTCTTTCTGGCGCGGGCTCAAGGAAGCAGGCCCGGAGACAACTCTAGCTTCATCCAGAAGCATCCGCGCGCGCATTATGAGTTGGTTGACCAGCGTGCTCTCGGCGGGAACCAAAACCATGAAGTCGTCAGGATTTTGCCCCCGAGCTAGGCATTGCATTGCCAGCGAGCCGGCCACGCGCTCGACGGTGTGATCCATGCTCGGCGTGGTTTCGGTGCGCAGTTGCGCGGTGCCGGTTGATTTGTCGTAGAAAACAAACAGGTGAGAGCCGTTGACCGGCTTTGCGCTAGATGGGTTGGGGAATGCGCGCACTTTCTTAAGTTTTAGACTCAATGTTAAAGCCTTCCCATCGGGCTCGCCAAGGGAGGGTTCGGCAAAGCTTCGGTGTGATTTTAGTTTTTTAGGTCCGTTGCGTTGCGACAAACCCGAAATGCAGAGAGAAGACGAGATCGCAGGTACTATGCCAAATAATGTTATTTCTCTAAGTGCCGCATTCTCAGCGTCATAGATTCTCCTGCGAAAACTAATGGTTTTACTGTATGCGGTAGAAACTTCCGTTACCTTGCAATATCTTCCCCCCCAGTGGCGGATGCAATGGAATTTACCGCCACGCCAGATTTGAGACGCAACGAGCTGAGAGGTTTTTCGCCTGCAACCCTCGTTTTTTCGGGTTAAACTGCTCGCGCTTTGGCGATTATGAGCGCAATGATGAGAAGGAGAAGGCTAGATGCTTCGTAGAACGATTCATCGAACCGCGTTGTACGGGATGAGCTTTCTGGTTTTTGCGGGGGCGGCGGTCGCGCAATTTCCATCTTCAAAACCCGCGCCGTTTTCCACGCAAGTGCCGCAGGGTACCGGCACCTGCTCGCCCGGGAAGTCCTGTGCCGAGGTGGCGCCAGCAATCATTCAAAGCGCCCTCGGCGCATCTCCACTCGAGGAAAATCTGCGAAACATCACGGATGTGATCGGCGGGCGCGTTACCGGCTCGGAGGCTGCGGATCGCGCGGCAGGTTTTGCGGTCGAAGCTTTCCGGCGCGCCGGAGTGGATGAAGTTCACACCGAGAAATTCACAGTGCCGGTTGGGTGGAGCGAAGGCCGCACTCGAGTCGAGGTTTTATCTCCGGAACCTTTTCCGGTGCGATTGGTGTCGATAGGTTGGTCGCCGCCAACCCCCGATGGCGGCATCACCGCGGAGATCGTGGACGCCGGCAGCGGAGACGATGCAGGATTCGCAAAAGCGGGCGCATCCGCAAAAGGCGCGATCGTTCTTATCCATTCGGATTTTCTGGTTACCTGGGCGGATCTCGATAAAGAATATGAAATCGCGCCCCCGATTATCGACCGTGCAATCAAGGCGGGAGCCGCGGCGATTTTCTGGATGTCGTCGCGTCCGAATCTCCTGCTCTATCGGCACACCACTTCGACGGACGGCCATTTGGAGCGAATCGCTCAAGCTGTGGTAGCGCGAGAAGACGCCGAGCGCATCGCACGGTTCATCGCTGCCGGAACGACGGTTCAAGTGCATTTTGAGATGCCCAACCACGTCAGCGGTCCAGTGGAATCGGAAAACGTGGTCGCGGAAATTCGCGGGCGGGAAACCCCCGATGATTTCGTCGTGCTTGGGGCGCATCTCGATTCCTGGGAACTCGGCACGGGCGCTCTCGACAATGGTTGCAACGCGGCGATGGTGATTGACGCCGCCCGCGCGATCCATTCCTCGGGGTCGATTCCGCGCCGCTCGATTCGGTTCATTTTATTCACGGGTGAAGAGCAGGGTTTACTTGGCTCGTGGGCCTATGCAAAAGCGCATCGCGCCGAACTCGATCGCATGATCGCGGCCATAATTTTTGACGACGGCGTGGGCCGCGTCACCGGCTATTCGCTCGGCGGCCGGAAGGACGCGCTGGCGGCGGTGCGTCAATATCTCGAGCCCATTCAGTCCTTAGGAGTCAAGGACTTCACCCTGGACGCGGACACCGGTACGGACAATCTAGATTTTCTGTTGGAGGGTGTTCCGACGCTCGTCGCAAACCAGGAGCCGGCCAATTACATGCTGAATTATCACGCTACATCCGACACGTTCGACAAAGTTGACATTCCGCAGTTGAAGCGCAACACGGCGGTCGCTGCGGTCACAGCCTATGCGCTCGCTGACGCAGTGGAACGGATTGGACCGCGTCAGTCCCGCGCTGAGATCGAGCAATTGATGAAAGACACGAAACTCGATCGGACCATGAAGCAGGAAGGCCTCTGGGACGCATGGGAACAGGGCGAGCGCGGCCGCCAGCCCTAGTCTCGATTTGGGAGTCCGATACCGCGCTTCGCGGATGCTTTCGCTTTCACCAGACGCCTAATTCTCAGTATCAAACGCGGGCGGTACGGCGCTGAGCGTCGCGTATAATGATTGCAAATGGATCGGGTTGCTCGGAAACACACAGACCAAGCCATAACCGGTCAGTCGGCCGTTGATGCGTGCGTGCGGATACTTGCTATCGATTATGGGCGCAAGCGCGTGGGCTTGGCGCTGTCGGATGAGCTTGGCTTTACGGCGCAGCCTTTTGCCACGCTCGAACGCACGAACCGGCGCAACGATCTTCGAAGGTTGCGCGAGATTTGCCGCCAACACGGCGTAACGCGTATCCTTGTGGGCCATCCTCTTCACATGAGCGGCGAAACAGGCGAAATGGCTCAAGAAGCGGCTCGCTTTGCGGCTCGGCTGACCAAGGATCTGGGGATCGAAGTCGAGCTTGCGGACGAGCGGCTAACCACGTGGGAAGCAGGGCGGACGATGGCCGAAACAAAGTCGCGGCGGAGGCGGGGCCAGCTCGATGATGTGGCCGCCGCAATTCTCCTTCGCGAATACCTCGATCGCAAACGCGGCATGTCTCACGGCATCCCTGCGGAGAAGGAATAGCTCATGCTGCGGCGGCTGGGTCTTCTGGCGCTCCTGGCGATTGCGGCAGTCGGCAGCGGCGCGGCATGGCTCGATTCGCAGATCAGCCGCCCTTTTCTGGGCCACAGGCCTCAGAAGGTATTCGTAGAGGTCCCTCACGGAACGTCGCGCTGGCGAATTGCGGGAATCCTCGCGCACGACCGCGTGATTCGCAATCGCCTGGCCTTTGAGCTTTTGAGCCTGTGGCATATCCGCAGGCCATTGCAAGCCGGCGAATACCTCGTCGATCGGCCCGTGAGTTCGCGCGAAATATTCTGGATGATTTCAAAGGGCCGGATTTTCGTGCATGTCGTCACGGTTCCGGAAGGCTGGTCGATGTACGACATCGCCTCCGAACTCGACCGGCAGGGGATCTGCGCGCGCAAAGATTTCCTGGATGCAGCGAAGAATACCTCGCTGATTTCCGATCTCGCTCCTCACGCGGCCGACGACGAAGGGTTTCTTTTTCCGTCGACTTACGAATTCACACGGCACACGACTTGTCCGCAAATCGTTGCGACCATGATTCATGAGTTCCGTGGAGTTTGGACGACAATCGATCCATCATCTTCGCAGCCTTTTCCGCAACGCTTGACGCTCGAGCAGGTGGTGACGTTGGCGTCGCTGGTCGAGCGTGAGACCCCGAATCCGGAAGAACGCCCGCTCGTCGCCGGAGTGTTTTACAATCGCCTGGAGAAAGGCTACGCGCTGCAATGCGATCCCACGGTGCAATACGCCCTGGAGAAAGCGGGCCGGCCAACGAAAAACGTGCGGCCGGAAGACTTGCGGATCGATTCTCCGTACAACACGTACGAGCATCGCGGATTGCCGCCAGGTCCGATCGCCAATCCTGGAGCGGCGTCGCTTCGCGCGGCTCTCGATCCGGCCAAGACCGATTATTTGTATTTCGTGGCGAACGATCAAGGCGGCCACTTTTTCAGCAAGAGCCTTGCGGAACACAACCGCAACGTCGCGCGCTACCGCCGCCTTCTGCTGGAGGGCCAGCCAATGACCGACGCGGAACCAAAGAAGCGGAGATGAGAGGATTTTCGTGAGCAAGAACGGCGCGCATTCCACCGGAGCCTCCTCGAAAAAGGCGCTGATCCTGGAAATCGCTCAGGAGCTGGGAAAGCCGCGCTACACGCCCGCGGAGATCGAGCAAATCCGGCGGCAACTGATCGTGCATCTGGGCGCGCAGGGAAACACGGCGGCCGATTACATCGTCAGCGTGCTGGAAGAGGCGGGGTTGCGCGTTGTGTGGTCCACGCGGTCGGACACCGAGGGCCGCTACGAAGAAGAGTTTCACGACCTGCTGCATTTCTCGACGCTCGAAGAGGCTGAGATGTGCCTGGTGCGTCTGGACGAGCTTCTCCGGAAATTTGTGGTCGAAGGCGAACAACACGCCGCCGAACGCGTCCGCGAAGTTGGGCGGCTCGGGCGGCGCCGCGCGGAAATGATCGCGCGCAATCATAAAGTCGATCCTGCCAAACGAGCCGAGAAGGAAGAAGTCGCGCGATGGTTTGGAATCTGGCTCGAAACTCCCGACGCGTTTTTCGACTGGCTTGAAGTCCGCAAGGAATCGCCGGACTTTCAAAATAAGTTTCCGCCGAGCGCCGCCGGAGAAGAATGAAAAATGTATTTGCTTGAAATCGAGCCGCTCGATCTTGGCGAAGACGTGCGCGCGGTGGGACTCGAGCTGACCGAAGCGGATGAAAACCGCGAGCCGGTGCGCGGCGCGGATGCGGCGCAAATCTGGACGCGCGTGCTGCGCGCTTCCGTCGCCATGGAAGATTGGGCGCTCGATTTTTTCAGTCACCTCGAACGGGTGTGCGATTACTGCGAGCGGCATCACATCGATTTCCGCAAGGCCGCATCGCGCTCGATTGTGATTCCCGCGCCCGAGGCCGCGGCGCTGGAAGCGCTGCTCGATCGTTTTCAGGGCGAGACGTTCGGCGCCCGCGCAGGCAGCCTGGTCGCGGAAGGCGATGCGGCGCTCGAAGGAGAGCTGGCGCGCCGCGGCGTGGATGCGTATCATGCGGCGTTTCGCCGTTACTTTTTCTGCGCGATTTGCGGATTCGAAGATGGCTCGCTCGTGCTGCTGAGCGAAAAATTGTGGGCCAGCGAAGTAATCCGGCGCGTGCGCCCCGCGCTCGAAGGACTGGACGTGGAAGTTCGGTTGCCGTCCTGAGCGGCGTTTCCTTTTCCGAGATCGCGGTAATTGTTACCTTTGAAACTCCCTGTTTTTGTCGATTAGACTGCATCCCCGTCCTTTGTTTTCTGCGAGCGACCGGCTGGAGGGGTCTTGCCGCATTGTGTGTATCGGGCGGCACTGGGCGTGGCAGTCGAAATCGAAACGGTCTAAGCTCGTAAGTCCGGAGAGGTTTCGATGGCCAAACAAAACCGCGGAGTGGAAGTTCTGGGAACGCTTGCGCTGCACGCGCCGCGAACCGAAGATTTTCAGTTCGTAAAATTTCGCACCGATGGCGAAGTGGTTCGTCTCACGCTTGACCGCCCCGAACACAATCTTCTGAACGAGCGAATGCTTGCCGAACTGGCGGCGGGAATCAACTCGATCAGCGAGCGTGCCGACATAAAGCTGGTTGTCATCGATTCGGCCACCAAGGCGTTCTGCGGCGGCATCGAGATCGGCGAATACACGCCGCGGCGCGTCTTTCAATTGCTCGACGCGTTCCATGCAACGTTCTCCGCGATGCTCGACACGTCGAAGCCGCTGCTCATCGTGATCAATGGCCCGGCGTTCGGCGGCGGAGCGGAACTTGCCGCGCTCGGCGACCTGGTAATCGCGACGCCGAAAGCGCGCTTCGCGCAGCCGGAGATCAAGCTGGGAGTTTTTCCGCCGCTTGCTGCCGCCGTGCTTCCTCACATTCTCGGACCAAAGCATGCGCTCGAACTGGTGCTCACCGGCGAAGCAATGTCGGCGGAGCGCGCGCACCAATTGGGCCTGGTGAATTGGCTCGTGCCGGAAGAGGACTTGGAGAAAAAGGTGGAAGAAGTGATTGCGAAGGTGACGGCGCAATCCGGCCCTGTCCTTACCATGGCGAAAAAGGCAATTCTAGGCAGCATGGGCATGCCGTTGCGCGAGGCCGTCCGCAATTCCATGAAGGTATTTTTGAATGAACTTGCCGATCTGGAAGACTCGCAAGAGGGTTTGCGCGCCCTCGTCGAGAAGCGCGCGCCGAAGTGGAAAAATCGGTAAGCGATTCCATTTTGTTGACACTCAACGGCGGGCCGCCTTACACTCGCCGTGCACAATTTAGCTGGCGTCGGGGAAGCCCTTCGAGCGCTGCATTCGCGTTCTTGGGGTAGCTCTTCGTGCAGTCCACTGGGACTGCGCTGAGAGTAAAGGGAAGGCCGCGAAAATCGGCCACGGTCCCGCCACTGTAATCGGCCGGCACTTGCAGATGAAATCGCCCACTGGCTTCGGAAGTTCGCGAGGCCGGGAAGGGCGCTCCAGATTACCGGAGCGGCAAGCGCCTATGATTCTTGTTTCGCGCTGAGTTTTTTGAACCCGTTGCAAGACAGGTTCGAGAAATCGCCGGAGAAAGAAGGCCGAAAGTCAGGATACCTACCCGAGCCGGTCGAAGCTGACACTCTTCGCGAGAGAGGGTGCGGCGATAAGCCTCGTTCTTTTCGCGAGGCTTTTTTTATTGGAGATTCGATTGCGGCGGAGCCGGGAGACTCGATGGCGCGCGGTCGCGCTTGTATTCGCGATATCGCTCGCGACGACGCAAACCACGCTCGCTGCCGCCCGGCCAGGCCAGGAGAGATTTTCGGCTGCGCCGGGGATGGCCCGAGTCGTCACGGACGCGACTGGCCGGCGCGTGACGATTCCGGGCGAGGTGAAGCGCATCGTTACGCTAGCGCCAAATTTGACGGAGACGATTTATGCGCTTGGCCTGGAAGACCGGCTCGCGGGCGACACCGACTATTGCGACACGCCGGAAGCCGCCAAGAGCAAGCCGCACGTTGGGTCGCCGCTCGATCCAAATCTCGAGGCCATCGTGGCGATGCATCCGGATATCGTGCTCGCGACGACGTCCATCAACCGGCGTGAGACTGTGGACGCTCTCGCGAAACTCGGCATCGCGGTGTACGCCACCGATCCTCGCACGGTGCGCGGAACGCTCGATTCGATCGCGCGCCTGGCCGATCTGTTGGGCGCCGGCCCGCGGGGCGAGACTCTCGTTGCGCGTTTGCAGGCGCGATTGGATGCTTTGCATGCGCGCCTTGAAGACCGGCCGCTCGTGCACGTGCTTTTCGTCGTCTGGGTGGACCCTCTGATAACCATCGGGCAAAACACTTTTATCGCGGACGCTCTGCGCTGGGCAGGCGCCGAGTCCGTCATTTTGTCGAACCAAAATTGGCCGACCGTGAGCCTTGAGGAAGTTGTGCGCCTGCAGCCGGATTACATCGTGCTGACACGGAGCCACATTCACTCGGACGGAGCCCAAATCAAGGAACTGAGCCGCCGGCCCGTTTGGAAGGAACTCCGCGCGGTGCAGCTTGGCCACGTTGTCGTGCTGGGCCAGGAAATCGCGCGCCCCTCGCCAGGACTAGTGGACGACATCGAAGCGCTCGCGCACGCCGTGCATCCGGAAGCATTCGCGACGGATTCGAGCAGCGAGCACTCGAGATTCGGTAACGCGCCCTTGGCAAGCGCCCCTGCCAGCGTGAAGAGAGGATGCGACCCGTGCGCCCGCTAACCCTGCGGCGCATCGTCGGAATGTGCGGCTTGCTGTGCGTGGTGCTGTTCATCGCCGTGGTGATCGCGTTGCGGATGGGTGCGTACCCGATTTCGATTTCCGACATTGTTATGACTCTCTTCAACGGAGCTCTCGGCCGCAAGGAGCAGATTCCGTCGGAATTCTGGCTTGTGGTTTTTGGTTTGCGGCTGCCGCGAATCGCGCTTGCGATACTCGTCGGCGCGGCGCTCTCGACGGCGGGAGCGGGCTATCAGGCGCTCTTGCGAAATCCCCTGGCGGACCCATACGTGCTCGGCATCTCGAGCGGCGCCGCTCTCGGCGCGATCGTCAGCCTGATCGTTGCGCCGCAGACCCCCGGCGCGATACAGCTTGCGGCGTTTGTGGGTGCGGCGGTGACTACCGCGGCTGTGTATTTTCTTGGCCGCCGCGGAGGACAGCTTGATAGCGCCACGCTGCTGCTCGCTGGCATCGTCGCGGCGTCCTTTCTTTCGGCCATCATTATGTTTTTGATGACAACTCTCAGCGGACGCGATCTGCGCGGGATGGCGTTTTGGCTGATGGGCGATCTCTCGACGCCGTCGTCGATTGATTCGCGGTGGCTCTACCTCGTGCTGATTATCGCCATTGGATGCATTTACACGGCGTCCTCCGATCTGAATTTAATCCTGACGGGCGAACAGGAAGCTCGGCATCTGGGCGTCAATGTGAACCGCGTGAAGCTGGTCGTGTACGTCGCGGCGTCGTTGTTGACGGGACTCGCTGTCTCGGTTAGCGGCGCCATCGGCTACGTGGGGCTGCTGGTGCCGCACGTGATGCGTATGCTTTTCGGAACCGATTACCGGCTGCTGATTCCGGCTTCCGCGATCGGCGGAGCGATCGCGATTGTGATTGCGGACACGCTCGCGCGGACCGTGGTTCAGCCGACGGAGCTCCCGGTTGGCGCGATGACCGCTCTCGCCGGCGCTCCCGTATTCATTTACCTGATGCGAAGAGGCGTGCGATGAACCCGGCCTCACAGCACGGCTCGCCGGTCACATCGCAAGCCATCGTATCGGGTTCGATGGCGCGCGCGCATGTGAAAGTCGAGCAGGCAACCTACGCGTACGCGGCGGCGGATCGCTCGGCACCGACGTTTACCCTCGGTCCCATAACGTTCGAAGCGCAACAGCACGAGATGCTCGCCATTCTTGGGCCGAATGCCAGCGGAAAATCGACGCTGTTGAAATTGCTCGCCGGACTCGTCAAGCCGCTTTCTGGCCGCGTGGAAGTGGGCGGAGCGGAAGTCAGCCAACTCGACCTGCGGGCCAGAGCGCAGCGCATTGCGCTGGTGGCGCAAGAAAGCGAACTGCTTTTCCCGTTACGCGTGTGGGAATACGTGCTGCAGGGCCGCTATCCATACGGAAGGCGCTTGCGGTTTGAATCGGATGAAGACTGCTTGCTCGCTGGAAATGCGCTGGCACAGGTCGGCGCGGACGCGCTGCGCGATCGCTGGATGGATCAGCTTTCGGGCGGCGAGAAACAGCGGGTGATTCTTGCGCGGGCGCTGGCGCAGCAGCCTTCGCTTTTGCTGCTCGATGAACCGACGCAACACCTCGACATCGGCGGAAAAGTGGAATTGTTGCGGCGGCTGCGGCGATTGGCGGAGGAGAACCGCTATACGGTGATCGTCGTGACGCACGAACTGAATCTCGCGGCGGAATTCTCCGACCGTATTCTGCTGGTGCATAAGGGCAAGCCGCTGCGGCTGGGAGCGCCGGCGGAAGTTTATCAGCAGGATTTGCTCGAGGAAGTGTTTGAAGCGCCACTGGACGTCGAGCTGCGGCCGAACGGGCGTCCCCGGGTAATGGTAAGAAGCACTCATTAGGCGCGGCCGGAATGTTTTGCAGCGCCGCCGTTCAGGGCGGCATGCCGGGTTAAGCCCGGCGGTGGCGCTTGCAAGGTTCGTTCACTTGTGAATTTGAAACACAACTTCGCGGAAGCTTCCCTTGGCGTTCGCAAGCGGTTCCGAAGGAAGTAACGGAGCCGTACACAATAACCCGAGACTCCGCGCACGGGAAGACGGTGCAAATCCGTCGCCGCCGCGCGACTGTAACGCAGTGAGGTTTTCGGCGCGAGCCACTTTTCCGGACGCGAATCGCAAATAGTTCGCGGCGGAATGGGAAGGCCTCGCCAGAGCTTCGATTTGAAGCAAACTGCGAAGTCAGGAGACCGGCGGAGTCTCAATCCGGGCGGCATGCGGAGCATGTTCACCCGGACAACCTTCAACTCCCGCGCGAGAGGGAGAGGAGGAAAAATGAGACTGAACCGCCCGATTGCCTTTGTACTTGTAACTCTGCTCGGAACGCTTTTTCTTCATGCTTTGCCTATCGCAGCACAATCAAACGCCACGCTGAACGGAACGGTCGCGGACCCAAGCGGCGCAGCCATCGCGAACGCGAGGATTGTTGCGCAACTATCGGATTCAACAGCCGGACGGATCGTCACGAGGAGCGACGCCGAAGGCAGGTTTTCACTATCGCTTGCGCCAGGGCGCTACCGCGTTGTTATCGAGCGCGCTTCCTTCACGAGGTTCGAGCAGGAGGTCACGCTCGCTCCGGGCGAAACTCGCACCATCGATAGTCGTCTCGAGCTCGAACCCCTCGCGGCGAACGTGGTGGTCACTGCGGCGGCAGACGCTACCCCGGCGGAAGCGGCTGCCGCGCCCGTTGATATCATCACGCGGCAAGCAATCGATAAGCGGCAGGATATTTTTCTCACGCCGATTTTGGCTTCGATTCCTGGAATGAGTTTTTCGCAGATCGGACCGATAGGCGGAACGACCACGTTCTTCCTGGATGGCGGAAACTCAAATTACACGAAGGTACTCGTGGACGGCGTTCCCGTGAATCAGCCAGGCGGATTGGTATTTTTTGAGAACTTCACGCTCGATAGCGTCGACAAGATTGAGGTAGTTCATGGCGCATCGAGCGCACTCTATGGATCGGACGCGATGTCCGGCGTGATACAGATTTTTACGCATCGAGGGACAACGCGCACGCCGCAACTCGAACTCGAAGGCGACGGCGGAACGTTTGGCACTGGGCATGGCAGCGGGCAACTCAGCGGCTTGGCCGGAGCGTTCGATTATTCCGCCAGCGCCGCCTACTTTTCGAGCAACGGCCAGGGTCCGGGGAATTTCTTTCGCGATACCACGCTTTCGGGAAATTTCGGCTGGCGCTTTTCCGACAACGACACTCTTCGGCTGACTCTGCGCAACAACTCAAGCGACGCCGGGCAACCCGGCCAAACTCTTCTCGAACCTCCAATTCTGGGTCAAACCACCGGGCTGCACGATTTTTCAGCGGGCTTGAGCTGGGATTTTTCGACAGGTGACCATTGGCAGCACCGCCTCAGCGGCTTCGAATCGCGATTCGATGAGGTTGCCGTGGTTCCTCCGTTCGGCGCGTTCGACAGCAAGTTCAATCGCGCGGGATTGAACGAGCAATCCAGCTATTTCTTCCGAAATGGCGGCGTCGCGGCTGGCTACGAATATGAAGTCGAGAATGGCGGAGCCGAAGGACGGCACAATCAAGCCGGGTACGTGGAAGTTCATTATCAAATCGCGAGCCGGCTAACCGCGATAGCCGGGTCCAGCGCGGAAGCAAATGGAGCTTTTGGTACGCGCGTCGTGCCGCGTCTTGGAGCGGCCTACGCGTTGCGAAACGCCAGCGGCTTCTTTGGGTCCACCCGGTTGCGAACGTCATACGGCCTGGGAATTAAGGAACCAGAACTGTTGCCTGCCGGCTGCGGACCCGATCTTGCCCCGGAACAGAGCCGCACGTTCGATGCCGGATTCGATCAAGTGCTGGTTTCAGACCGCGTGCATCTTTCAGTCACCTACTTCAACAATGATTTCCACGACATCGTCAGCTTTGCGCTGGTGAACGCAAATCCAAATTGCCCTACATTCGGCGGGAGCTTCTTCAACACCGATCACGCCAGAGCGTACGGAGCGAACTCCAAGATCGAGACCAGGCCGTTCCGATGGCTCGATGTCAACGGAAGCTACTCGTATGACGATACGCGCGTGCTGAAGGCCGGTCCCATCGAAACGGATCCGTCGATGATTCCCGGCAGCCGGCTGTTCAAACGGCCGCTTCATTCCGCGAACTTGATGGCGGACGCACATTTCCGTCGAATGAACTTCAATTTTGCCGGCTATTACGTCGGGCGGCGAACGGACAGCGATTTTCTGGGGCTCGGCTTGACCAGCGATCCCAGTTACGTTCGCTGGGACATGGCGGCGAGCTTTCCGCTGCGGCACGGGCTGTCGTTCACCGGAACTTTGCAAAATATTTTTGATCGTCAGTATTCCGATGCCATCGGCTATCCGGCGCTGGGACGAATTTACCGCGTTGGAATGAAATACGTGTGGGGCGGCGATTAGGGCTTTAGCAGCTTGCCGGAGAGAGATGGACGTCATTCTGAGAGCCGTTTTGCGCACGAAGAATCTCTCTTTTTCGTTGTGTTGACACGAAGAGAGATTCTTCGCTTCGCTCAGAATGACGATCCGAATTAGTTTTTCAACAACTGTTAGAGGCCCTGCGCCGGACCAAGCGATATTTCGCGCCAAATTGGACGGCGCGTGTCCGTGCGTCGTCGTCAAGCATGCTGGCAAAGCGAATGCTATAATTTGCGGCTTCGGATGAATCGAACCGCACAAGAGCGTTCCCGGATCGCACCGGAAGTGGCAGCTCGTTACGAAGCCGTGATCGGGCTTGAGGTTCACGCGCAGCTCCAAACAAAGACGAAGGCTTTCTGCGCGTGTTCGACACGTTTTGGCGATCCTCCGAATTCGAACACGTGTCCGGTATGCCTTGGCTTGCCCGGCGCGCTGCCGGTATTCAATCGCAAGGCGCTCGAGCTGGCAATGCGCGCGTCGGTTGCGCTGCACGGCGAAATTCACGAAAGGTCGCAGTTCGCGCGCAAGAATTATTTTTATCCGGACCTGCCGAAGGGCTATCAGATTTCGCAGTACGACCTTCCGCTTGCGACCGGCGGCTGGATCGATGTCGAATGGAAAGGCGAAAAGAAGAGGATCGGCATCACCCGGCTGCACATGGAAGAGGATGCGGCGAAGAATCTCCATGAAGGATTTGCGGATTCCGACCGCTGGAGTTACATCGATTACAACCGCTGCGGGACGCCGCTGGTCGAAATCGTGTCCGAACCTGATATTCGCACGCCTGCGCAAGCGTATGAATATCTGTACGCGCTGAAGCAGATATTGGAGTACGCGGACGTGAGCGACTGCAACATGGAAAATGGTTCCCTGCGGTGCGACGCGAACGTCAGCGTCCGGTTGCGCGGTGCCGGGAAATTCGGAACGAAAGCCGAAGTGAAGAACCTGAATTCGTTCCGCTATCTGGCGCACGCGCTCGAATATGAAATCGAGCGCCAAATTGGCGAGCTCGAATCGGGCGGAAAGATCTCGCAAGAGACGCGCCTCTGGAACGTGGCGGCTGGATGCACCGAGCCGATGCGGTCCAAGGGATTTGCGCACGATTACCGCTACTTTCCCGATCCCGATCTTCTTCCGGTTTCCGCGCCGGAATCTCTTGTTGCGCGGGTCAAGGGCGGGATGCCGGAATTGCCGGACGCCAAGCGCGCGCGATTCCAGCAAGAGCATGGAATTACGGCTTACGATGCAGGCGTACTAACGGCAACGCGGGCTCTTGCGGATTATTTCGAAGCCGCGGTCAGGGCTGGTGCAACGGCGAAGAGCGCGGCAAGCTGGATTTCCGTCGAAATGCTTCGCAGGCTTAACGGCGCGGGGAAAGATATTGCAGCGTGCCCTGTTTCGGCGGGCGCACTGGCCGAATTGCTCGCCAAAATTGACGCTGGCGAAATCACGGCGGCCAGCGGCAAGAAAGTGTTCGCGACGATGTTCGAAACGGGCAAACCGGCGGCCGAGATTATAGCGTCCGGAGGCCTGTTGCAAATCACGGACGCCAGCGCAATCGAGAATGTTGCGCGCGCGATCATCGCCAAAAGCCCGGAGAATGCGGCGAAGTATCGCTCCGGAAATGAAGGCGTCTTTAAGTTTTTCGTCGGCCAGGTGATGCGCGAAACTCGCGGGCAGGCGAACCCGCAGCTCGTTAACGAAATTTTGAAGCGCGTACTCGGCGAATCCTAGCTGTCCGGCAATCGGAGAACATACATGCTCAAAAAAGGCGATGCCGCCCCCGGTTTTAGCGCAACCGCGGATGACGGCGAAACGGTTTCGCTCGGTGATTTTCGCGGCAAGAACCTGGTCCTGTACTTTTATCCGAAGGCCAACACTCCGGGTTGAACGAACGAAGCGTCCGAGTTTCGTGACGCCATAAAGAAATTTCGTGCGTTGAATACCGCAATCGTTGGTTGCAGCGGCGATTCCGTGGCCGCCCAGGCCAATTTCAAAACGAAGCACAAGCTGAATTTTCCGCTGCTCGCGGACACCGGCTTCAAAGTGATCGAGGCTTACGGCGCAAGACGCATGAAGTCATTTCTCGGAAAATCGTTTCTGGGAATCGTTCGGATGACGTTCTGGATCGGGCCGGACGCGAGGATTCGCGGCCTTTGGGATAAAGTCACGCCGAAAGGCCACGCGGACGAAGTGCTCGCGGCGATCGAAAACGAGCAAGCCTAAAACCAATCCTCACTATTCAGCGATCCAGAACTCGCAACAATGAACGATCAGCTATACGATTGCTCGGAACGAATCGCCTTCCTGCTCGACGAGCGCATTGTCGATGAGCCGCGTGCTTCCGACGGTCGCGGCGAGCAAAACCAGGCAACTCCCCCGCAAGCTCATCACCGGTTCGAGCGTATCGGCATCCACGATTTCTGCGTAGTCGATCTTGACGCGTGGCTCCGCGCTTAGAACGCCGCGCGCAGCCGCTAACAGACGAGCTACATCGCTTTCGCCCGCGGCGACTTGGCGCTCTACGGATTCCAGCGAGCGATAGAGTGCCGTGGCCGCGCGTCTGTCATCACCCGCCAGATACAAGCTGCGCGATGAAAGAGCCAGCCCATCGGACTCTCGGACAATGGGGCACGTCACGATTTGGGTTTCGATATCCAGGTCGCGCGTCATCTGTCGAATGATGCGAGCTTGTTGCGCATCCTTGCGGCCGAAGTACGCGAAACTCGGCCCAACGATTTCGAAGAGTTTCGCGACTACCGTCGCAACGCCCCGAAAGTGGCCGGCGCGGGAAAGGCCTTCGAGACGATCGCTCAATTCCTTAACGACGATTGACGTTCGAAATCCTGCCGGATACATCTCTTCGGGGGCGGGAGCAAACAGGTAGTCGACGCCGAGCATCTCGAGTGCCGAGCGATCGGATTCGAGCGAGCGCGGGTACTTCTGAAAATCCTCCGACGGCCCGAACTGCGTCGGGTTCACGAAGATCGAAACAACAATTTGCGAACACTGTTGCTGCGCCGCTCGCACGAGAGAGAAATGTCCTTCGTGCAGAGCGCCCATCGTCGGAACGAGCCCAACGACGCCTTTCTTCTCAGCGGCCTCGCGCGATACCTGCTTCATCCGGGCGATTGTGTCGATGGTTTCCATTGAACGCATTTCGGCGTCAGATCAACGCGAACTGGCCGTATCTCGGACTGTAGAGGCGCTGCCCGGGCCTGAACGTTTCGGCGAAGGCTTCCCGCACGCTGCTTGCTTGCCAGTCGATTCTATTTGTTTCATCAATCGGAAGCCGCTGCCGCTCGTTCTCGATAAAACAAAATCAAGTCCGTCGCTGCGGGTTTGGCGCCTGATTGCCTCAACATCGTCGTCACCTGGCCGCGATGGTACGTGCCGTGGTTCGCTAGATGCTGCAGCATCTGCCAAAGAGGTTGCGCCTGTGGCACCCCGGCGGTCGTCGTGTGATGGACCACGCGTTGCAAATCTTCTGGCGTCAGGGAAGCAATGTAGTCGAGAAGGTCGCGTTCAACCTCGAGCCAGCGGTGCTTAATGGCTGCGAGGTCCGGGAAATCGGTCGAAGGCGGGTAGATTGCGGGCGAGCGGCCGTGCCAGCGTTCGAGCCATAGCCATTCGACAAGCAGGATGTGGACAAGCGTGTCCCGCATCGAACGAAAACTCGAGCCGAGGTCCCGCGTGAGCTGTTCGTTACTCAGAGTTGCACACGAATCGAGCGTGCGGCGGTTCGCCCAGGAGTTGTAGTCATACAGGGCGCGAAAATCTTCGACATTCATGCGAGCCTCCTCATTCCGCGTGCGGCGTTAGTAAAACGGCGCGTGAGCCTAGCTACGCTGCCGCGCGAGAAATTCGTCGCGCAGTTCGGCTGGTGAATGATATGACTCCACATCCGAAGGAAAGCGTCCAGCCCGGACGTCGCCACAATACTCGGAGGCGGCCCGCGAGATTTCGGCGGACAGATTGGCATAGTGGCGCGCGAACTTCGGCGAACGACCCATTGTGAGTCCCACCAGATCGTGGAACACGAGCACCTGGCCATCGCAATCAGGCCCTGCGCCGATGCCTATCGTCGGAATCCGGAGCTGTTCCGTGATGCGTGCGCCTAGCTCGCGTGGGACCGATTCGACCACAACCGAAAATGCTCCGGCCGCTTCCACGGTCCGGGCGTCACGCAGAAGTTGCTCTGCGGCTTCCGATGTTTTGCCTTGCACGTGGAATCCGCCCAGCGCGTGGATGGATTGCGGCGTGAGGCCGACGTGTCCCATCACGGGAATTTCCGCGTCCACCAGGCGCGCGATTAGATCGATTCGCCGCTCGCCGCCTTCGACCTTCACGGCTTCCGCGCCGCCTTCTTTTATCAGCCGCAAAGCGTTGCGAACGGATTCGTCCGGTGAAATGTGGAAGCTGCCATAAGGCATGTCCGCGACCAGAAGGGCGCGACGCGTGCCGCGCCGCACCGCGCGAACGTGGTGCAGCATTTCGTCCATTGTGACCGCGAGCGTGTTCTCATATCCGAGCGCGACCATGCCGAGCGAATCGCCGACGAGCAGAATGTCAACGCCAGCGTCGTCGAGAAGCCGGGCCGTCGGGTAATCGTAAGCGGTGAGACACGTGATCTTGTTTTTTGCTTCGGGAGATTCAGAAAAAAGCGAAGACTTCCGGGAAAGGATGCCGGGTACGGTAATTTTCCCGTCGCCGGCGCGAGGCGCAACGCTCATATTGTCCTCCGGTGCCGCTCCCAGATATCGGGATGCAGCCCACTGACAACTTCGATGCTAGCAGAAGCGACAGAGACTCAGCAATAGGACTGACGGGCGCAGAGCCGCCCCCACTAGCGCGCCGCATTTTGCAGGAGCGTTCTCGAGTCGCAATCCGCACGATTGAGATTCGCGATGAAATTATGTTGCGTACGGGGCAAGAACGCGCGTACATTTTTCTTTGGCGACCCGCGCGCGCAAAAATCGCCGCGTCTCGCGATGTGCCTGCGCGGAGGGCACTAAGATTTGACCAACCACAACGTTCACCAGGCTCCTCCAATTCTTCTCACCATCGCAGGATTCGATCCGTCGTGCGGCGCAGGCGTGGCCGCGGACTTGAAGACGTTTGCAGCGCACAATTGCTACGGCGTGGCCGCCGTGACGGCGCTGACGGTGCAATCGACGCAGGGCGTCCTATCCGTGCATGCCACTCCGGCGGCGCAATTGCGCGCGCAACTCGACGCGCTGGCCGACGATATCGCTATTGCGGCCGTTAAAATCGGCATGCTGTCAAACCGCGCAAACGCTTCCGTGGTCACGGAATTTCTCGACAAGCAAAAATTCCAGCACGTGGTCCTCGATCCCGTTTTCCGCCCGACCGCCGGCAACGCCGAGCTGCTCGATACCTCGGGATTGAAATTCGTGCGCGACGAACTGCTGAAGCGCGTGAGCGTCATCACTCCGAACATTCCTGAGGCGGAATTTCTCACCGGCATGGAAGTAAAGGACTTCAACGCGATGAAAGCCGCGGCGCAGAAATTGGTGGAGATGGGCGCCCGAGCGGTAGTCGTCACGGGCGGGCATCTCGAGAAACCGACGGATGTGCTTTGCGATGCCGCGGGCGGAGAAGTCGAAACGTTTGGCGGCGATCACGTGAAGAGCGTAAACACGCATGGATCGGGCTGCACATTTTCTTCCGCGATCGCCGCGCAGCTCGCCTGCGGCCTGCCGCTTCGCGAAGCCGTGATTCTCGCGAAAGCTTACGTGACCAAGGCTATCGAGAAATCCTACTCCATCGGAAAAGGCGCGGGTCCGCTCAATCAGCTTTTCCGCTTCCATCAGGAACAGCCCGCGCGTGGAGTCCACGAAGTTCCTCAGCACGGAATGCATCCTGCAGCCGAACCCGCCGCGCACTGACCCGGCGTTCATCCAGACTCCGCGGCAAGACACGCTTCAAGTTGGGTTTTGAAACTACGCTAGCGGCGATAAAGGATGCAGCCGGAAACGATTGTGGCCATGGGCGCGCCTTGAAATTTGCGGCCATCGAACGGCGTGTTGCGGGACTTGCTGGGCGAATCCGCGGCGCGGTAGGTCCACTCGCGATCGCTCGAGAAAATTGTGAGGTCAGCCGGTTGTCCTTCGGCGATTTTCCGTTCGATGCCAAGCACCTTTGCGGGACCGGTCGTAAAAAGCTCGACGAGCCGCATCAGCGAAACCTTTCCCTTGTGAACCAGTTCGCTCAAGCCCAGCGCGAGCGCTGTTTCGAAGCCCGTGATCCCAAATGGCGCGCGGTCAAATTCCACGTCTTTGCTCGCCGGATGGTGGGGCGCGTGATCGGTAGCGATGGCGTCGACGCTGCCGTCGACGAGGCCGGTGACGAGAGCTTCGCGGTCTGAGCGCGATGCGAGCGGCGGATTCATCTTGTAATGCGTATCGTAGCGGACGTCTTCATCGGTCAGCGTGAAATGGTGCGGCGTAACTTCGCAGGTCACGCGCAGGCCGGCTCGTTTCGCGAGGCGCACGTATTCGAGCGAACCCAAAGTGGACATGTGCGCGATGTGAAGACGAGCGCCTGTTAATCCCGCCAGCTCCACGTCGCGCCCCGCGCAGATCGATTCCGATTGCGATGGAACGCCCTTCAGCCCGAGTCGCATGGAGTGCGGGCCTTCACGCATCACTCCTCCCGCGAATAGCGACGCGTCCTCGCAATGATCGATCACGGGCAGATCGAGGTCGTTGCAATAATCCATCACCTGGCGCATCAGGCGCGCGGTCGCAACAGGCTTGCCGTCGTCGCTGACGCCGACGATTCCGGCATCCTTCATTGCGGCGATTTCAGCGAGGGCTTCGCCTTTGCTACCCACCGATGCCGCACCGATCGGCCACACATGCACCGAGCCGGCAGCGGCGGCGCGCTCGACGATTCCACGCGTAACCGACGCGCTGTCATTCACCGGCTGCGTGTTGGGCATGCAGCAGACCGCCGTGAATCCCCCGCGACCGGCCGAACGCGTGCCCGTCTCGATCGTCTCAGACATTTCCTGGCCGGGCTCGCGCAAGTGGCAGTGCAAGTCGATGAAGCCGGGCGCGACGATCAGTCCACTCGCATCGAATATCTCGGCGCCGTTCGCGGATAGCTTTGCGCCTATTTTCGAAATAAGGGCGCCGTCGAGCAGCAGATCGAGCGCCGCATCCTTGCCGCTCGCGGGATCCATCACGCGGCCATTCTTAATCAGCAGCATTCGTTCGTTCCTTTGCTGGGTGAGGCGCGTCAACGGGAGCGCGGCCCACAAGATGGTAAAGAAGCGCCATGCGCACGGCGAGCCCATTGGCCACCTGTTCGAGGACGCCGGATTGCGGGCCATCGGCGACCGCCGGATCGATTTCCAGCCCGCGAATCATCGGGCCGGGATGCAGCACAAGGGCATCCGGCGCGGCGAGCCGAAGCCGGTCGGGCGTCAATTGATAACGCAAGATATATTCCTCGGCGGCAAGCGATGGCTCGTGGATGCGTTCGGTCTGAACGCGAAGGACCATCACAACGTCCGCGCTTGCGAGCGCCTCTTCGATACGCGAGACCCGATGGACGTTCGGCGCCAGCGATTCCAATTCGCGAGGCGTCCACATCGCCGGGCCGCAGAGCGTGATACGCGCTCCGAATTTGCCGAGCAGATGAATGTTCGACC
Organism: Candidatus Acidiferrales bacterium; assembly: GCA_050747005.1. Taxonomy (GTDB): domain Bacteria; phylum Acidobacteriota; class Terriglobia; order Acidiferrales; family UBA7541; genus Palsa-295. Next base: position 22,835 of record JBOGNE010000080.1, read on the forward strand.
GCGCGACGCGGCTATGCAGAATGTCGCCCAGAATCGTGATATTCAATCCCTCAAGCTTGCCTCTGCGGTCGCGAATCGTAAGCGCGTCCAGGAGCGCCTGCGTGGGATGTTCGTGCGTGCCGTCGCCAGCGTTGATGACGGGGATTTCGAGGCGCCGTGCCACAAATTCCGGAGCGCCGGAGGAACCGTGGCGGATCACGATGCCGTCCGGCCGCATGGCTTCGAGGGTGCGGACGGTGTCGAGAAGAGATTCGCCTTTCTTCAGGCTCGACGACTCCGCCTGAAGATTCATCATATCGGCGCCCAGCCTCGAAGCCGCCGTGGAAAAGCTAATGCGCGTTCGCGTGGATGCTTCGAAGAAGGCAATCGCAACGGTCTTGCCGCGAAGGGTGGCGAGCTTTTTCAACGGATGGCGCTGGAATTCCTGGAAAGGTTTCGCCTGATCGAGAATAAAACCGACCTGCTCCGCAGTGAGGCTCTCGATTCCGAGCAGGTGTTGCAGTGGCTGAAGCACTGGTTCCCTTTTAGAGTTGTGCCTCCGGCAGGAGGTCTCGGCTCACGAAACGCGATCGACCAGAACGACGCGTTCCTCGGAGTCAATCTCCTGAAGGCGAACTTCCACGATTTCCGAGTCGCTGGTTTCGACCGAGCGGCCGATGAACGCCGCCTCGATCGGCAATTCGCGATGGCCGCGGTCGATAAGCACGCACAGGCGAACCCGCCGAGGGCGGCCCAGATCAAAAAGCCCGTTCATTGCCGCGCGAACCGTGCGTCCGGTGTACAGCACGTCGTCAACCAGCACCAGATCGCGGTCGTCCACCGGAAATTCGATTTCTGTCGACTGCACCACCGGCTGAGACGCCACGGTCGAAAGGTCGTCTCGATAGAGCGTGATGTCCAGCGTGCCGACCGGAATTTCCACCCCCGAGAAGGTGCGGACGATTTTAGCGATTCGCTCCGAGAGCGGCGCGCCGCGGCGGCGAATGCCTATCAGGGCAAGGTTCTTCGTTCCCCCGCTCTTCTCTACGATTTCATGGGCAAGACGCTGGAGCGTGCGGCCTATTTCTTCCGCGGAAAGAAGCTCTCTTTTTTCGACGACGCGCATTGGGCGCAAGCATCCTAGCACAGACCGTTATCCGGGATTGCGGTGATTTCGACGGCTCTGATCCGCCCGCAGCCACCCGCGAGCCGCCTGGGACTTTGGGAATCTCCATATGATAGACTTTACCGCCGTGAATTCTTTGCAGCCGGTACGCAGCCCAGAACGGCCCGGGGAAGTTGACCTCCGAGTCAGCGTCGGCACACTCCTTTTCAAGAACCCCATAATTGCGGCGAGCGGCGCGTTTGGCTACGGCGTCGAATTTGCCCAGCTCGTGGATCTGAACCGCCTCGGCGGAATTGTCGTCAAGGGATTGTCAGCGCAACCCATGGCCGGCAACCCATCGCCGCGAATGCACGAGACCACGGGCGGCCTGATCAACTCGATCGGGCTTCAAAATGTTGGCGTTAGAGCCTTTGTTGCCGAGAAACTACCCCAAATCAGGAAGTACAACACGGCAATCGTCGCAAACGTTTTCGGATACACCATCGCCGACTATGTTGAAGTGATACAGGTTCTTGAGGATGCCGAGGGATTGTCGGCTTATGAGCTCAACATCTCCTGCCCCAATGTGGAGCGAGGCGGCGTGGAATATAGTACCGACCCCTCGTTGACCGAGGCGGTCGTGGCGGCGGCTCGCAAGGCCTCGAAGCGCCCTCTCTGGGTAAAGCTTTCACCGAGCATTGGGATAATTGGACTTACGGCAAAGGCTGCCGAGGCCGGTGGAGCGGACGCCATCGTCATCGCTAACACATACCCAGCCATGTGCATAGATAGCCACAATCGTCGGTCCCGGCTCGGTAGTACGACGGGAGGGTTGTCGGGAGCGGCTATAAAACCTATAACACTCAGGTTGGTATACGAAGCAAATCGGGTGATTCACGTTCCCATTTTAGGGCTTGGCGGTATTGAAAGCCCGAGCGATGTAGCCGAGTATCTCGTCGCGGGCGCGTCTGCGGTACAGGTGGGAACGGCCCATTTTGCGGACCCGCGAGCTTCCGAAAGGCTCGTGGACGGGCTGGAGAAGTGGTGTGGGATTGAAAACATATTCAAAATCAGCAGTTTACGAGGATCCCTACAGGGATAAATGGATTGCTTGTGAGGACCTCGAAGTTATACAATTGCTTGATTCAATTAAGGTTAGGTGAAAACATGAAAACGAAAACGTTCATCGTTTGGGAGGCCGTGTTTTTAGGCCTGGGTCTGCTCATGCTAACCCCGTCGATCAATCCCGCCTCGACTGGGACGTTGGGCAACCCTCTCCATCACGGAGCAATGCTGCAAACCGCGCAATCCGCAAAATCAGACTCTCATGCCGCACGCCAGGCAAAACCCCTAGCCGTCTGGACCTGTACGTCCAGTTGGTACGGGGAAGCATTTGACGGCCAACCAACGGCCACCGGCGAAACCTACGATATGTACGCCGACACAGCCGCGCACCCGACCCTTCCTCTAGGGTCCATCGTTCGCGTCGTGAACACGCGGAACCACCGCAGCCAGGTGGTTAGAATCAACGATCGAGGACCTTACGTCGAAGGACGTGAACTCGACGTCTCCTATGAAGTCGCTCGCGAGCTTGGATTTGACCAGCGCGGTACCACCAAAGTCCGCCTGGAACTTCTGAAGGTGCCCCCACGCCCCGTCTCGGATCGCGGCAACTAATCGTTGCCCTGGATGTAGATCGTATCGGGCCAGCCTGCTCCTTGGCGCGCCAACTGCGCGGGGCGGCTGGCCTTCTCAAAATTGGCAGCCAACTCTTTACCACCGAGGGTCCGCGAGCCGTGGAAAAGCTCGCGGGTCTGGGCTTCGGAATTTTCCTCGATCTGAAGTTTCACGATATCCCGAATACCGTGGCTGGAGCGGTGCGGCCTGCTGCCGCACTGCCCGGCGTCCGCATGTTGACTCTGCATGCCTCCGGCGGCTTGGCGATGATGCAGGCTGCGCGAGAAGCGGTGGCAGGCCGCAAGAATCGTCCGCTTCTTCTGGGTGTGACAATCCTAACAAGTCTCGATGCCGCAGCGCTCCGGGAAATTGGCTTCTCGGGTTCGCCCGGAAGGCGGGCCGTCGCGCTCGCTCGGCTGGCTAAAAAGGCGGGACTCGACGGTGTGGTGGCCTCGGCCCGCGAGATCCGTGCGATTCGCCGCGCGTGCGGGCGGGACTTTCTGATCGTCGTGCCCGGGATAAGGCCTTCGGACGCAGCGGCGAATGACCAATCCCGCACCGCAACGCCAAGTGATGCCATTCGCGCCGGTGCGGATTATCTGGTCGTCGGTCGTCCCGTCACAGCTGCGGCGAAACCCCGCGAGGCCGCTCTCGCGATTGTCAATGAAATCGCGGGCGCGAGAGCTTGACGAAGCCTCGCGTTTGATTTTGCCGCATCCGCTCCGTTAGCATCCTTTTGAGCATCGAATCCCGGGAATCCCAACAATGGACGCAGTCAAGCACGTTATCGTCGGCACAGCGGGCCACATCGACCACGGCAAATCCTCGCTTGTTGAGAAGCTGACCGGGACGAATCCAGACCGGCTCGAAGAAGAAAAGCGTCGCGGAATCACGATCGATCTTGGCTTCGCTTTCCTTGATCTCGGCGGGGTCTGTGTGGGCTTCGTCGACGTGCCGGGGCATGAGCGATTTGTGCGCAACATGCTGGCAGGTGTGGGGGGAATCGATTTGGCGCTGTTGGTGATCGCAGCGGATGAATCCATCAAGCCTCAAACGCGCGAGCATTTCGACATTTGCCGCCTGCTTGGGATTTCTCGCGGAATCGTGGCCGTAACCAAATCCGATCTGGTCGACCAGGACGTACTGGGATTGGTGACACTGGAAGTCGAAGAATTTGTGCGCGGGTCGTTTCTGGAGGGCGCACCCATTGTTCCGGTCAGCGCGCGAACGGGCGTGGGACTCGAAACGCTGAAACTGGAATTGCAGCGGGTGGCGCAAGATGCTCCGGTCAGGGACACACGCTGCCATTTTCGCCTTCCGATCGATCGTGCGTTCGCGATGAAGGGTTTCGGCACCGTGGTTACGGGAACGCTCGTTTCGGGCGCTATAAGCCTTGAGGACGAAACGGAGATTTATCCGCTTCGCAAGCGTGTTCGTGTTCGCGGATTGCAATCTGGGGGCGCCGCCGTGCAGCGAGTCATCGCCGGACAGCGGACGGCGGTCAACCTGGCCAGTGTCGAACGTGAAGACATTCGTCGCGGGATGACGCTCGCGCCTCCAGGAATCTTCGAGCCAACTCGCCGGGCGGATTGCCGGGTCGCGCTGCTGGCATCGGCGCGGCCGCTGAAGAACCATACGCGCGTGCATTTTCATCAGGGAACCGCCGAAACGGGCGCCGAAGTGATCCTGATCGGCCGTGATGAACTTGCTCCCGGCGAATCTTCGCTGGCGCAGTTGCATCTCGAAGAGCCGGTGCTTTTGCTGCCTCGAGATCGATTTATTCTTCGGCAGTTTTCTCCCGTCGTGACCATTGGAGGCGGTGCAATCCTCGATCCCCTCGCTCGCCGGCATCGCCGGACGGATTCCGCCGTTGCGCCGTTTCTCGAGATGCTTGAAAAGGGAGGCCGCGAGGAGATTCTCGCCGCATTCGTGGATGCCGCGCCAAGAGGCGTTTCAGCACGGGAGATTCTGGCGCGCACGGGATGGATGGAAAATGAAATCTCGGACATTGCGAACCGGCTTGCCGCGGCCAAACGCTTGCGGATCGTTTCCGATCATCCCTTGATGTTTGCCTCGGTTGTCGCGGTGAAGGATTGCGCCGAAGCGATCGCCAAGGCGATCGAAACTTTCCATCGCTCAAATCCGCTGCTTCCCGGAATACCCAAGCAGGATTTGCGTCGCCGTTCGGGAAACGCCAATGCGGAGATCTTTCAAGCTGCTTTGGACGACCTGATTCGGGCGCGCGCCGTGGCGCTGTCAGGTGATCTGGTTCAACGCGCGGGCAGAGAAATTGCGCTGCTGCCGGAAGAGGCCCGGGCGAAGGAACTGATTGAGCGCGAATTCGAGCTCGCCGGCCTGGCCGTGCCGGCGTTTACCGCCGTGCTCGAAAAGCTGCCCGTGGAAGCAGCGCGCGCGCGAAAAATCCTTCAAATCCTGTTGCGCGAAAAAGCCCTGATCAAGATTACGGAAGATCTCGTGTTTCATCGCGCGGCCGTGGCTCGGTTGCGCGAGTTGCTCGCGGGCTATCGGAAGCAACGCGGCGAGCGGTTGCCGATCCCGGCGTTCAAGGAACTGACTGGCGTTACGCGCAAGTACGCCATCCCCCTGCTTGAATATCTCGATCGGGAGCGCGTCACCCGGCGTGTGGGTGATGAACGTGTTATACTCTAGCCATACGACTGGCCCCGGCGCACCCGGGGGTAGAGCGCGAGTCGAAGCTGGAGACGTAAAGGAACGATCATGGATTTCCCGATTCATTGGCTGATCATTTTGCTGGTGGTTGTGCTGCTCTTTGGAGGCAGAAAAATCCCCGAAGTGATGCGCGGCCTGGGCGAAGGTATTCGCAACTTCAAGGATGGAATGAAGGGCGATCATCCGGTTCAGCCGAACCAGAACACTACCTCTACCACGACCACGACTTCGATCCCGCCTGTCGAAGAGAAAAAGTAAGCCATCCGTCCGGCGCGAATGATTCACGCGATATTTCCTCGGGTGGACCGCAGCGTTCGCCTTTCCTATCGCGGAGCCTGATGCCGGATCGAGGAATCATCCCAACCGAGCGCCCGCAGCATGGACCATACACGAGATAGCGGCAGGCCCATCACATTGAAATAGCAACCCTCTACCCGCGAAACGAACCGCCCTCCAATTCCCTGTATCCCATAAGCCCCAGCTTTATCGAAGGGCTCGCTTGTCGCGAGGTATTCGTCAATATCGCTGTCGGAAAATTGCAGCATCGTTACGCGCGTGGTTTCCACGTGCTGTTTTTCAGGGCCATCGGAGCCGCTCAGAATCGATACGCCGGTGAGAACCTCATGCGTCTTTCCTCTGAGCAAGCGGAGCATTCGACGAGCGTCTTGGAAGTCCGCCGGCTTGCCGAGCATCTGGCCTTCGGCGACTACCACCGTGTCCGCCCCAATGATGTACGTATCCGGTTCGAGAATCAGGTCGTCTTGCGCGGCGGCCCGCGCCTTCGCATGAGCCAGGCGGCGAACGCAGGCGTCGGAAAGTTCGCCCGCGAGAGGAGATTCGTCGATGCGCGCCGGGCTCACCTCAAAAATAAAGCCCGCATTGCGGAGAATCTCCGCCCGCCGCGGCGAACCGGATGCAAGAATAAGTTTCATCGAGTTTCGTTGCGCCGTCACGATGTAGCGCCGCTCTTCGGGGCGGCATGGTCTGCGAGAAAACTCATCGTTCGACTGTTTCCCCGCGTGCACGGGCTCTGATGTGCGGCAACCTGGCATTTTGGAAGGGCCGGGTTTCACCCAGCCGTAAGCGCCGCACGGACTCTACAAAACGACGGACTCTTGAAACTCGCCGAAGACGCGCCGCAAGGTGTCGGAAATTTCGCCGACCGTTGCCCAGGACTCGACCGCCGTGAGAATCGCGGGCATCAGATTTTCGTCGTCGCGCGCCCGGCGCTCGATCTCATCGAGAGACGCGCCGGCTTTCGCGGCATCGCGACGAGCGCGCAGAGCTTGCAAGCGGGCGACCTGCGCCCGCTCGATTTCCGGGTCGATCCGCAGCGTGGGAATCGGTCGCTCCGTATCTTCCTGGAAGCGATTCACGCCAACCACCACCTGCGCGCCGCTATCCACCGCTTGCTGATATTCATACGCGGCCTTCTGAATTTCCTGCTGGACGTACCCCGCCTCGATCGCTCGCAGCATTCCGCCCATCGCATCGATTTTCGAAATATATTCTGCGGCGCCTGCTTCGATTTCGTTCGTCAGTTTTTCTATCGCATAAGACCCGGCGACCGGATCGGCTGTGTTCACCACGCCGCTTTCGTGTGCGAGAATTTGCTGCGTTCGCAGCGCGAGAAGCGCGGATTGCTCGGTTGGCAACGCCAGCGCTTCGTCCAGCGCGTTTGCGTGCAGCGATTGGCAGCCGCCCAGAACCGCGGCCAGGCATTGCAGCCCCACGCGAACGAGGTTGTTTTCCGGCTGTTGCGCTGTAAGCGAGGAGCCCGCCGTCTGCGCGTGAAAGCGCAGCATCATCGAGCGCGCATCGCGCGCGCCGAAGCGGTCGCGAATCGTTCGCGCCCATAGACGGCGCGCCGCGCGAAACTTGGCGACTTGCACCAAAAACTCATTGTGCGAATTGAAAAAAAATGAAAGCTGCGGCGCGAATTCGTCGATCGTCAAGCCGGCCGAGATCGCCGCCTCGGCATACGCGATGCCGTTCGCGAGCGTGAACGCGATCTCCTGCACGTCCGTCGAACCCGCTTCGCGGATGTGGTATCCGGAAATTGAAATGGCATTCCAGTTGGGAATCTCGGTCCGGCACCAGGCGAAAATATCCGTCACGATCCGCATCGCCGGGCGCAAAGGATAGATGTACGTTCCCCGCGCGATGTATTCCTTCAAGATGTCGTTTTGTACGGTTCCCGCGAGCCGTTTGAGGTTCGCGCCTTGCTGCTTCGCAACGGCCAGGTACAGAGCCAGCAGAATCGCGGCCGTCGAATTGATCGTCATCGACGTCGAAACGCCTTCGAGCGGGATCCCATCGAACAGCGTCTGCATGTCTTCGAGCGAATCGATGGCCACTCCAACTTTTCCGACTTCGCCTTGCGCGAGCGAATGATCCGAATCCATGCCGATCTGCGTTGGGAGATCGAAGGCGACCGAAAGCCCCGTCTGCCCCTGCGCGAGCAAGTAGCGATACCGGCGGTTCGATTCGGCGGCAGAGCCAAACCCAGCGTATTGCCGCATGGTCCAAAGGCGCCCGCGGTACATCGTGGGATAGACGCCGCGCGCGAACGGAAATGCGCCGGGGTAACCAAGGTCGCGATCCGGGTCCCAGCCGCGCAAATCCTCCGGAGTCACAACCGCTTCGATCGGCAGACCGGTTGCCGGCGCAGGTCCGCACTCGGACAAATCGGCGGGCTTGTTGGTTTCGTCAGTCATGAAAACCAGCCGAAAGCAGGAAAGGAGGGAATAGTGATACCGGCAGTCGAAGCATCGTTTGTGCGCCAGTTAGATTTGTCCGCCGATGTGCCACGTCGCAATTCCTTCTCCATGTTGCAGCTTCCAATCCTAGCGGACGCGCCGGGCGCGTCGAAACGAACCCACGGAAAAAATAATCATGATCGCCGAATACGACAGAGCGAACACGATCAGCCACGGCGAGGGGCGATTCTTCCACTGCCTCCAGGCCCCCACGGCGCCGTATAGCGCGAACCATGCGAATAGAGCCCCGGTGGTTTCATGGAATAACTCCCGGGTCACGCGCCAGAGCGTGCGTATGGTTACGCGCGCGGACGTCCATAAAGCGTGTACAACGCTCGCCGCCATGAACCGATTCTAATATATCCAGCCTGCGAGCGCCTTGAGTTCGCGTGCGCGGGGTCCAGGCAATGAGTACAGGTAATCATGTTGAAGCATTCGGTTGGCGGCGGCCTTGTTTCGTTGTTGCTCGCGGCCTAGAATTGTTATAGGAAGGGCTTTTCATAGGAGGCACGCCCTTGCAACTCGACGACCGTATGAAGCAGTTGCTGCGCGAACTGGGCCACGCGATCAACGATAGCGTGTCGGAATCGGAGCGAATCGCCGAAGCAATCTCCTGCGTTCGCGGAGCGGGCTTCGATATCGTTCTGAAGCTTGACGCCACCATCGGCCTCGCCAAGCGCCAGGCTCAGGACGCGAAGATGACGCATCAGGATCGCCGCTTCCTCGAGTCTCTCCATATTCGCGTGGACGACGAGATTCTCGACGAAGAAGAAATCGAAGAGCCCAAGGTCGCCATCACACCGCAAGACATAAAATTTTTGAAATCCTTGAAGATATCCTTCGACGAAGAGCTATAGACGATGAAGAGCTATGGGATTCTTACTGCCGTATGGCTGGCCGCCGCGGCGATCGTGATTGCCGCTCCGATCGCGAGCGCGCAAGTAGACACCAATGCGCCGATCGCGGTGAAAACGACCAAGGCCCGGCCTGTCTGGCTGAAGGCCGAAGTGATCCATGCTGACGTGAACGAGATCGTGGTTCGCGAGCAGGACAATCCTCTCGCGGTCCATTCGTTCAATTATTCAGCGAGAGCCCGGAACAAAATCAACAAGATTCTCGACAAGGGCGGCTATCAATCCGGCGACAAAGTGAAAATTCTTTTTCAGCCTGGCGACACGGTGGCGCTCGATATTCGCGGCAAACCTTCGAAGCCCTTCTAGTCGCTTTCGCGATCGCCGCGTTGCGCGGCTTTGAAAATTCATGATCCGTCTTCCTGCCGTGGCCGGCCGGTTTTATCCCTCCGATCCAGCCGAACTTGCGCGGCTAATCGGCCAGTACACTTTCAAATCCGCGAAAAAGCGCAAGGCCCTTGGTTGCCTGGTTCCTCATGCCGGTTACGTCTATTCCGGCCATGTAGCCGGCGCCGTCTATTCCGAGCTTGAGATTCCTCCGCGCTGCATCCTGCTGGGCCCGCGGCATTTCCCGCGCGGCGAACCTTTGTCGATTCTTACCGAAGGACTTTGGCAAACACCGCTGGGCCAAGCCAGAATCGATTCAACGCTTGGGCGGGCCCTCGCAAATATGTTTCCACGATTGCAGGAGGACGCTATCGCGCAAGAAGCCGAACACTCGCTCGAAGTTCAAATCCCCTTTCTTCTGCAACTCGCTCCCGACTTCCGCTTCGTGCCCGTGTTGCTCGCCACGGACCGCTATGCGGTGCTGGAAGAGTTGGGCCACGCCGTCGCGGCGGTCGTGCAGGCTCGCGGCGAACCAGTGCTGGTGATCGCCAGTTCGGACATGAATCATTACGAAAACGACGCGGTGACCCGCGCGAAAGACCAACGTGCCATTGAGCGCATCCTCGCGCTCGATCCGCGCGGCCTCTACGATACGGTTCGCAACGAAGAGATTTCGATGTGCGGTTATGCGGCCGCTGTGGCCATGCTCGTCGCCGTAAACGATCTGGGCGCAACGAAAGCGGAGCTGATTCGCTATGCGACTTCCGGCGACGTCACTGGAGAACGTGAACAGGTGGTTGGCTACGCCGGTTGCATTTTTCACTGATTCAATTTTCTGCGCTCGACGAGGCTCAGCAGTTTGTTGAAAAGTTAACTTCGATCGTCATTCCAGCGAAGCGAAGCGCGTCCTTTGCGTCGCGGTGATTTGAACCGAGGAATCTTCTTTCTCTTGCTCTCGTAGCGCCACGGTCCGTTCCTAGTTGTCATCCCCCCACCGTGTTACTATTCGCGCGTCGTGCCTGACCGCGTCGACCTCTACGAGACTTCCTACGGCAATTCCGAGCTGGCCGTTTACCGCGAAGTCCGCCGCGAAACCTACGGCCACGATCTTGGCCAAACCGGTTGGGCCACCGCCGAGGAATTTCAGACGATCGCGCGCCAGCTCGAACTCGCGCCCGAATCAAGCGTCTTGGAAATCGGTTCCGGTTCCGGCGGCTGCGCCATTCATTTCGCCCGCGCCATCGGCTGCCGGGTCACCGGCCTCGACCTCAATCCTCAAGGCATCGCCGCCGCAAACCAACTCGCCGACTCGCAGGGCGTCGGCGGCACAGTCATTTTCCAGCAGCATGACGCAAGCACGCCTCTACCTTTCGCCGCCGCTGCCTTCGACGCCATCTACTCCAACGATGCCTTCTGCCACCTGCTCGACCGTCCCGCGCTGCTCCACGAATGCCGGCGCGTCTTGAAGCCCGGCGGCCGGCTGCTATTCAGCGATGCGCTCGTCGTCAGCGGCCCCATTTCGAACGAGGAGATCGCCACGCGCAGCTCCATCGGCCGTTATCTCTTCGTCCCGCACGGCGAGAATGAATGCATGCTCGTCGAATCCGGCTTCGAGCTATTGCAATCGGACGGCACATCCCGCGAAACCGCCGCTATCGCCCAGCGCTGGCACGACGCGCGCTCTCGCCGCCGCGATCGACTCGTTCCGATCGAAGGCGAACGCAATTTCTTGGGACTTCAGCGCTTTCTCGACTGCGTCCGCACGCTCACCGGCGAAAAACGCCTCTCGCGCTTCCGTTACCTCGCCCGCCGCCCGTCGTAGTACCCGTCGTCGTCGTCATTCTGAGCGCAGCGCGTAGTTCGCGCTCCGGATGATGTTGCGTAGCGAAGCGCGCCTTTCGCGCCCCGGTGATTTGTACCGCGGAATCTCTCTTCGACTTGTGTTTCAGCCCTTCCGAAGCGGGAAATGCGGCCGGCCCATGTGGCCTTTCGCAAGGAAGAATGCCTATAATCTGCCACCCTTCTTCAGTGAATGTGGAGGCTTGCCGGTATGCCCGAGAACGCGCCAGAGGAAGCTGCCCCTTCCGCGGCCCCTTCCCCGTTCGACGCAACCGGCCGCATGCCGCCCGGAACTTTCGGCGGCCGAACCGAAATCAACGTCGGCCTGGGGCACTTTGTCAATCTCGTAAAATATAAGCCCATCATCATTCTTGTAATCGCGGCGCTTCTCGCGGCAACCGTCGGTTTGGTTTACTGGTCTTTTCGCTTGCCGAGCGACTCTTTCCTGCAGGAGCTTAGTGTTTCTCTGGCTGCGGGCATAGCAACGTTTCTCGGAACGCCGCTCATCGTCAAAATCAGCGCGAAACGAAGGGGGCGCGTTCTGCCGCTCGTGGTAATCCTATCTCTGGCCTGCGGCTACTTAGCCTTCCGCGAAAACGGCGACATTCGAGCGCTGCTTCTGGAAGCGGCTGTCGCTCTTGGCCTTCTCGTGGCTCTGGAAATGATCGTTCATCAATTGCTCGAGTCGGTTCGAAAGAAGTACGAAGCTGCCGAGCGCGCGCTAAGTAATAAGGTAAACACGCTGGAAGAAAGGGTGCTCAGCTTCGATCCCAAAGCCGGCGGCCACGGCATGGGCGCAATCGATCAGTTCAACGATCAGTCCGCAGACCAACACGACGCCCAAAGTGAAGCCGAAAATAAGGGCCAGCTCAACCCTCAGCCCGCCGCCCCCGCGCCCACCCCCGCCAAGGACACCGCCAAGAAGTAGTAGTTCGAAGCCGCCTCACGCCCGCGCCCGTCGCGCCGAGACGTCGCTGGCGCGCCGCTTGGACCGTGCCTGTGGACTGCGCCCTATCCAGTGGAACGCCGCATGGTCTCCAAATCTTCCGCCGAAATCTCTGAGGCGGGAACGAGCCTATAGTGCTTTTCTTCGATTATTTGGACTTTTTCATCCTGGATGGCCAGCTCGAACATCGCAATGACTTCATCGGCCATAAACTGAGCGGCAATCGATCGGCAGGTAAGATTCCCAAATTTCTTTCCACAAAATGCCAAGTCTTGCTCGAGCTGAACCCTTCCGATGTGATCGGTCCCGCCTTTGGCCTGCACGGGGATAATAAACTGCTCGCCAGATTTCCCAATACCGACGTAGAGTTCATCGATTTCTATTTGGACCCGATCGATTTGCGTCCGAAGATGATTCTGAATGGAATAGGTCGTCAGTCCCGTAAAAATATCGATCAGCCGATTGTAGCGAAGCTTCGCCAGCAGCGCCTGCTCATCACTTAAGGCGTGCTGAGAGACGATTTCCGGAGTGGCGTCCGGAACTTTGATTAGGTAACGCCCCTGTTGGGGTGCGATCTTGGTGCTGGGAAGTAAGCGAAATGAATATTTTGCGGGCCCGGTGCTTCGAATAATCCATTCTGCGCCCTCCTCGCACGTCGCAACGATTGTATTTGGCAAATCGCTTCTGTGCCGGAAACTGTACAAAAGGTCCCCGAGATTCTTGGGAACGTCAATTCTCAACTGTTTCGCTACGCTTACAATCTCCCCGCGCGTGAAATCGACTGATTTCGCCCCACTCTTGTAGTGCATGAAGAACAGTTTTTCGATAATGCGCTTGTATGCCGCAGGTCTCTTGGGCCGTCCGCTCAAGGTCTTTCTTTTAGCTCGCAAGTGAGGTAGTTCTCTTTCTCGGCGCGATCACACCGGCGTCAACCCCGAAAAATCTTGCTGCTTCACTCATATTGAAATTTGCTAGCTTTGCGTCACCGAGAGCAATCTTTCCTTTACCTTTCGCAGCTTTTACCCCAAGTGCCGCCATGACGGACTTTGCCACAGCTCGCGCTAGCAGCGGTGGAACCGAGTTCCCAATTTGCCGGAATCCATGCCAAATTGTGCGATGAAATCGAAACCAGTCTGGATAGGAGTGCATCCGAGCCGCCTCGCGGACAGAAATACACCGAGGATAGGTCGGGTGGATCGGCCTAGGGGCGCTAAATGCACCTCTGTCAGTCGCCGTGCCAGCACGCAGCGTGTTGCAAATGCCGTCGAAAGGGATTCGGAAGAACCGACTGATCGGCTCGGTTTTACCGGGCCGCGTGGCCGCAAACCTTTTTCTCGAAAGAGTAGTGTGCTGAGCGCGAAGGCATCCCGTTAGAAAGGAATGGTCATACTCCCGCGAGTAGGAATAGTCGCTTCGGTCGACGATCTCGCCGCGAAGGATGCGAGCGTAACGTGAGTTTCCACGTATTTTGCATCGAAGCTCGTCGGTTTCGAGAAGGAAGTTATATTTTTCGATATCCGGCAAGTCCTCAAGAGCTTCCTTCGCCGTTGGGCAAAAAGGCAAATCTAAATCTAGGGAGCCGCTTGAGTTGGACTTGTTCGAACGAGGAATCGAAACGGGAATCGGATATTCGGGCAAAAATGTATCCGATCGAGACCCGAGCAAGAACAGCCGTCTTCGGTTCTGTGGCACGCCAAAATTTGCAGCATTCAATATGCGGTGGGGCTGGCGCACCTTGTATCCGAGTCGGGCGAACCGATCGATCAATTCAGAAAGGAGCTGCGTGTGCGCACCTGCAACCATACCCGGGACGTTTTCCATCACAAACGCCCTTGGTTTCAGCTCGCCAATTAGGCGAAGAAAGTGAAAAACTAAAGAATTGCGAGGGTCATCCAACACGCGTTGGCCGATCAGTGAGAACCCCTGGCAGGGAGGCCCCCCGAATACGACGTCCACGTTTCGGTCTCGTAGGCCCGCCACATTACGAATGTCTCTACCGGCGAGTGTGCGAATATCGCGGCAAATTACAGCGCAGTTGGGAAAATTGAACTTATGCGTCGCCGCGTGGATGGGATCGATTTCGACGGCTGCAACCACATCGAATCCTGCCTGCTCAAATCCGAGCGACAGGCCGCCCACGCCAGCAAATAGGTCAACTGCGACCGGACGGTTCTGCGGACCATGGCTCACTTCTTCAATCCTCGATGCAACCGATAATATTGACACCATTTAGAAAGCTGACATTTACCGCAAAGTGGCCGCTGCCCAAAACAAACAGCTCGCCCGTGCGCAACTGCGTTGACGTGGAAACTATATCTCAGCTTGGGTGCAATCGCATTCTCAATCAGTTCCTGAGAAGTGTCGGGGCGCTTCTTGGTCCAAAACCCAAGGCGAGTGGCTAATCTGTGAACGTGAACGTCTACAGGTAACACTCGGCGGTTGAGTGTGTACATGAGAACGCACTTTGCAATCTTAGGTCCAACTCCGGGCAAGGCCGTGAGAAACCGTTCTGCGTCTCTATCCGTCATCTTCGCAAGCGGCGAGAGCGTGGCGAGTCCAAAATGATTCCTAAGCTGCGTTATTATGTTAGTTATCTGTCGTGCCTTAAGCCTGCCAAGCCCCCCTGGGACCAGAATGCGCTCAAGTTTCCGCCTGTCCTTAGGCAATAGCTTGTTCCAACTTGGGAAATTTTCCTTCAGGATGCGGAATGTTTTCGTAAAACTTGCATCCCGAGTTCTCGTTGAAAGGACTATATAAATCAAATCGTCGAGCGGCTTTCGCGGATTTCCGTGTCGCGGGTCTTCATAGACACGATGTAGAACGTGACAAATCTCCGAGACCGCAGCAACCGACGGTTGCCTCGGCGCGATTTTTTTTCGCGTCGCGATCCTGAAAGCCCTAGCCCGTGGATTTGAACGCCGCAGCTTGGTATCTCCGATTGCCCTTATGTTATGCCCGCATTGATTCGTCAGCAACAGATCGTAAGTTGTTCACGGCGTCGTGGGGAGGTAACCGCAACATCGCCGAGAACGTCCAATGCTAAGGAGGAACTTCGACGATGCGCACTGGTTACCGATGGCTGGGTTCGCTCTTGCTGGCTGGCGCGATTGCCGCGCCTGTGATGATTACCGGATGTGCGGCGCACGCGAGCTATCGCGTCTACGATCCCGGATACAACGACTATCACGTCTGGAACCACAACGAAGTGATCTATTACAACCGGTGGGAGAGTGACACGCATCGAGAGCATCGCGAATTCCGCGAGCGCAACGCCCGCGAGCAGCAGGAATATTGGAACTGGCGCCACCACCACGAACACGACGACCGCGACCACCGCTGATTCCACGACCATCGATCAGACAGCGATTGATCCGAGATTGCGATTGATCCGACAGCGACTGGCGTCTACAACAGGTTAACCCGCTGGATGAATCGAGTAACGGTCACATGAACGCGCCGCTATCGATTGCGCTCGCGCATCCTTCAGGGCAGACGAAATGCGATGGTGATGTCTTCTTGCGTCGGGACGGGCTGCCCATTCAGCAAGGTCGGCTTGTACTGCCATTCGCGGACGGCGTTCACGGCAGAGGGAATCAGCAGCGTCGGGCCATTAAGGGCCTGAACTCGAGTGACCTCGCCATTCTCATCCACGGTAGCATGTAACTCGACCGTGCCTTCCACGCGTCGCTGCCGCGCTTCAGGAGGATAGAGCGGCTCCGCATGGAACATCAGACTTCCCACCACAACGCGCACTTTAGACGAGTAACCTCCCGCCTGCGTGGATGGCGGAACGTAAACGATGCGGCGATCCGTGATCGCCACGTAGCCTGACGCACTCACCGCGGCTTCCGGCAGATCGAGCATAAGCGGAGCGCTTCCGGCGGCGGGCGCATCCACCAGAATCGGAACTGGCGCTTGGTCCGATGCGGAAGCGTCTTGGCTGCCGCCGTCGGTTTGAAGGGGTGCGGACGCAGGCGCACTGTTTGCTATGGAGGCCAACGGCTTGTCCGAAGACGCAGCGGGCGCTCCTGCCGTTGGGGATCCCGCCAGCGCAGTGTTGGGAGCGTTGTTGGCGGTCGCGGCGTCAGGGCTGGCGCTGGCCGGATTCGCGCCGGTCGCCGCTGAATTTTGCTGCGTCGTCGCCGGCGGCGAAGGGCTTTGCGCCGGGTTATTCGCCGCGCTATTCGTCGTGCCGTCGCTCGCATTGGCGGGCGGCGTTTCGGCGGTCTTTGCCGCCTCGCTGTTACTCGCAGCCGGGTAATTTATTTCGGCCAGCCATTTCGCAAATGCACCGCGTCCGACTCCAAGACCTGCTGCAAACGCGATAGCCGCAACCACGAAAACCAATAGAACAGTCTGTACCGGGCTTCGCCGTTCTCCGTAAGGTTCGATCGGCGAGCTCGGCATTTGCCAGCCCAATTTTAGTATGGAATCGCCTGCTGGCCGGTGAACGGGCGCATCGGGCGGCTTCACGATGGGCGGTGGAGTTGGAGCAACCGCCGGTCTCTCTTCAGGGGTGGCGATTGCGCGCCGGGCCTCAGCAACAACTGGCGGAGCGGTCACAACTGCAGCCTGCACTTCACGGGCAGGAGGCGTGGTTACCGATGGCGGCTCTTCCCGCACAATCGTGCGCGCTCTTTCCTCGCGCTGCTCTGCAACTGTACTCTCGGATGGAAATAACGCTTCAAGTTCCTCGTCGACCATCCTGCCGGAAGTCGCGCGCTCGGTGAATGCGTTCCTTCCCTTGCGGGGCGACGGCATTTCGAGGAATTGCTTTCGCTTTTCCGGGGCCGTCGGAGCTCGGGACGCGGTGCGCGCCGATCCATTCGAGCCTACCCACTCTCGAATGCGCAGCCGCGCTTCTTCCGACAAGCCAGTAAAGCGGATGCCCGCTTCCTTGCGCGATGCGCTGACCCAAACGAGTTGCCCGCTCGTTTCAATCCAGCCTTCCGATTGGGGAAGTTGAAAGCGCATCCGGGGAAGGTCGTGTTCGCCGAGAACCTCCGCGGTCGTCACCGCGAGCCCGCTTTCGCTCAGGTTCAGCATAATTCCGCCGTTATTTTCGCCCATTTCGACGTACGTCAGCGAGACCGGAGCTCGCCTCGCATGAAGGCGGCGGTCAGGGGTTTGCCGAAATCCTCCGGGATATTCCGCCATATCTGGCATATCTGGCATCTTCCAATCTGTTCTGGGCGGGCGCGCCTGAACTGGACCTTGCAAAGTATACCCCTCGCGGCTGCGGGCTACAAATCCCGTCGGGGATATCCCGGGACATTTGAGCGATGCGAACGCGTTCCAATCGCGGCCGCGCGCCAGGAAGTTCCAAGGTAACTGGCTTCTCCGCGTGCGGCTCGCCAGTCTTGCTCTGACTCCTGGGAACGGCCAGCCACCATCGTTGCGTCGAGCGCCGCGGCTTGTTCCGCGCTTTATCACGCCAGGCTTCGGTGGTAGATTCGGCGGGTCGCGCACTTTGCGCGGCTTTTGTGCCGAAAGAAGCTCCCACTTTCCAACCCTTCGCACAAAATGATCCCGCTTCTCGCGGGCTCATCGCGCGTCTCGGGCTGTTCGACGCAACGATGATCGTAATGGGCGGCATCGTTGGCTCGGGAATTTTTATTACTCCCTACGTCGTCGCCCGTTTGGTTCATTCCCCAGCGCTCATACTTGGAGCTTGGATTGCCGGCGGAGTGCTGGCGCTCATGGGCGCTTTTATCTACGCCGAACTGGCCGATCGCATGCCGAAGGTTGGCGGCCAGTACGCTTACCTTCGCGAAGCCTATCATCCGGCGGTCGGGTTTCTTTACGGCTGGGTGAGCCTGCTGGTGATTCACGCAGGAGGCTCGGCGGCAACGGCGGTAACGTTCGCCAGTTATTTCCGCGAGCTTTCGCACGGCGCGGTTTCGGAAAAGACAGTCGCCGTTCTCGTCGTCGCGGCGCTGGCGGCGATCAATTGCATTGGGGTGCGCGCAGGCAGCGGGGTGCAAAGCGCATTCATGGTCTTGCGAATCGCGGCCATCGCGCTCGTTGTGGGCGGCGGAGCATGGTTCCTCGTGCATCCGCCGGCGTCGCTCTCCATGCGTATGGCGGCCAGTTGGCATCCGCTTCTGGATCGTTCGCCGGGATTCGGCCTGCTGTCCGCCTTCGGAGCTGCGATGGTCCCGGTGATGTTCGCCTATGGAGGCTGGCAAAGTTCGAATTACATCGCCGCTGAAATTCGCGATCCTCGAAAAAATCTGCCGCGAGCTCTTCTGTCAGGGGTTCTCACCGTGGTGGCTCTTTACGTCGCCGCGAATTTCATCTACGTCGAGGTTCTTACGCCGGCGAATCTTCGCGCTACGCAAGCTCCCGCTTCGGCCGTCATGCGCTTGGCGCTCGGCGATCGCGGTGCGGTGTTGATCGCCGTCGCCATCGCACTCTCGACGCTCGGATTTCTCAGCCAGGCCATGCTCACCTACCCCCGGGTCTATTTCGCGATGGCCCAGGACGGCGTGATGCCCCGCCGCTTCGCACGTCTCGAGTCGCGCAGCCGCGTCCCCGTGGCGGCGATCCTGCTCCAAGCCGCCGTGACGATCGCAGTCGTCGTTCTTGGAACGTTCGAACAAATATTGAGCTACGTCGTCGTGATGGACTGGCTCTTCTTCGGCTTGACCGCCGCTTGCCTCTTCGTATTCCGCGCTCGCGAACGTCGTCTCGCCGCTTCTCCTGAGACTCCGGAGCGAAATTCCGCGTCGCGCGTTCCAGGTCATCCATGGACAACAGGAACCTTCGTGGTGGCCGCCTGGCTGATCGTGATCGACACAATTTACAAATATCCTCGCAACGCCGGCGTCGCCGTGTGTATCCTTCTCGCAGGCATTCCCGTCTACTTTCTGTTACGTCGAAATTCGAAAAGCGTCACCGGCCCAGAGTGATTTTCCGATGAGTCCGCAAAGGCGAGAAATCCGGTCGGACTATGTTGAGTGGGCCAAGCTGCGCTCCAAAGCGCGTTACAACCTGGCGATGAGCGACGTGCTGGCCTATCCGCTCTCGGACTTGCCGGTTCGCATCGAGGATCTGGAAATTGCAGGTCCGGACGGCTACGGCTACCCGCCGCTCCTCGAAAGGCTCGCGGTCAAAGGCGCAATCCCTGTCGAATCCGTGGTGTCCGCGCAGGGAACTTCGATGGCGAATCATCTCGCGCTCGCCGCGCTCGTCGAACCGAATGATGAAGTCCTGATCGAAGAGCCCGCCTACGAAGCGATCGTCTCAACCGCCCGGTATTTCGGCGCCCGGATTCGCCGCTTTCCTCGAAAATTCGAATCGGGGTTTCAACTCGATCCTCGCGAGATCGAACGGGCGATCACGCCGCGCACGCGGCTCATCATCGTTACCAATCTTCACAATCCGAGCGGCGTTCGCACCCCGGACGCAACGCTCCGCTTGGTCGGCGAAATCGCTCGCAGCGTGGGCGCGCATGTCCTCGTCGACGAAGTGTATTTGGAAGCGTGTTTCGATTCGCCCTGGCAATCGGCATTCAAGCTCGGCTCAAACTTCGTCGCCACCAGCAGTCTGACCAAGGCCTATGGGCTTTCCGGTCTCCGCTGCGGATGGATTTTCGCCGCACCCCAGCTCGCGCAACGCATGTGGCGGCTCAACGATCTATTCGGCATTACGGCTCCTCACGTCGCGGAGCTCCTGAGTGTTGCGGCCCTCGATCGTCTTCCGCAAATCGCCGCGCGCGCAAAACAATTGATTGCCACGAATCGCCTGCTGCTGAAGCGCTTGCTCGATTCTCGAAAGAACCTCCTGGCGATTCGGCTCGATGCGGGAACGATTTCATTTCCCATGCTGACCAGCGGACCGGCGGACGCCTTCTGCCATCTCCTTCGCGAGAAATACGACACCAGCGTCGTTCCGGGGCGATTCTTCGACGCTCCCGAACATTTCCGCATCGGCATTGGCGGCGACACCGAAAATGTGCGCGAAGGATTGTTGCGCGTCGCCGCCGCTCTCGAGGAGCTTAACGCGAAAGGCTAAAGGTTCCAGATCACGCTTGACCGGCGTGTTTCTGGCGGCGTGCCGCCTGAGGCAATTTGTTCCGCAGAAGATCGACCAGCGCGTGCGCCGCCGCCGAAAGCGGGCGGTCCTGGCGGTAGACAAGGTACAAGCGTCTTTCCAGGCGCATCTGCCGGATCCGCAGTTCGCGCAGATCGCCTCGCGCGATCTCTTCCTCCACGCACATCCGGGGAACGATCGCCACTCCCCGCTTCATTTCCACGAATCGTTTAATGCTCTCGATGGTCGGCAGCTCGATATCCATGCGCAGGGGCGTGCGGTGCTTTGCAAAAAGCTGGATCACGCGCTGCCGGTAGGGAGACTCCACGATGTGCGCGACGAATGTTTCCTTCGAGAGCGCGGCAATGTCGATGTTTCGTTTGCGAGCCAGCGCATGGCTTGGCCACACCACCAGCACCAGTTCGTCGCGGTAGAATTCCGTGGCGGCCAGGCCGGCTTCCTCGGGCAGGTAGGTGATTACGCCGATGTCGAGCTGGTGGTTCAGCAGCTCTTTTGGCACGTCACGCGAAAATACCCGGTGTACTCGAATCTGAATTCCGGGATACATCTGCCGGTAGCGATCGAGCGCCGGCAACAAAGCATGGATCGAGCTCTCGTTCACGCCGACCGACACCTGCCCGCGCTCCAGCCCGCGGAGTTCTTTCAGTCCTTTGCGAATTTCTTCGCGCAGGTTCAGCATCCGGTCGGCGTATTCGCTCAGCAGCATTCCAGCATCCGTCAACGCCTGCGCCCCCGCCCCCCGAACGAACAGCGGCTCGCCCACCCAGTCTTCGAGCTTCTTGATCGAAATGCTCACCGCCGGCTGCGTGCGGTATAGCTTCTCGGCAGCCCGGGAAAAGCTCCGCTCGCGCGCCACCATCTGGAACACTTGCAAAGCCGCCAGGTCCAAGTCCATGTCGGTCCTCCAGCCAGCAGCCCATATATAAGAGATACTTATTCTACATGCAACAATTATAAATTGGACTTCACCCCCGGCCCGCGTTCCACTACCAATGATCCAAGGGAGTTCCAATGGACACAGTCCGCATCTTCGACACCACGCTGCGCGACGGAGAGCAGTCCCCCGGCTTCTCGATGAACCGCGAAGAGAAGCTGCGCCTGGCGCGCCAACTCGAAGAGCTGGGCGTGGATGTAATCGAAGCCGGCTTCCCGATCGCTTCGCCGGGAGACTTGGCGGCGGTGCGCGCGATTGCCGGTGAAATTAGCGGCACGCGCGTGGCGGCGCTAGCGCGCGCAAAACCGCAGGATGTCGACTCGGCTCTGCGAGCCCTCGAACCAGCGGCAAAGCCTCGCGTTCACATTTTTCTGGCGACGTCCGACCTGCACCTGAAACATAAGCTGCGCACCACGCGATCCGAAGCCATCCAGCAAATTTCGCGGATGGTCCGCTACGCCTGCGAACGCTGCGAAGAGGTCGAGTTTTCCGCCGAAGACGCCAGCCGCAGCGATATCGAGTTTCTGTGCGACGCGGCGGAAACCGCCGCCGCCGCTGGCGCAAAAGTCCTGAATTTGCCGGACACGGTGGGCTATACGACGCCGGAAGAATATGCCGAGATGTTCCGGCGGGTCCGCGCGCGTCTTGCGAAGTATCCCGGCATCATTTTCAGCGCCCATTGCCACAACGATTTGGGC
Organism: Candidatus Acidiferrales bacterium; assembly: GCA_050747005.1. Classification (GTDB taxonomy): domain Bacteria; phylum Acidobacteriota; class Terriglobia; order Acidiferrales; family UBA7541; genus Palsa-295. The sequence goes on from JBOGNE010000080.1 coordinate 44,756, forward strand.
CTGGCTGTCGCCAATTCCCTTGCGGCGATCGCCGCGGGAGCCCGCCAGGTGGAATGCACCATCAACGGAATCGGCGAGCGCGCTGGAAACGCGTCTCTCGAAGAGATCGCTGTCGCGCTGCACGTCCGCCAAAGTCGTTACGCCGCCTGCACCAACCTGTCGCTCGACAAGATTTACTCCACAAGTCGCCTGCTGTCCGCGATCACCGGCATCTCGGTCGCGCCGAACAAAGCCGTGGTCGGCGCAAATGCTTTTGCGCACGAAGCGGGCATCCACCAGGACGGCATCCTGAAAAATCCGCTCACGTACGAAATTATTGTTCCGGAAAAAGTAGGAGTTCCGGCGCGAACGCTGGTGCTCGGGAAACACTCCGGGCGTAACGCATTGCGTTGCCGGTTCGAAGAACTCGGTTATCGCACGACCGACGCCGAGCTTGCCGACTGTTACAACATCGCGACCGCGCAAGCCGATGAGGCGAAGCACGTCTCCGACCGAGACCTGCTGGCCATCATTCAGCAGGTCCGTGGGGTCCTGGCGCCATCGGAAGACACCGAAGCCTCCAACGTCGCCACGGCTCGTTAGTATTATGTAGCGCCGCCCTTCAGGGCGGCATGCCGAGTTGAAGAACCTGTGTGGCAACTTGGTTTTTGGAAGGGCGGGGTTTGAACCCCGCCGTAAATGCAGCGGTTCAATACGGCTTTAGCCGCTGACAATTTGTGGATTGCAGGACAACGCATTGAACCGCTCTTGCAACGATTTTGAATAAACAGCAACACAACGACAATAGAAACGGGAGGAAGTCAGACATGTCCGGGGTCCGCAAAACAATCGCAACGTTGCCAGGAGACGGGATCGGTCCGGAAGTGACGCGCGCTGCCGTGCAAGTTCTCACGGATTGCGCGGCCGTGTTCGGCCATCACTTCGAATTTCGCGAGTTGCCGTTCGGCGGCTCCGCAATTGACCGCGCCGGCCAGCCGTTGCCGGCGGAAACCCTCGCGGGATGCCGTTCCGCGGATGCGATTCTTCTCGGCGCGATTGGCGGACCGAAGTGGGACGCCCTCCCGCTCGGCAAGCGTCCCGAAGCGGGCCTGCTCGGCTTGCGCAAAGCTCTTGGACTTTACATTAATTTGCGTCCCATCCGCCTGCGGCGCGCGCTCCGCGGAATTTCTCCCCTTCGCCAGGACCGCCTCGGAACATGCGATTTCGAAATCGTTCGCGAGCTTGCCGGTGGAATTTATTTCGGCAATCACGAAATGGCCGGGGAAGGTCCAAACGCATTTGCAACCGACGTTTGCGCTTATTCCGCCACCGAAGTCGAGCGCGTGGCGCGCTACGCCTTTGAGCGCGCGGCGGCTCGCCACGGCCATTTGACGAGCGTGGACAAAGCCAACGTTCTCGCCACATCGACTCTCTGGCGCCAGGTGGTTACTTCGGTGGCGAGCGATTATCCTCGAGTCAAACTCGAACATCTCTATGTGGATAACGCAGCCATGCAGATATTGCTGCGCCCCGACCAGTTCGACATAATTCTAACCGGCAATATGTTCGGCGACATCCTCAGCGACGAAGCGGCTGCTCTCGCGGGCTCCATCGGATTGATCCCGTCGATGAGCCGCGGTCGTGATGGCGCGCCCGCGCTTTACGAACCGATTCACGGCTCCGCGCCGGCCCTTGCGGGCAAAGACGTCGCTTGTCCGCTCGGAGCAATTTTTTCGGCGAGCATGTTGTTGCGGGAATCATTCCATCTCGAGGAAGAGGCGAACTGGATAGAAGCCGCGGTGGATCGCATTCTTGAGGGCGGCTATCGCACGATGGACGTCAGCTCGGCGGACGGCCGCGTGGTTCGCGGCTCGGAATTTACGGAACTGATTCGCGGCGAATTGCACGACGCCGTCGCTCACACGGAGCGTTACGGCTGGGGCGTTTAGCTTCTCCTGAGGACCAGGCAGCTCGCGATCATGTCGTGCAGCGCCTGCTTCTTCTGGGTGACGCCTGCGAGAATGTAGCCGATGCCGAGCGGAATCAACCCGGTGATGATCTTTGCGAAGAATCTTCCCGAGGCGCGGCCGAAACTGATTCGCCGCCCCTGCATGTCGGTGACGTATAACCCGAGCGCCAGCTTGCCCAGCGTTCCCTGGTGCATCGAGCTCTCCATCCACGCGTAATAAAGCCAGGATACGGCCGTCGAAACAACGGACAGAATCACGATAGCCACGATCACCACCGGGACAAAAATATCCTGCGGATTTTCCGCATTCCGGAAAGCCGTTTGAAAAAATCCAATCCCCACAAATGCCAGCGCGATAAGAAAGAAAACACCGAACGCAGCGGTCAGAATCAGCATGTCGATCAAATATGCCACCACTCGCAGCCAGAAGCCCGCATAGGGCGAAGGCGCGGGCATCGCCGCAGCAGGATACGCCGGGGGGATTGCGACGGCCCCCGACGCTGCAGCATCGGGATGAGCGGCCGGCGACGCTGAAACCGGAACAAACGCCGGCGTCGCGACGCCCGGGCCTGCGGTTACCGGCTGGCCGCACGCGGTGCAAAATGCCCCGCCTTCATTGACTGTCGCTCCGCATTTCGTGCAGTACATTTTCGTCCTCGCTTCGCAACCGCACCGCCGCCTCGGGGCTTTACACTTTTCGGATGACGAGGCAGCCCGCAAGAATGTCGTGCAGCGCCTGTTTCTTCTCCGTGAAGCCCGCCATTAGAAATCCGATGAAGAGAATGATCGCGGAGATGATCTTCCCGAAATAGCGTCCCGAGGCGCGCGCAAAGCTCACCCGGCGGCCCGCCATGTCCGTGACCTCCAAGCCCAGGGCCTTCTTGCCAAGCGTCGCTTGCCAGGGCGAGCTTTCAAGCAGTGCGAAATACAGCCATCCGGCCATCAAGACCAGAAGCCGAACTGCCACAATCTGCGAATTTATCTGCATGTAAAATTCGAACGGGCTTCTGCCGGAAGTTGCCATAGCTCGCAGCGTGTTGCCCATCAGCGGCAGGATGATCAGAATCCCCGTCACGAATCCGAGAATCGCCCAATCGATAATGTAAGCGACCAGACGAAGCCAGAAACCCGCAAAGTGCGCGGGTGCCTGCACGGCGCGCGTCTGCCATGCTGGCGGCGACAACTCGGAGGACGGCGAGCCACCGGGCGGTGACGTTGGCGTGGAGACTCCCGTCATGGGCTGGCCGCACGCGTTGCAGAATGCAGCGCCTTCAGGCACTGCCGCACCACACTTCGAACAGAACATGCTGCCTCCCTCGAACTTGGCCGACCGCTCTCTCGGATGACTGGATCGTGTTTCCGCATCGTACAGAAGCTCAATCCGGCGGGTCAACAAACAATTAGGAATTGCGCCCGAAATCGGCGCGCAACCCGCTGCGCCGATTTCGTAGGAGTTGCAGCGCCAACGGTGGATTGCATACACTCTTGGGCGCAATCATCCGTGGCCGGGGAGGCATCATGAAGATCCATTTCTCGAAGATCACAAAATTTTTTGCCGTTGCCGCGCTCGCTGTCGTGCTTCTCGCTGCCGGCTACGTGGCGGGGCAGAACCGCTTCGGGCAGCCCAAGACGATCATTCATCTGGTGATGATCAAATGGAATCCTGGCGTTTCCGACGCCGACAAGCAGAAAGCAATCGAAGGCGTGAAGGAAATCGCCGCGAAAACTCCCGGCGTGAAAAATATCTGGCTAAAAGCCGAGCGACTGCAGCCTCGCGATTTCAACGCCGCGTTCGTGATCGAATTCAAGGACCGGGCCGCCGCCGATGCCTACGCCGAAAGCGCTGTGCATAAAGCGTGGGAAGAACAATACGTTCCCTTGCGGCAGGTGAGTCTCTCGATCCAAGTCTCAAATCCCTAACGGGCTTGTTGAAAACCTGGCTTCGGCCGTCATTCTGAGCGAAGCGAAGAATCTCTCTTCGCGAGAATGCCAAGGAAAAGAGAGATTCTTCGGGCCACAAAACGGCCCTCGGAATGACGCGCGGCTTTCTTCAACAAGCTGCTAAAAGTTCCATTCAGCGACGCAGAGAATCAGAGCTTCGAAACATATCCGCCGCTCGTTGTGGATTTCCCGCTGCAAAAGATCGTTCATCGCCTTTCGCGACAGCGGTAAGTCTCGGCGATTTCTCGGGCCAACTCCGTTCCGCGTTATTCCGGCGTGCCGGGGACGAAGGTTTCCTGCGAAGACACAGCTTGCCAGCGCGCGTCGCGCCAGATGAATACGTCCGTGAAGATCGTGCGTTGCGCATGAATTTTCCCCGTCCCTGGCTCCGTTGCCTGTTTTTCCACCGTCCCGGTTGCAATCGCGATGTCACCATAAAGTCGCACCCGGACTCCTGCCAGATTTTCCGTCATTGGCAGTCCTATCGCTGAATTTGGCGCCGGACGCGCGAAAAAACTGTCTCGCGTGAACACCCGCCCGATCGCGCTGTTGTCGACCCATTCCGCTGCCAGAATCCGCTGTAAAGTTTTGGCGTTGTTATGCTGCAACGCGGCGAGCCAGTCGCGTTCCACCTTCAATACGCCTGCTTCGCTGCGGTCAGGGCCGGGCGTGGCCTGCGTGGGGGTGGCTTGCTCCTGCGAAAATGCAGGTACCGAGAGGATCATGGCGAGCACCGCGAATCCAAGAGGTCGCAGAATAGTCCGTCTGAAATTCACGCCTTTCATTTGGCCGTTCATTTGGCATCTCCTTTGCCAAGCGACTCACGCAACGAATCGAGATCAAGTTGCTTCTTCAATGTGCGGTCGAACGCCCGATCGCTAAGCACGCGTTTGAAAAATATGGCCTGCTTGGCGCGGCGCGTAACGATGTAACGCGCTCGCGGAGGGGTATCCTCAACGGCGCGGAGAATCACACGCGCACAATCTTCAGGCATGTACCGGGAAGCGTTTCGTATCTTTTCCCAGGCGCCGAGAAAGCGCTGATAGACGCCTTTATAGGCGCTGGACTCCGCTCCCTTCGCGTAGGCGGAAGAAAGTTCCGCGGCATTCGCGTTCATATTTGTGTGAATGTAGCCCGGCTCGATCAGCACGACCTGAACGCCGAAAGGATATAGTTCGAGCCGCAGCGAATCGCTCATTCCCTCGAGCGCATGCTTGCTGGCCGTGTACGGACCCATAACCGGCATCGCCACTTTGCCCGCCACGGAACTCATGTTGATGATGCGCCCGCGGCGGCGATTGCGCATTTCCGGCAGCACGCGCTGCGCGAGACGGACAACACCGAAGAAATTGGTCTCGAATTGCTTGCGAAGATCTTCAAGGCTGATTTCTTCCATTACGGCGCCGAATGCGATTCCCGCATTGTTGATGAGGACGTCCACGGGTCCGGCGCGGCGCTCGATTTCGGAAACCGCGCTGTTGGCGGAAGCGTCGTTGCAAACATCGAGTTCGAGCGTTTCGATGGGAAGCTTTTTCTCGCGCGCGAATTCGTCTAGCTCGGCGCGGCGGTCAGCGTTGCGGCCGCCGGCGAACACGCGGTATCCCCTCGCGGCGAGAAGCTCGGCGGCTGCGCGACCGAGACCGTCCGTGCCTCCCGTGATGAGAACTGAGCTAAGCTGGGACTCTGATGATTTTGACATCACGATTTCCCCTTGCGATCTCTTTGGATCGGCTCCTGGACCCCCTAATTTTTTGTCGATTAGACCGCGTTGCCGTCTTTTGTTTTTAATAACTTACACCGGTTTCTAATCCCTGTTGTGCCGATTAGAATTTGACCCTTCGGCACTGCGTTTCGACCCACTGGCATCAAGGGCGCTCTTCCGTCATTGAGTTTCCGATTTCTCTGCCGGGCCGCCGTTCTCTAAACGCTCCTTCGCTGCCAAGCTAGCACATTTGGAAGCCTCATTCACGCTTGGGAGTCTGTGGACGCTGCCCGGTGTCCGGTGCTGCCCCGAATCCGGTTCCGATACGCGTGAGATACAGGAGTTGCTGGATTTACTTGATAGCGTGGGGACTGAGAATGGAAGCAGGAGGCCTGACATGATTAAAAAAGTGAAGGGTGGCTACAAAGTCACGTCCGAAAAGGGCAAAAATCTCGGCGGGCCGTACAAGAAGAAATCGGACGCCGAAAAACGGCTCCGGCAAGTTGAATTCTTCAAGCACCACAAGAACTAACTGGCTAGTGGCACTCTATTGGATTCGAACGAGCTCGCTCTTGCTCGTTGATGGCGCGGCGTGCGGCTGCCATCGCGAAGGATGAGCGTGGCCGGAGCGGAGACGATTGACGAACAAGCCCGTGCTGACCGAGCCTTGAATGAAATGACCGACGTTCAGCGGACCCGCCACCGGGACGGTCCTGATCCAGTGCAAGGCGCTGCTGATCGCGCAGCCGCACTGCGAGCAATCCGGCGAGCCGCCGAAGACGCAAGGCTCGACGCGGCTCTTCAGGTCAGCCGAATAATTGGCGGACATTTTTGCAAAGACGCAATCCGCGGGATTTTCGGGCGGGTGAAGAAAAGCATTCGCGATGGCTTCGGTGAATAGAAGCTTTGGATAGCGCTTGGCGAGCGGCGGTAACTCGCGAGCGAGCGCGGAGCGATCAGCGGGGGCCAGAATTTCGGGGCTTTGCTCGCCGGTCTGCGGGGTATAGACGCTGACCCAGATTCGATTGACCTCGGGCCGCGCATTCCAGAACGAAACGTACTCTTCGAGGTAGCCGGGGCGCTCGAGCATGGGCCGCGTGATAACCCAGTGAATGTTGACCTCGCGGCCGTCGATATTTTTGAGGATGCGATCGTAGGTGGCGGGCTTGCGCCGAACGTCGTGTTCGGGCGCGAGGCCGTCAACCGAAACCGCGACACGCAGGCGCGAAATTTTCATCCAATCGAGCGGGATCGGGACCACGCCGCTGGTTACCACCAGGGCGAACACGCCCATTTCGCTGAGAGCGGGAAGAATCTGGCTCAATTCGCGATGGCGGACCATCGGCTCGCCACCTACCAGGGAAACATGCAGAGGCTTGTGCTTGCGGACGAGTCCCAGCACGCCTTCAACGAGCGCGTCGCCGCGAAAATCGCTGAGATCGCGCAGATTGACTTCGCCTCCCAGATGCGAATCGCCGTAGGCGTAGCAGCCCGGGCAACTGAGCGGGCACTCGCGGGTGATTTCGATGGACAGCATCGGAACCCGGCCGGTCAGGATGCGTCCCCAAGCCGCGAGGACTTCGCGTGGACGCAGACTTGGATTGGGAGCATGGGTGGTCGACGTCATAGGCAATGGGATGCGGGGACCGCGATGCGGGGTGCTTGTAGAATGCAAACGGCTCCGGCGCCAAGGATCAACTGCTCGAGCGCGAATATCGCACAGGAAACGATCTCGCTGGGCCAAAAGATGGCAACAATCCAAGAAATACTTGGAACCTCACACTAGAGCCGTGCGTCCTAGCACCGGATGTTTGTTATATGGGATACTTACTAGGCTAGTAGACTCGGCGTGTTTAGGGGAGGGAGTCATGAAAAAGGCTTCTGCGCTCGCGCCTGTGGCGCTTCTGGCAAGCTTTGCTATTGGCGGTTGCTTCAATTCTTATTCCCCGCCGCCCCCATCCATAAGTCTCTCGAGCACGCCTTCGCCGGCGACGATTCAGCAGGGTCAGACGGTGAACATCACGGCCAGCGTGAGCGGCCCCGCTGGTCAAAGCGTGACGTGGACGCTATCCGGGCCGGGCAGCCTGAGCAATCAGAATGCAAGCTCGGTTACCTACAACGCCCCCGCTTCGGTGCCTGGTAACGTTACGGCTACAATCACCGCAACCGCTGTTGCAAACGCCACTGCGACGCTCACCGTGACCGTGACTCCGCCTCCGCCGGTTGCGGTTTCGATCCAGAGTAAATTCAGCTTTATTGCGCTCTTTCCCTATCATGAAGATGCAAACTTTTACGCCAGAGTACAAAACGATCCATCGAACAAGGGTGTTGTCTGGACGCTTAGCGCGGGCGGCTCTCCGTGCGCCCCGGCATGCGGCTCGCTGGGAGGGCAGAACAATTTCAACGCGACTTACACGCCGCCGCCGACTCTACCCACGGGAGCGGACGCGACCCCGACCGTCACGGCTACGTCCATCGCTGACTCAACGAGGTCCGACACTGACACATTTACGATCATAGACGGGAGCACGGCGTGCGGCACGGGCGGCAACGATGGCGTGCTGAATGGCGAATACGCGTTCCTTGTGCAGGGTTTTTCGGGAAGCGGAACGCGAGCACAGGTATCAATTTCAGGCAGCTTCGGTGCGGATGGCACAGGTAAGATAACCAGCGGCGTTGATGAGACCAACCAGTTGGACACTTCGATTTCGGGTGTCGAATTTGTACCAACTGCCAGCGGCTACTCGGTCGGGTCGGATAATCGCGGCTGCCTGACCCTGACCGACGATACGGGTGTGACTCGCATATTCCATTTCGCGCTCGGCGGAATCAATGGAGGCGTTGCGTCCAAGGGAGACATCGTCGAATTCGACGACAAGACCGGCGCCGAGCAGCGAACATCCGGAATTCTGCGCCTGCAAGATCCCGCTGCATTTTCGCTCAGTGCGCTGCAACCAAATTATGCCCTAGGACTGGCTGGTTGGGAGGCGCCCAGCCCCAACTCCGCAGCGAGTCGGCTGGCAATTGCCGGCTCATTCAGCCAGAGTGGCGGCTCCATCTCAGGAATCTCGTCCGATGCAAATGATGGCAGAACTATGAGGTCTGAAATTGGCGGACTGGGGACCATTCAGTCTGTTTCGACTCAAGGTCGGGCCACGGCCACGCTGACGTTGCCGGGTTCATCGGGAGTTCCGGTAGACATCGTCATTTATGTGGTGAATTCGTCGGAACTGCTTATCAACAACACCGGTGCGAGCACCCTGGGCTCGGTCTTTAGCGGGAGAGCCATTGCGACTGGAAGCTCGTTCACGCAGTCATCGATTTTGCCGAACTATATCTTCCGCTCGATCGGAAACTCGTCGGGTAGCTCCTCGGTTTCCATTGGGCTGGCAAGCTTTTCGGGTGGGACGGCCTCATTGACGAATGATCAATACACCGGTGGCGCAGGGTCCACGCAAAATCTCTCGGGCGGCTATGCGGTGGATACCATTTCGGGACGAACAGCCGTAGGCAGCGGCAGTGTCACGCAACTCATTCTGTACCCGACCAACTCCGTAGACGGAATTTCGGCGTTTTCAATCAGTACTGACGCGTCGGCAAGTCTCGGTATTTTCGATGTACAGCCGGCCGGGACTTACAGCAACAATTCGCTCTCGGGCAGTTTCGTGTTTGGGAGCGGCGAGCCCGGCGACAATACGATTTCCAATTTTGCGGGAGTGCTCGCGGCGGCTGCTGGGACGGCGACAGGGACAGAAGACTTAAGCGGACCTGCTGGATTGTCTTCCGGCAAAGCCGTCACCCTGCCGTTGTCTATCACGGCGAACGGCTCGGGGAATGTGGGCGCGAAGACGGTTGCCGTCACAAACGGTACGGTGCTCTACTTCATTGACGAAAATGGCAATCCGGCGAGCGTCGGCATTATCGAGCCGTGACGAGGGAATTTTCGCAGCTCTTCCTGGAATTTCCACAGCGGGCGGGGAAATTCACAGAGGAGCGCGATAAAAATAGATTGGCAAGGGCTTGACGAAATATGGAGGTTTGCTATACTCTCCTGATGTCGGCGTAGCTCTGTAATTCCGGGGAGTGAGCCGACAGCCGGGTTTGCCTGCTCATCCAGAGGTGAGATTGGTAACCAATACCGGGTAGAAAGAAATCGAGCTTCGAGTACATCCGTCCTAATGGCTGCGGACAGAGCGGCCGAGAGATTGGACGGAGATGCCCGGCGCTCGACGCCGGGTTTTTTATTTTCCGCTGTATCGGCTCCAAACTGATACAGCGCTCCGCCGGGAGCGGAGACGTTCCGATCGGAAGTTGATGAGCGGAACGAACGATCTTTGACAACTGAAGGAAGCTGGCATCCCGGTAACGACTTTCAAGGGTCGTTGCCGAGGATAAACCGCAAATTTTTGCTCGAGAGTAGCGCATGTGGAAAGGCGAACTTGCCTCTGCATTGGTTTAGCGCGTAGGTCCCGGGTTTTGAGATTCGAGACGACTTGAATTTTGAAATTCGAGAAGCGCGCCGCCCCTGAAGAACGTTGATGAAGGGCTTGCAAGACTCTTCGTCGGATGGTTTTGAGGGTTCCGATCTGACCGGTCGGGACGTGTTGGGTAAGTTTTATGGTTAAGCTACTAAGGGCGTACGGTGGATGCCTTGGCGCCAACAGACGACGAAGGACGTGGCAAGCTGCGATAAGCCTCGGTGAGCCGCAAGCAGGCTTTGATCCGGGGATTTCCGAATGGGGAAACCCATGCCGGTAAAACCGGCATACGGCCCTCTGAATACATAGGAGGGTGCGAGTCAACCCAGGGAAGTGAACCATCTCAGTACCTGGAGGAAGAGAAATCAAACGAGATTCCGAAAGTAGCGGCGAGCGAAATCGGAACAGCCCAAACCGGGGTGCTTGCACCCCGGGGTTGTAGGACCGCATAAGTAGAGTTATCAATCCGGAGGCTAGGTGAACCCGCTGGAAAGCGGGGTCAAAGAGGGTGAAAACCCCGTAGCCGAAAGCTTACCGGACTCGAAGCGGTATCCTGAGTACCACGGGGCACGAGAAACCCCGTGGGAATCTGGGGAGACCACTCTCCAAGGCTAAATACTCGTTGGCGACCGATAGTGAACTAGTACCGTGAGGGAAAGGCGAAAAGCA
>JBOGNE010000081.1:0-226079 GCA_050747005.1 Candidatus Acidiferrales bacterium
CGCTCCATCCTGACGGCGAGCGTTTTAACGCCGCGCGAAACGAGGAAGCAATCCATCGGCGCAAGTCCTGCCCCAGCCGACCGCTGGATAAAATAAATCTTCTCGGCGTCGGCCCCCCGAGCGAGTACCACTGCGCCCCCCGTGCAATCGCTGTGCCCGTTTAGATATTTCGTCATCGAATGGACCACGATATCCGCGCCAAGGGCAATCGGCTGCTGAAGATATGGGCTGAGGAAGGTATTGTCGACGGCCAGTGTTAGGTTTTGTTCCCGAGCAATTTTTGACACAGCCGCGAGGTCCGTTACGATCATTGTAGGATTTGTCGGCGTCTCAACGTAAATCATTCGCGTGTTCGGCTTAATCGCTTGCTTTACCTTTTTCAGGCAGGAAGTATCGACGTAACTAAACTCCAGGCCAAAATCGACCAGCAGCTTCGTCGTCAGCCGAAAAACTCCGCCATACACAGCCTGCGATAGAATTGTGTGGTCGCCGGGACGCAGTAGCCGGAAAACGGAATCAATCGCGGCCATGCCGGACGTAAAGACGTAAGCCGCGTGCCCGTTCTCCAGTTTTGTGATGGTCCGTTCGAGCGCCTTGCGGTTCGGGTGATTCGTCCGCGCGTAATCGTATCCCTTGCTCTTTCCCATCTGTTCCAGAACGTACGTGGAGGTCTGGTAGATCGGTGCCACAATCGAGCCCGTTGAGGGATCCGGCTCCTGCCCCACATGAATTGCGTCGGTCGAAAACCCCATTACTGCCTCCCGGCCTTCAAAGCGCCTCTTCAGCTAAAGCTTTTGGATGAGAGACGTGCGAACTGCGACTCTAGTCAACGAGACTGATCGGTCGCCAAGCAATGAAAGGATTTGCCCAGCGATGCCACCTCGGCTGCGGATACTTATCATACTCTGGAGGAGAAAAACACGACAACGGCGGCTTCCTGAGACGAAAAGTCCCGGAAAACGCCCCGAGGACTTGTTAGGCGACCCCAATTGCGGTAGAACATCGGCATGCAAGCGACCAGTACCGTGTCACCGGAGAAAATGACAAATGGTTGCGTTCGTCCCACGTCAGGGCACGGCTTCAGCCGTGCCGCAAGTCGCGCGAATGCGATGCGGCTTCAGCCGCTGAGGGCCAGTTGTAAGTGTCCTGACACCGACTCTTTAGTTCCTGAGCTACGATTCAAGCGCGCGAATTTAATGTCACCGGTACTTCGCAAATGCGAAGCTGGTATCTTGTCTCCCGGGCCGACGATAGTTTTTAGGCGCTCCTCCACAACTAGGCAACGAAAGCTTTTTTGGATCGTGAATTGCGCGATCGTGCTGGTTGCGGCTCTGCTCATCGCGGGAACCTGCCGCGCCCAATCAAGCGACGCCTCAAAAAGCGACAAAGGAAGTCAGCGATCCGCGGCCGGTACCACCAAGCTGACCTTGGTTATTACCGGCAACACCGGCAAGCCCATCGGCAACGCCACTGTTTACGTTCGCTTCCCGGAATCAGGCGGCTTCTTGCGCCACCAGAAACTTGCCGAACTCGATCTAAAGACTAACGAAGACGGCAAGGTGAAGGTCCCGGAAATTCCACAGGGCAAGATTTTGATTCAAGTGCTCGCAAAGGGCTGGCATACCTTCGGGAAGTGGTACGAAGTCCAAACGGAATCGCAAACAATCGAGATAAAGCTCGACCCGCCGCCGCATTGGTATTAACGCATATAACTTGGCTCCAGCGCTCGGCGAAATTGCTATGGCGTTGGTCACAGCTCGAGGCAGCGGGCGTCACCGAATCGCAGGGCGGCAAACTTGGGGATGGGGGATTCCGCGCAGGGGCTAGCGGGCGGCGGAGGCGGTCTCGACTGGCAGTTTGGCGGATTCCCAGGCGGCAATCCCGCCGGCAATTTCGCCGACGCGCTTGAATCCGCTTCGTTGCAGCAGGCTCGCTGCAATCGACGACCGATAGCCTCCCGCGCAATAAACCAGTAGCGAACCGTCTTTCGGCAGCGCTGCCAGCTTTTCCGCCAGGCGGCTGAGGGGCACGCTCATACTGCCGCCGATGTGTTTCTGTTCTCGCTCGCTGGGTGTCCGCACGTCGACAGCCAGCGGCGGCTCATTCGACGACAGGAGTTCGGCGGCGAACGGCGCGCTCAAGCGCTCGGTGAAAGTAACCAGGTCGGGGCGCGAATCCAGGCTCGTCAATCCATCTCGCAAATAGCCGGCGACGTTATCGAAACCAATGCGTCCGAGCCGGATGGCCGATTCGTTCTCGCGGCCCGGGTCGGCAATGATCGCAATCGGATCCGTGTGATTGAGCACGGTTCCCGCCCACGTGGCGTACTGGCCACCAAGGCCGATATTGATGCTGCCCTTGAGGTGCGCCGCTGCGAATTCGTCGGGATCGCGCGTGTCGAGAATCTGCGCGCCGACCGCCTGCAGGTCGAGGAGCGCATCCAGTGAGAGCGGCTTCATTTCGCGCGCAAGCGCCTGGTCGAGCGTGGGGCGCTCTTCGCTGTTCAGGACCGCGTCGTAGATGAAGTACGCGGGAGCCTCCGGCTGATCGGCTGTGACCACCTTGATGAATGCTTCCTTGCTCATCGGCTGCAGCGCATAGTTCAAGCGCCGCTGTTCCCCAAGGGTCGAGACCGTCTCCTTGCTGATGGCCTTTCCGCAAAGCGAGCCCGCGCCATGGGCCGGGTAGACGAGGCTTGCGTCGGGAAGGTTCAGCAGCTTCGTGTGCAACGAGTCGAACAGCATTCCGCCCAAATCGGCGGCCGACCAGCCGAGCGCGACGCGCAGGTCGGGGCGGCCGACGTCGCCGATGAACAGCGTGTCGCCGGTAAGCACAGCGTGCGGCTGCGTTTCGCTGGCGTTCAGGTCGTAGACGAGGATGGAAACGGACTCCGGCGTGTGGCCCGGCGTTTCGAGCGCTTTGAGGCGCACGCGTCCGAATTCGACAACGTCGCCATCGTGAAGAGGAGTGAATGCATACGCCGCTTTGGCCGCGGCGCCAAGATAGATCGTCGCTCCGGCGCGATCGCGCAGCTCCAGGTGCCCGGCGACGAAGTCCGCGTGGAGATGCGTCAGGAAGACGTGTTTGATCTTCAGCCCGTGCTCAGCGGCAAACGCAATGTATTGATCCGTGTCGCGCTGCGGGTCAACGACGGCGGCGGTGCCTGACGCCTCGTCTCCGATGATGTAGGAGGCGTGGGCCAGGCACCCAAGATAGAATTGCTTGAAGATCACGGCGCACCGTCCTTGCGGGCGTTACTTCGGCTGGCGAACGATCCGTAGATAAGGCCGCGGCGCCTTCCACCCGCCAGGATACTTCTGCTTGGCCTCTTCATCGGGTATTTCACCTTGTGCCCCTGGGTTTCTTCGATGTCCACGGCCCACTTGCTGTGACTCGATACCGGGTCCACGCCGCTCTTTCAGACCGGGAAAGTGCAAAGAAGGAAAAGTTTCCGATTTGAATTCTCAGTTTGCGAATCTTACGCCCGTGCTGCGCCCGATACAACAGGTTGCGTTCTGCTCCGCGCCTACGGGTGTCAAATTAACCGCCGCACCGGAGTTCGCACTTTGCGCTCCTGCATTGTTCCTTCCCGTTTTCGGAAATTCCCCGCCGATTGTCCGGCGATGCCATCCAAAAAATTCATAACGGTGCCTTAACTGCACGAACGTAGTGCAAAGAGGATTAAACCTTTTGTCTGCTGCTGAATTTGCTTCGACCGCCGTTCTTTTCCACAAACTTTTCAACAGAAGTGTTGAAAACTTTTACAAAACATTCACATTCTTTATGTAACCCGTTCCAGTTGGTTCTGAAATTGCCTTCACGCGCCTTAGCACAAAAATTTCCTCCAACTGATTGAATCTTGCGGAGTTCGTCCGCAATTTCTTCCGAACGGCCCGAAAAATCCTGTCTGGCGCGTGGCGTGATATGATCTCGCTCTGCCACGGGTCCGTTCCACCCAGGAAATGAAAAGACTAATCGTCAATGCAGATGACTTCGGCGCGACGCGAGGCGTCAACGAGGGGATTGTCCGATCTCATCGTGAGGGAATCGTCACCAGCGCGACGATCATGGCCAACGGCAACGCCTTCGGCGATGCAGCCGCGCTGGCTGCGGCGAATCCTGGGCTGGGAGTCGGCATCCACCTCGTACTCGTTGGCGGACGCGCGACGGCTTCGCCGCAGGCTGCGGGCGGTTTGGCGGACAAAAACGGCGACTTGCCGAAATCCTTGGGGTCTCTGATTGCGAAACTGAGTAGAGGCAAAGTCCGCCAGAGACATATCGAAAATGAATTTCGCGCCCAGGTCGAACGAGTGTGCGCTTCGGAAATCTTGCCATCGCATCTCGACACCCACAAGCATGCCCACATCCACCCGACCGTCATGAAAGCCCTCGCACGAATCGCCGTTGAATATCGGATTTCGCGAGTCCGCATGCCCTTTGAGGACATCGGGAGCGTGCTCCGAAGGTCGCGCGGCGGGCCGGCGATTGTCCGTCGGAAGATTTTTTCCGTTGTTTCGCGCGTTACCTACCCGCTCTTTCGTCAAGCCGTCCGGCGAAGCCAACTGCATGCGCCGGATCATTTTTTCGGCTTCGCTGCAACCGGGCGGCTCGCGAGCGGCGCCCTGGCCCAAATCCTTGAGGCTCTGCCAGATGGAACGAGCGAGCTGGTGTGCCACCCTGGAATCAACGATTCCGATCTCGAGGCGAGCGGGACGCGATTGACTGTGCAGCGAGAGGTCGAAATGGCCGCCCTCACCGATCCGTCCATCAAAGAGATGATCGCCGAAAGCGGGGTACACCTGATAAGCTATCGCGAGTTAAACTAGACACATGCCGCCCTTCAGCGATTTGCCGGGTTCGCCAGCCATACCACCGAAATATTCGATTGTCGTTCCATTTCACGACGAACAGGATAGCATTCGCGAATTGCACCGGCGGTTGAGCGAGGTGATGTCCGGCCGCTACGAGCCTCTTGAGTTCGTTTACGTCGACGATCAGAGCCACGACGCCACGCCGCAAATTCTCGCGGAGGTTGCGCGGGACGATCCCCGCGTTTCGGTTCTGCGGCTGAAGCGGAACTACGGACAAACAACCGCCCTGGCCGCCGGCTTTGATTACGCCTCCGGCGATATCATCATTTCTCTCGATGGTGACCTGCAACACGACCCTTCCGACATTCCGCGCATGCTCGAAACATTTGAAGCCACTGGGTGCGACATTGTCAGTGGTTGGCGACAACGGCGCGTCGACAACTTCCTGCTCCGCCGCCTGCCGTCCCGCGTAGCGAATTGGATGATGGCCAAGCTTTCGGGTGTGGACATTCACGATTTTGGGACCACCTTCAAGGTGTACCGCCGTGAAACGATCCAGGATATTCACCTGTACGGCGAACTGCATCGCTTTATTCCGGCACTGGCGGCGTGGAATGGCGCAACGGTGGTTGAAGTGCCGATCCGCAATATCGTGCGGGCCGAAGGGAAATCCCATTACGGAATCTCGCGCACTCTCCGAGTGCTCTTCGACATTATTACCATCCGGTTCCTGATGCGATACATGCTCCGCCCCATGCATTTCTTCGGATCGGTGGGAATGCTGGGGACTCTGGCCGGGTCGGTGATTCTTGCAGTGTTGCTGGTGGAGAAGGTCATCTTTCGGATGTCGATTTTCATCGAGCACGGGCCGCTGCTGGTGCTCGGAATGATGCTATTTTTGTTTGGCGTACAATTGCTGGCGGTGGGCCTTGTGGGAGAGTTGCTCATGCGCACGCATTTCGAATCGCGAGAAGAACCTTTCTATCGAATCGAGCGCGTGATCGGCGCCTCAAATCAAGCCGCACCTCCTGGAACCAATCAGACAGCGTCTCCCGGAGTCCCTCCTGGAATCGATAGCCCGTTGATCGTCAAACGGGCCGGGGGCTAGGATCGCCTGCGATCTGGTGCAAGTACCTTGCCGCTGTTGCGGCACTTTGGCTTCCTGCCTAGCCCAAAGTATAACCTGATGATTATATGGGGGTTACACACATGAATCGCACTTCAAGAAACTACTCGCTTCGCAATCGTCTTATGTACTACGCGAGCGTAACCGTTTTGCTATCAGCGCTGGCTGGGCTTTCCTGGGCCGGCAACGATCCCTGGAAGACGAAGCCTTATCAACAATGGGACGACAAGGACATTGCGCGCATTTTGACCGATTCTCCGTGGGCGCATCGGGTGGCAATAGAAGCCGCATGGAAACCGATGGAAGCCGAGGAACCGGAGACACCCGGAGCTCCGCCGGGCGCGAATACCGGTGGAAATGGAAATATGAGTGCCGGCTCGCGTCCTCAACCAACAACGGACGCCGGTGAACAGGCGGAAGGCGAAACCAGGCCCGAAGCTCAATTCCTTGTCTTTTGGGTGTCATCGAAAACCATGCGCGCGGCTCTAGCTCAGCGTGCCGTGCTGCATAATGGCAAGACCGCAGCAGACGCGGCGCAATATGTGAACGCTCCCCAGGAAGAATACCAGGTGCTTGTCGAGGGCAAGGACATGACGCCGTTCCGCCAGAACGATGAAAAGTATTTCCAGTCGCACGCGTTCCTTCAATTGAAGAAGCTGGGGCAGAAAATATCGCCAAGCCATGTCACGTTGGAGCGCGGCCCGGACGGCAAGGAGGTGACGGATGCGATATTTTTCTTTCCCAAGAAGACGTCCTCGGGCGAACCTTTGATCGGACCACAAGAGAAGAACGCGGAATTCTCCTGCAAGCTGGGCGATGCGACTCTGAAAACGGCCTTTGATCCTCGGAAAATGATGAACCAAAATGGGGAAGACCTGTAGTATCTTTCCCGAAGCAATCGCTTTTAATTTGCCGCGGCTTCATGACAAGGAATATGACCAGCAGGAGCACGGGGTTCAGCAGCACACGTCATAGTCGGAAGGAGTGGTCATGGCGCGCTTGCTTCGAATGGTGAGTATCGGAATCTCTCTGCTTTTTCTCGCAACAATGTCCAACGCGCAGATGGGGATGCGCGGTGGCCCGCCGCAGTTCCGCGGGGTTTTCAATCCGGACGTCGGTCGTGGCGCGGCTTACGATATCCAAACCGCGAAGGGGCAAAAGATCACGATGGAAGTGGCCGTCGTCGGCAAGGAGTCGGTCGACGGGAAAGACGGCTACTGGTTTGAGACGACCACGAACGCAGGCTCGACTGGCGGGGTCGTCATGAAGATATTGACCGTGCGTGACGGGGCCAATACTTCCGTATCGAAGATGATCATGCAGCTTCCCGGGCGGCCGCCCATGGAGATGCCTACGCAGATGATGCAGCGGAGCAACCAGCCCCAGCCGGCCGACATCCGGCAAATGGCGGATGATCTCGGGATCGAAAGCGTAACCACGCCGGCTGGAACATTTCAGTGCGAGCACTATCGTATGAAGGATGGTTCCAACGATGTCTGGATCTCCGAGAAGATTCCCCCGTATGGACTCGTGAAATCCCAGGGCAAGGATACGACGATGCTGCTCTCTAAGGTCATCACCGATGCAAAGGACAAGATTACGGGAGCGCCACAAGCCTTTAATCCAATGATGATGGGGCAGCCGCCGCAGCATTGAAAATTGAGATTCGTTGAATTCGCCGAGGTGCTTTGTGGTCCAGCGACGTGTCTTTTTGTTATCTCGGGGACGGAGACTTCAAGTTGAAGGACTTCGCCGCCGTGTTCGATCGCGAGTGAACAGTGGCCCTTTCGGAAGATAAATTTTATCGCGCGCGCGTGATCGAACGCTCCGATTTCGCTCCGGGGCTGTGGAAGGTCCGGATCGATGCCGGCGGAGATTTCAATTTTGTGGCTGGGCAATACGCCACCCTGGGCGTGCAAACTCCGGAAAAGCTCATCGAACGAGCGTATTCGATCGTATCCTCGCCCTACGAAAAGAACATCGAGTTTTTCGTCGAGCTCGTGCCGGAAGGCGAGCTGACCCCCCTGCTGTTCAACATTCCTGTTGGCGGCGAACTCAGCATGCGAAAGATTGCCAAGGGCCGGTTCACGCTGGATTTCAAGAGCGGCCACAAAAATCATTTGCTGCTTTCGACCGTCACCGGCGTCGCTCCCTACGTCTCGTACGTGCGCACGCTCTACAAGGACTGGAAGGAAAACAAATTTCCGGCGGACATCCATCTTTATATTATTCAGGCGGGCAGCCGCTCCTGGGAGCTCGGGTACCGTGAGGAGTTGGAGAAATTTGCGGCGGAGGCGCCCTGGCTCGACTACGTGTCGTCGATCAGCCGGCCTTGGGAAGATTTGGATTGGAAGGGTGAGACGGGCCGCGTGGAAGATATCGTCCGAAAATACACGGACCGCTGGAACCTTTCAGGAGCGGACACCACCGGCTACCTGTGCGGCCATCCGACCATGATCGAAAACGGATTGGGAATTCTTCAGCGATGCGGCCACGACAAGAAGCATCTTCGAGTGGAAGTCTACTGGATTCCCGGAAAAGAAGCGGAATCCTGACGAGCGCCGGCTGAGGTGGTTGCGGCGCCCGCCAGGATGCATCCACAACCGCTCAGTTTTGCGCTGGCTGAGTGGCCGCGGAAAGCTGTTCGAGCGTGCTCGAAATCGCCCGGATTGGCACGGAAACGTGGACTGTATCGTTTTCGTCCTTTACGTCCACCACTACATTTCCGCCGCGCTTATCGACGCGAACATTTTCGTTCGAGTCTTTCACCTCCACCAGCGTGACATCATCGGTATCCCGAAGCCCGTCCATCGCCGCCCGAATGACCGGCATGTACGGCTGGATTTGCTGCGAGGCATCCGTCAGATCGTTCCTGGGAACAAAGCGCATGGCGATGGGCATGAGCATTGCCGGTGCCACGACATAAATGTGATGGGCCTCAGGCTGCGTCTCCCGCACGTTGACCTGCACCAGCCCTTCGCTGCAGAGCAGTCCGGCGCCCGCCAGAGCTGTCCCGGCCATGCCGAGCACGATCTTTCCGAGAATCATCATGCGTCACCTCGTTCCTGAATCCTGCGTGTTGCGCGAATCCACCCATACCCGAACATGCTGGCTGGAATCTTCCACGGAAACGATCAAGGTGTCACCGGCTTCGCCGAGAGCGTGAACCGCCGCCGCGACATTGAGTTGGTTATCCTTCACCGTCGAAAAAAGCGCGTCGACAACTTTCATCGGAACGGTAACGTCCACTTTTTGCGTGTTCCCGTCGCGCACGCGAACCACGATGTTTCCATTCGACTTCATTACGTGCACGTCCTGTCCTTGCCCTTTTACCGTTACGAATTCATTGTCGGGCGCGGTTCTGATTGCGTCGAGGATGGCGCGAACGTCCACGCCGTTGAAGTCAGACTCATGGATCGTTACGCAGCCGTTGTGGAGTCCGTTATTGTTCACTGCTGGCAGGATTTTCTCCGCCAGAGAAAGCGGCACGTTGACGTTCACGCTCTGGCCGTTCGTTCCGTCTTCCACTCTTACGTGCAGGTAGCGTTCGGCAGTTGCTGCCACTGCGGCCGAAGAAGCCATGGCCATTCCCGCCACCGTCAACAAGCCGACACCCATTGCCAGAAGCCTTTTTCGCATCGCTGTGCGCATCGTTGGGAAGCCTCCCCGGCTCTTCCTGCACGCTAGATACGGAGGGGGGCGAGAAAATGTTCCGTGGAAAACAACAGAGACGATCGCGACATTCGGATGTGGAAGCGTGACGTTAATCGTGCTGGATTTTGAAATAAAGAGCGGCGAGAGGCGGGAGGCGCAGCTTCAGGGAATATTCGTGATTGTTCCATGGCACTGGCTCGGCGCGCACACCGCCGGCATTGCCGATGTCGCGGCCATTGTAGTAGCTCGAATCGCTATTGAAGATTTCGCGATAGAAGCCGGCCCGCGGGACCGGCACGCGGTAATTTTCGCGGATGACCGGCGTAAAGTTGCAGACGACAATGATGAAATCATCGGGCTTCCTTCCACGGCGCAGAAAGACAAGGACGCTCGCGGCGGAATCGTGCGCTTCGAGCCATTCGAAGCCGGACCACTCGAAATCCACTTCATGGAGCGACGGCTCGGCCGAGTGCAGGTGATTCAAATCCGTGAGAAGCCGCTGAACGCCCTGATGGGGAGGCGAGTTTTCAAGCGACCACTCGACCGTCGCGCCTTCCCACCATTCCGGCCGCTGGGCCAATTCGCTGCCCATGAATAGCAGTTTCTTCCCGGGGTGCGCGTACATGTAGCCGAAGAGAAGGCGCAGGTTCGCGAACTTCTGCCAATCATCGCCGGGCATTTTTTCGAGCAGCGTCTTTTTGCCATGAACCACTTCGTCGTGCGAGAGCGGCAGGACAAAATTTTCATGAAACGCGTAAATCATGGAGAAAGTGAGTTCGTTGTGATGATGCTGGCGATGAATTGGATCGAGAGCGAAATAGCGCAGCGTGTCGTTCATCCATCCCATGTTCCATTTGAGGTCGAAGCCGAGCCCGCCCAGGTACGTCGGGCGCGAGACCGCGGGCCAGGAAGTGGATTCTTCCGCGATCGTTAGTGCGCCCGGACAGCGAGTGTGCAGGATTTCGTTCAGGCGCTTCAGAAAAGCGATCGCTTCGAGATTTTCGCGGCCTCCGAACGAATTGGGAATCCATTCGCCGGCCCGGCGGGAGTAGTCTAGGTAGAGCATCGATGCGACGGCGTCCACGCGCAGCCCGTCGATGTGATATTTTTCGATCCAGAAAAGCGCGTTGGCTAGCAGAAAATTCTGCACTTCGTTGCGGCCATAATTGAACACCAGCGTACCCCAATCCGGGTGCGCGCCCCGGCGTGGATCTGCGTGCTCGTAAAGATGCGTGCCGTCGAAATATGCTAGGCCATGCGCATCTCGCGGAAAATGCGCCGGAGTCCAGTCGAGGATGACGCCCAGGCCAGCCTGATGGCAGTGCTCCACGAAATACATGAAATCTTCCGGCGATCCGAACCGGCTGGTGACCGCGTAGTAGCCGACGGTCTGGTATCCCCACGATGCGTCCAGCGGATGCTCCATGATGGGAAGAAGTTCGACGTGGGTGAACCCCAGATTTTTCACGTAGGGGATAAGCTCGTCGGCAAGCTCGCGGTAGGTGAGCCAGCGGCTTCCATCGGCGATGCGCCGCCAGGATCCCGGATGGACTTCGTAGATCGTCATGGGAGCGTGCTGCCAATCGCGCGAGCCACGCGCGCTGAGCCACGCCGCGTCCGCCCATTTGTGGCGGTCGATATTGCAAACCACCGACGCGGTATTCGGCCGGATTTCGGCGGCGAATCCGTATGGGTCTGTCTTCAACCCAAGCTGATGCTCGTTGCGCGAAAGAATCTCGAATTTATAAAGTGCGCCTTCCCCGAGGCCCGGCAGAAAGATTTCCCAAACGCCGCTAGGGCCGCGATTGCGCATGGGATGAGCCCGGCCGTCCCACGCGTTGAAGTCGCCGACTACGCTGACCCGCTGAGCGTTGGGCGCCCATACGGCAAAAAAAACTCCCGAGATTCCGGCGATCTCACGAACGTGGGCGCCAAGCTTTTCGTAAATAAGATAGTCGGTACCTTCACCGGACAGATACAGATCGTAATCTGTGATCACCGGACCAAACGAATAGGGGTCGAAGGATTCCAGGACGGTGCCGCTGGGAAAGGTGAATCGCAGGCGATAGCTGGAAGGTCTTACAACATCCCCATCGTGCAAACCGGGCGCGTTGGGAGGAATAATCGCTTCGAATACGCCGGCGAGATCAATCTTTGCGGCAGGGTAAGTTTGCCGCGAGTCACTCCATACGACATTCACTTCCACCGCGCCTGGGCGAAAAGCTCGGATTGCCAGCATATGCTTGCCTGGTTCGGGGGTGATCCAGTGCGGGCCGAGGATGCGGAACGGATCTGAATGTTCCGCGTGCACGAGGCGGGCGATTTCGTCGCTCAATCGGGTGCGTGCTGTTTTCGCTTCGCCCGGTTTATTGCTTTGCTGTGCCATCGTGAAAGAAGTTTCCGCGTGAATCGCGCTTCCATCTTACCGGATGCAGGTTGCCGCGCAAAATGCCGCTGCTATCAGCGCTTTCCGATAGCGACTGGACTTGGGCGAAAAACCCCGGTAGGCTAGCGCCGTCCCTGGGGCTGGCAGCGGGGCAATCCGTCCGTTCAGGAGATGGTCATGAGACATCTGGTTCGCAGGTCGTCGTTTGTCGCGATTGTGATTCTTCTGGGATTTGCCGGTAGCTTAGGCGCCCAGCAGCAGACCCAAGCTCATCGTTCAAAAACTTCGTCACAGGTGGTTCTGGAAAATTGGAATTACATCGGCAATAAGCTGATTACCATGGCCGAGGATTGGCCGGAAGACAAGTATACGTATCGTTTGAATTCGCAGGTGCGCACATTTCAGCAAGTTCTGCTGCACGTTGCAGGCTCGAACTACGGTTTGCTCAACCAGATTTCGGGCAAGAAGGTCGGCAACGGTGCGAACGATCCCAGCGTCGATTCTTACAAGACCAAGGCGCAGACAGTGGCATTCCTGAAAAAGTCAGTTGCCGAAGGAGCCGCGACGATTCAGAAAGAAGGCGACGCTGGAGTTTTGAAGCACTTGAACGATTGGATTGGATACACCGAGCACATGGGCGAGCATTACGGATTGCTCGTCGCGTACTATCGCAACAACGGCGTGGTGCCGCCCGATTCGCGGCCGAAAAAATAGGAAATAAGTTGTGCGCTCGCGGAGGCCAATCTTGCATGCCAGACTTTGGGTCTATGCTCTACTGTTTATGATGATGACTGCGATCATCGCGCCCGCTCACGCGCAGGATCGCACGCAAGCCCGTTCGATGGTGGTTTCGCGCGACGGGATTGTGGCGGCGGAGAGTCCGCTCGCGGCTCAGGTCGGCGCCACAATCCTCGCGCACGGCGGCAACGCCGTGGATGCCGCGGTGGCAACGAACGCGGTGATGGGCGTTGTCGAGCCCATGATGAACGGTATCGGCGGCGATCTTTTCGCGATCGTCTACGATGCAAAGTCGGGAAAGCTTTACGGCCTGAATGCCAGCGGCTGGGCGCCTGCTAAACTCTCAGCCGAATATTTGAAAAGCCAGGGCATCGAGAAAATGCCTGGCACCGGGATCAATTCCGTTACGGTGCCCGGAGCGGTGGATGGATGGTCAAAACTGCTCTCGCGATTCGGGACGAAGGGATTCCCGGAACTCCTTGCTCCCGCAATTCATTACGCGCGCGAAGGTTTTCCGGTGCCGGAATGGGACGCGGCGTACTGGGCGGACAGCGTAAGGTATCTCGAAAAAAATCCCAATGCGGCTGCAACGTATCTTGTGAATAGCCACGCGCCTCGCCTCGGCGAAATTTTTCGCAATCCAGACCTCGCGCGCTCTCTCGAACAGATCGCCGCGGGCGGGCGCGACGCCTTTTACAAAAGCGACCTCGCGCACAAGATCGTTGCGTATTCCGCCAGCGTAGGCGGGACCATGACGATGGATGATCTCGCTGAATTTTCCGCCGAATGGGTTGAGCCGATTTCAACCACCTATCATGGCTGGAGAGTCTACGAGATTCCGCCAAACGGGCAGGGAATTGCCGCGCTTGAGATGCTAAACCTGATGGAGAATTTTCCGCTTTCAAAGTACGGACACAATTCCGCTGACGCGCTGCACGTGATGATCGAAGCAAAAAAATTGGCTTACGCGGATATGTATCGTTACGTCGCCGACCAAAGATTCAGCAAAGTGCCCGTTCAGGGGATGCTCGCAAAAGATTACTCCGCGCAGCGTGCGAAGTTAATCGACATGGCGAAAGCAAATTGCAGCGTGCCGCCCGGCAAACCTGCGTTCCCGACGACCGGCGATACCACCTACCTCACGGTGGTCGATCGCGACGGCAACATGGTGTCGCTGATTCAGAGCAATTATTCCGGTTTCGGTTCGGGCCTGGTTGCTGACGGCGCCGGTTTCGTTCTCCAGAATCGCGGCGCGCTTTTCAGTCTCGATCCGGCGTCGCCTAACGTTCTCGCTGGCCATAAGCGTCCGCTGCACACGATCATTCCGGGCTTTATGGCCCGCGGCCAAGAGCGCATTGCATTCGGCATTATGGGCGGGTTCAATCAAGCCCAGGCCCATGCGCAATTCGTATCGAACGTGGTGGATTTCGGCATGAATATTCAAGCCGCGCTTGAGGCTGCGCGGTTCACGAAACACACGTTCAGCGGCTGTGATGTCGAGATGGAAGATCGTATTCCGTCAGATGTTCGCGCGGCGCTTGCGGCTCGCGGACACGAGATCACGTTGCGCGGCAGCTTTTCGTCGGACATGGGCGGAGGGCAATCGGTGCGGCGCGATTTTTCCAACGGTGTGAATTTCGGCGCCTCCGATCCGCGAAAGGACGGCGAGGCAATACCCGAACCGGCTCGAATTAAGTAATTTATATAAGCCTTTCTCGATTCGTTTCGCCTGCACGGCGTTCATTGCACCCCTCCTTGCCCGCGCTCCTTACGCGCTCTGTAAGTGGCCTGAAATGTGTGCTTTTGGTACGAACGTACCATTGAAGGCTCTTCGCTCAGCCGCTATAACTGGACTTGCATTACCTGTGTGCATTCAGAGCTGAGTTGGAGCTCATCTCCCGGGATGTCCTTAAATCATGGCGAGTAGAACCGAAACGCTGCGTCCAAAGCGGAAAAGCTCCACGCGACCCTCCGAACAAGTCGCCGCGCCGCCTGAGGTCCATTTCCCGGTCCTCACGAACCTAGCGGCGGAAGCCACGGCCGTCAGCGACCGGAATTTTCAGATTCTTTTTTCCGGCAACCCTCACCCGATGTTCATCTGGGACCTCGAAACTTTGTATTTTCTCGATGTGAACGAGGCGGCAATCCAGCAGTATGGATATTCTCGCGAAGAGTTCCTTCAAATGCGCCTTACCGACACGCGGCCCGCCGAGCAAATCCCGCGATTGTTGGAGACGCTGAAAACCATCGGAGACGGCCTGACGTTCGAGGGGCACTGGCAGCATCGCAGGAAGAATGGCGAAGTTTTTGAGGTCGAAATAACGACGCAGGGCATTCCGTTCGGCGGACGTCGAGGAATTTTGGCGATGGCGCAGGACATCAGCGCGCGCCGGGCAGCCGAAATAAAGGCTGCGGAGCACTCGGCCTGCCTGCAGGCGCTGACTGAAAACAATCCGCTCGCAATCGTCGTGCTGGACCAAAATGACCGAATCGAAATGTGCAATCCCGCGTTCGAAGCAATGTTTGGCTATCACCAGGCTGAAATTCTGGGAGCGAATTTGGATGCGTTGCTGGCTCCCGAACAACTGAAGGCCGAAGCGATCGCGTTCAGCCGGCGCGCCGCCGCAGGCGAAATCGTGCGCGCTAAGGGACAGCGGCGCCGGAGCGATGGGTCGCTGGCGTACGTCCAGATTCTGGGTGTGCCGCTGGTAGTGAATGGACGGCTGACAGGCAGTTTTGCCATGTACGAAGACATTGCCGATCGCCGCAAGGCGGAAGAGGCGCAACGGGAGGCTGAAGAAAAATTCCGTCTGCTTTTTGAAAATGCCATCGAAGGTATTTTTCAAACGGACCCGGGCGGGCGCTTGTTGAGCGCGAATCCGGCGCTGGCGCGAATGTGCGGTTATTCTTCTCCCGAGGAAATGATCCGCAGCATCCAGGACGTTCGCGGCGAGCTGTACGCCGACGCCCGGTGTCGCGAGGAATTTCGGCGACTGATGGAAGAGCGGGGCGTCGTCGAGAAATTCGAATACCAGCTCCGCCGAAAGGATGGCACGACCATTTGGATCTCCGAAAACGCGCGCGCGGTGCTCGATCCGGCCGGAGCAATCGTCAGCTACGAAGGAACGATGGAGGATATTACCGAACGGAAGCGTGCTGAACTCGAGCGCCAGGTGACGTTCGATATCATCCATGGCGTCAACGTAACCGACAACCTCGACGACCTCCTGCGTCTTATCCACCAGGCGCTCAAGAGAGTTCTCTACGCCGAGAACTGCTTTGTCGCGCTTTATGAACCATCAACGGAGATGTTTCATTTCCCATTCTTCGCGGACCGATTCGATGTGGCGCCTCCCCCGCAGAAAGTCGACCGGAGCTGCACGGCCTACGTTTATCGTACCGGCCGGGCGATGCTCATTCCGCAAAAGACTTTCGACCGGCTCGCCGAGCAAGGAGAAGTGGAACTTGTCGGGACTCCTTCGCCATCGTGGCTGGGAGTTCCGCTTCGAACTCCTGCTGCAACCATCGGCGTGCTCGTGATCCAGCACTACGACGACGAGAATGCTTATACAGAGCATGACCTTGAATTCCTTTCCTCAGTGGGTGGTCAGATCGCGCTGGCGATCGAGCGAAAACGCGCCGAGGAGAAGGTGCGCGATAGCGAAGCGCGTCTTCGCGTCCTCATCGAGCAACTGCCAGCCGTCCTTTGGGTCGTGGACACCAGCTTGCACTTTACGTCCGCGCTGGGTGCAGGTCTCGCGCGTCTGGGCCTGAAACCGAACCAGCTCATCGGAATGGAGCTTCAGGACTACTTTGAAACGAAGGACCAAAGCTTCCTTCCGGTGGCAGCGCATCGCCGCGCGGTGGCCGGCGAACCGGTAACCTTCCATCTCGAATGGAAGGGAGGTTCGTACGCGTGCCACGTCGAGCCTCTTCGCGGGACGGATGGTGCGATCCAGGGCGCAATCTGCATGGCGCTTGACGTGACCGACCGAAAACAATTGGAAGAGCAACTGCGCCAAGCGCAGAAAATGGAAGCCGTTGGTCGGCTCGCCGGTGGAATCGCGCACGATTTTAACAACCTGCTGATGGTGATCCAAGGCTATGCCGACCTGCTGGCGGACCGTCTGGCCGAAGGCGATCCGCTGCGCCGGAATGCGGAACAGATTCAGACCGCGTCTCAGCGAGCGACTTCGCTCACCCGGCAGTTGCTTGCGTTCAGCCGGAAGCAGATGCTTGCTCCGAAGGTGCTCAACGTCCACTCCGTCGTTTCGGACATGGAAAAGATTTTGAGGCGGCTGATAGGAGAGGATGTCGAGTTGGAGACGTTCTCATCGGCGGACCTCGGGCTGGTCAAAGCCGATCGCAGCCAGATCGAGCAAGTGATTCTAAATCTCGCGGTCAACGCGCGCGATGCCATGCCGCGAGGCGGCCGTCTCACCATCGAAACCGGCAACGTCGAACTGGACACTTCATTCTCCCGTCCTCCAGCCGTTCTTGCACCGGGTAGTTACGTCATGCTAGCCGTTACGGACAATGGCTGCGGAATGGACTCCGAGACGCAGGCGCACATCTTCGAGCCATTCTTCACGACCAAAGAAAAAGGGAAAGGAACGGGGTTGGGGTTGGCAACGGTCTACGGCATCGTTAAGCAGAGCGGCGGGTACGTTTGGGTTTATAGCGAACCGGGAAGAGGGACGAGCTTCAAGGTCTATTTGCCGCGCATTCAAGAAGAAAAGCCGGCGACCAAGCGCGAACACGACGTCGAGCCACGATCGATGGCTCGCGGCTCGGAGACGATTCTGCTGGCCGAGGATGAAAAGGGCGTTCGCGAGCTTTCGCGAGAGTACCTTCAGATGAATGGCTACACCGTTCTCGAGGCCGAAGACGGCCACATGGCCCTCGAACTTGCCTCGATGCACGCAGGCCCCATCGAATTGCTGATGACCGATGTTGTTATGCCCGGAATCAGCGGCCGGGAACTCGCGCAGCGGATTGGCCGCATTCGGCCTGGCATCAAAGTGCTCTACATGTCCGGGTATACGGACCAAGCTGTCATCCATCAAGGTGTCTTGGAGGCCGACGCAGTGCTCCTGCAAAAACCCTTCACCGTTACCACGCTCGCTGCAAAGTTGCGCGAAATCCTCGCGGTTCAACCGGTCGAGTAACTCCCCGCTTCTGCCTTGAAACGGTGTTTCCGTGCCAAGCCCCATGCCTGTGTCTCTTCGGAACAACTGCGCGATTGCGGCGCATAGGCGGCTCGCTGCAAAGGTGCGGTGTGTTGGCCTTGCCGCTTCGTAAGTAGCTGACCCACATACGAGTAAGTCGAAAAGCGCTGGCGCAAGCGTCACTCATTTGTTTGGCGCGCCGGTTGCACTCCACTGAGTCACTGATGCGGGGCTGCTGTAGTAGCGTCAGGTACATGGGGGCGACAATGAGTTCAATTACGACGCACGGGCGTGCGACTGGCTTGGATAACATTACCGAAGATACGCTCGGCGAATGCTGTATGTGGCTGGCCGTCGTGACCAATGCAGTGGAAGAGTGGCGGTCGGGAACGCTGCGCCGTCGGCGCGTGGCACAACAATTCCTTTTTGAAGATCATGAGGATTTTTACACCGTTTGCGCCGCTGCGGGCCTCGATCCGGAAAATTTGCGTTCTCGCCTGCTGAAGGCTGGCCGCTTGGTCGAAGCAGCGGGGCCGCTAATGCACCCACTCGCCGCATAGTTCGGCTGCGCGCTCAGGCCTGTTAGTTTGCAGTCAGTGCCTGGCTCGCTAAGTGGCTCTCTCCGTTCGGCTCGAAGAATGCATCGGCTTCCTCCCCGAATAGCGTAAGATTTTCCGCGAAGCTCTTCGAGGGTATGGCATGTCCGCTTCTCACTTCGACGTCGCGTGCGCGGAAAAACGCCTGCTTGTCGCGTGCGCCCGCACGCGCATAAATTCCTCCGCAGCAGCCCAGATTGCCGAGCTTCTCTCGCAACCGCTCGATTGGGAGTACGTGCTCGCCGAGGCCGCCGAAAACTCAATCGTTCCGCTTCTCGAAAGACAGCTCCGAGCCGTCGCCCCCGGGTCCGTTCCTCCGGTTCCCATGGAGTGGCTGAAAAACGCCACGAGAGCGAACGTCGTTCGATGCCTGTTTCTAGCCTCCGAACTTACGAAAATTCTTGCGCGGTTCGAATCAGAGGGGATACAGGCGGTCCCCTACAAAGGCCCCGTTTTGGCGCTCCAGGCGTATGGCGATGTTATCCTGCGGGACTTCGATGACCTTGACATCATTCTCCGCCAGAGCGACATGCCTCGGGCCAATGAAATTATGCTGGCTCTCGGATATCAGGCGCGGTTTCCTTGGATTCTTGGAAGCGCCGGAAGTTTGTCCATGATCCCGGGCGAGTACAATTACCGTGACGATGCGCGCCGAATAATGGTGGAGCTTCACACCGAACGGACGTTCAGACATTTTCCGCGATTCGCCGACATCGACGATTTTGCAACGCGGCTCGAACGGGTGGAGTTCGCTGGGCAGCGGATCGCCTCTTTTTCTCCTGAAGACACATTGATTCTTCTCTGCATTCATGGTGCCAAGGATTTCTGGGAGCGGCTCTCGTGGATCGCGGATGTTTCCGAATTGATCCAGGCCCATTCTCTGGCTTGGGAGGAAGTCTTCGCCCGAAGCGAAGCGATTGGTGCGACCCGGATGCTTAGCGTCGGTTTGTCGCTCGCGTCTGCGCTTCTCGGCGCTCCCTTGCCCGCGATGGCGCGCGACCGGGTTCGCCCGGACAGAGTTGCCGCACTGGTAGTCTCGCAAATCTCTCAGCGGGCTCTCAATCGCCATTCGCCTCCTCTGAGCGCCGTCGGCAGATTTCGATTTCGGAGCCGCATGATGCGCGGTCGTGTGATTGGCTTTCGGTATGCCATGCGTCTCGCTCTGGTCCCCGCGGAAGAGGATTGGGAAATGATTCGATTGCCTGCATCGCTCTCTCCCCTCTACCTTGCCCTACGCCCGCTGCGTCTTCTCCGCAAATATGGCTGGATCAACCGGACGCAATAAAGTGGTATCTTCAGAGTAACCATTTGTCAGGTTTTTCCCGCGATAGTCACAAAAACGACACACTTCCCCTTATCTCTGTTGACTCCTTTGCAACACACCGCAACAATGCCGCTGGCTCCCTCTCGTTCTGCCGTGACATTCGGATCCGGGAAGGTCCGTGCCGAGGTATTAATGAAGGGTTCTCCGGTCGAGAACTTTCGTGCATGGACCCATGAGGATTCGCGCTTGGGAATGCAGACCACGCAGCTAGCGCCGGTGCAACCGCTTCACCTCAACGTCGGGCAAGTCCCGATGTCGCTGTATATCTCCGAGGAAACGCTTTGGCAGAAGGCGCTGATGCGGTATCAGGAATTCATAGGCGGACCATGGGAAGGGCTGAAAGTCGTCTTGCAGGATCGACCGTGTGACAGCCGCTCGAAGGCCGGGTTTTTCTACAAATTGGACGACGCTTCGATTTCTCTCCGCGATTCCGGCGCCGAGTTTTACGGAGTCCGGCACGAATACGCTCTCGATTCTCTTCTGCGCATTCTGCTCACAACGGTGTTGCTGCCAGAGCGCGGCTTCCTGCTCCACGCCGCATCGGTGGTGCGCGACGGGCAAGCGCACATTTTCTTCGGGCGCTCGGGTGCCGGAAAAAGCACGATCTCATCCCTTTCGCCGAAAGGAAGCGTATTGACTGATGAGATTTCCTTGCTGCGCTACTCCGGCGGCGCATGGCAGGCATACGGGACGCCTTTCTGGGGCGAATTTCGCGCGGATGGGATAAACCGGCGTTACCCGATTGCCGGCATCTATTCGCTCATCCAGGCGTCCGAAGATCGCGTGGTCCCGGTGCCCCCCAAGGAAATTGTGCGCGCCCTCCTGCCCTGCGTGCTGTTCTTTAACTCGGAGCCAAAGGCGAACGATGCGCTGCTTCAGACGATCGTCGGGTTCGCGCGTCAGGTTCCGTGCTATCGGCTTCACTTTCGGCGCGACGCGAGTTTTTGGGAGGTGATTCCGCAATGAATTGCCTTTCCGTGCCACATATCCCCGTCCGAAATCCCAGGCTGGCATGGCGGGAATTGGATGGCGAAATCCTGATCATCTCCCCCGACGATAGCCAGGTGCATGAACTAAACGCGACCGCCAGCGCGATCTGGAAGCACGCCAATGGCACGGCTGATATCGATGAAATTGCCGCGAAGCTTGCGCTTGAATATGACGTCGCGCAGGGCGTGGCCGCCGCCGATACCACCGAGCTGGTCGGCGTTCTTGTCGCGAAGAACCTATTGGTCGCTGCCAGAGCGACGGAGACGGGCCTGTGAGCCTCACGCCCGTTATGGATCGCTGGATAAGGAAAACGGTGCAGCGACATGCGCCGTTCAACGTCCACTTCGATTTGACGTACCGCTGCAACGAGCGCTGCATCCACTGTTATCTCGATCATGAAGATTATGGCGAGATGACAACCGCCGAAGTGAAGGATGTTTTCGACCAACTCGCGAAGGCCGGCACTCTGTTCCTCACGCTGAGCGGTGGCGAGCTTTTCTTGCGCAAGGATTTTTTTGAGCTGCTCGAATATGCCAGCAGCTTGCAGTTCGATCTGAGCCTGAAGACCAACGCTCTCCTGGTGGACGCCGTTCGCGCCCGCAGGCTGCGCGAGGCAGGCGTACGCCGGGTCCAGGTGAGTATTTACAGCGCCGAACCCAACGTGCATGACGCGATCACCAAAGTGCGTGGCTCGTGGGCGCGTTCCGTGGCCGCGGTTCGTCTTCTGAAGACGGAGAATTTGCTGGTAAAGATCGCCTGCCCGCTGATGAAGCAAAATCTCGGCGCGCATCGCAGCGTGCGCGCGCTCGCCGAACAACTCGGAGTTCCTTACGTATTCGATCTCACGATAACTCCCAAGATTGACGGCGATACCAGCACGCTTGCTCTCCGCAATTCCGCGCGGGACGCGCTCTCAGTCCTTCAGGACAAGACGTTGGGATCCATCGGTTTCTCGCGAGATGGTTCCGTAGACCCTTCCAGCACGGGAAGCGTGACTTCGAGCGGCATCGAAAGCAATGCTTACGATGACATCCCGTGTTCCGCCGGCCACAATAGCTGTTACATCTCGCCTTACGGGGATGTGTATCCCTGCGTGCAAATGCCCGTACCTACTGGAAACGTCCGCCGGCAGCCATTCGAGGAGATATGGAACGGCTCTCCCGAAATGAATCGCGTGCGCGCGATTCGAGACTCGCAGCTTCCGGTCTGCTCAAGGTGTTCGATTCGGAAGTACTGCGAGCGGTGCCCGGGCCTCGCCAAAATGGAAGGCGGCGATCTGCTTGGGCCTTACGAAAGGGCATGCGAACTGGCGGAGGTGAAGGCGCAGCTGGCGGGTATGGCAAATCCTGTCAGCGCCTTGCATGAAAATAACTCTTCCCAGCAAAAAGTTCCGCCGCCAGCGCGATTGGTAATTCTCCAGCCCGCGCCGGCACAAAGGATTTGATGAGGAAGACGGGAGTGGCTCAATTGCAGGAACAGCTCAAGGCAGATAAGGCGGTTGGGGATCAAAAAGTTAAAAAACTCTACGAGAAGCCCCAATGCATTTCGGAGCCGATTTACGAAACGCTGGCTCTCGCGTGCGGTAAGCTGCCGGGTCAAGGCGGGTTTTGCGGCCATGCGCCTTTTCGTTCCTAGCAATTAATGGCACGAAGCAGGGGCTACTTTTGCGATTTTGGAACTCATCGAGGAAGAGAAAAACGCCTCTACTTATAATTGCAGGACATAAAAAAGGAATCAGGCGCTGCCAGCAACCATTCGTATTGGTTGTGGGGCTAGCGTGCGCGCTGGCGTTGCCGCTATTTGCCCGCGAGCGGATCGTTATTCAGGCCGGGCTGAATGGCAACCAGCAGCTTCGCGCGGCCGATGCGACTCTGGAGCGGGCCAATCCCAGCAATAAAGACGGCTCGCTTCCGACGCTGACTGTGTCCACGAGTCGCGCCAACGCAAACGAGCGGGCGCTCGTTGAATTCGATCTTTCGCCCCTAACAAATGTGGGTGTGAAGCAGGCAACGATGACGCTGAACGTCGTCACGCCTTTTACAGGCAATAAGGCCAGAACGTACGCAGCACATGCTGTCACCAGTTTTTTTCACGAGAGCGACGTCACTTGGAACGATCGCGTAGGTAGCACAGTGGCCTGGGGCAGCGCGGGTGGCGGGGGAGACTTCAACGGCGCGGCCACCGCAACAGCCGCCGTTGATTCCACCACGGCTTCAATTTCGTTCGACATCACGCCGGACGTGCAAAGCTGGTTCAACGGAAGCCCGAATTATGGGGAGATCGTGCTGGATGCCAATGAGGGTGCTGGAAAAGGAAATGGGGGGACGACCGTCTTTGGATCGAAAGAGGCCACTCTGCCCGCGAACGCCCCGTCGCTGACGGTTACCTATGTGCAAAACGTGACGAACCTTCAGGCGACGCCTGGAAACGCAACGATTTCGTTGAGCTGGACAATTCCTCCGCCGCTGGCTAACGCGACGGTGCTCGAGCCCTATACTGGAGTTCTGATTTTGCGGCGTGCTGGTTCGCCTGTGGACAAGGCGTCGCTCCCCGCGGATGGAAACGATCCGGGACTTTGTGCGACTGTTGGGTCGGGCGTAGTGGTGTTTGATGATTCATCGGAGCTAACCAACTTCACGGACAATGGCGCTTGTGGGGCGCTGGCAAATGGCAAGACGTACTTCTACAAGGTATTTCTTCGTGATTCGGCGAACAACTACTCGTCCCAGGATTCCGGGTCGCTCGCTGAATCGACGTTTACGGAAGAAATTTCAGCCATGCCCAATAGTCCCGCATCCGCCTTGCAGAAGTCATTGTGGATGGCGGCCTCCTTTTCAAATGACCTCGCCGCCCCTTCGCTCGTACCTGGAAACGTTGCCCTGTTTGGCACGGGCTCGAGCCTGCTTTTTGGAATCGATGCGAACACGGGTCTGCGGAAATATCCCCCCGTATCCCTCGGAGGCCCGATCGATAGCTCCTCGCCCGTGATTGACGCGGCCGACTCCTCGCTGGGGCAGAATGTCGTATACGTCGCCGACAACGATGCTCTAGCCTATGGCATCAACACCGACACCGGGCAGATCGCTTGGGTGGTGAACCCGAACGGAGTGATACCGGATGACTTCGTCGGCGGCGAAGCAGTCCAGTTGAAATCGTTCAGCAGTCCTTCGTATAAACTGGCCCGCGATCTCGTGGTATTGGGCACGGACAATGGCGGCACGACTCGCGGCAATCAAATCATTGGACTCGACGGTAATAGCGGAGCCGCCGTATGGACCACGACGGGCAACGCGAATGGCGTTTCCCCCGTGGACATTATTGTCTCCACGCCGCTCGTGGACTATGTGAACGGCGCCATCTGGGTGACCAGCCGAAGCGCCGGCGGCACGGCGCAGCCGAGCTTGTGGAAACTCGATCCGGATACCGGCAAGGTTTTATTTTCCGCCAAATTGGGAGATACTGATAGCTCGCCTTCGCTTTCCCTTCCTGGCGATATTCTCTTCGTTGGTAATAATGCAGGCACGCTCTACGCGATCAACCCGATCACGGGAGCAATTTTGAAGTCGTTCGCCGGAGGCGATGGCGCGATCGTCGGCTTTCCCGTGGTGATTGGATTTAGCTCGCCCTACACCGTGGTTTTCTCCGGAGTCACCAGCGTTCACGCGGTCACATTCAACAAGACCACCGGGGCGTTCACGCAACTTTGGACTCCAGTGACTATAGATACTCCCTCGGCTCCCACGGGCGCTACCAACCTGGGCAAGGTTTACGTCGGAGCGAACGATGGGAAAATTCACGAGATCGATCTCGCCACTGGCAAGGACGATTTCGACGTGACGGCGAATTTGCTGAACGGGTTGAACAATGCGCCCGCGATTGTTGGGAATCCCAGCATCGATCTGCTGCTTTCGCGCGTTTACATCACCACGAACGATCAGCGCGCTTATGCGTTTCCGTTTCCATTTTGACCGGGAGAACCGAATTGCCTTGGAATCGAGCGACGGATTGTTCGGGACGGCCGCTTGCCTTTTTGTGCGAGGCGCTTCTGCTGGTTTCGCTCCTGTTTTCCGGATGCCAGATGCAATCGAACTCCGCGACCGGCGATGGCCCGCAGCCGCCGCAGCCTCTAAGCGCGTCAATTTCGTTCTGCGACGACGGCGCTTCGTCCTGCCAGCCTGCCAATTCTTTTAGCATCTCTTCGGTTCGCGGCCTCGCCATCAAGGTGGATTGGCAGAGCGTTCCGGCTGGAAATCATTCGCAGAAGCTCGATATTTTCATGCCTGGAGGCGGATTGTTCCAGTCAACGCAGACGGGTTTCATGATTCCTAACAGCGGTCCTGGACCGTTCTCGACAGTTCGGATCGTCCCAATTGCAGGCACGTGGGTCCAGCAGAGAAAGGCTACGGGAGATTGGAACGTGGCGGTTTCGCTGGATGGCCAGCAGGTCGCGTCCCAAAAACTGGAACTGAACCCCTGATGAGTTCCGCGACAGCCCTCTCGCCTGCACGAGTCAAATCCGAACTCGCACAACCGGACCTCGATGCGGGTGTTCGGTCAGTTGCCGAAAGGATCCGCACGCGCGGATCGGCGACGCTTCGCGTTGCGGGCAGAAGCATGTACCCGTGGATTCGTCCAAAAGATATCGTCTTCGTGCGCCGCTGGGATTTCGATCGGCTATTTCCCGGCAACGTAGTTTTGTTCCAGAGAAATGGAAGCTTGCTCGTCCATCGTGTTATCCGCGTCGTTTCCGCAAAGGCTGGCGACGAAGGCACATTGCACGTCGCAACGAAGGGCGACGCTGTCGCCGACGAGGACGCTCCGGTTACGCACGCGGAATTTCTGGGAAGAGTCTCACGAATCCATCGCAAACATCGCCACATTGATATGGAATCGCTTTCGCGGAACGCGCTGGGGCGCGTTCTCGCCGGCCTTTCTCCTGCAAGCCCGCTTCTGTACCCGCCGCTTCGTGTGATTAAACGCGTCTTTTTCGTCGTTGCGCGACGAACCACGAGCGGTGTGTTCCTAGAAACGAAATCGCACCGAGCAGATTCCGTTGTGATTCGTGGCATGGAAATGAGTGGCCGCGATTTGGAAGCTGCCGCCAAAAGTGAAGCCCACTCTATTCCATAAGTGAAGCCTGCCGATAACCAGTCCGGGCGTTATGAATAGCTGCGCTTTTCCATTGTGTTCGCCGTCCTGGAAATGCGCGTAGTTCATTTTCCGCGATGTAAAAAAGCCGAAGCCCATCGATTCAGCCGCCCGGGCCCGCATAACCTCGTTTGCGTCTCGGTCCCGCAGGTCGGAACATGAGACGCTCTTGTTGAGAAGTTTGCGCAAATCGCCAATCTGCTGGAGTAAAATGTCGTTGCATGGGGGAAGCGCTCGCCGGGGTTACGCTTGCGTGCGGCCGAACTATTGCACCGGCCGGCCGGTTATTTCCATCTAATCTTGTAGGCGCTTTTTCCTCGCGCTGACCAACACCAGAGGAGCATCGCGAATCATGGCCACACCCAAGACGAACGTTTCCGGCGGCAACTCTGTAAACAAGGGTGAAATGGAACAACTTTCGATCGACACCATCCGGACGCTCTCGATGGATGCCGTCCAGCAGGCGAACTCGGGTCATCCCGGCACGCCGATGGCCCTTGCGCCGGTCGCGTATTGCCTCTGGCAGCGCTTCCTAAGATACGATCCGGACGATCCGACGTGGCGCAATCGCGACCGTTTCGTGCTTTCCAATGGCCACGCGTCAATGCTGCTCTATTCTCTTCTGCATCTTGCGCGGGTGAAAGCCGTAGGCCCCGATTACAAAATTATGGATGAGCTTGCGGTCAAGCTCGAAGACATCAAGCGTTTCCGCCAGCTCGATAGCAAATGCCCGGGACACCCGGAATACCGTCACACATCGGGCGTCGAAACCACCACCGGGCCGCTGGGGCAGGGCGTGGCCATCAGCGTTGGTTTCGCCATGGCCGAACGCTGGCTCGAAAAGCATTTTAATCGTCCGGACTTCGAGCTTTTTAATTACAACATTTACGCTGTGTGCAGCGATGGCGATTTGATGGAGGGCGTGTCGAGCGAAGCAGCTTCTCTTGCCGGCCACTTCAAATTCTCGAATCTGTGCTGGATTTACGACGACAACAAAATCACCATCGAAGGCGACACGGGCCTCGCCTTTACCGAAGATGTCGCCGCGCGGTTCAAGGGATATGGCTGGCACGTCGAGCGCGTTGAAGACGCGAACGATCTCGAAGCGATGACGCACTCGCTCGCCTCATTTCAAAGTACAAAAGATCGTCCCACGCTCATTATCGTGAGAAGTCACATCGGTTACGGCGCGCCGCACCGGCAAGACACCAAGGAAGCGCACGGCGAGGCGCTTGGCGAAGATGAAGTGCGCCTCACGAAGCGATTTTACGGCTGGCCGGAAGACGCGAAGTTTCTGGTCCCGGATGGTGTCTATGACGACTTCCGCACAAATATCGGCGAGCGCGGGAAAGCAGCTCGCGATGAGTGGAAGAGGAAATTCAACGGCTACAAATCGAAATATCCCGAACTAGCCGAAAGTCTGCGGCAGATGCAGTACCGCGAGCTTCCCGCGGGATGGGACAAGGATCTGCCATCGTTTCCGGCTGACGCGAAAGGACTGGCCACGCGAGCTTCGGGCGGCAAAGTGCTGAACGCGCTTGCCAAGAATGTGCCGTGGCTCATCGGCGGGTCGGCCGACTTATATCCTTCGACCTATACTCGTTTGACGTTCGACGGCGCGGGAGATTTCGAAGCGGAAAATTACAGCGGGCGTAATTTTCACTTCGGCATCCGCGAACACGCCATGGGCGCAATCTCAAATGGGCTGGCGCTCTCGAAACTAAGGCCGTTTGCATCGACGTTCTTGATTTTCAGCGATTACTGCAAGCCCGCGATCCGTCTGAGCGCGCTGATGGAAATTCCCACGATCTTTGTTTTCACGCACGATTCGATCGGACTTGGCGAAGATGGCCCCACGCATCAATCAGTCGAACAACTCGCAACGTTGCGCGCCACGCCAAACATGATCGTGCTGCGCCCGGCCGATGCGAACGAAGTAGTCGAGGCGTGGAAGGTGATCATGCAGTTCAAGCACTCGCCCGTAGCCCTCGTCCTCACGCGCCAGGCGCTTCCCACGCTCGACCGGACAAAATTTGCATCAGCTGCGGGCGTGGCCAAGGGCGCGTACGTCTTAATCGATGCGCCGGACGGAAAGCCTGCCGCGATCCTGATGTCCACCGGCAGCGAAGTCAGTTTTTGCGTTCAGGCGCAGGAGCAGCTCGCGAAGGAGGGGATTGCGACTCGCCTCGTCAGCATGCCTTCCTGGGAATTGTTCGAAAAGCAGGATCAGGCATACCGCGATAGCGTTTTGCCGGCCAACGTCACCGCTCGCGTGGCGGTTGAAGCGGCTTCGCCTCTGGGCTGGGACCGGTTCATCGGCCCCACCGGCGCGATGATCGGCATGCGCACGTTCGGTGCGTCCGCGCCGGCCAAGGATGTCTACAAGAGATTTGGCTTCACGCCTGAAAACATCTCCAATGCGGTAAAGACGCAACTCGGAAAAAAGTAACGCCGCAAGTTTTGTTCGCCGTAAATTTAAGTTATGGATTGTAATTCGCGATTATTCTTTTGAATGAGGGGCATCATGAGCACACCCGCAAAAAGTACAGGAACGTCAACGCCAAACCAGTTGAAAGAGCTGAACGCCTTCGGGCAATCGGTCTGGCTCGATTACATTCGCCGGAATCTGATATCCACCGGTGAGCTTGCGCGCATGATCGAGCAAGACGGCCTCCGGGGCGTCACGTCGAATCCGTCGATTTTCGAGAAGGCCATCACGGGCAGCACGGATTACGCGCAAGCGCTTCAAGAGCTCCAGGGCGACAAGACTCTTGACGCGAAAGGCATGTTCGAACGCCTTGAAGTTCGCGACATTCAGGATGCGGCCGACGCGTTTCGATCCGTGTACGAAAAAACGAAAGCGCGCGACGGCTACGTGAGCCTGGAAGTTTCTCCCTACCTCGCGCATAAGACGCAGGAAACGATTGAAGAAGCCCGGCGCCTCTGGAAAACCGTCAACCGCGGCAACGTAATGATTAAAGTACCGGGCACCGCGGAAGGCATCCCCGCAATTCAGAAACTCATCAGCGAGGGAATCAACGTCAACGTGACGCTGCTTTTCGCGCAGGAAGTCTACGAGCGTGTCGCCGAAGCGTACATCGCCGGACTTGAAGAATTGGGAAAGCGCGGCGGAGATCTCGGCCGCGTCGCCAGCGTTGCGAGTTTTTTCGTCAGCCGCATTGATGTGCTGGTCGACGCCGATCTTGCGGAGCGCATCAAGAACGCGAAATCTCCTTCCGACCAGGCAGCCTTGCGCGCGCTGCAAGGCAAAGTGGCCATTGCCAACGCGAAGCTCACTTACCAGCGCTACAAGAAAATCTTCAGCGGGCCGCGCTGGTCGGCGCTCGCGGCTCGCGGCGCGCAGACGCAACGCGTTCTCTGGGCCAGCACCAGCACAAAGAATCCAGCGTATAGCGATGTGCTGTACGTCCAGGAGTTGATCGGTCCAGACACCGTAGACACGATTCCTCCGGCCACCTACGACGCATTCCGCGACCACGGCCGCCCGCGCGCCAGCCTCGAGGAAAATATTGAAGAGGCTCGCCATACGATGGAATCGCTCGATCGCACCGGCGTTTCGCTGAAGCAAGTAACCGACAAGCTCACCGAAGACGGCGTGAAGCTTTTCGAGAAAGCTTTCGACAAGCTTCTTGCCGCGGTTGATAAGCACGTCACCAACGCGGCTCCTTCAGCCCACAAAAATCTCACGTACAAACTACCCGACAAGCTCGCGCAGGCCGTGAAAATCACTCTCGACGATTGGCAGTCGACTGGCAAAGTGCGGCGATTGTGGGCTCGCGATGCCAGCCTGTGGACCAATTCCGACGAGAGCAAGTGGCTCGGCTGGCTGACCGTCACCGACGATCAGGTTTCTCACCTCGATCAGTTTCAGCAGATCGCGAACGACGTTCGCACCGCGGGATTCACACACGCCGTGCTCCTCGGCATGGGAGGCTCGAGCCTTTGCGTTGAAGTGATGGAAAAAACCTTCGGCAAAACCGAAGGATATCCGCAATTTCACATCCTCGATTCAACCGATCCCGCACAGATTCGCGCGCTCGAGAGCCAGATCGACATCAACAAGACGATCTTCATCGTCTCCAGCAAATCCGGAAGCACGCTCGAGCCGAATATCTTCAAGCAATATTTCTTCGGGAAAGTAAAACAAGCCGTGGGAGCGGCCGAGGCGGGGAAGCGCTTCATCGCGATCACGGATCCGGATTCGCATCTTCAGAAAGTGGCCGAAGCGGACGGCTTTCGCCAGATTTTCTTCGGGCTTCCCAGCATTG
Source organism: Candidatus Acidiferrales bacterium (assembly GCA_050747005.1). Classification (GTDB taxonomy): domain Bacteria; phylum Acidobacteriota; class Terriglobia; order Acidiferrales; family UBA7541; genus Palsa-295. The sequence goes on from JBOGNE010000081.1 coordinate 30,231, forward strand.
GCGGCCGTTATTCCGCGCTTTCGAATTTCGGAATGATTCCTGCGGCGATTCAGGGAGTGGACATTTCTCGGTTTTTGGACTCCGTGGAAGAGATGGTTCAATCGTGCGCTTCGGTGGTGCCGGCCAGTCAAAATCCAGGCGCTATTTTGGGGGCTATCCTTGGCACGCTGCAGCGCGCCGGGCGCGACAAAGTGACGATTTTCACTTCCCCAGGAATTTCCGATCTGGGCGCCTGGCTGGAACAGCTTCTCGCCGAATCCACCGGCAAAGAGGGGAAGGGCCTGATACCGGTGGATCGTGAGGCGCTAGGTTCGCCTGAGGTTTATGGCGACGATCGTGTATTTATTTATTTACGTCTCGAAAGCGGGCCCGATTCGAAGCAGGATGCTGGCGTGGCCGCGCTCGAAAAGGCAGGCCAGCCGGTGGTCCGCATTTCCGTGCCGGACATCTATCATATTGGTCAGGAATTCTTCCGATGGGAGATCGCGACCGCGGTTGCCGGATCGGTGATCGCGATCGACGCGTTCAATCAGCCCGACGTGGAAGCCAGCAAGCTCGAAACGCGCAAGCTCACCGATCAATACGAAAAGACAGGTTCGCTTCCCGCGGAATCGCCATTTTTCGAAGAGAACGGCACCAAGCTTTACACTGACCAGAAGAATGCCGCCGCGTTGAAACAAAGTGCGGGCGATAAGCCCACTCTTACCAGTTTTCTTCGCGCGCACCTGAATCGCCTGGAAGAGGGCGACTACTTCGCCCTGCTCGCATACATCCAGATGAACGAGACGCACGAAGCGCAGCTTCAGATTCTGCGTCATGCGGTTCGTGACAAAAAACACGTTGCCACCTGCCTTGGCTTCGGCCCTCGATTTCTGCATTCCACGGGGCAGGCTTACAAAGGCGGCCCCGATTCAGGATTGTTCCTTCAGTTAACGTGCGACGATCCTGCCGATTTGCCCGTCCCGGGACAGAAGTATACTTTCGGGGTGGTAAAAGCAGCGCAGGCTCGCGGCGATTTCCAGGTTCTGGCCGAGCGCAATCGCCGGGCTCTGCGCGTTCATCTCAGCGGCGATTTGAAGGCGGGTCTTGCAAAATTGCAGGAAGCGATTCAGAAAGCGCTCGCGTAATCGCACGAATTCGGAGGAACTTGATGGAATCGTTTGACCCCGCGACCCTCACCCCAGAGAAGCTAGGCCAGCCCGGAGATCCCTGCACCATGATAATTTTTGGCGCAGGCGGCGACTTGACGAAGCGCAAGCTGATCCCCGCCCTGTACAATCTCGCGAAGGGCAAACTCCTCCCCGAGCAGTTCGCAATCGTCGGCGTGTCCCGTGAAGAGTATTCCACCGAGCAGTTTCGCCAGATGACCACCCAGGAGATTCGTCAATTCGCGACGGGCGGGTTTGACACGCAATCCTGGGAGTGGTTCGCAAAAAGGCTTTATTACCTCTCGGGAGACTTCAAGGATCCGGAAGCATACAAGAAGCTGGGCGAAACCCTCGGGCAAGTTGACCGAGAACAGAGCACGCAGGGAAATTGTCTTTTTTACCTCGCCACCAGCCCGTCGTTTTTCGCCGAGATTGTGAAGCAATTGGGAGCTGCGGGTCTCGTAAAGCTGGAGAAGAATCCCTGGAGGCGCGTGGTTATCGAGAAGCCCTTTGGCCACGATCTGGCATCCGCCGTCTCGCTGAACCACGACATAGGCCAGGTACTCGAGGAAAAGCAGGTCTATCGCATCGATCATTATCTCGGCAAAGAGACCGTTCAGAATATCCTGGCGTTTCGGTTTGCCAACGGCATTTTCGAGCCAGTCTGGAATCGCCGCTACGTCGACCATGTTCAGGTGACCGTCGCGGAGGAACTGGGCGTCGAGCTTCGCGGCGATTATTACGACCGCGCGGGAGCGATGCGCGACATGGTTCCCAATCATATCTTTCAACTCATCACGCTCACCGCGATGGAGCCGCCGATTTCCTTCGATGCCGAGGCGGTTCACGACGAGCAAACCAAAATCCTGCGTGCCATCCAGCCGATGCATCCCGAACAGGTCTTGGACCATGCCGTTCGGGGCCAGTACGGCGACGGCGTGATGGATGGCAAGCGCGTGCCTGGGTATCGCAATGAGCCGCGCTGCGCGCCCGATTCGAATACCGAGACGTTCGTTGCGCTCGCATTGCATATAGACAACTGGCGCTGGGCCGGCGTCCCTTTTTACCTGCGCACCGGCAAAAGACTGCACGAGCGCGTGACGCAGATCGTGATTCGCTTCCGCCGGCCGCCGTTCGTTCTTTTCCGCAAGACGTCGGTGGACAAGATTCCGCCGAACGAGTTGGTCATCAGCATCCAACCCGACGAAGGTATTTCGCTCAGCTTCGAAGCGAAAGTTCCGGGGCCGGTGGTGCGCCTCGGCGCGGTCGACATGGATTTTCAGTATTCCGATTATTTTGGATCGACTCCATCCACTGGATACGAAACGCTGCTTTACGATTGCATGCTCGGCGATCCCACGCTTTTTCAGCGCGCCGATATGGTCGAGGCCGCCTGGACGGTGGTGCAGCCGATCCTCGATGTGTGGAAGGCTTTGCCGCCGCGCGATTTCCCGAACTATGCGGCAGGCTCGTGGGGGCCTGACGCCGCGCGTGAATTGTTGCAACGCGAGGGACGCGAATGGCGCGACACGGCATGCACGCTGGCGCACAAAGGCGCTCCGCGAGTGGCCCCCGAAGAGCGGCCCGCCGCGTTAACCAAGAAATAATCGTCTCGTGCCGGGTATGAAGACCCGCGAAGAGGTTCTGCAAAGCATCGCCAATCAAACGTTCGACGTATGCGTGATCGGCGGCGGCGCTTCCGGCGCCGGGTGCGCACTCGATGCGCGGCTTCGCGGATTGACCACCCTGCTCCTCGAAGCCCTCGATTTTGCGTCCGCCACGTCCAGTGCGTCCACGAAGATGGCTCACGGCGGCGTCCGTTATCTCGAGCAAGCCATCCGCAAGCTGGACTACGCCCAGTATCGCGTCCTCAAGCGTTCTCTCCGTGAACGAATTCACATGCTCCGCAACGCGCCGTTCCTCACGCGAACGCGCCACTTCCTAACGCCCTGCTCGCGCTGGAGTGAAGTTGCGTATTTCGAAGCAGGCCTGAAGCTTTACGATTGGATTGCCGGCGATGCCGGTCTCGAGAAAAGCCGCTTCGTTTCGCGTGACGAAGCTTGCCGACGGCTGCCCGCCCTCGCGTCGCGCAATCTTGCGGGCGCGGTCGCTTACGCCGATGGCCAATTCGACGACGCGCGATACGGCGTCAGTCTCGTGCAAACCTTCCGGCACGCGGGTGGAGAAGCTGTCAATTATGCTCGCGTCACGGCATTCGAAAAGGACGCAACCGGCAAAATCGTTGCGGCTAGCGTCGATGATTCGATTTCGGGAAGGGAAGTTGAACTTATTGTCCGCGCGCGCTCATTCGTGAATGCCACCGGGCCGTTTTCCGACTCGCTGCGCGAAATGTCTTCTCCCGGGATTCCACCGCGAGTGCGCCTCAGCAAGGGCGTGCATATCTTGCTGCCGCTCGAAATCTGGTCCAGCAGCGATGCGCTGCTCATTCCAAAAACTGATGACGGCCGCGTGTTGTTCGCGATTCCGTGGATGGGGCGGCTGCTCGTCGGCACCACCGAAACGGAAGTCGGAATTCATGACGAGATTGATGTCACGCGGGAGGAGGTCGAATATCTTCTCCGCCATTTGAACCGTTACCTTTTTCAGCCTGTCAGCGCGAATCAGATTGTCAGCGCGTTCGCCGGCGTGCGTCCTCTTGTCATGTCCGGCACGGCAAGCGCGAGTCGCTCGAATACGAAATCTCTGGCGCGCGATCACGTCGTTGAGCTCGACGTTCGGAGCGGCCTCATCAGCTTGATGGGAGGGAAGTGGACCACGTATCGAGCCATGGCTGAAGATGCGATCGATCAAGTACAGAAGTATCTGGGCGTCCCCATCACGCCGGCCGGAACCCGGAATCATGCATTACTCGGCTCGGTCAATTACACCGCGGATTATTGGAAGACGCTGGTGGCGCGTTATGGAGTTTCCGAATTGACCGCGCGGCATCTTTCGGAGAAATATGGCACGCAATCGCCCCGCGTCCTCGAAATTGCCGATCAAGATAGAGAACTTGCCGCGCCTTTGGTCGCCGCCCTCGCTCCAGTCTGCGCCGAAGTCGTCTTCGGCGCTCGCGACGAAATGGCGATGTCGATCGAAGACATTCTCGCGCGGAGGATCGGCCTCGAATGGTACGGCTGGCGTGAGGCTGTTGAAGCCGCGCCCATGGTTGCAAAGCTCCTCGGCCGCGAATTGGGCTGGTCAGAGGCAGCGGAGCATCGGGCAGCCGAGGAATACATTTGCGCAATTACAAACAAGATGGACAAGGCGGGAATAACGACTTCCAGTTCCGCCTAGTGTCCCGTCCCAGAAATGAGGTCGCATAATTCCGGCCACGCAATCCATCGCAGGGGCGCCGCTTGTTTACCCTAACGCAGGAAGGGCCGCGCCCAGCATATGTCACGATCCACTGTTACGCGACACTAACGGCGGACCGAGAAGAAGCTCTTGAGCAAAGTCACTGTTTCGTCGGCGAGAATTCCTGAAGTGACTTCTACTTTATGATTGAGTTGCGCGTGATTTAGAACGGAAAAGCACGAGTGCACCGCGCCTCCCTTTGGATCGTCCGATCCATAAACGAGCCGCGAAATCCGCGCCTGAATCATCGCGCCGGCGCACATCGCGCAAGGCTCGATAGTGACGTATAGCGTCGCGCCAGGAAGGCGGTAGTTGCCAATTCTGCGAGCCGCTTCGCGCAGGCAAACGATTTCGGCATGAGCTGTTGGGTCGCAGTCCTCGATGGTCCGGTTGCCCGAGCGCGCGATAATCCCGCCGCTCTCGACGAGCACCGCTCCGATCGGTACCTCGCCGCGCTCCGCCGCCACTTCCGCCTCGCCCAACGCGGCGCGCATGAATTCGACATCTTCCTCGTGCGGCGTATTTTCGGCAGTCACGCCCATCAGCAGCTCAGAATAACATGAGAAATTCCGCGTCAAGCAAATCGAGCGAATCGGCCTTGCCCCCGTTGCCACCATAAGCTAGTTTGTGAGCACTCGGAGGATTCTGCCATGCCCAAGAGAGCGTCGCTGTTACTGACGATCCCGGCTGTCTTAATTTTTTCCATCGGAGTAAACGCACAGCAGCCAGCGCCGCCGGCTCCTCCTGCTCCGGCGTCGCCGAACTCGGCGCAGCAGTCATCCCAGCCCGCGTCGCAGCCATCGTCTCGGCAACAGGCAACCCCGCCATCTTCCGCGGCCGCTCAGCAGACGGCAAAAACAGAAAAGCACGGACCCTCACCGCCAGTAGCGACCACCAACCTTTACGCGGCGTGTTGGGAACTGCTCGCGAGCGGGATGTCTTCCGATAAACTGCGCAGCCGCTCGGACGCTCTCTCGGCATTGAGCGTTCTAGGCGAGAATCGCAGGGCGATAAAGATGATCGAGGGCGCGCTCGACGACAAGGAGGAATCGATCCGCAGCTTGGCGGCGACTTCGCTTGGCGACGTCCACGCCCGCTCGTCGATTCCTCTCCTTCGAGCCGCCTTGCTCGATAATTCTCCTGCCGTGAGTTTTGCAGCGGCTCGCGCTCTCTGGAAGATGGGTGACCGCAGCGGCCGTGACGTTTTCTACGGAGTTCTCTCGGGGCAGCGAAGCAATGGCCCGGGATTCATCAAAAGCAATTTGAACCACGCGATGCAGGAATTGCACGATCCGAAGGCGTTGGCTCTGATCGGAGTTAACGAGGGCGCGGGCGCCCTCCTGGGGCCATTTTCGATGGGAGTCTCGTTGATTGAAGCCTACGCGAAAGACAACGGCGCTCCGATCGAGGCGCTCTGCGCCCAGTTGCTCGCGTCGGATAACACCCCGGACACGGTCGAAGAACTAAAGGCGGCGCTGGCGGACAGGAACTGGACGGTGCGCGTGGCGGCCGCGCGTTCGCTGGCGGAGATGCGTCGCACCGAAACAATCCCGCAACTCCGCGATATGTTCGATGATGATAAGCAGCAAGCCGCGCAATACGTGGCCGCTGCCGCCATCCTGCGGTTGATGGAGCACCGCGAAGTTTCCCGCGCGAAGGCGGCCCATGCCAAGCCGGCCGCAACACGCACTTCGCGAACGGCGTCCGCCGCGAAGCAGAGTTGATCTGCTGGGGACGAGTTCTGTCGCGGTATCCGAAACCGATTCGGTTTGCGCGGCTTTGGCGCATTCGGCGGCTTGGTATAAGATGGCGGACGCGAAAACTGACGCGCAAAAATGGAATTACGCAAAGATCCCATCACACGCAGTTGGGTTGTCGTAGGCCATCCCGAACGCGAAAAGGTTAGGCCCGATCCCTGTCCGCTGTGCCCGGATAATCGCATCGAGACGCGGGTTCTGCTGGCGCTGCCGCCGCATGGTGACTGGCAGGTGCGGGCTTATCCTCACTTGCGGCCGCTGTATCAGATCGAGGGCGAGCCGGATCGGACCGCCGAAGGAATCTACGACCGGATGGCCTCCGTCGGAGCGCACGAGATCATCGTCGAGACGCCGGAGCACTCCCGGACGCTCGGCCAGCTTAGCGACGATGAAATCACGCGCGTGCTGGAAGCCTATGCCCTGCGGATCGCGGACTTAAAGCGCGACGCTCGATTCAAGTACGTGACGGTGTTCAAGAACCAGGGCGCCAGTTCCGGCGAAGAATGGCAGCACGCGCATTCGCAAGTGATGGCGACCACGTTCGTTCCGCGCCGCATTCTCTACGAATTGCGCGCGGCCCGCGAATGGTATCGCGAACGCGAACGCTGCGTATTTTGCGACATCCTGAGGCAGGAAATCCGCCAGGGGAGCCGTGTGGTCGATAGCGTGGGCGATTACTACGCTTATTGTCCCTACGCTTCGCGCGTTCCCTATGAAATGTGGTTGATGCCGCGAAATCACAACCATCAGTTTGAGTCTCCCGCGCCGGAAGAGAATCGGCGGCATCTGGCGAGCTTGTTAGGCCGGACGCTTCGGCGGCTGGTCCAGGTGACGGAAGATTTCCATCTGGTGGTACATACAGCGCCGAACACGCTTCAGACAAAGGGAGAGCTCAGCGAATACTGGCGGACGATTGCGGGCGACTACCACTGGCATTTCGAAATCCTGCCGATTGTCGAAGCGCGAAGCAAGTCCTACAACATCAAGGAAGTCTATTTCAACGGAACGATGCCCGAACATGCCGCGGAAAAATTGCGCCGGCTCGATCCTGGAAAATGACGCCGTTTAATGGCCGCGCCTTCGACCCTGCATATTCGCAACGCGGTGGAATTATTTTCCGGCTGCTGTTTTTAATCTGTTTCTTGGTGTTCCTGGCGGTGCTGTACCTGGTTCGCCACCCGCTGCTGCGTCTGGCCGGAGGATTCTGGGTGGTGGACGACCGTCCGCAGCCTTCCGACGCGATCGTGATCCTCAGCGATGATAATTACCAGGGCGACCGCGCCGCTCGCGCTGCCGAACTCCTCAAAGCTGGCTGGGCCCCGCGAGTGATTGCCAGCGGGCGTTATCTTCGGCCCTACGCCAGCATTGCGGATTTTATGCAGCGCGATCTCGAAGCCCGCGGCGTTCCCGAAAGCGCCATCGTGCGATTTCCTCAGCGGGCGTCCGACACGCGTGAAGAGGCGCTCGATCTCAGTCCATTTCTTGCCTCGCACGGATGGAAGAAAATCCTGCTGGTGACCTCCAATTATCACGCCCGCCGTGCGAAATATATTTACGAACGAACGCTCGCGCCGGGATCGCAGTTGCGCGTGATTTCAGCGCGCGATTACAAGTACGACCCCGATACCTGGTGGCAGCACCGCCAGAGCGCCAAAATCTTCTTTCATGAGTTTGTCGGCTACACCGTCGCTCTCTGGGAAATGCGCCACCAGTCGGTTCGGACGTCTGATTGACTTCCAGGCTGCGAGTTTTCTAGGCGTCGCCTCTTTTTCGGAAGCGGGCCAGTTCACGATAAGCTGGCTGATTGAATAACCGCGAGAGATTTGCTTCTGTGCCGTATAGCAGTGAAATCAAGTACGACGGGTTAGACCGTTCCTGCGGCTCGCGTCTTGCGCAGATTCTCTTTGTCTTGTCCGGTGAGCTTCCACGTGTGCCGGACATCATCCGCAAGATGCATGACTTCGATTTCGTCGCCTTTATTCAGCGCCAACCAAAGCTCGTTCTCGCTGAGTAACGGTTTTGCCTCCACTGTCTTTTTGCATTTGTCGCAGACTGCTTGTATGGGCTTCATGTTCGCTACAGTACGCTCGCGGTTCGAGCAACGCAAGTGAAAGCTAGCCCGCCGCAATTGTCGCCGTTGGACGAACATGCGGTAGCCGACAATCCCGTCCGAAATCTCGTCCGTGAATCTCAAGAGCCGTTATGGGGGCCCGAGCCCCGCTTGTCCGGCCCCTGACTTACCAAGACTCTGTCGAGATTATGGTATATGCAGGGGTTAATCTTGTTCGCCGAGAGTTTGGACGTACGTTTTGCCGTACAGATAGACGAGTTCCTTGCGGTCAACCTCACATCGTCAGAACGACGCGGAACTGTGCGTCACCGCTCATCATGCGCGCGTAAGCCTCGCCCGCTTTTTCGAGCGGGTATGTTTCAATCATCGGACGCACGCCGGTCAGTTCGGCGAATCGCATTGTGTCCTCGGAATCGGTTGGTGTTCCCGCTGCCCAGCCCTGAATAGTCCGGCTTCCGCTAATGAGCTGAATCGGCGTAACCTCGATGGGATCAAATGTCGCGCCGATCACCATGAGCTTTCCGTTCGGCGCCAAACCGTCGATCAGCTCGGACATCGCTTTCGAGCTTGGGGCTGTAGCCAGAATTACCTGTGCGCCGCCCAGTTTTTGTAATGCCTCTGCTGCGTTCGTCGATTTGCTGTCGATGTAAATGCTCGCCCCGAGTTTCTTCGCGAGCGCCGCATTTTCGGACCCGCGCCCGATCGCCGCGACCTTATAACCAAACTTGCTGGCGAATTGAATTCCGAGATGACCCAGACCGCCAATACCCTGCACCGCAACAAGGTCGCTAGGGAGCGCACCACTGTGCCGCAGCGCGTTGAACGTCGTAATTCCGGCGCAGAGCAGCGGTGCAGCTTCGACGGCACTTAGACTTTCCGGTATCGTCGCCAGCGCCTCCACCGGGGCCACCATGTATTGCTGGTATCCGCCGTCATAGCTGATGCCCGGAATTTTCAGATTCCGGCAATTGCGAAAATCTCCGCGCCGGCACGAGAGACACGTGCCGTCCTGACCGCCGTGCCAGCCGACACCGACGCGCTGCCCCTTCCTCCACTCGGAAACGCCCGCGCCCAGTTCATCGATGATGCCTGCAATCTCGTGTCCCGGAACGCGGGGATACTGAATGCCCGGCCAAGCGCCTTCTTTCGTGAGCACGTCACTGTGGCAAACGCCGCAGGCCTGCACTTTGACGCGTACGTGTCCCGCGCCCGGCTGCGGAACCTCCCGCTCGACGATCTCAAAATCAGCTCCCGCCTTAGGAATCCGCGCCGCCTTCATTGGTGCTATCGCGACTTTTGTAGTTGCCATAAATCCTCCTTTGAATTTTCAGCCATTCTCGAAAAGCACTCACTGCTACTGGCGAGGCGTTCGAACATTGCTCGCCGCATCAGTTCTTGCTTTCGCAAATAGGCCCTCCGAACAACCGATGATGCTGCGTCTGACATGTGCAGACGTGGTTGAGAAAACAGGCGCGCTGGCTTTGCGCGAGACGACCCATCATACGCCTGGCCTTTTTTTGGTTTCAAGCGCCGCAATTCCTGATTAACGCTCCGATCGGAGACTAGCGTCCTGCGCGTAAGCAAATAGCTGTTGACAACAAGCGTGATCGACCACTAACCGCCTGATAAGCGCCGAACTGGCCCATTACCTCTTTTCCCGATTAGTAACCCTTGCGGTGTGCCACGGTTTACACTCCCCCGCGTCTGTACTATAGTGCGCTCGTTGTACTAGGACGTCTGTAACCCAGTGCAGGGGTCCGACATTGAATGGGGGAGGACCCGTATGTGGCGTAAACCCACGGAAGATAAACCAGTTTCAAATGCGTCTCCGGTACCTGCATCGGCTCCGATTTCATCGGAGATCAAGACTGCTTCGCCCACCACGGCCTCTGCATCGCCAGTGAGCGCGCCGCCTGCGGCGCAAGCCAAGCCGCAACCAGCCGCTGTGACAACACCGTCGTCTTATCCGGCATTTTCGAAGCCTGCCGCGTCGACCACAGGCGGCGCATCTTCCCAGTTTTCGTCCGGGCTGAAAATACGCGGGGATATTTCCGGCAGTGGCGATTTGTTTATCGACGGCGAAGCCCAGGGGAAAATAACTCTGCCTGGAGCGAAGGTCACGATCGGGCCCAATGGGCGCGTCCAAGCGGATATCGAAGCGCGCGAGATCATCATTCAGGGCTCGGTGCAGGGGAACCTGAAAGCCGGAGAGCTTGTCTCGCTTGGCGGCGCAAGCCACGTCCAGGGAAGCATGCTCACTCCCAGAATCGCGATGGAGGACGGCGCCCGTTTGCGCGGCAAAGTTGAAATGACCAGAGTCGGCGAGACGAAGCCTCCCACGGCTATCGCTGCGGCAGCTAGGGCCGGGACGTCGCAATCTCTCTCCGCCCAAGCGGAGAAGGCGTAGCAGCGGTGAACTGGACGGCGAAACTGCGGCCCAGCGGCACGTCAGGCGGAGCGGCCTCATCGAAGGCCGGCCCCGCGACGGCAACCGCGAAGGCGACAACCGCCGGAGCTTCGGCGGCAAACGCTCGAGTCTCCAATGGCCTCAAGGAATTTCTCGGGTTGTTTGGCGACGAGAAGCAACCCCGGATTCTCGATCTCGGCAACGTCTCGCAATCCACGCTGAATTTCTTTATCGCCAGAGGCTTTCGGGTTTCCACCGAAGACTTGCTCCGCTCCTGGAAGGAGTTTCTCACTGCCGAGGAGGAAAATCTTCGCCGCGCCGCGCCTGGACAAGAAGGCGAAAAAATCTCGCAGGTGATGCTGGCGGAGAAATTCCTCGACAGTGCGGTGGTGTACGGTGAGGAGAGTTTTGACGGCGTCCTCGCGTGGGACTTGCTCGATTATCTTGATTCCGAGCTTCTTCGCCGCTTGATGGACCGGCTCTACGCCGTGCTTCGTCCGGGAGGCGCGGTGCTGGCAATGTTTCACAGCCGCACGCCGGAACGCTACCACCGCTACCGCATTCTGGACATGCAGTCTGTCGAGTTGATACCCTCGGCGACTCTCGCGGTCCATACGCGCGTTTTCCAGAACCGCGAGATGCTCGATCTTTTTGCCAAGTTCCGCTCGTCGAAAACCTTTGTAGGGCGCGATCAATTGCGCGAAGCCCTTTTCCTCAAATAGCCGCCAGTTCCATTCAGAAGCGCCGGGAATGCGAGACCGTTTTCGCCCGCCCTTCGCCTAATTTTCACCTTGAAATCGCAGCGCCCCGGGCGTAGAAGGGAATTGTAGTCGCTAGAGCACGGAGGAGGAATGAATCCACCGGGCCTAGAATTTTGACACCGTTCGACACACCGCTCTTGCGGTGCGAACCGATTGCAGAGCCGTTCGGCGCTGCGACGGCTTACGGAAAAAGCAAAACGGAGAGCTGCCAGGCTCTCCGTTTTTGCTTTTCAGCGGATTGCGGAAAGTCAAGGCCGCGCGGCGCTTGAACGGCGGCACTATATGTATTTTTCCCCCAACCTGTTAAGCGCTCACAATCGCGCGTCATTTCGCTGCTGGCATGCCGAGCGGCTCCGTGACCTTCGCGGCGAGCCCCTCGGGTGACCATGCGTCCACAATGGCTTTCGCCAGGTGTCCGATCAATATCTCGGCCTGATTTTCGGGAGTCCAGGATTTATCCGCGTTGTCATACGTAAAAATGGAGATGATGATTGGGCCGTGCTGTGTGTAAACCAGCGCAACGTCGTTACGGACGTCGTCTAGCGCGCCGATTTTGTCGGCGATAGCCGAAAGGTCGTCGCTCGTGTCGGCACGCTCGAGATAGCGCGGCAGCATGTCTCGGTATTGCTGGTTGCGCATGATGGTAATCATCTGAAGGCAGAGTTGGCGGTCGCCGAGATCGCAGCGATAGATGCCTTCCATCACCTTCGCCATCTCTTCCGCGGTCGTTTTGCCCAAGCCGAACTGCTTTTGATCCGGTGGCATGGGGCCCTCGGCCGGCTTGAAAACCTTTTTGTAGAAATAAGTATTCTTCATTCCCATGCGCGCCAGCATTTGGTTTGTGGGGCGAAGCCCGGCGACGTCGATGACCATATTGGTCGCGGTATTGTCGCTGAGCGTCATCATCAGGGTGATCGTGTCTTTCAGCGTGAGCGTGAGACCGGGGTCCATCAAGTCCAAAATGCCGGAGCCTCCAACTTGATTCTCTTTTGTCAGTACGACGGGCTGCGAAAGCTTCAATTTCCCGGATTTCACCTGCTCGAAAACCTGCAGCATGAGCGGCAACTTGATAACCGAAGCGGTCTGCACCGGACGCGACGGGTCCAGGGAAGCAGTTTCGCCAGTGGTCAGATTTTTTGCATACAACGCCACGTGGCCGTGGCCTTGATACGATGCCGCCAGCGCCTCGATCTTTTTCTCGAGATCGGATGCACTGGCAGACCATGCAATCAGCAGGATTACGCCGATCAGGCAGAGCTTCCTCATAAGCCTTCCGACTCCGCACCGGATCCCGTGGCCACTGCGCGTTTTCGCATAAGAACGCCATGTCGGCCCGGCGGCAGGGCCACCGGGCCGTCAAGGGAATGGGGCTTGTCAGAACTGATAAATCAGCGCGAACTCCATGGTGCGGGCCTCCGTCAGCGTCCTAGTGTAATTTCCGAACGTCTGCGCAACGTCCCATTCGTCCTGCATGCTGTAGGCGTCGAAGGGCGCGCTATTCGTCACGTTGAAAACGCTCCAGCGGCCCTGAATGAACTGGCTCTCGGTGCGTGGAATTCTCCATTGCTTTTGCAGGCTCATGTCCACGCCAAAGAAACCGTCGCCGCGAATGGTGTTGCGGACTCCGCTCTGCCCAGGGTAAGCGTAATCGAACCCTGCTTGGGCTTGGGTTGAATTCTTGAAGATGTTTGGAGTGGCATTGACGGACGCGACCGTCGTGCCGGTGGCAATCGGCTGGCCGGTTAAATCCGCCCAGCCCATCTCGTCCCAGTTGGTAGGCCAAACATAACCCATGAACACGCTGACGGGATATCCGGAAGTCCATCGAGCCGTTCCGGAAAGCTGCCAGCCGCCAATGAGCGCATTCGTCCAGCCGTTGGCACCCGAACCGAAGTGCCTGCCCTCCCCAAACGGCAACTCTGCTACCCAATAGCCATTGACCTGGTGCCGCAGATCGAAATCGCTAGACCCGTACATTTGCCGGGGATCCCAGGCGTTGATGACGCTGTCGGTCAGATAATGAACGCCGCGCTCGGATTCCGATTCCACGTCGAGCGAATGGGAATATGTGTAATTGAAGCCGAGCGTGAGTCCTTTGTAGGTCTGCCGGTGCAGGCCCACCTGGAGGGCGTTGTAGTTCGACCAAGCCATTGAGCGCCAATCCCAGAGCGACGAATACTGGCTGTTGTAAACGCTGTAAGGCCCGGTCTTGGGAAAGCTTGGCGTGCCTAGCACGTCAAAGCCGAAGTTTTCCGACGTTTCGTTGTGGAGGCTGCCGCAGCCGGGGCCGGCGTTGTCGTAAACCGCTTGGAAAAAATTGCTGGTTGTGCCGCCGGTCGAGCACATTTTGTAGGTCGGCTGCTGCGTCAGGATGTCCTGCCAGTACTTTGCGGTTGGACCGATTAGTCCTGCTGTGATGCTGCTCTCCGGAGTGTTCGCTCGCCAGAGTTGAGAGAGCCTTTTCGCCGCCGCGAAATAGTCGATTCCGGATTTGGGATCCACGAAATCCATCGGCGACGCGACGTCGTCATACGCGAGCAACCGGTGAGCGAAGTGGCCGACGTAAGCCACATCCAACGTCATATGGCCGGGTAGTTCACGTTGGATGGAGAGGTCCGCTGCGTAGGAATACGGCGTCTTTATGGACTGGTCGATTCCATGGGCGATCAGGAAGGATCCCGCCGCAGGGGTCGCCGGGAACGTAAAGTTTGTCGGCGGTGCCAAATTCCCCAAAACGGAGAGGGGGATCACGTTCATATCAGAGACGCTGTTGCCGACCCGAGGAGCGTTGTTAAGGGTTAATGAGGCGGACGGATTTGAGACGTTGGAGGAAAGGCCGAATTCACCCACGGCATCGTAGCTTTGGGCCAATTCAGGGCCGAAGTTGTCGTAATACATGCCGAATCCGGCGCGAATCACGGTCTTATTTTCGCCGAGGAGTCCTTTGAACAAGCCCCAGCCGGACTGCGGTGACCAGGCGATTCCGATGCGCGGAGCAAAGTTTTTCGTCTGCGCGCCGTACAAACCCGATCTGCCGTAGTACGAGCCGGCGGGAGCAAAGCCGATGAGGCCACCACCCAAGACCTGGTTATCAGGGATTCCTTTGGTCATGTCGATAGCGCGCTGGTTGAACCAAGTGCCCATATTGACATTGGGCGTTACCTCCTGCCCGGAGGTTTCGGTCATGGGGGTCATATATTGGTAGCTCAAGCCATACGTGATGGAAAGATTGTGTCGCGCCTGCCAGGTGTCCTGGAAGAATAGATTGTAGTTGCCGGTGGCCCAATGCCGAAAGAGCGGCTCCCCTTGGCTTAGCCCCTCAGCGGTGGTGGCATTCTTGATCGAGTAGTTGAAAACGCCATCCACCTCGCTGACGATGCCCATCATTCCCGCCAAGGGAAAATCGTAGGAATGGCTGAAATTTCCCGCGACCGCTGGAAGAGTATCGGCAGCGGTACAGGAACTGGATCCCGGAAACTGCGCGAGACAAGCGGGATTGAGGCCGTCGTTCTTGCCCGCGAACCCGCCCGCCGCGATCCAGTCGGCGTTGGTAAGCCCGTCGCTGAAGGAGGTCTGCGTGGACCAGCTATTCAGGCGCGAGAGAATGATATTGGCGCCGAATTGGAAAGCGTGGGTACCCTTCTGCCAGTTGACGGTGTCAACGATGTTGTGGATGGGCGCCGTAAACCCGTTCGAGTAGCTATAGTTTTGGTCTAAATCCCGGATCCCAATCCAGGGTTGTTTCGAGTTGCCGTTCAGGCCAAAGCTATCGCGGGTGAGGCCGTAGCGGAAGGTATTAATCCAGTGCGGACTCAATATTGCTGTATAGCCTGCGACGACACCCTTAGCGAGGTCCACGCAATTTGATAGCGGAGCCTCTCCAGGAAGGAAGGGCGTGCCGCAGCCCGGCGTGGGGGAGTCGTTCTGATTGTCTATGCCTTCCCCGCGGATGAACAACATGTGGTTGCCGTTCTCAGTGATTTTGTAGTCCACCCGGCCGATATACCAATTATCCTTGAACTTAGTGCTCGCACCGAACCGGTAGCCGGCAAAATTGGGAGCGTCACCGTAATTTGGGTCATTTGGCATCGGGTAGCTATTGAGATATGCGAGCGCTCCGGCGCTCGGGCCGATTCCCAGCGGGTCCATCGCTTTGAGCTGGGTCGGGCCTAACGCGAAATTGCCTGCCGTGAAAGGGTAGCTTTTTCCGTCGGCACCGATGACGCTTCCACCGGGACATTGGCTTGGGGTGGCGCAGGCGTACTCCACGATACCCTCGCGAAGCGTAGCGCTGGGGATCTGGCGCTCGATACTTTCCGCAAAGGTTTGGCGGCGCCCTTCGTAGTTGACGAAGAAGAAAAGACGGTCCTTTACGACCGGTCCGCCAATGGTGCCCCCGTAGACATTTCGCACCAGGTGTTGCGGCGTGTTGGGCTGGCCATTTAATCCCTCGGATTGTTTCAGGAAATAATCATTCGCTTCGCCGAGACCGCTTCGGTTGAACTCGTAAAGATTTCCGTGGAATTTATTGGTGCCGCCTTTGGTGACTAAAGCGATTTGGGCCCCTGCGGAGCGGCCTTCCGTTGCGCCGTAGTTCGAGGTTGTTACACGAAATTCCTCGACCGAAAAAGGCGTGCTGGGCAAGACGCCATCAAAGGCGTAACCCGCGAACTCGTTATTGTTGCTGGCGCCGTCCAGTGTGATGTTGTTCTGGTCGCCGCGCTCGCCGTTTACTGCGCCAGCTCGCGTGTCGTAATTATCCGTCAGCAGGTTTTCGCCGTTATAAACTACGCCCGGCTGAAAGCTAAGCAGCAAGTTCAAATTTTCAGCTTTTATAGGGAGATTTTCGGTTTCGACGGAGCCCATGGTCTGGCCGATCGATGCATCGGTCCGGTTCAGTGTGGGCCCTTCCTCCGTGACGGTGATAGTTTGCTGGGAGGAGCCGATCTTCATTCGCACATCCACCGTGGCCGGAAGGTGGACGATAAGCTGGAGGCCGCTCTGCTGGTACGTCTCAAAACCGCTAGCCTCGACATCCAAGCTGTAGTTGCCGGGCAAGACTTCGGGGAAGACGTACTCGCCGGCTGTCCCGGTCGTTGTGGTGCGCTCCGTGTTCGTATCGCCGTTGACGAGACGCACAGTCGCATTGGGAATCGCTGCGCCGCTCGGATCGGTCACAGTGCCGCGCAACGAAGTGGTTGCCTGCCCCCATACCGCTGCGGGGTACGCGCTCAGACAGAAAATAATCGCCACTAAAAGTTTCTTCATGGACCTCGCCCCCTTGAATCCGAATTTTCGATCTGGAACTCTCTCTTGCGACTCCTGCCCCGGAAATAGCGCATGCAATGAGCCGGCAGATTCAGCCACTTCCGTGACTGCGTCGAGTGGCGTGAATTTTCTACGCATTAGCTGCGCCCTTGTAAACGGCGGAATTCGATCGTTTCAACCGGTTTACAATCTTGTAGCAGTCAGCCCGATAGATCGATTTCACGTACTCGACCGCTTTCCCGCTGCGGACGTACGACGTGCGCGTAAACAAAAATGCCGGGCTCCCCTTGGGAATCCGAAGCAACCTCGATTCTTCTGCGCCTGCGAGCCCAGCCTCCACGACTTCGTCGGTGACGTCGATCTGGATTCCGTAACGGTCCGAAAGCGTCTCGTAAAGGGACGTGCGCGGATCGAACGTATCGAGAAGGTCCGGACACAATCGCAAGGGAATCCGGCTGCATTCGATGCCCATCGCCATGGAATTGGCCAGCCGGATACGCCGCAAACGAATCACCTTCTCCGCCGCCGTCAGGCGAAGAGCCTTCGCGCACTCGACTCCCGCCGGCGTAACCTCAAAGGAAAGAACTTTCGAGCCCGGCCGGGAGCCACGCACCTGCATCTCTTCGCTGAACGATAGAACCTGGCGAAAATTCTTTTCCCGCTTGGCGGGGGTTACGAACGTGCCCCGGCCGCGCTGGCTGTAGGCAACGCCTAACTCGCAGAGAGACTTGAGAGCCTGGCGGGCTGTCATGCGGCTTACGCCCAGGCGCGTGGCAATTTCCTGCTCGGAAGGAACGAGTTCCCCCGATTTCAGCGCGCCGGACCGCACCTGGTCGAGAAGGCGCTCCTGTATCTGATGGTAAAGCGGGATCACACTTTGCCTGTCGAGCGCGCGCAAGGACACGATACCCCTACTTGTCTATACAACTAGCGTACCTATGTATCCGCGCTTCCCGCGACTGTCAAGAGAAATATTCTCAAAGGTGTGGGACGGTGATTCTTATGGGAGAGAGAGGCTTCGTCTCCGAGCGGCGAACAAAGGAAAAATGCGATTTTGCGTTGCCGCGTTATTTGCTCTCGCATATGATGGGCCCATCGATCGCCGGGCTGGGCTCTGCGGCGGCAACTCGATGGCAACTCTCGGCAAATGACTACGTCGTCCCGCAAGATGCATAGTCTCTTTGTGCTGCCGGCAGCGATTGCGGCTTTCGTCCTGGTAGCTAGCGGACGCGCAGACGCCGGAACGAATGCGAAGAAGATCGACGCAATATTCGCTCATTTAGCCGATGCGAAGTCGCCGGGGATGGCGGTGCTCGTCCGCCAGGATGGCCGCACGGTTTTCGCTCGCGGCTACGGAGTGCGCGACCTGCGGACGTTCGCGAAGATCGATGCGGAAACAAACTTCCGCTTGGCGTCCTGCACCAAGCAATTCACGGCCATGGCGATCATGCTGCTCGTGCATGACGGCAAGCTGCACTATGATGGCAAGCTGACCAGCATTTTCCCGGGATTCCCCGCGTATGGAAAAGACATTACCATTCGCAATCTGCTAAATCACACGTCCGGACTTCCCGATTACGAATCGCTGATGGACCAGGGGGCGCACGACGGAATATCGCCGTGGAGCGCGCAAAATCAAATTCAAGGCGCCGGCGTTCTCGCGTTGTTGGAGCGACAAAAAAGCGGAAAATTCGCGCCGGGTTCGAGGTGGGCCTACAGCAATTCAGGTTACGTGGTACTGGGATTGGTGATCGCCAAAATTTCCGGTCTTCCCTATCCCGAATTCCTGCGTACGCGAATTTTCGCGCCGCTGAAAATGGATCGCACCGTCGCATACGTAAAAGGGCGGAACGAAGTTTCGCAGCGGGCGTACGGATACGCCAGGGAAGCGGCCGGTTGGGAGGAAACCGATCAAAGCGCGACGTCGGCAACCTTAGGAGACGGCGGCGTTTATACTTCGATTGATGATTTGGCGAAGTGGGATGCCGCTCTCGCGAAGCGCACTCTTCTGAGCGAAAAGGAAATGCAGCCCGCGCTTACTCCGGTGAAGCTGACGAGCGGCTTGCAGCCGCGGTGGCCGGCAGGCTCCGACCGGCCAGAGGGCACGCCTGTCTCTTACGGATTCGGCTGGTTTCTCGACTCTTATCATGGCCACGCGCGCATGTGGCATTACGGCGATACGGTCGGTTTCCATACGTATATCGAGCGCTTCACCGATGACAAGCTGACCATCGTTGTGCTCTGCAATCGCACGGACCTTGATCCGGAAGCGCTCGCCGCCAGAGTGGCGGATCAGTATTTCGCGCCAGCCGCGGCTTCACCTGGCCATTGATGCCTCGTTCTATTCACGTCCATAGACCAATACGCGGAACGTCCCAAGAATTGCCGCTGGCCGCGGATGCGGCCGCTCCTTCGTCGGAGCAGCCGGCGAACCAAAATCCGCCGTGTCGACGAACAGGTTGTGCGTTTTCGTATCGAGACCCATCGTTTTAGCTCCGAATTCCGTCTTGACCGTTCCGACTACGCTGAATTTATCCGGCGAGTCCTCGTGAAATATGTGGATCATTCCTTCGCGGGTCGAGACGAATATAAGGCCTGTGCCCGGCTCGTAGACGTTCGCATCCGCGCCTGCCGAGATCGGAAACGATTGGATGACTTTTCCGTTGTCTGCATCCATGACGACAAGCTTCGCCGGTTCGCGCCCGGAACTGAACAACCGCCGGTGCTCCCGGTCCATCGCGAGAGCTGTGGGCCCTCCAGCAGGCGCAACCGGCCAGCGCGATTTGATTTTGAGGGTACTGGAATCGATCGCGACTAACTCGCTCTTGTCTTCGATATTGCCGTAAATCATTCCCTTGCCGTCGGCGACGGCGAACTCGGGACTCCCGCCCAGGGCAATCGTTCCCACCACGTCCCCGTTCTTGGCATCGATCGCGGTCGAGCTCTGGCTATCGCCATTCATGGAAAAAACCCGTTTTGACGCCGGATCGTAAACAACGGAGTCCGCGTCGGGTGCCGCTTTCGCCTCGCCCAGCACCTTGAGGCTCTGCAGGTCGAAAATGATTACCTTCCCTTGGACGCCGTCGGTGATGAATCCCCTGCCAAACTCACTTGCCAAGGCGATTCCGTGACTTAATTTCAGGCCGCTGATATTGCCAATGAGCTTCCCGTTATCAGCGTCGATTACCTTGACCTCGGTGCCGTGCGACAGGTAAACGCGCCGCGCCGAAGAATCGACCGTAATGTAATCAAAAGTCTCGCGGTTGCTGCCTTCAGCCGCGCCGAAAGCATATTTGTGCAGGAGTTTGTAACCGTCCGCCGGCGGATAGGCGACGGCGAGACTGGCGAGTAGCAAAAGCGCCGAGCATGCTGCGATGCGACTTAGACCTGATAAACTCATGGTATCGCCTCCTCAATCACAACGGGCCCGTAAGCCTTTTTGCCGCCACCGATTGTTTCAAGCTTTCCGGGCTGATCAGACCAATACAACGCGAACCTGAAATTCAGATGAAACCGATGAAACCATGAATAGTGTCCAGGTCGGGAATAAATTCAACAATTCCGGACGTGCAAATCGTTGCGGGCGCTGCTTGCTGCGCCGCTTCGGCCATGCATGTAAATCGCCGCTCGGAAGAAAGGGGGTTCCGAGGGGCCAAGCTCAAGAAATCGGTCTCGAATTCGAATTAGCGGCCCCCAAAACCAGAGCGTAGGCGAGGTAACACCTTCAATTGGGCGGCGGTGAGATCGGTAAATTCGTCCGGTTGTGCCGATCCTCATTCGAGGATACGGAATCACGCGCCGAAAGATTTTGCAGACAAGCGCGACAGACCGATTGCGAACTCGCTTTGTCTGGACTCCGCGTTGCTTCGAATACTTGCCATATACCAATAATATTGTCTTGACATATCGATTTGTCGAGGTGTAGACAACAAGGCTTGGGCGTTTCGGGGGGGGGCGAAAATGAAACTGCTTGGTAAATGGTTCCTCGTCGCCAGTCTGATCTGGGGTCTCGGCAGCATCGCGTCCGCACAGACCACGCAAGGAGAGATTGTCGGCACGGCACGCGATTCGTCCGGAGCGGTGGTGCCGGGCGTCTCGGTCACCGCCTCGAATTCCGCCACGGGTCTGACGCGCAGCTCGGAAACGGCCGACAGCGGAACGTTTCGCATTCCAGCTCTTCCGGCGGGCACGTACAAACTTACCGTCGCAAAAACCGGTTTTGCCCAGCTTACCGTTGAGCAAGTAATCGTGTCGGTTGGCGAGACGCGAACCGTCGACCTGACGATGCAGATTGCGTCTCGCACGGAGACGGTCAAGGTGGAGGCGGCCGTGACCGTGCTAAACACGGAGACGCAGCATCTGGGCGGCGTGATCGACCAAACGCAGGTAACTGCGCTGCCGCTCAACGGGCGCAACTTCGCGCAATTGGCTTTGCTCAATGCGGGCGTTTCCGCATCTGGTGGCGGCGGGGGTCAGCAGGGCGGCGAAGGAGGCATTTCTGGGTACTCGTCAAACGGTCAGCGTTCAAGCTCAAACAATTTCATGGTCGATGGAATTGACAATAACAACTATCAGCTCGGCTCCGTTTCTCAACTGCCTTCCATCGACTCGATTCAGGAATTTCAAGTGCAGACCAACAATTACTCGGCGGAATACGGACGAAACAGCGGCTCGGTCGTGAATTTAATCACAAAGTCAGGAACGAATCAGTTCCACGGCTCGCTTTATGAGTTCCTGCGAAATAACGCTCTCGATGCGCGCAACTATTTCGCCAGTCCAGGCTCTGAAAGTCCCGAACTTCGTCTCAACCAGTTTGGCGGGACATTGGGAGGTCCGATTCAAAAGGACAAGACCTTCTTTTTCGGCAATTATGAAGGCTTTCGTCAGGTCGCCGGAATCACGCGGCTCACGATTGTCCCCACAGATGCCCAGAGAAAGGGCATTTTCACGGATTCAGCCGGAAATCCAACGCAACTGCCGCTTGATCCGACCGGTGCGAAACTGCTTCAGCTGTACCCCGAGCCCAACGCGAGCCAACCTGGCGGCAATTTCATCTCGTCGCCAAATTTGACGAATTCCACCAATCAATACCTCATCAAGATCGACCATCGCATGCAGAACAGCGATACGATCACCGGCCGTTACAGCTATGCGAGCTACAACATTTTCAACCCTTTCACTCCGGGGCAGGAAACGACGGCGATTCCCGGTTACGGCGGATTCGATAAAGGGGGAACGCAACTGGCGTCGATTGGCTATACCAAGATATTGGGTGCATCTTCACTCAACGAATTCCGTTTCGGATTTACGCGCAATACCGATCAATCGTACAACCAAGCGGGTCCGCAGGCGACGACGTACGGGTTCAACACCGGATGGCCGGCGAATTCTCCGTTGAATCTCGGCAATATCCCCAACCTTACGATGGCTGGCGGTCTTGTCTCAGGCGGGGGCGCTTACTCCAATCTGGGGTCGAATAACAATAACCCCGCACTCGCGGCGCAAAACACAATTCAGGTGATTGACAATTTTTCGCATACGACGGCCCGGCATGACTGGAAATTCGGAGTAGATATGCGCAACGTCCGGAATAACCTCACCTACGATCTCGATTTTATCGGGCAAATCACTTTCACCGGGACGCAAAATCCCGAAGGCATCAACAATCCGTTCGCGGATCTTGCCGAGGGGCTTCCGAGCAGCTCGCTGCACTTTGTCGGCGACTCCGCCCGAAGTTACCGTACGACGAGCTATGATTTCTTTGCGCAAGACAGCTTCAAAGTTCGTCCGAATCTCGTTTTCAACTACGGTCTGCGCTACGAATACAATACGGTTTTGCACGACGCGACGGGCCGCGCCACGACCTGGCGTCCGAATCGGTTTTCACAATATCTTTCGCCAACGGCCGATCAGACGGACCTGAGCGTTCTCGAAAAATCGGGAATGATCACCCAGAGCCAGGGCGGACTTTATAATTCGGATGCCAACAATTTCGCTCCGCGAATTGGCCTGGCATGGAGCCTCGGCAACCAGCAAAGAACCGTGTTGCGCGCCGGCTACGGAATTTTCTACGACACCGTGATCGGAGAAATACCCGGCAACGTCGCGCTCAATCCTCCGTTTATGCCGGATTATTTCGATTCGCCGCCGACGCTGGGCTGGCCTAATTCTTTTGCGCCATCGGGTTTTCCGGTCATTACGATCACGCCGGCCAATTTTCCCACGCCTTATTCGCAAGCCTGGAACGTTGACGTGCAGCATGAATTACCGGGACAATCGCTCTTCGAGGTTGCCTACGTCGGTTCGACCGGCACGCATCTGCCGAGATTTCGGCAGGTCGACCAAGCCTACATCACCCAAGCGCAGATCAACGCTCTAAGTCCTGACGTCATCACCCGCATGGAACTAATGGGAATTCCGCCGCCGGTGGCGCAATTCCTTTCGACGAATATCGCGTTAATTCCTAGCATCGCGCGCGTTCCCTACTTCGGCTACGCACAGATTTTCCAGGCTGAAAACAGCGTCAGCTCCAATTACAACGCCTTACAAGCTAAATTCAACAAACGAGCAGGACATGGCCTTAACCTCGGGCTCGCTTACACGTACGCGAAATCCATCGACGGCGCGTCGGTCTTTTTCGGCTCAGGAGCCAACGGCACGACGATTTTCCCGCAGGACAATTACAACCTTCGCGCCGAACGCGGCCTTTCGGATTTCGACATCCGGCACCGCTTTGTGGCGAATTATGTTTATCAAATCCCGTCGCTTCGACATATTGTTTCCGAGATGCCGCACGCGATTGCGGATGGGTGGGAGACGACCGGAATACTCACGCTTCAGACCGGCCAGCCATTCTCGGTTCTGACGGGTGCCGACCAAAGCAGCACTGGTCTAGGAACCGACCGGCCAGATCTCGTCGGTAATCCAAATGCCGGACCGCACACCGTCCAGCGGTGGTTCAATACCTCCGCTTTTGTGTTGAACGCTCCGCTGACTTTTGGAGACGCCGGGAGAAACATCGTGGAGGGTTCCTCGTTCAAAAATCTGGATTTTGCTCTCATGAAGAACACGCGGATTGCGGAGACGATGAACCTGGAGTTCCGCGCTGAATTTTTCAACGTTCTGAACCACCCGAACTTTGCCCTGCCGGGGAATATTCTCACGGCGCCAAATTTTGGGGCGATCTTCCAGACACCGGACGTCGCACAAAATAACGTTGGCCTCGGCTCCGGGGGGCCCCGGCTGATCCAATTCGGCTTGAAGTTCAGCTTCTAGGCGCAAGGATGCAGATACGAGCGTGGCGACTTGCTTCCGCAGTGGTGCTGGCGCTGATCCTTACCGTCGGCGCCACCGCGCAACCCAGCCTTCAAAAGCTGGGTCCTCAACTTTTTGCCTACATCAGCGATAACGTTCGCAGCTGCAATTCGACCGTCTTGATCGGTCAGCATGGAATACTCGTCGTTGATACTGGATTGAACAGGGTGGAGGGCGGGAAGCTGCTTCATGCGATTCGATCGGTATCTTCGCTCCCGGTTCAATTCATCATCAACACCCACTATCACATGGACCATCAGGGCGGAAACGGCGTCGTGGGGCCGGACGCCATTGTCATCAGCTCGCCTTTCACGCGCGAACAAACGGTCTCTCTGATGGCGCGAATGCAGGAGCGGGAAAACAAAAGCCGGCAATTGCCTTCCGAGCAACCGGCGTTTAAGCCCGCAACAGAAACCTTCGAGCAAGAACTTACTATTTTCCTGGACGACAATCGCGTCGAAGTCATCTCGGCCGGTCCGGCACACACCATGGGCGATGTCTACGTCTACTTCCCGGCGCAGCGAACAATTGCGACTGGCGATCTGTATCTCACCAATTCCTCGCCGGCCATGGATCAAGGAAGCGCGTCGAACTGGATTCATGACCTCGATTCGATGCTGGCCTTGCAGGCGGATCACTTTGTTCCAGGACACTTTGAGCTTGGCAACCGGGCCACGATTTCGCGCTTCCGGGATTACATGGCGGACCTTTACGCGCAGGTCAAAAGATTGCACAGTTCAGGAGCCGATGCAGCCGCCATACGCAAGAAAATTGATATGAAGAAGTACTCCAACTTCAGGCAATTCCCGCAATTTCGTGCGACCTTTGCTGATAACGCGGAGACAATCTATCGGCAGCTGCAGAGCGCGCCAAAACGTGCGCAGCCATAGAATTCGGATGTTTTCCGTCAAGTTCCTCGGGGAGGAAAAATGCATTTTCGAAAGCAGCCGGGTGTGCGCCGTTTCCGTTTGGCGGCTATCCTAATTGTGCTACTGGCTCCCGCGAGCATGTTTGCGCAATCGTTGCCTGGCAATCTTTTTGACGCCATGAAGTGGCGTCTCGTCGGGCCGTTTCGTGGAGGGCGCGCTGAAGCCGTCGCAGGAATTCCGGGGAATCCCAACGTGTACTATTTCGGCGCCGTGGCTGGTGGTGTGTTCGAGACAACCGATGGTGGCGCCAGTTGGAACCCTATCTTCGATCGCGAGCCGGTCTCCTCGATTGGAGCGATCGCGCTCGACCCATCGAATCCGAATGTTGTTTATGTCGGCACGGGCGAACAGTGCCTGCGGAACGACATTTCCTTCGGCGACGGCGTTTACAAGTCGCTCGACGGAGGACAAACCTGGACGAACATTGGCCTGCGGGATACACAGCACATCGCAACGATTCTCGTCGATCCCACCAATCCTAGCATCATTTTTGTGGCGGCCGTCGGGCACGCGTTCGGCCCTAATGAGGAGCGGGGAGTTTTTCGCTCGGCGGATGCAGGCAAGACATGGCAAAAAGTTCTTTATGTCGACGCCGATACAGGAGCAACGGACCTGGCGTTTGATCCCAATAATCCGAATATCTTATTCGCCGCGATGTACCAGGTGCGACGCACGGCATGGAGCATGATTAGCGGCGGGCCCGGTAGCGGGCTCTACAAATCCATCGACGGCGGAATCAGGTGGACGCACCTTGAAGGGCATGGTCTGCCGTCGGGAATTCTGGGCCGAATCGGCGTCGCCGTCTCCAAGGCAAATTCGGGTCGCGTTTACGCCATTATCGAAGCCAAGGAAAATGCACTCTATCGTTCCGACGATGGCGGCGAAAATTGGCGCATGATGAACGATGATCCCATCTGGGTGCGGCCCTGGTATCAAAATCACGTCTTCGCGGATCCAAAGGATGAAAATACCGTTTACTTGCTCGATCTCGGAGTCTTTCGCTCGACGGATGGCGGCCGGCTTTTCGATCCGCTTCCCGTACCTCATGGCGATAATCACGCGATGTGGATCGATCCGCAGAACCCAAAACGTATGATCGAAGCTGACGATGGCGGCGTGACGATCACATCCGATGGTGGCAAGACGTGGACACCGCAAAACAACCAGCCAACGGCGCAGTTTTATCACGTTGCTACCGACACGGAGTTCAACTACCGAATCTATGGCTCGCAGCAGGACTCCTCGACGGTTGCCATTCGCCGCCGTAGCGATGGCGGCGCAATTGATGAGCGCGATTGGAAGCCCGTCGGCGGTGGCGAATCCGGCTATAACCTGCCCGATCCTCGAGATTTTGAAATCGTATACGGCGGAGACCACGCGGGGCACTTCACGCGGTATGACGGCCATTCCGGGCAGGTGATGGACATCGCACCTTGGTTCGGGGGGCGCGCACACCCCGCCGCCGAACTGAAGCACAGGTTTAACTGGACGGCGCCAATGGCTCTTTCGCCGCACGATCCGAATGTTCTCTACCTGGGCGGAGAGGTGCTGTTCAAAACCTCCGATGGCGGAATGAGTTGGACGATCATCAGCCCTGATCTCACGCGGAACGATAAGTCCAAGCAGCAATCCACGCCTGGACCACTAACTCCCGATAATTCGAGCGCCGAGTATTACGACACGATTTTTGCGGTTGCGGAATCGCCAGTTCAAAAAGATTTGCTTTGGGCAGGCACTGACGATGGCCTGATTCATGTTTCAAAAGATGGCGGTAAGAATTGGTCAAACGTCACTCCGAAGGCGCTGCCCGAATGGTCGCGAGTGGATATGATCGAAGCATCGCCTTTCGATGCAGGCACGGCCTACGCCGCGGCCGACCTGCATTTTTCCGATGATTTTCGGCCGATGATTTTCAAGACGGCCGATTTTGGCAAGACCTGGACGGAGGTTACGAAGGGCATTCCAGAGAATGATTACGTTCACTCCGTACATGCCGATCCGCAGCGAAAGGGGCTGTTATATGTGGGCACTGAGCTCGGCATTTACGTTTCTTTCGATAGTGGAGCCAATTGGCAATCCCTGCAGCTAAACCTGCCGCCCGCGCCGGTATATGACACCGCCGTTCATGGCGACGACCTGATCGCGGCGACGCATGGCCGGGCGTTTTGGATTCTCGACGATATCGCGCCGTTGCGTCAGGCCAGCGCCGAAATCGCATCTGAGGAAGCGCATCTTTACATACCGGCAGCAGCTTACCGCGAGCGTGAAGCGCGCGGTTTTGGCAGCCGCAGTGGCAAGAACGTCGGACACAATCCTCCGGTCGGCGCCGTTATCGACTTTTATCTCGCGCATGATGTCTCAGGACCTGTCACGCTGCAAATCGCGGATGCTCGCGGACGAATTGTACGCAAAGCATCCAGCGAATCTGGTAAGGACGCGCAAAGCGATCGCAGCGGGGCTTCGCCTCAACACAGCCGTGTTCTGCCCGTTCATGCAGGGATGAATCGCTACGTCTGGAATTTCCGCGAAAGCGGGCCGACGGCGGTGCCTGGTATGTTCATACTCGAACTCGCGGAGGGTGGCGGTCCTCTCGTGCCTCCGGGAAAATATCAGGTCAAGCTGAATGTCGACGGACGGACGTATTCAGCTCCGCTCGAAATCAAAGCAGACCCTCGAGTTCACATTAGTCAGGAAGATTTCGAGAAACAATATGACTTGGCGTCTAAAATCCGGGACCGCATCAGCGAAATTCATGCAGCCGTCAACGAAATTCGGGCGCGGCGTGGGACGCTGGAAGCGCTGCGTGAAACAGCCAGTTCATCGAAGGCGCAAAAAATTGCTGCCATTCAAAACAAAATGACAGAGATCGAAGGCCGCCTTATTCAGATAGATTCTGTGAACCTGTTCGCTTCGCTGGTAAAGCCGATCATGCTCGATGCAGCGTATGCTGACCTCGGCAATGCGGTGGAAAGCGCCGATTCCGCTCCCACGGCTCAGGAATACGCCGCATTTCAGGAATACGAAAATCAAGCCGAAGCGCTGCTGGGACGCTGGAAATCGCTGCTGGAGGAAATCAAAAGCATTCGCTCTCGGTGACCGCTTCGCTGAAACGTCCGGGAGTATCGCTTCAGTTTCAATTGCAATCCCTTTCTCTGCTCTCTCAAGGTCCCGATGTCGCATCGAGACCGGCTGGAGAGCACGCAAGGCAAGGCGCTCTGGGTTAGCGGCCGTGGGCGGCAAAACCGGTCAGGCCGAGGACTTTATCCTTCGATTGCATGATGTGCTCGTACATCCGCTGGCGGGCAAGCTCTGAGTCGCGTTCCTGGATGGCCTTCAGGATCTCGCGATGCTCGCGAGCCGGGGCCTCACCGTAATAATTGATATCGATGGCGGCAAACATGATGCGTTCCATTTGACTGCGCGCCTCGCTGACCGCCTGGACGAGCATCTGATTGCGAGAGAGACGCGCAACGGTGGTGTGAAACGCGGTGTCGGCTTCGATAAAGCGGGCGCAGCTTTTCTGGTCGTCCGCGCTGCACGTCACAACGGACAGCTCTGAAAGCTTGCGAAGCAAATCGGCGGTGGCCCCCTTGGAGGCCGCTAGCTCGGCGGCCTCGCATTCGACGGCGGCGCGGAATTCGTAAATGTCGTTCAAAACCTGCAGGGTTATTTGGCTTACAAAATAGCCGCGATTAGTGACGATGCGAAGGAGCCGCTCGTTTTGCAATCGGACAGCCGCTTCACGCACCGGCGTCCGGCTGGCCTTGTAGCGATGGGCTAAATCTTTTTCGTTGAGAGATTCGCCGGGCTGGTAAACTCCGTGGATAATGTCGCGCTTAAAGGCGCGATACACTCTTTCGCTGAGGGTCGTGGCCGCGCCCGAGGCCGATGATCCGGGCGGCGCAACGGTGGATGGTGGGACGAGAGCATACCCGGGAGTCCTGCCGCAGGCTGCTATCTTCGCCAAGACTCCTTCTATGTCAATCCGGTCAAATAGCATTCTTCACATTTTCCGGCCTCCTATCAAACGTATACCGTATGCATACATAAACCATTCTCTTGACATGCCGGAACCGAGCGGTATAGCTTTCGCCAAGCATTTCCGCGATTGACAAACCAAGGAGCGTACCGCGGACTTGTCTTCCGCCGAAACGCCGAAAGGGCAATTCATGAACCGCATGGCCGACAGTACGCCGAACGACGCAACCTCCGATGCCTTCCCCGTGGAATCACTGCGCGCTGCGTTTCCCGCGCTCAAACACTCGCCGTCCTTCATCTTTTTCGACAATGCAGCGGGCGCGCAAATTCCGCAGGCGGTGTTCGACGCCGTAAACCGGCATCTTCTCGAGTGCAACGTCCAACGCGGCGGCCGCTACGGGAAAAGCCAGGAAGTTGACGCCACAATCGCACGGGCGCGGCAGAGCGTTGCGGACCTGGTAAACGCACGAAGTGCGAGCGAAATTGCGTTTGGCATGAATGCGACATCCTTCATTCGCATTGTCAGCCTGGCGATTGGGCAGACGTTGGGAGAGCGGGACGAGATTATCGTCACGGACATGGACCACGAAGCGAACGTGGCGACGTGGCTCGCCTTGGAGCGCGAAGGGGCGAAGTTCCGCTGGTGGAAGATGAGAGAGGACGGAAACCTGCACGCGGACGATCTGGGGCCCCTGGTATCTTCGCGAACGCGCCTGGTGGCTTGCACGGTGACATCAAACGCCACCGGCTCGGTGGTGGACGTTGCCGCGGCGGCAAAAATCGCGCACGCTGCAGGCGCGGAAGTTTTTCTGGATTGCGTGCATTACGGGCCGCACGGAGTGATCGACGTTCGAGAGTGGGATTGCGATTACCTGGCGTGCTCCGGCTACAAGATATTCGCCCCGCATATGGGCTTTTTGTGGGGACGATTGGAGCTGCTGCGGGCGCTGCCGACGTTTCGCGAGGAATTCATTCCGAATGAACCCCCCGTGAAAATTGAGGCCGGAACCTTTATCTACGAGAACGTTGCCGGCATGGACGCGGCGATCGGATATCTGGAATCGATCGGTAAATCTCTTGGCGGCGCGGATCCATCGGCGTCGCGCCGCGCCAATCTGGTGCGAGCCATGACTGCGATTCGCGGTTACGAGGAATCGCTTTCTTCCGAGCTATTGCATGTTTTGAGAGAAGCCGGCGCGACCGTTTATGGCATTCGCGAAAAAGAAAGGCTGGAACGGCGGGTGCCGACCTTCTGTTTCAATCTTCCGCGGATCGCTCCGGCAAAAGTTACGGAAGAACTTGCGCGCGCGGAAATCGGCGTGCGAGATGGCCACATGTACGCGCCTCGGTTGATGAAGCGGCTGGCGCTAAAGGAAGAGAGCGGCGCGGTCCGCACTTCACTCGTGCATTACAACACCGTCGAAGAAATCGAGCGTTTCGGCACTGTGCTAAGGGACTTGAACCAACATGGCTAGTCCGCCAATGTCGACGAATTCGCGTTTGCCGGTAGACGGGCGGCCGGAGTCTCCGGCCTTCGGTGGAGGAGGTTCGCAGGAACTTCGGCGGCGGCTGAACCAGCGGCAACTGACGATGCTGGCTCTTGGCGGAGCCATCGGCGTCGGGCTTTTTCTCGGCAGCGGCGTAACAATTCAACTTGCGGGCCCTGGAGTTATCGTCAGCTATCTTTTGGGCGCGATCATCGCGATGATCGTTGCGTATGCGCTTGTTGAAATGGCGGTGGTGCATCCGGATGCGGGGTCGTTCGGCGTTTATGCCGAGACCTACTTGAGCCGCTGGGCGGGATTTGCCGTACGGGCGACCTATGGGTTTGTGCAGATGGTTGCGATCGGTGCGGAAGTGACGGCTGCGGCGATTTACTTCTCGTTTTGGTTTCCGAACGTGCCGCAATGGGTATGGGTTGTCTCCGTGTCGATTGGGCTGATAACCGTCAACACGCTGCAGGTCGGGCGATTTGGGGAATTCGAATACTGGTTCGCGCTGATCAAGATTGTGGCGATCATCGCGTTCATCGCCGTCGGAGCCGCGTTGATCTTTGGAGTCGGGAGCAGGCATGCGATTGGGCTGGGCAATTTGCACTCGCATGGCGGTTTCTTGCCGCGAGGCTGGACCGGCGTTTGGCTGGCGCTCACTCTAGTGGTCACGAGTTACATGGGCGTTGAAGTCATCGCGGTAACGGCCGGCGAAGCGGAGAATCCGGAAAAAACAATTCCGAAAGCGATGCGCACGATTGTGTTCCGGCTAATCGTATTTTACGTTTTGGCTATCACGGTCATCCTCGCGATGACGCCGTGGAATCAGGCCGGCGCGGGAAACGCGCTTACGGCGAGCCCGTTCGTTCGGGCGTTCGCCGGCGCGGGTGTTCCCTACGCCGCCAGCATTATGAACGGGGTGGTAATTACGGCGGCGCTTTCGAGCTGCAACACAGACTTGTATCTCACGACGCGGATGTTGTTCTCGCTCTCGCGTGGCCATTATCTGCCTGGGTGGGTGGGCAGGCTGACGAAGAGCGGCGTGCCGCTGCGCGCGTTAGGCGTGGCGTCGGGTGGAATGCTGGCGGCGATTCTTCTGGCGATTTACGCACCGAGCAAGGCGTTCTTGTGGCTTTACGGGGTGGCCGTCGCCGGGATGTTTTTCGTCTGGACTATCGTGCTTCTGACCCACATTGCGTTTCGCCGCTCGCTCGGGCCCGCGCGGATTGCCGCCCTGCCGATGCGGTTGAGCTTCTACCCGTTTTCCACGATTCTGGGCATCGCGGCGCTCGCCGGGATCGCGGCAAGCACGTTCTTCGTTGATGGCTTGCAGCAGACCGTGCCCGCGTTCGCGGTATTCCTGCTGCTGATTACCGTCGCGTACTGGATAGCGCGGCGCAGAAATGAACGATTCGCCGGTTCGCGGACCGGCTGAGATTCAGGCGCAAGACGGGAAGATGAGCGAACCCATGCGGGGCCCGTTTTGTGTACCTGTGGTATACAAATAGAATGGTATTGACATACATAGCAGCGAAGGTGTAGCGTCCGTTTAAATTTCGGTGATCCGGAGGCAACGATGAAGGCTGGCTGGAAATCCATTTTATCCTTGTTGTTCTTGATAGCATGTTGCGCCTCAGTGAGTCTGGCTCAAACGGCAGAAACGGGCGCGCTTGCGGGGAGCGTATTGGATCCAACAGGCGGACTCGTAGCCGAAGCAAACGTTGAAGTCACAAACGAAGCCACCGGGCAAATACGCACTGCAGTGTCGCAGGCCAACGGGAGGTACATCGTGGCGTTGCTGCCAACCGGAACATACCGCGTCGCGGTGAAAAAGACTGGCTTCAAGGAGAACGTCGAGAACGGTATTCATGTTGACGTCGTAGGAACAACACAACTGGATATCGTGATGGAATTGGGAGAGCTAAGCGAAAAAATTACCGTCGAGGCCACACCATCGATGACGAATACCGAGTCTAGTACATTGGGACGAGTGGTGAATCAACAAGCCATCGAGGGCCTGCCTCTAGTCACACGCAACTATACCCAGATTATTGGCCTCTCCCCGGGGATCGAGGCCCCTGTTACAAATGCCACAGAACTTGGGCGCGGAAGCGGCGGGGTTTCACCCACACAAACCACCGCGGGATTGTTCGTACACGGAGCCCGCTCCTACGACAACAATTTTCAGATGAATGGAATTTCCGTCAACGATAATGAGGCGACCGGCGGTTCGAGTGGTGGCATACCCATTCCGAATTCCGACACTCTTGCCGAGTTCGAGGTGCAGACCGGCCTGTACGATGCGGCATTCGGGCATAATGCAGGTGCCAACGTCGATGTTGTAACCAAAGGCGGAAGCAATGACTTCCACGGCAGTGTGTTCGAGTTCTTTCGCAACGAAGTGTTGAATGCAAACGACTACTTCTTCAACCAAACCGGCCAACCAAGACCCATTCTCAGGCAGAATCAATTTGGTTTCACCCTCGGAGGTCCGATCCGAAAGAACAAATTGCTCTTCTTCGGTTCGTATCAAGCAACGCGCCAGTTAAATGGGGCGTCAACTGCGGTGAATACGACTTGCACCGCCAGTCTCTTTTCCCCGCCCTTGACTAATGACCGCTCGGCAGCCGCGCTTGGCGCACTCTTCGCAGGACAATCCGGCGCCCAAGGTGGCGTCGCGATCAGCCCTGATGGATCGAACATCAATCCAGCCGCGCTTAAGCTCCTACAGTTCAAACTTCCCAGCGGCGGCTTCCTCATTCCGACGCCGCAAGTTATTGACCCGTCGAAACCGTTCGCCAGCCAGGGTTTCTCTACTTTCTCCGAACCGTGTACGTTCAGTGAAAACCAGTACATGATCAACATGGATTACCTGGTATCGACCAAGGGCAAGATTTCAGGACGATTCTTCCTTGTGAACAGCGATCAGAGAGTTAGTTTCCCGGTCGGCACGTTCGTCGGGCCGGGTAACGTTCCCGGTTTTCCCAGCGACTCGGTAAATCAACCTCGTGTATTTTCCATCGCTTACACCTATGCCTTCAATTCACAACTGCTGAACGAAGTGCGTTTCGGATACACGCACCTTCTAGGGAACCTGGTGCCGACCTCCCCATATTCGTTTTCCGACGTCGGAATTGCGGAAGGCGCGCAAAACAACGGCCTGCCGACGATTACCATCCAGGGCTCGCTCAATATGGGACCGAGCGGCCCCCTGGAATTTGTGCAAAACAACTATGCCTTTGAGGATTCAGTTTCTTATGTTCGGGGCCGCCATTCGATGCGCTTCGGCGGCGGCTACACGCGCCTCCAAAACGACTTAAGCAATGTCCTGACCGGCGGAAATCTCCAATTTCTGAGTTTCCCAGATTTTCTACTGGGCCAAAGCGCGGCTCAAAATGGATCCGGGTTCAGCAATGTATTCGCCTCGCTTGATGCTTTCGGACTGTTCGATCGCAGCTATCGCTCCTGGGAAAGCAACGCCTACCTTCAAGACGATTTCAAGGTCGCAAGCCGATTGACCGTGAATGCCGGCTTGCGATACGAGCATATTGGTTTATACGACGATACGGGTGGCCGAAATTCGAACTTTGACGCGGCGATAGCCAACCCCAACCCACCGGCTACTGGTTCGATTGACGGCTACGTGGTAGCCTCGAACTTTCACGGACCGGTGCCGGCGGGCGTAACAAAATCGACCAATCCTTTCGCGGTGAGCACAAACGGACAAAACACGTGGGGACCTCGGCTGGGATTTGCCTGGCAAGTGCTGCCTCAGTCGAGCAGGCTCGTTCTTCGCGGCGGATATGGGATTTACTATTCGCGGCCTACGGGTGAGGCCTTCGTTCAGAGCGTTTTCGGAGCACCTTTCAGCGTTACTCGCATAAACGTTGGTTCGGTGAACGCGAATGCCACGCTCGCCAATCCCTTTGCGCCGCCTCCGGTCCTTCCGGACTTTCCTGCTTATTCCCCCACCTCTTCGATAACGGCCTTCGGCGACGCCCAAGAGTTCCGTCCGGCGATCGTGCAACAATACAGCCTCAATCTCCAAACGGCCCTTGCGAAGACCTTTCTGCTGGAGGTCGGATATGTAGGCGCTCGGAGCACTCACCTGCTACTTCAACGTTCGGCAGACCAAGCGCTCTCGGCCAGCCCGGAGAATCCCATCCGAGGAGTTACGACGGACACGGTAGCGAACGTCCCCCTGCGTGAGCCGATCCTCGGTTTTCCGCCGGACAGCATGGTGCAAGTTGAATCCACCGGCGCATCTTGGTACAACGGCCTGGATGTAAGTCTGACAAAGCGATTCAGCAACGGGCTGCAGTTCCTCGCGTCGTATACCTACTCGAAGACGCTCGATACCGCTGGAGCCGCCGTTAACCTGAGCGCTGCCGGGAACGCTATCGTGACAGGGAATCAGAATGATCCGGGTGCTCGGTATGGAAACACCGACTATAGCCGACCGCACCGTTTCGTATTTAGCTACGTCTACCAGTTTCCGGGCCACGAAAGCGAAGCCGGGTTGATGGGGCACCTCCTCGGCGGATGGGAAATGGCGGGCGTCGTGACCATTCAGGCGGGCCAATGGATTACGATTTTGAATACCAATCCCAACAACGTATTTGGAATTTCCGAGGATCGCGCGCAAATCGCGCCCGGTTGCACGCACTACGCAACGTCGGGGTCTGTCCAGAGCCGGCTTAACGATTTCTTCAATACCACCTGCTTCACAAACCCGCCAGTGATTGGAAGCGATGGAATCGGCACCGCATTCGGGGATAGCGGCGTTGGAATCGTCCCAGGTCCGGACCAGCAAAATTTAGATCTAGCGATTATCAAGAAAACGAGGATCGGCTGGCCCGGAGAAGCCGACAATTTGGAATTTCGTGCTGAGATGTTTAACGCATTCAATACACCACAGTTCTCAAATCCAGACAATAGCTTGAGTTCGCCCACGTTCGGGCAAATTTCGACCACGTCCGTGAATCCGCGGATCGTGCAGTTCGCGTTGAAGTTCAACTTCTGATGCACGGGTCGAAGAACGAATGAGACGACAAGAAATCCTGGTGAAACTCGCCGTCGCGGCCATCATCTGCGTGTTTTTCTGCGTTTCTGCACCAGCGCACGGGACTTCTTTGCGTGCAAGTCCGGATTCGAAGTTTGAAATTTCGTTTTCGTCCTCCGTCCGGAACACGCCGATCACGGGCCGCTTGCTGCTTGTAATCACCAGGAACAATGACGTCGAGCCGAGACTTCAAGCCGGCGATTGGGACAATGTCGTGGTCCCACTTTTCGGGATTGATGTGAATCAACTAAGGCCTGGCGTTCCGGCCGTGATTGACTCGAACACGCCCGGGTTTCCACTGCGGCACCTTGGAGACTTGCCCGCTGGAGATTATTATGTTCAGGCCATTTTGAACGTCTACACGGAATGCCATCGCTCCGATGGCCATGACCTTTGGGTGCACTTGGATCAGTGGGAAGGGCAGCACTTTAACAGCTCGCCCGGCAATATTATTAGTGGCGTTCGGCGAGTTCACCTCGATCCCCGCTCGGGTTTCGACGTTCCACTAGTGCTCAGCAAGATTATTCCCCCGATTCAGCCGCCTTCCGATACCGACTGGGTAAAGCACATCAAGTTTCGAAGCAGTTTACTATCGAAGTTCTGGGGATGTCCCATTTACTTGGGAGCGACGGTATTGTTGCCGAAGGGCTACGCGCAACATCCCGCTGTCCACTACCCGGTCGTGTATTTGCAGGGTCACTTCAGCCTGGAAGCGCCATTTGGTTTTGATCCCAGTGCGAAGCCAACTCATCCCACGTACGAAGAGGAGAAATCCGCGCATCTGCACCTCAATATCGCCGAGCCTCCCAGGCCATTGCGTCTCGCTTCAGAAGCGCTGCTCATGCCGGAAACGGCCTATGAATTCTACAAGGAATGGACTTCCGATCGCTTTCCGAGGGTTATCGCCGTAACGTTCCAGCATCCAACGCCGTATTATGACGATTCCTATGCGGTCAACTCCGTAAATGATGGGCCATACGGTGATGCGATCATGCAGGAACTGATCCCGAAGGTGGAGACGCGTTTCCGAATTATTCGAAAAGCTTATGCACGTGCGCTGACCGGCGGCTCCACCGGAGGTTGGGAGTCGCTGGCGTTGCAGGCCTATCATCCTGATTTTTTCGGCGGTACATGGACTTTTTACCCCGACCCAGTAGATTTCCGGCGTTGGGGAATCGTAAACATATACGATGACAAGAACTTCTTTGAAGCCACGGAAGAATGGATACACCCGGAACGCTACGTTCAGCGCTCCTCGGTCGGTCAACCGCGTATAACGAACCGTGAGCTCACAGACCTTGAATCAACTCTGGGCAGCAAGCTGCGGTCGGGCGAACAGTTCGCTATCTGGCAAGCCGTCTACGGTCCGGTCGGGGATGATGGCTATCCGAAACCTCTTTGGGATCCGGCAACCGGCGATATTGATCACTCCGTTGCCGTTTATATGCGTGAGCACGGATACGATCTGCGCTACTACCTACAATCTAATTGGCCAAGGATAGGACCAAGCTTGGCAGGGAAGATTCACATTTTTTGCGGCGACATGGACAATTATTACCTCAATCTCGCCGTATACTTGATGCAAGATTTCCTGGCCAACACGAAAGATCCATATTACGGCGGGTCGTTCCAATACGGTCGACCGATGAAGGGTCACGGTTGGCAACCTACGACCAACTTCGAACTCATCAGGACCATCGCCCACCAGATTTCGAAGAATACTCCAAGCGACGAAGATACGAATGTGTGGCACTATAAATAAATAATCTGCTCGCGTGGCACGGCAAGACGAGAAACTCGGTTCACCGAATTTCGGTCACAAAGATTGACCAAGTGCGTGTTGGCGTAACGCGGGAAAACGAGCGAACCCATGTGGGGCCGCTTCGTGTACCTATGGTATACAACAAGAATGGCCTTGACATACATAGCAGCGGAGGTGTAGCGTCCGCTTAAATTTCGGCGATCCGGAGGGTGACGTGAAGCGTTTTCGCACTTCCCGATGTTTTTTCTTTGCAGCGTTGCTGGTGCTTCTTTGCGCTGGGACTTCGGCGGCTCAATTGTTCCCGGGCCGAATTACCGGAGCAGTAAAGGACACGCAGGGAGCTGTCGTTCCCGGCGCTACGGTGAAGCTCACGAATCCGTCCACCGGACTCGATCGCACCCTAACGTCCGACCAAAACGGCGAGTTTAATTTTCCCGAACTCGCTCTGGGAACCTACCGCCTCACGGTAAGCAAAGAAGGTTTTCGCACCACTGCGATCGAGGGAATCGTCACTGAGGAAGGGCAGGTGAACACGGTGGCCCCTGTGCTCGCCGTCGGAACGGTCGCTTCGCAGGTCGAGGTGACATCGGCTCCCGCGCTCCTTCAGACCGAAACCAACGCGATGGGAGGCCAAATCTCCGAGCAACAGGTGGACGCGCTGCCCATTGGGAACAGCGACTACACGCGCACCGCGCTTCTTCTCCCCGGCGTCACACAGAACAGCAACTTCGCGTTTGCGCAGTACACGATCAATGGTTCGCGCTCGCGGTCAAACGGTTTCAACATCGATGGCGCGTCCGATACGGATCCCTCGACGTACTTGCCGTCGATTAACGAAGGCGGAAACTCCGCGACGGCTGCAACGCGATTGCCTCTGGACGCGATTCAAGAAGTGAGCGTGGTCAGCGCGGGCGGGGCAGACTCCGGGCAGAACTCTGGCAGCGTGATGAACGTAATCATCAAGAGCGGGACCAACCAGTTCCACGGATCCGTCTATGAATTGCATCGAGACGCGTCACTCGATGCAAAAAATTATTTCGAAAGCAATACTCCAAAGGCGCCGTTCGTCTGGAATGAATTTGGCGGCGTCGTTGGCGGGCCGGTCGATATCCCTCATATTTACGACGGTCGCAACCGTACATTCTTTTTCGCCGGCTACGATGGCAGCCGGCTTCGTCTTGGAACCACCCTGAACGGCAACGCACCCACCCCCGGCCAAATTCAGACTGCTACTGCCGACGTAATAGGGTCCGGCCACACGCCGAACCAATTGGGACTAAACATTCTCAATCTGTACTCGACACTTGGACTCTCCGGACCATTTGTCGTGGACAATCGAGGCCGGCAAACTCCCAACAGCGGAGTTCTGAAAATCGATCACAAGATATCGGGCTCGGATTCACTCTCCGGGCGATACTTGCACGGAAGCGGCGAAGATGAATTTCCCGGCGGCAGTCCGGGCCCCAGCGGCGGATCGCAATTGAGCCCCTGGTTTGGCGTGACGCCCACCGTGGCGGACAACTTCGCGATCAGCGAGGTTCATATCTTCAGTCCCGACCTTATCAATACTCTGCGCCTGGGCTGGAACCGCTTCGACCAGTTCCAAAAGGGGCGCGATGCGAACGTGGATCCTTCCACGATCGGATTCAACACTGGCGTTGGGCCCGAAAGCTTTGGCATTCCGGAGATCGATATCGGAGGTTCGGCTGCGGATCGCTTCTCGAACCTCGGGCTGCAATACGGAGCGGGAGGGCGCGTTGCGACGAGCTATCAGATATCCGATGACTTCAATTGGACGCGGGGCCGCCATGCCATGAAGTTCGGGTTCAACTTCCTGCACAACTACGTTGATTACACGGTTGCAGGCTCTCGCGGCCTTTTCTCATTCGACGGCTCTCAATTAGGAGACACATTGACGAGCGATGGCGGGTTGGCCGGCCTTATTGACTTGATTGCTGGTCTGCCAGCAGGTAACGGCCTGACGAGCATTAACCGCGTCGGTTCCGATCGAGCGAATATCGGACAGAACGTCATCAGTGGCTTTGCGATGGACACTTACAAACTCACTTCAAGCCTTACGCTGATTGGCGGGCTCCGCTACGATTTCTTCACCACCGTGCATGAATCGCAAAACCGCTTTTCGGCATTCGATCCGACGCTTGGACTTGTCGAGGCGGCCAAGTTGCCCGGCGGAAAGATTTATAGCGCGCCGAAAGGCGATTTGGGACCGCGCGTGGCCTTGGCTTGGGTGCCGCCGATCGCCATCATTCCGGGACGCCAGACCATTGTTCGTGCAGGGTACGGCATTTACTACGACACGATTCCGCTCAACAACTTTGAAGAAGGTCTCGCTCAAAATCCGATCGGTCCGACCGCCGGTTTCT
This sequence comes from Candidatus Acidiferrales bacterium, assembly GCA_050747005.1. Classification (GTDB taxonomy): domain Bacteria; phylum Acidobacteriota; class Terriglobia; order Acidiferrales; family UBA7541; genus Palsa-295. The sequence goes on from JBOGNE010000081.1 coordinate 69,919, forward strand.
CCATTACCCCCACGGCGCCAATTCCCTTTGGAGTCGGCGTGCCGATTTTCGGCACCGGCGCTCCGCAGCCGCCTTTTAACATCACCAGCATCCAACCCAATCTGAAGACTCCAAACACGCAAGCCTGGAACCTCAATATCCAGCAAGAATTGAGCCAACGGTTCGTATTTCAAATCGGGTACGTGGGCAACCGGAGCGATCATCAATTACAGCTTTTGGACGTGAACCAGCCTCCCGCTGGAGCTGGGTTTGGTCCCGGCTGCCTTCCTCCCCTTCCCGATCCCGCCTGCGAGCAAGCGGGGCGGCCTTTCAATGCACTGTTCCCCGACCTGAAACAAATCAACACGATTTCATCAGTAGGCTGGGCGTCTTATAATTCGCTGCAAGCAGTGCTGAAATCCAACAACTTCCACGGGCTGACGACGCAGGTTTCGTTCACGTGGTCGCACAATTTGGACACCGCATCGGAGGTCGAGGATTTTTCTGGAACCAGCGGTTACGTCCCTCAGGATTCGAGGAATTTAGCGGGGAGTTACGGAAATTCAGAATTCGACCAACGGCGGGCGCTGATCATTACCTACGTCTACGCCCTGCCGTCACCGAAAACGCAGAATAAATTCGGATACGCCTTGCGGGACTGGCAGATTTCTGGCACAACGACGTTCCGCGATGGCCTCGCGGCCCCGCTGCTGACATTCGCGGATGAAAGCGGCGTTGGCAATTTCCACACCCGATTCAATTGCGTTGCCCCAATTCACTATCAGCTGGCTGATCTTAACCAGCCGTATGCCTCTGTCAGCTCATTCGCCGAGCCGGCTCCGGGAACGTTTGGAAATTGCCCGCGCGATCCTCTGGTTGCCCCGGGTCTTAGCGCGTGGGATTTCTCGATACAACGAACGTTTCGATTCGGCGAGCGCTTTGGATTTGAATTTAGAACCAGTTTCTTCAATGCTTTCAATCATCCTAATTTCGGAGAACCCTCTCCCGATCTGAGCACGGCGATCACGGCAAGCGCTGACGACGCCAGTTTCGATTCTCACTTCGGAGTGGGCGGGCCGCGAAATATTCAGTTCGAGGGCAAGTTCATCTGGTGAGGCGGCAGCGAGCAGGAGGGTACATGGTCGCGCAGATCTTAAAATGGACGGGCGCGTTCATTCTCGTCGTAGCTGTGAGTTTGGCACTCAGCGATCCAGTTCGAGCCCAGGCCGTGCCTCCGGGCCCGATAAAGATATCGGTAGATGCGACGCACGCGCCGCAGAGGATTCTCCACGCGAAACTGGAAATCCCCGTGCGGCCTGGTCCGTTGACTCTCTATTACCCAAAATGGATGCCTGCCGATCACTCTCCCGACGGTCCGATTTCGAATCTGGCTGGACTGAAATTCACCGCTGACGGAAAAGAAATCGCATGGCACCAAGATTTGGTGGACATGTATGCGTTCAATCTCGATATTCCAGAGAGAACGAACTCAATCGAGGCTTCCCTGGATTTTCTTATCTCAGCTCCCGGACCAACGATAGATTTTGCCGCCTCCGGTTCGGCGAAGCTCCTGATCTTGATGTGGAATCAGGTGGTTCTCTATCCGAAAGGCTGGCCCGCCGCCGCGTTGACCTTTGATCCGACACTGACACTTCCCAAAGGATGGAAGTTCAACACTTCACTGCCGATCGCGAGCCAGTCTGGAAACGTGATTGCTTTTTCACCCGTGCCGCTCGATCTGCTGATTGATTCGCCGGTACAATCGGGCGAATTTGTGCGCGTCTACCCGCTCAATCCAGGCGAAAGACCTCCAAATGAATTGGACGTAGCTTCCGATGACGCCTGGGCCGTTGATGTTCCCCCGGCGTTGCTTGAAAACTACAAGCGGCTGGTTGCCGAAGCTGGCGCACTTTATCGCTCGCACCACTATCGCGATTACCACTTCTTGCTCACGCTCAGCAACAACGTTCTACCCCTCGGCCAGGAGCACCATGAGAGCAGCGATGACCGGGTGGGCGAACGCACGTTAGTCGATGCGAACGCGCGATTGCTTGAAGCGGGATTGTTCCCGCACGAATTCACGCATTCTTGGAATGGGCAATACAGGCGCCCGGTAGGATTGGCAACACCGGATTTCCAACAGCCGATGAAGGGCAATCTCCTGTGGGTGTACGAAGGACTTACGGAGTATCTGGGCACGGTACTCAGCGCGCGAAGCGGTCTCCTGACTCCAGAACAGACTCGGGACAAAATAGCGTTGACGGCTTCGGAGATGGGGCACCGCGCAGGACGCCGCTGGCGGTCGCTGCAGAACACCGCGGATGCCGCGCAGATTCTTTATTTCGCGCCGCCTCAATGGGCCTCCTACCGGCGTGGCGTGGATTTCTATCCAGAGAGCGTTCTGATCTGGCTCGACGTGGACGCGACGATTCGGAAACTAACGAACGATCGCCGGTCGATGGACGACTTCTGCCACGCGTTCTACGGTCCGCCGGACGGACAGCCCGTGATTAAGACTTACACGTTTGACGATCTTGTCTCTACCCTAAACCAAATTGCTCCCTACGACTGGAGTTCGTTCTTTCGTACACGCTTGGATTCTACGTCCGCCAGCGCGCCGCTGGGTGGAATCACGGGCGGCGGCTGGAAACTCGTTTACACTGAAGATCCGAATGAACTGCTTGCCGCTGGCGAAGCAGAATCCGGCGGAGGCGATTTTACGTCCTCGATCGGCCTGAGGGTCAGGGCCGACGGCACGGTAATCGATGCGATCCCGGGGATGCCCGCGTTCGACAGCGGCGTGAGTCCTTACTTGCGAATTATCGGCGTGAACGGCCGGCAATTCTCGGTCGATGAGTTGAAGCGCGCGATACGGGATTCAAAATCCAACTCGGCCCCCATAACGATTGCCGCAACGAACACAGGAACGATCGAGACGCATGAAATCCAGTATCACGGCGGGGATCGCTTCCCCCATCTTGAGCGAATTGCAGGCGCACCGGATTACCTCGATGAGATATTGAAATCACTGACGCCCGCAGGCGCACACTAGCGCGGCGGGACGGATTCTAGCGATGGCCGACAGGCGTTTCCTGATTTAGAATGGCGACCCAGCTCTTATCGCGTTTGATCCATGTGGTGCTTTCAATCACCGGACCGGACGGGAAGGTCTTGCCGCTTTCCTGGCCGAGCCGCAGGGCCTGGTAATAGAGAATCACCGTCGTAGCATTCGGCATGAAAGCGCGAATGTCGCGCAGCTCGTACCGGGCGATCGTGCGTTTATTCATCGTAGCCAGATATTCCGGCTGGAGGATGATTCCGCTTTGAAAGATCATCACGGCATCCGAGGGGACGAGTTTCTTGAACTCGCCGGCGTTTCGCTGCCGAGCAACCCGCCAAACGCGCTTTTCAAGGCGAATAACGGTCTTGATAATTGCGGATTTGGGGCGCGAACTGTCGCGTTTCCTTCTTACGCGAGAACCACGAGATTTCATATTTTTCTCCAGCGAAGATGCCGTGCGAGCATCTGCAAAATGTATGCCAGCGTCAGAGAGATCTCATTTTCAAAGATACTGGTGCAAGGTCAACGCACCGTCAACCCGGTATATCATACCGACGCCGGCGCCACAGTGATTGGATATATGGAAACGAAGGCAAGCGCGGCGCAACGTTGAGAATGACTGGAACGAAGGCGTTCGACGTTACGCGCCACCGCGATTTAATTGTCATATTTCGACATGTCCCCATACGGAGGGTAAAACTTGCCGGCGAGTTCTCAGCTTGAATCCGTTCGCTCTCGATTTCCCATCTTCAAGAACAAGATCTATTTGAACTCCTGCTCTCAGGGGGCGCTTTGCGACGCGGTTGAGGAGTCGCTGCTGGCGCACATCCGGAGTTGGGATGAAGACGGTTCGCCGTGGGGCCGCTGGGTCGAGAAATACGAATCCGCGCGAGCCTCAATCGCACGATTCATCGGAGCCCGGCCCGAGGAAGTGGCCATTGTTTCGTGCGCATCCGCCGGGATTAGTGCGATTGCGAGCGCCTTGAATTTCAATGGCCGGCGGCGAAAAGTCGTCATGGGCGAATTCGAATTTCCGACGATGGGGCAGGTCTGGCTCGCGCAGAAGCCTCGCGGCGCTGAAATCCAATTCATCCCCGCGAAGAATGGCCGGATTCCCGAGGAAGCCTACGCCGCCGCGATTGACGCGCAGACGCTCATCGTTCCGTTGACGCATGTCTGCTTCATGAACGGAGCCCGTTCCGACGTGCCCGCGATCGCGAAGCTCGCACGGGATTGCGGCGCGCTGGTTATGCTCGACGACTATCAGGATTGCGGAACGCGTCCGGTTGACGTGAAAGCGCTCGACGTCGATTTCTACGTCAGCGGCGCGCTTAAATATCTATTATGTCCGTCCGGAGTCGCGTTTCTGTACGTTCGCCCGGAATTGATCAAGTCACTTACGCCGACGGTCACGGGCTGGTTCGGCCAGCAGGAGCCATTCGCTTTCGACGTGAAGCATTTCGATCCGGCGAATACGGCGCGGCGCTTCGAATCCGGCTCGCCGCCAATACCGCACGTCTATGCGGTTCCCGCGGCGCTCGAAGTGCTTGCAGGCGTTGGTTTCGATCGCATCGCCGGACATATTCGCGCCTTGACGGGCGCTCTCATGGACGGTGCGCGACAGTTGAAGATCAAAATCAAAACGCCCCCAGACAGTTGCGGTCCGCTCGTCGTGCTGCAGGTGAAAGATTCGGACGCCGTTGTGAAGGAATTCGCTTCGTGCAACATCGTCGTCTCAAATCGCATGGACGGGTTGCGCGTATCGTTTCATCTTTACAACACGCTCGACGATGTTCGAGCGGTCGTCGCAGCGCTCGAAAAGAACATAAATCTCGTTATAAGAGATTGAGGCGGTCCGGAGTTCAAGTTTGCACTCGAGATACGCCGGTTCCGGTTCCGGTACCGGTGCGAGGGGCAGCGATTACTTCCCATGTTTTTTGTCTTGGTCGAGGTCGATACCGAAATGGAGATTCGGGTACGTGCCGGTCATGTTGATTGGAACCGACGACCCTGAAGGCCTCTTCTTAAAGAAGGGATCGAGGGGCTTGAGCAGAATCGATTTGATTCCACTGGTTGTCTTGGAAAATTCCGCTGTCGTTTTCAACGTGCCTTGAAAGCGGACGCGATCGTTATCGAGATCGTACGTTCCATTCATCAGCGCCGTCGCGCCCGGCACGTGGAATGAAGCATTGCTAAACCGTGCGATTTCGTTTCGAAGCACGACGTGACCTTCCAGATTTGTTTCCACGTTTGGGGGATCATCGGCCTGCGCCGTTTTCTTTTTGGTATTTTTTCCTTCGCCACTCGCTCGCTGGCTCAGCAGGTCCACGCTATTCCGCGTATCCGCCTTCGTGAATTCTCCCTTGCCGATCGTGAAGTCTCCGGTGATCTGCAATTCCTTGAGGAACGGCTTGCCTTCCGGCGGCACCGTAACCCGTGCGCGCATGCTCGTCACTCCGTTGAGTGGGGGCTTTCCTTTCGTTACGAATAAGAGCATCAAGTCCTGGATTCGCCCACCCCGAACCGCCAAATCGATGGAAGTTAACTTGCCGCTCTGCCCCTGCTTTTCAGCGATGCTTCCGGTCGCGGTCACGCGGGTGTCTAGAATCGAAGTGTTTACCTGGTGCAAAATGACGTTGCCATTCAACCCGTTGACGCTCGCTTGATACTTGGCGCTCAGATGGGCTGAATTTCCCTTCGCGGTAAGCTCAAAGTCCGGGATATCCACATTGCCGTCCGCATAGACGTCGCCTAGCATTCCCTTGAACGCGCCCTCAGACGTCAGGGTACCGGCAATGCCGGTAAATACTCTCAGATTGGCCTTTTCGAAGGTGTAGGAACCTGATAGCGGCGTTTGGCCCAGATCGCTAGATTTCCACGGTCCGAGATGCCCCTCGGAGCGTATCTCGCCGGGTGGCAGTGCATTTTGCATCGCCAGGTGATAAGTCATGACCTGATCGCGTGACACGGATTTCAGCGTCAAAAGGTGAATCTCGAACTTCAGGGGCTGCGCGCCGTCTTCGCGGTCGATTTCCAGGACCGCCCCGTTTGCAACAATTTGGCCTACCCGCGTGTTGTCGCTCTGCGTCTGGCCATTCGCCTTGTTTTGGTTCGAGCCTCGCGGAGGGATCCGAACGTATAATCCGTCGAGGATGATTCGCGCCAGAAAGCCTGACCTGAGAAAAATATCCGAGTATCTGGCTTGCATCGACATTTTTTGTATGGTTACGAGTGGAGGAAGGCCGGCCGACGCATCCGATCGCACGAACGTAACCGCCTCAGCCACACATCCAGGATGGGGGAAGTAGGTGCTGTGAAATTTGTTGAAGTGCACGGTGGCATGGACCGTGTCTCCCAGCGTGGCGGCGATCTTGGCCTTTGAGAACGGCCACCGCGCTCGAAGGATGATCAGTCCTGTCGCGATGATGATTACAAACGAGATCGCTATGCAGATCAGCCAGTAGAGCTTGAGCCGCCGATCGTGTAAATTGTGAATGCCTTGCAACATCTGTTAGTCGCTCCGCTTTTTTGCTGGGGGCCTTTAGTTGCGGCGCTGTGTGGTATTCGTCGTTTCCGGGGACCGAACAACATCGGTCACAAAGCGAAGTTTCCAAGTCCGGACGGCGGTGGTGCAATCAGGGGGGCTAGGCTCTCGAGTCGTGCCGAAGCAGACCGTAGAATGGCCCTGCAAGACGCAGCGCGCAATACCATCTATCCTGTACGGTGGGGGTCTGAATGCCTGCGTTAGGGCCCTGGACCTGGTGAAAAATACTCGCCGGCCGCCCGAGACGACGCAGCAGATCATGTGTTTTCCACATGCAGCGTACGTTCGCGAGGCATCATTGGATGGCGCTAAACAATGGCCTGGACAATGGCGCTGGACTGCACGTGTTCCGTTCCTGTAAGAATATCAGTTCGGCAGGAGACGATGGCTCGCAAAGAGAAAGTATTTCCCTCGATAGAGGCAGCGGTTGCGGACATTCCCGATGGCGCAACGATTATGTTTGGCGGTTTCGGTGGTGCAGGTTTTCCGAATAACCTAATTCAAGCGTTGGCCCGGAAGGGTGCCAAGAACCTGGGTATCATCAGCAATAATTGCGGAACCGGCGAAGGCGAAGCGGCGATATTGTTTAAGAACCGGCAGGTTCGCCGTGTTCTCGCGGCGTTTCCTGGCCCCGGCGCGAAATATTTCCAGGAACAATTCGACGCCGGCGAGATTGATCTCGAACTCGTGCCTCAGGGGATCCTTTGCGAGCGCATGCGAGCCCATGGAGCGGGCATACCCGCATTTTATTCGCCCGTCGGCGTGGGCACGGAAGTTGCCCGAGGAAAGGAAGAGCGAGTTATTCGCGGCAAACGGTGCATCCTGGAGCACTCGCTTGGCGCGGACTACGCGTTCATCAAAGCCCACAGGGCGGATACCATCGGCAATCTCGTCTATCGGAAGGCGGCGCGGAATTTTAATCCGATTATGGCGACAGCCGCGAAGACCACAATCGTGGAAGTCGAGGAAGTGATGCCCATTGGCGCTCTCGATCCCGAAACGATCGTGACGCCTTCCGTCTTCGTGGACCGCATCGTCGTTGCGAAAGGGCTTCGTTATGTCTAAGGAGCGGCTTACACGCGAGCAGATTGCCGAACGGGCGGCCCTGGAGCTGCCCGATGGCGCATACGTCAACCTTGGGTGGGGCATCCCGAATCTCATCGCCGCGTACGTTCCGCGGGAAATCACGATTTATTTTCACAGCGAGAACGGGATTTTAGGCATGGGCCCGCGTGCGAAGGCCGGAGAAGAGGATTTTGACCTGGTGGATGCGATGAAAGTGCCGGTAACGCTGGTTCCCGGCGCGGCATTTTTTTCGCAAGTTGATGCGCACGTGATGACGCGCGGCGGCCACCTCGATGTGTGCGTTCTCGGAGGATTGCAGGTTTCCGCGAAAGGAGATCTGGCGAACTGGCGCGTTCCCGGCGCCAAAGGCGCCGGGAATATCGGCGGAGCGATGGATATTTCAGTTGGCGCGCAACGGCTAATTGTCACGATGGAGCACACCGCAAAAAATGGTTCGCCGAAAATCGTGATGACATGCACCTATCCGCTCACGGCAATCGAGTGCGTCAATACCATCATCACCGATCTCGCCGTGATTGACGTTTCGCGGGATGGCCTCGTTCTGCGGGAGGTCGCACCCGGATTCACCCCCGAGGAAGTCCAGCAATTCACCGAACCAAAGCTGCGTTACGATAAGGACGTGCCGGAAATGCGGATCACGCCACGCTAAGCGCCGAATGGCGAACTGCCGTATCGAATTCGCACGTTCCGTTATATTATTCCGCGATGGAAGGCCCCCAGACAGATCGAAACAGGCCGCTCACTTACTGGATCGGCGAAGGCGGCGGGTGGCTCCTGCGCCACGTCGTCAGCGGGCTCGCCGCCACGGGCATCACACCCAACATGTTCACCTTCCTCGGGCTGGCGGTCAATTCCTGGGCGGCGGCGCTTTTCGCCATGGGTAGATTTCATGGCGCGGCTGCCGTGCTTTTTCTCGCAGGCTTCCTCGACATGGCGGACGGTCAGGTAGCCCGCCGAGTGGGGCGCGTGACCGCGTTTGGCGCTTTCCTGGATTCCACGCTCGACCGCTACTCCGATCTGGCCCTCTATATGGGTTTGGTCGTGTACTACACGCTGGCCGGCCGGCCGTTCTACATGACGCTGGCGGCCGTTGCGATGGCCAGTTCGTTCATGGTCAGCTATTCGCGCGCACGCGCCGAATCCCTGATTCCATCCTGCAAGGTTGGATTTATGGAACGGCCGGAGCGGCTGGTTTTGCTGATTATCGGTGCCACCTTCACGCGCATGGCGCAGGTGCTGTGGGTGATTGCGACCATCTCCACGATCACGGTTATCCACCGGGTAGTTTATACGTGGATGGAGCTGCGCGCCGGACGCTCGCTGCCGCAGGCCGACGCCTCTCAAATTTCTTAAGGCCTATAACCCCGAAACGATTCTTCGACCGGCGCAGAGACGATTTCCTGCACGCGCTGCCGCAATGCGTCCACTTCGCTCCGCGCAATCCTTGATGTATCGATTGTGTCGTGCAGGTAGACCGTGATCTTTCCGGGGTAAAGCATCCAGTTGCCGGTCTGGAAGAATTCATAGGAACCAACGATGCTGAGTGGCGTAATCGGCACGCCAAATTTCTGCGCCAGATTGAAAATTCCTTTTTTGAACGGCTGCACGTGGCCGGTGCGTGTCCGCGACCCTTCGGCAAAAGCCGCGAGGCTGATTCCGGAATCGAGTGCTGCCTTTGCCCGCCGCGTCATCATTTCCAAGCCCTCGCGGCTGGGCGCGTCGGGCACCGGGATATTTCCGAAGCGGCCCATCAGCCAGCCATAAACCGGCAATCTGAAATGTGATTCGAGCTCGAAGCCCCGGACGAATTGCGGGATCGCGCAATAAATTACAAATGGATCGAAAATGTTCACGTGGTTGCAGATAAAAATGCTGGTCCGCGCCGGGTCGAAACCGGGAGAACGGTGAACCTTCATGCGCGCGCCAGCCAGGCGCAGAATGTTGCGAAAGAAAAGGCGCTGCGGCCAATCGTTCTTACGCGGATCAACGAAGATCCCGAGAAGCACGAGAAAAATAGCAACGATGCCAAAATGAATACCGCTGACGGCCCACAGAAGCAGCGAGCGGACCGTAACCCAGGCGCTTTTCATGCGAAAATGTCCAGCGCACTCGGAAGGACTTCGAGGGCCTGGCATTCCAGCCGAAGTATTTCGCCGTCGATCATGACGTTCACGGGCCCATCTAGCTCGAACTCAACCCTGCTGGCCGTAGCCCGCGATGCGAGCGGGTGTTCGATGTGCGTCCCAGTGAAAAGCCGTGGCAGATTCCAGAGAAGGCCAAGGCGTCCGATGGCACCCCACCGAACGCATTCAATCCGGCCGTCCGTGGCGTCCGCATCCGGCGCGATCATCATCTTTCCGCCCGTGAATTTGCTATTGCTGAACGCAAGGAAAAGACAAGGCCGGCGGTCCCAGTCGGCAGCGCCATCAGGCCGATGTGGGAATGCCCGGTGCTCCAACCCCGCGACGCGCATCAGCACGGCGAGCACATAACCGACCTCTCCCCAGCTCTTGAAATACCGGTTGGCGGTCTTTCCTACGTCCGCGGGAAACCCCAGGCTCAGAAGATTGATGAAATAAAGTTGGCCGGATGCATGGATGAGCCGGATAACGTCGCAAGCGCGGCGCTTCCCGGTGTTCAGCGACTTGATCGTGTGCTCGACCCCCTTCGTGGTGAAGTCGTTGAGAAAAGAATTGCCGGTGCCGAGCGGAAGAAAGCCAAGCGACGCCCGCCCCTTGGTTTCAGATTCGGGAAAGATTCCGTTGACAATTTCATATGCAGTTCCATCGCCGCCCACGGCGATGAAGTTACGAATACCATTGAGGTAGGCATTTCGCGCAATCGCGGCGGCCTCCCCTGGCGTGCAGGTTCGAACCGCTTCGAGTTCGATGCCGGTTTGGCGGACCCGCCCGAGAGCTTCTTCGGCGAGTTTTCCGCATCTTCCGCCGCCTGCCGCCGGGTTTACGATTGCCAAAAAACGTTCCATCAATGCAGAGAGTCCTTTGCGTATCGAAAGCCGCGACTTACAGTGGTGTCACTGCCGAGCGATTGAGTCTTTGCCGGATTTGTTCCGCAAGTTCGATCCGCTTGATCTTCAGCGACGCAGTCCGTGGAAAACCCTCGTTCCAAATGAGATAGCCGCTCACACGCTTGTAGTTCAAAAGGCGGCGGTTACGCTCGATGACGTTTGCGACTAGCTCCCCGGAAATGGACTGCCCGGCATCCAGATGCAGTATCAGCGCGAGTTGTTCTCCCGTCATCGTCCGTTCCGGCCACAAATAATTCACGGCGAAAACGCAGAGTTCTTTCACAGGCAGCGTTTCAAATGCCGCCTCGACGTCCTCCGGATAGATATTCTTGCCCTCTTCGGTAACGATCATGTTTTTCTTCCGTCCGAACAATTGCAGATGGCCGGAGGAATCGATGCGCCCAAGATCGCCGGTCATCAGCCAGCCATCAACGATTGTCTCCGCCGTCAACTCCGGTTCGTCGAGATAATGTGACATCACCGTTTTGCCACGCACCGTTACTTCGCCGATCCCTTCCGAATCGGGGTTCGTAATGCGAACTTCCGAACCCGGCAATGGCTTTCCGACGGTGTCGGACCGAAACGGCTTGAAATCGTTCACCGTGATCGCCGTGCCGGCTTCGGTGCAGCCATACGCATTTGCCACGGGAATGCCGAGATCGTAGAAAAATTGCAGCGTTGCCGGCTCCGTAAACGCCCCTCCGACGAAGAGCGCCCGGAGCTCGCCGCCGAAGGCTTGATGAACTTGGCCCAATAGCAGCCGGCTCAATTTCAAATGCGGCCGCCGTCGCGTAAGGGCCCGATTTACTCCAATCAGCGCATTGAGCGCTTTGCGGCGATTTGCCGGCAATTCATCAAAGCGTTGCCGCAAGCCGCGTTCGAGAAGCTTCAAAATCATCGGAACGAGTGTCATGTACGTGATCTTGTACCGCCTGAAGGCCTCGCGGATGTATTCGGGGCGAAGAGTGCGCAGATGAACCACGGTAGCGCCGCACGTGAAGGGGCCTATGAAGCCGACCATGAAATCGATGGCGTGATTTGTTGGAAGAATGCTGAGATAACGGACCCCCGGAGAAAAAGGATAGAGCGACGTGAGCGCCACGCACTGCTCGAGGTAATTGTCGTGCGTTAGAACGCAGCCTTTGGGACGTCCGCCGGTGCCTGAAGAATATACGATGCAGGCTGGGTCTTTCCGCGCGCGAGCGGCAAAAACCGGGTCGCCAGTGTCGCGAAACTCCTCCCATCGCTTTGCGCCTGCCAGTTCCGCTTTTGCGGGAGCCTCCGTCACCACAACAACGCGGGCTACGAGCGAATTAAAGTCGCCGGCCTGCATCATTGCGCGCCAGGAATGATATTCTATGATGAGAAATTCCGCTTTCGAGTGCGCCAGAAGTTTCAATTGCTCGTCGGCGGTGAGCTTGTAGTCGAGAGGAACTAGCACGCCGCCGCAATAAAAAACGGCATACGCGGCAATCAGCCACTTGGACTGATTCGTCATGATGATCGCGGCGCGCGCGGCGGCTTGGAAACCTGCATCCTGCATCGCGCGCGCGAGCGGCAGGGAACTTTCCTTGAATTGGCGGTACGTCAGCCGGAGATTTTCTTGCTCGCGGTTCGCTTCGATCAGGCAGATTTCATCTGGCCAGCGATCGAGCGCGGCGCGCAATGCTTCGCCTAGCGATTGATATTGGCGGAGATCGAGCATCACAGGCGCGATTGGATGCGCTCGGCAAGCTTCCGGAAGTCGCTGACGCCTTGAAGCTCGTAGTCGGGAAGCTCGATTTTGAAATGCTGTTCGATGCGCGTGAGCAGCTCGAGAGCTTGCAGGCTGTTGATGTCGAGCTTGCTGAAAAAATCATCATCGGGACTTAGCTGCGCGCGAGGGATTTTGAAATGCGCGGCGGCGAGGTCCATGATTTCGTCAGTCGTTTTTTGAAGAGGGTTCATAACAGGATATATTGCCACACTTCGCGTCCGATTCGAGCGTAACAACCCAGCGAGATGGTCGCATGGATTTGGCTACGGCAAATACGGAAGGGCGTCAGCGCTCTCCTCGAACTTACGCAATCCGGCTTCCACCGCGGGGCGCGCAAATAGCTCACAGAAAATCTCAATTTCTCTTTGCAACTCCTCATGTGGAATTGGCTTGATAAATTGCTTTGCGGCGATGGCGGTACCGCGATCGAATTTCTTGAGCTGTGCGGCGGTGGCGCGGGCAACGCGCATCGCATCGCCTTCGGCTGTCACCTGGCTTATGAGCCCCACGGCTTGCGCCTTCGTTGTATTGATACTACGGCCCGTAAGGAGCAAATCGCGAACGACCGCGTTACCAAGATCGCGTTTCAATCGAGGTATTCCGCCGAATCCGGGAATCAGGCCGAGCCGGAGCTCCGGGAAGCAGAAACGCGTCATCTTGTCCGCGATAATCAGATCGCACGCGAGCGCCAACTCAAATCCTCCGCCGAACGTTACTCCATGGACGGCGGCGAGGGTCGTGAGCGGCGAGGAGTCGATCCGGTTCATTACGCGATGAATGCGCTCGAGAAAATCGCGTAAGCCAGCCGCCCGCGCAGGAGCGGCTAAACTTTGCGATGCGCGATACAGTTCGCGGAGATCAGCGCCCGCGCAAAATCCCTCCTTGCGCCCGCTTGAAATAATCAATGCATGCGAAGAATGTTCGAGCGATTCGAGCGATTCGACGAACGTCTCGAGTTCTCCGAGGGTCGTGGTTCCAATTTCGTTGCACGGCACGCGGTCAAGCGTGAGCTCGATCGCGCCGTCCGTCACCCGCCACGAAATCGTTTTCCCTAAAAAAGTTTTCATGCGCTGTTTTTCCGATACATCTGTTCGATTTCGGCAGCGAAGCGCGCGGCGATGGCCTCACGCTTTATTTTTCCCATGGCCGTCAGCAGGCCATTCTCCGGCGTGAATGGCTCGGAGATTACCTGAAAAGCGCGGATTTGCTTGTAGTGAGGCGAATCCGTATTGAGTGCGTCGAGAGCTGATTGAATTTGACTGTAGTACGAACCATTTGCGGAAACGACGGTTACAAGGGCGACCAGAAAGCTACGCTGATTTCCGACGAGCACGATTTGCCATGCTTCGGGGAGCCGCGCGGCGAGTTCCTGTTCGAGCGGCTCGGGGGCGATGTTATGCCCGGAATTAAGAACGATCAAGTTCTTTAACCGCCCCGTAATCCGCCAGTTACCGTCCTTGTCGGCTTCGCCCCGATCGCCCGAATGGAACCATCCGCCCTCGAGGGCGTTTGCGGTGTCGGCAGGGCGCTGCCAATAGCCGGGGAAAATATTTGGGCCGCGGACGAGAATTTCGCCGGTATCCGAGACCGTCATTTCAATTCCGGGAACCGCGGGGCCGACGTGCCCGGGCGCAACGCGCCGCGGATCGTCCATGGTGCAGATAGCGGTAGTTTCCGTGAGGCCGTAAACTTGCAGGACCGGAACGCCAAGCATCATGAAGAAGAGTTGCGTTTCGACGGCCAAAGGAGCGGAGCCGCAGATGAGAGCCTTCAAGTTCCGGCCGATACTCTTGCGAATTGAGGGAAACATCACGGTGTTCGCGAGCGCGAGGCACAGGGAATCAAGAAGCCGGCGCCGGCCACCGCTGTGGCTTTCAAGATAGGCCCGATGGGCGCGGGTAAAGACAAGGGAAGCCAATCCACCTCGCTTCCGAATCGAATCTTCGATTTTGGCACGAACGCGCTCGAGAAACATCGGAACGTTCACGAAATAGTTGGGCGCGGCGAGTTTCAATTCGTCGGACAGCTTGGTGAGATCGGTCGAGAGCGTCAGGATGCTGTTTCGGGAAAGAGACGTGAGCAAGAGTATCCAGGCGGCTGCAAAGCAAAAGGGCGCGTACTGAAAGACGCGATCGGGCTCCGGCGGCGAGCCCATCACCAGATCGAGGCGCTGGTTGGTGCAGCCGAGCATGAAGGTGACGTTCGCGGCATTGAGCACGACACCCTTCGGCTCACCCGAAGTGCCCGAGGTGTAAATAATCGTGACAGCGTCGGAGTTGTTGTGATGCAGGGGCGCAGAAGGCGTGGCGTCACCGGAGAAAACGGAGTCGAAGAATGCTACCGGCGGAACCGCCGGCCAGAGTTTTTGGATTTCGGAAACCAAGCCGGAATTGGCGCAGCAGATTTGCACGGGTGTGCAGTCCTTCATCATGGCCACAAGTTCGGAGGGCGTCTGCCGCGTGTTGAGCGGGACGACGATCAGGCCTTCGGCCATCAGCGCAATGTCCATGGCGATCCAACGGATGCTATTGGGCGCGAGCAGCGCGCAGCGATCGCCTTTTTTCAAAACCTGCGAAGCGAGAAACGTCCGCGCCTGCTGGACCATCGCGAGCAACTCGCCACCGGTGACGGACACGATCTGGCCGCCGTGGATTTCGCAAACCACGGGGTTGCTAGCCGCCAATTGCAGCCGATCCAAGAGTTGTTCTAGAAATGTCACGAAGACAGGACCCCTGCGTGCGTTTCAAGCAATTTGCAAAGATTAGGACTGAGCGGGGGAAGATACTCCTCCCAGCCCAACACGCCTGTGCGGATCGGGAAGGCTGGGTAGCGCCGCGCAACCTGCTCCTCAAAATAAACGCCCATGCGAGCCATGAGTTGAAGATTACGCGCCACGACGCTGCCCATGGCATCGCGAATTTCATCAGCATCTTTGTCCAACGCATGCAAGGCGGAGGTGATCCTGCCTTCCAGTTCCGGGTCATCGACGCGCATCAAAAGATGATCGTGGCCCCGCTCGCGCATCAAATTGCGAATCCGCTCGTCCATCGTAACGCCGGCTGATGGGACGCCAACAGGCATGGAAGTCACAATCGCGTGGTAACGCGACGACACCATTCGGTCGCAGACGCGCAAAATGCTCACAAGCTCATACATATCGTACGAGCTGGAATCAAACACGGGCGCGCCGCCAAGTTTCGCCGCAACACGCTGGCAGGCATCGCGATCGAGCATTTCCATGCCGATGAGAACGGGGAAAACGGTCCGCGATTTCCGGTAGGCTTCGACAGCCCCCGCCATGGCGGCGAGGTATGTTTGGTAGGCCGCATCCACTTCGCGGCCGGAGCGATGAAAATAAATCGTGCGATAGTAGCTTTGTTTGTAAGCGCCGGCGACGGAATGCGCGATCCATTTCGCGAGCGACGCTTTCACGGGCCACCAGTACGGATTGATTGGGCAAACAGCCAGCACCGGCGTGGTTCCATCCCATCCGGCTTCGCGCAGGATCTTGCGGCCGTATTCCGGACCGTGGGGCTCAAACGTCCACGCCGTATCGGCGCCGAGCTCGGTTGAAACGCCAAGCTTGCCCAGGACTAACTGCGATTCGGGATTGCGCGTGATCACGAGCGAATCGCCGCAGTAACGCCGGCACATTTTTTGCAGGACAGGATCCATATCGCCCGCTTCCGCACCGTACGCGACGCTCAATTTATTCTGCGCGGCTGCGATTCCCAGGGCTCCGATCATCATGGCCGTAAGCGCGTTGGCGAATTTGCTCTTGAACATGGAACCCTCGCACGCCACCACGCCGTCGTTCTTGCGAACTTCGGAATGCAGGAACGGAGGAAAGACATCTGGCAGGCGTATCTGCCGGGCATCACCGAAATAACCGCGCGTACGATCAAAATTTTGCGACATCACGCTGAGGATGAGATTCTCCGCTCCAAGAATCCGGCGAATCTGGCGAATCATTTCCTCGACGCGCACATCCGAGCCTGTATTGCGGGTGCCGTTGTAGCCGGCAAAAAGCAACTTCAGCTTGGCACCGGGCGTCCACGAACGGCCGGTGCCAAGCATCCATTCAAGCTTGTTGAGTTCGATCAGGCCGCTGACCCAGGCCTCGAGCGCCAAGTCGCTCATGAACCATCATCCCGTGCGGCGCCGGCTCGCGCCGCCGCTTCATCTGAGGGCGGAGCAGCCGGCCATTCGCGATATTTGTACTTGAAATCATTTTCGCGGCTGTAACGCAACAAGGGGTAGCAATATTCCGAGAAGGGCACGGGTTTGCTGCCCATCTCCGCCACCACGCGTGAATTATCGAAAACAGTATTCCACAGGAGGTAGGGGTAAAAGACTTTCAGGAGCATTGCAAGCCCGCCGATTTTTCCCGCGCGGCCCGCGAGCGTGTCAATGATCCTCGACGACGGTCCCTCGAGGCTTGGAACGAACTTCGGTCCCCGCTTTCCCTGAGCTTTCGAGAGAGCATCGGTCAATTCGGCAAACGTTTCCGATCCCGTGCCAGACGAGAGGTGGTAGATCTGGTGTTCGGGCTTTTCTTTTTGATGCAGCATCGCAACGGCGTCCGCGACGTAATCAACCGGAACGACATCAATGCGATCATCGGGTCGGAAGGGAAGCACAGGCAGCCCAGCCAGAAATACAAATGCGCGGACCATCTCGAACTGATTCGTTTCGGGGCGGCGGCTATCGCCAAGGACGATACTTGGGCGAAAAATAGTCCTCGGCACATCGTGAAGCAGTTCGCGGACCATGTGTTCGCAGAATTTTTTCGTGCGCGCGTAAGGATCGTAATCCGAGCGGTTCCAATCGATCGAGGCATCTTCCTGCACCACTTCATTGGAACGCTGTCCCGCCACGGCCACGGTGCTGACGTGGCTGAAGCGGCGCAAACCGTGGTGGTCGCGGGCCCGTATCGCCAGTTGCACCACTTCAAGGGTGCCGCGCAGGTTCACATTCAAGCAGCTTTTTTCGGATTTGCGATTGAGCGAGGCTGCGCAGTGGATCACCGAGTCGGTGGTATGCACGAGCCGCGAGTAATCGCCGTCGTTCAAGCCGAAGCGCGGATCGGTCAAGTCTCCCTTAAAGATGTTGATGCGCGACGCGAGATCGTCTTCAAAACGGGGAAAATCCAGGTGAAGCTGAAGCGAATGCCAAAGCTTACCCCGCGCTTCCTGGTCATATCGCGCGCGAACCAGCAGGTTCAAAGAGTCGCTGTAACCCGCGAGAAGATTCGCCGCGATGTGAGCGCCAATGTAGCCAGTCGAGCCGGTGAGGAGAATGGGCACAGGTCAGGCGTTAGGGAGCCGGCGCTGGTTTGCCGCCGCCACGCCAGCCGCGCTGACGTCCGCGCGGTTTGCAATCGGCACGTTTCGTTTGAGGCGAGCTTCCAGCGGGCGTCCCTCGATGAGAGGATAGCACCACTTTCGCAATGCTGGAATGTGTACGTTGATCCAGTAATCCCACCAATCCAGCCCCCGCGCATCGTATCCAAAGGTTCCCCGCTCGGCCGGCGGCAAAGCGGCGCTGAGTCGCTCGACATTCTCGGCTTCAAAGAAATGATCGTTATGCAGGATGAAGGGTTCGAAGAGCGAAATCAGCTTGATCACTTTTTCGAGCTCGCGCTCGCGCCGAGCCAGGGGCGGCCGGACAAAAGGAATGGGTTCGAGGGTGCGATTGATCGCCTGGACGATCGTTTTTTGCGCGGGCGCCGAAAGCGTTTCGTAGCGCGTTTTCGAGACGGGGATTGCGTCGAATTTCAATCGCAGGCGGTGCTGCAAGCCATCCTGCGCCCGGTAAAATTTTCGATGACCGAGTCCGGTAAGTTCGATCGAACGGCCCATATCGCATGGGTTCGCAGCCGACGTGGCGAGATGATAGACGCGATCGTGGCGCCGGGTGACTAGCGCCGCGACGATCAAGGTCATTCCCTGACAAACCATATCCACCGGGATCAGATCGAGGCACTTGCCTGCGTTCGTGGGAAGCTGGCGGAAGAAGGTTCCCAGCAAATAGGAAAGCGATGCCGAGGTGTTGATTCCTTCATTCCAGCCGACGAAAGGCTTGTCAATCGTGGACTCCACAATCGCGGGGCGCACCACGGCAATCGCACGGGTTGGATTGGCGTCCAGGAAATTCCGGATAATCGATTCGGAAAGGCTCTTTGTAAACGTGTATGTGTTCGGCCAGCCGAGTTCATTCGCGCGTTGCGTGCCTGCGGTGGTAAGCGTTTGACGCAGCCAGCGAAATCGATTTTTTCGAATTTGATTGTCGAGCGCGGCCCCGGTCAAGTCTTTCGCGGCATGTTCTCGAACCAGAGCCTGCCGCCGAAGCTCCGCGGTGACTTCCGGCGATTCAGCGCGAGCCTCCGTCTCGCGGACGAAAGCCTCGAGCGATTGCCATTCCTTGACAGCATCGAAACCCGCGATTGCCAGAGGCGTGTAATTTTTTGGAAGATGCTCCAGCACGCGGCCATCACGCTGTCCCACTACGTAGCAAGTCGAAAGGTGCAGCAGGGCGGCACGATCGCATTCGCGAATGAAATCGAGCACGTAGGTGGTGGAACGAACGTTTGCAGCGAGAGCATCACGCAAGTCCGGGTTGAAATCGGTGAGCCCGGAACTATTGATGATTACATCGAGCGAGCGAAGGAGGCGCTCGCGCACCTCAGGCGCGAGTCCAAGATGGGGCTTGCTTACATCGCCATCGACCACGTCAATGCGGCCGCGCAGAAAATCCGCAAGACCATCGCCGTACTTTTCAGCAAGGCGGTCAAAAACAGGAGACTCCTCGACGACGCGCTGGAAGCGTTCGAGCGCGGTCATCGAGCGATTGGGCCGGATCAGCAGGTGGACGCGTCCGATTTCCGGTGAATCCGTCAAGAGATTCGCGAGCCAAACTTTTCCGATAAATCCCGTCCCACCGATCAGGAGTATCTCTTTTCCATGCAGAGCTTCGCGCACCGATAGCGGTTCGGAACGCGCGATCGGCCCGAAGTGAACCACGGGGAGGCAGACTTTCCGCGACGGGCGCCGTGCGGACAGAATCGAGCGGTCCAGAATTTCCGGGTTCTTGCCGAAGCCTAAAACACGGATCAGAGTGGCACGTGGTATTTGGCCGTCAGGATTGCTCCCAGTGATTTTGGCGAGTATGCCGCGAGGGCGAATGACAGGATCGAGTAAACGGCCGGTAGCAAAGCCGTCGCGAAAATCAAGACGGTTGCATATTACGCGATCGATTCCGAGATGCTTGGCCAGAGGCCGCATGATGTGATCGAGGCCCTGACTGACAAGTACGATTTGCGCGCCGCCGGCGATCGCGGCGTTCAATTCCTCAAGGCCTTGGGGTTTGAGACGCGGCTTGAGCTCGTATTCGAAATATTCCTCGCCGAGTAAGTCGAGCCGGTCGCGACTGACTCCCCGCAGCACCGTGTGCAACACGCGAGTGGCGAACACGCGATCCGCCAGGTACAGAAATGGCCGCGCCACGGCGAGAAAAGCCATTAAACCCCGGCGGGCCCACCGCCCGAGAAAGCTCTGCGCGTTCCAGGCAAAGAACCCAACCGGCCGCACGGCCGTGAGATTGAGCAGACTGCCTTCCACGCGCCAGTAAGCGTAATCTCTCGCGCGGCCCCCGGCGGCCTTGCCTTCGCTTAACACCGAATTGAGTTCTTGAAGATTAGATTGGGACATCTTCTGGTAAGCCGACAAAATATCTAACAGTTTGTTGAAGCAAAGAGCAGATTCCTTGCTGCGCTCGGAATGACAGCCCAGCGTACTTTTCCAACAAGCTGCAAGGAAACGAGAAAATTAACATGCTACCCGGCAGCAGGCAAGCGTGGTCGGAGTGTGGTGTCGGAGTGCGGCCGAAAGTCAGCTCGCAAGTGACGCCTAAATTCAATTATCGCGGATAGTCCGGATATTCGAAACGAAAACTTGAACCCGCCGGCCCTGCAACGCCGCGCGTATTGTACTCCAGCAGGTATTTTAAGTGGGCTTCATCGGCGGGATAGCCGAGGCCCGCTGGATAAGGATACGGCACGAGCGTGTGGAACGGCAGCGGAGAAACGGTATCGCCGTGTGCGGCGTAGAAATCCATGTCCTTGGCGTAGCCATCGGCGTAGAAGAAATAATCGCGCGTCCAGCCTTCGGGCAGCGCGGGAAGATGCGACGCGTCGAAATTTACGGCGACTTCGTCACCCGATCCATATATCACGTACTCGTTATCCGACGAGCGCACGAGCGGCGTGACGTCGCCATAGCGCGTATAGTTGCCCGTCTGGCGCGTGTAAGGGCCGGTCGCGCTGACGTCTTCGTAGATATACGTGAGGTCGTTTTTCGGATTGCCTTCAACCACGCGAGGGTAGCCGCGGAATCTTAGGTTTGCGTCCGCGAGCGGAACTTCCGTGACGCGGTACTCGAGATCGGTCGCCGAATTATCGATGCGAATGCGGTCCCAATAAACCTTCAGATTTGTCGTGATGCGAATGAGGCGCGTACCGGGCGGGAGCTTGCCGGTGAGATCGGCAACCATGGTGCGCGCGAGCCCGGCGGGGAAGCCCATGTCGTCGACGACTCGAATCCATTTGCCCGATGCATCGAGCGCTTCGACGAACGGCGGAATCGGTTGAATTCCCGCCTGCCAGGCTGCGTACATTGAATTCGCGGAAAAATAATCGGTGAAGCCGTCCATTAACAGGCGCAACGGTCGCGCGGAATTCCACGGACCGATATCGATCTGAATGGAATGCATGCCTGCGAAACCCTGATACGGCGCATCGGGAAAATCCGTGACATACCTGTGGTCGCGATCGAGCAGCAACGGGAGAATGTCGCGGCCGCGATCATCCCATGCGCCGATTGGCGGATGCGCGTCCTGGCTGGCAATCACTTTGAATTGCGGGAATGGCGGATTGCTCGCAAAGCGTTCGTTGGGATAAACCTCGATGTCCGACGGGTGATCGATTGCAAGGAGACGCGTTTGATCGAGATAGTCGAGTTCCTCCATCGGCTCGAGCAGACGGAAGCTGATCAGGCCCTCGCGAGGCTGCACCTGCGAACCGGCGACCTTGAAATATTCGTCGGGATCGGGAGTGTTGCGTTGGTTGGGGCCGATCCAGTGGCCGATGATTCCCGGGCCGATCATGTCCGCGAGAAATTCGAATTTCGTGCCATTCCAAACGAAAACGATGGGGCAAGAACTTCCGCGGCGGTCGATTTCGAGAATGTCGTGGCGCCTATCGCCAGGGACCTGCATTTCATCCTGTAGCACCCCGGTGGGCCAGAGCAGCCTAACCACATCGGCTTCGCGTTCGGAGCCGAGTCCGGCCATAATGCTCGCCGGACCCTGGCTGAGATACCCCGAACCGCCCGCGATTTCCCATTTTTGACGCAACGCGCCGGCCATCAGTTCGACCTTCGTGCCGATGCCGGTTCTATTGTCGTGTTCGCCTTTGAACGCGAGCTCGAGCCAATTGTTTTGATCGCCGCCGATATTTTTCAGCAATACCGGCGGCAAATTGTTCTGCGTGACGAGCAAATCGGCGCTGCCGTCCCCATCAAAATCAAAAGGGATCACCGCGCGCGGATCGTGTAGAACGATTTTGTCGAGTCCTGTTTCATGCGTCACATCCCGAAAGCCGGCATCGCCTTCGTTCCGCAGAATAACGATTCGGCCTTCGCCGGCAAAAGTTTCGCCGACGGCAACGAGATCGATCCAGCCGTCGTTGTCGTAGTCCAGCGGAGCGATTCCCCAGCCGCGCATCCATCCGAAGTCCGGCAGCGCAACACGTTCGAACGACTTGCCGTTGATATTTTTCCAGAGGGTGACGCCGGGAGGAGCCCAGTGCGTGAACGCCAAATCCATCCAGCCGTCTTTGTTGAAATCGAGCGCGATCACTCCGGCGGAAGGCCCCGGCATCTCCGTGCTCCAAGGAATCGTGGCACGAAATAGGCCTTCTCGCGGATTCAAGTACGCGACAGGCGATTTCTGCCACCCCGTGACGACGAGATCGATGGCGCGGTCGTTGTTCAAGTCGCTTCCGATGGCTCCGACGCTTGGCCCCGTGCCGGCGAGGCCGGTCTGCTTCGTCCATTCAGTGAAGGTTCCGTTGCCGTTGTTACGCCAGAGAACGTTGCCCGGCGCCATGTTGTCGTTTGGAAACGCAAACGGCTGCGCGGGGTTGCCGAGCGGGAAGTCGTTGAAGCGGGTGACGTACAAATCGAGATCGCCATCGTGGTCGTAATCAATGAACGTCAACCCGAGCGCGATGCCTTCCGTTTGAATCCCCGCGGTTTCCGTTACATCCTTGAAAACTCCCTTGCCTTCGTTGTGATAGAGAACGACGCGTCCGTTGAAACTGACGGCAAGATCCGGAAGCCCATCGTTATCATAGTCTCCGACCGCACAACTGATTCCCGTGCCATGCATTTCCAGTTTGGCCTGCTTCGTGACGTTGGCGAATCGCCCGTGGCCAAGGTTGCGGTATAGCGCGGAGTTGCCTTTGCCGTCCGCATCGAGCATAAAGATGTCCGGCCGGCCGTCTCCGTCATAGTCAAAGATGCACGCTCCGCTGCCGAGAAAGTCGGGCAGGGAGCGCGCCGCAGTTTTTGCCGGCGGACGAACGGGACCCATTAGGGCGCTTCCGGCTCGAACACTGCGCCGGCCTTTCGCTTTCCTCCAGCGCTCGTTCGCGCCGGCCAAGCGCATTGGTTGCGATGGAAGACCCGAAGACGAGGTTACGTTGACGAAGTGAACGGGAATCGCGGGTGGCACCGCCTCCGGAATGGGCGGCATCATTTCCGCGAGCGAATATTTTCCTTGTTCGCCATAGATGAAGCTGATCGGGACGCCGAGCTTTTCCGCCACCATCTGCTGAAAGCGGTCCATATGTTGCTTTGCGGAATCGGCCTGACCGGAGCGCATCAGGGCCTGGGCCAGCCCGAATTCGGAGGAGACATGAAACCCATTGAGTTTCAGGGCGCTCTGATACGCCGCAATCGCCTGGCCGTATTTTTGCTGTTCCGAATAAAGCAGTCCTAGAAAATAATGTGAGTCGGCGTCGTCCGGATCGATCACGGATACTTTATCGAAATCGTCGATCGCCGCGCCGTTGTGACCTTCGGCTTTCTCCAGCAGGCCAAGATTGAACCACGCCCAGGGATTTTCCGGATGGCGCTCCGCCGATTTGACCAGAATTGTGCGGGCTTCCTTGTATTTCTGCAAATTCAGCAACGCGATGCCCATGTTCAGGCAGCCGACGTCTGATTGCGGATCAAGGATGCACGTTCGCGTGAATCTCGCCAGAGCTTGCTCGAATTGCTGGCGGTTCATTAGAGCAACGCCGAAATTATTTTCGCGGGCGATTTCAACCCGAGGATCGGGCGGTGCGGGTGTTGCAACATCTTGCTTCCCTTGGTGAGCCTTCGGCGCGCGTGCACGCTTGCGCCCTTGCTGCTGGCTCGCGCCGGCAACGGCACAAGCGAACACAATCATTGGAACCGCGAACCTCGCAAACGTCTTCATCGAATCCTGATTTCCGAAGCGCTGGCCATTCTAACAGCTTGTTGAAAAAAGCCCCGCGTCATTCTGAGGGCCGCATGATGGCCCGAAGATTGTCTTTTTCCGGGCGTTCTCACGAAGAGAGGTTTTCCGACACGAATCATGGGGAGGCAAACTTCGCGCTTCACTCAGAGTGACGACCGAGGTGAGTTTTCACGCTTTATGTGGTTTTTCAGGAACGTGCGCCATGTCTGAGAGGGTGGCTTGCGATAACTCGAATCCGAGTTTCCATGGTTCCTCGTGGATGCGTGGAGCGCCCCAACAGGATTGGAAAACATTCGTTCGGACAATGGCCCGGAGTTCGTGGCCAAAGAGCTGAGGCAGTGGTTGGCGAAGGTAGGTACGGGAACGCTGTACATCGAACCGGGGAGTCCATGGGAGAACGGCTACTGCGAGAGCTTCAACGGAAAGTGCGGGATGAATGCTTGAATGGAGAGATTTTTTACTCGCTGAAGGAGGCGCAGATCGTGATCGAGAAATGGCGAGTGGAGTACAACACCAGGAGACCGCACTCGGCACTTGGCTACAGGCCGCCTGCCCCCGCGGCCTGTAGCCCCTGGGGAGTAAATTCAACTTCACTGCCCATGGCTGTCGTATAAAATTCTCACTTCTTCTGGACTAACGAATCAGGCTGATCAGGCCAACGCCGGGCTGTCATATTTTCGTGCTTGATGGGGAAAAGCATCTGTCCTCTGACTTACTTACATCCACGCCGTTCCCACTTCTCCTTCGCCATCCAAAACCTCAATTATCTTGCGGGTTCCGCATCCCTTACGCTTTGCTGCATTATTTCCGCCGCCTTGACTGCGCTACCGTGTTCGAGTAGCAATTGGGCCATTTGCTCCGGGCTTCCGGGCCCCGGGGGAAAGTATGTATTCTTGACGCGTCTCGAAGTATTGAAATATGCCAGCCAAATGACGCCGCCAACGATGCCCCGTATAGCCAGGACTCGCGTAGACGGCATCAGTAGCAAAAGGAAGCTTATGATTATTGTCGCGCTTTCGCCGATCTTCGCGAGCCTCACACCGACCGGCTTGCTCATTGCCAAGTAAACGCCTGCGGCGAACATGAAGGCGGTTAGCGCGAACCCAATATAACTAAAGTCGTTCAACAGTTGAACTGGCCCGACAAGAAGATACCCGAAAATTCGTAGCAGCAACCATCCGCCAACGCCTTTGAGTTCCTTTTTCCCTTCAAGAATAGTTTGAAGTTTCGTGACTTCCCTCATAAATACTCCTTCGTTTAGTGATTCTCTAATGCCTATAGGAGCACTGAGGCTTCATTCCTGGCCGCCAATTACTTTGAGTACTCCCTCAAGACCGTCTCGATCCGACTCATCGTTGTTGACGACCACAACAGAGGCATTTGCTGCAAGCCCGTGACCGTTGCGGCGCTCGGATATTGCGAACGATCACCAGTCTCAACCGCCAAAATTAGTAAGTCTTGCTGAGGGCTGTCGGCGACAACGCCGGAGACGCCTCTGATATCTCCGTCCGAGAACACGACGTATGCCTTGTCCATTCCCGCAAGAACATGGTGATTTGTGGCGATCCTGTCGCGCCCTACGACGAAACCTGAACCTAGTACGTGGCGCTTACCGTCCTGACTGGCTGCGAAGATGACGACAACGGAAGCGCGCGCTCGGGAGAAAATCTCCGAGCCGCTCAACGTGGTGCTGGATTGGCCGGCTGTCGGTTGGCCCGGCGGGGGAGCTTGATAGGCTTGCTGAGTTCCAAGGTTGTGTCGTGCCCAAACCGGGAATGCAAACGAAGAAGCCAGTATGATTGCTAAAGCGCATCCCATCGGAATTCTCCAGTAGCGTTCCTTTAGGATCGCCAGGACAGGCGAATAGGGCGATAGTACTTGTCGTAAGTACGCGTAATTCATCCGACACAGGTGTTAACTCTTGAGAATAGGTACTTGCGGGCTATTCAAGTTTCGCTGCGAAGAGCCTAGTTTCTAGACTATGGGGTCGGATTACTATCAGTCGCCTTAAGGAGAGACCGAAGATGAATCGCTTCACACGGACTACGGCAATGCTGTTGGTCCTTGGGATCGCAAGTGTGGCACACGCTCAAGAACTGACAGTTGTGGGCGTCTCCCATCATACTCAGGAGTACGACTACAACGTCAACTCTCCCGCAAATTCAAACACGAACTGCAATGTCAACGGTTCGTCGGTGAATTGCAATACAACATCCTACGGAGGAGGGACGGAGACTCGCGCTGTCTACACACTTACCGAGGTCGTAAGGTCCAGCGACGGAATCCAGTACACGCTGTCAAGAACAGCGCGATGGCGTTGGAGCTCCACGGACTGGCTCAACGATGGAGAATCGTTTGATGCCGAAATCAAGGGCAAGCACATGTACATCAAGTGTCGAAAGGGTGGCAATCAGGGAAAGAAGGAAACCCTTAAGTACGACATCCTCGACATTCGGCCAGTTCCTCGTTGATCTCAAGACTTCTAAATGGGGATATGTTTCGCTTAGACTCCGGTCGAGAAGTACGCCTTGAAGAGTGTCACATCGAGCGTTCTGCCCTCGGATGGATTGAAGGAAGCACGGAGATTATTCGCGCCGATGTGATCGAGACGCTCCCGAAAAGGCTGAGAAAGCATTTCCCGGGCGAGTACCACGGTGTCTTGGTCAAGCCGATTGTGCGATCCTGCCGCGTGCCGCTGGTGGACGAATTTGAGGCAGACTTTCACGGTGACAAGGCGAAGCTAATCTGGCCCACAAGTCTTGACGGCAAGAAAACAGCGTCAGAGACGTACCGGATAATCGCGGTGGCAAAGGGTCCCCGCTAGTAGGTCGAAAGTTCAAACCGGAGACAATGACATGAGAAAATCATGACACAAACCACCCCGCAAGCCTGCAAGGAAGCCGAGATCACCATACAGACCTACTAGCGCTGGCGGAAGGAATACGGCGGTCTGAAGTTGGATCAAGCGAAACGGATGAAAGAGCTCGAGCGAGAGAACGCGAAGCTGAAGCGTTTGGTGGCGGAGCTGTCTGAGAAGCAGATTCTGAAGGATGTGGCCTCGGGAAACTTCTGAGCCCTGAGCGGCGGCGTTGTGCGGTGGAGCGTGCGCGCGAAAAGTACGAAGTCAGTGAGCGACATGCCTGCTGGCTGCTGGGGCAGTGGAGAAGGACACAACGCTATACCGCGATCCAGAGGATCGACGAAGAGGAATTGACCGAAGCGATCATTGCGCTGGCCAGTGAATACGGTCGCTACGGCTACCGGCGAATTACGGCGCTGTTGCAAGGTGCTGGCTGGCAGGTGGGCAGGGATCGGGTGCAACGCATCTGGCGTCGTGAGGGGCTGAAAGTGCCGCAGAAACAGCGGCCCCGCAGGAGGTTGTGGTTGAACGATGGGTCGGTAGCCATCGAGCTTGAATTTGCGCCCGAACGCAGTCAGTTCCGGCGGATTGCTGTGACATACAGCGCACTTCAATCCGGTTTGCCGGCTGAAGCTCGGAACTGCTTGCGCGTCGGTACAAAACCTCAGCATAAGAGCGAGAAGAACCAGACCGCTGGATACCGGCAAGGGCAACCAAGATCGCTTCATGTGCCTTCCTTTGTGCAGCGTCATTAATTTTCAACCAGTTGCTAATGCCGTGCGAGCGGTTTCGTTGCGATGATTCCGGCGCCTTCGCGAACGGTGATGATTTGATCGGCAGAGACATTTGTAAGCTGATCCACCCGGCCGCTTGGCCAGCGAATTTCGATTTTGTCCGCTTGCGTGTGCGAGGCAAGGCCGAACGTCAGAATCAATTCGCTCGACGACAGATAGCTCGACCCGCTGCGCAGCATCTCGGATTGAACATCGCTCCCGGCAGTTACTCGTGCCACCGCGCCGATTCCATCGCGATTAGATTTCGTTCCGATCAGCTTGATGCGCAGGCTGTGATTGCTGGCGCCGGTATTTCGGAAGAGCGCTGGTGGTCCGTGACTGGTTGAAACGAGGAGATCGAGCGCTCCGTCGTTGTTGATGTCGCCATAAGCCGCGCCCCTGGCAACACGAGGAGCGGCAAAGGCGGCCCCCACCAGCGACGTCACATCTTCAAATTTTCCGTTGCCCAGATTTCGGAACAAGTGCGGAGGCTCGGCGTATCGCACACGTGGCTGCACGCGCTCGATCCCATCCTCGAGATGGCCGTCAGCCACGTAGAGGTCCAGCCAGCCGTCAAGATCGTAATCGAAGAAAAAGCAGCCGAATCCCAGGGTTAGCAGGGTCGAACGTCCCACTTCGGATTGGGGCGCCTGGTCCACAAAAAGGCCATTGCGCTCGTTGTGGTAGAGCGAAACCATTTGATTTGAAAAATTGGTGATAATGACGCTTGGAAATCCGGAGCGATCGTAGTCCGCCGCATCCACACCCATCCCGGCGCGCGCGATGCCATCTTCGCTGTAAGCGATGCCGGAGGAAACGCCCTTGTCGGAAAATGTTCCGTCACGATTGTTCATGTAAAGTTTATTTGGCTGCGTATCATTGCTCACAAAGAGATCGGGCCAGCCGTCCTGGTTGGCGTCGAGAACGGCGACGCCAAGGCTCTTTGAAGTCGGATCGAATACGCCTGCTTTCTTCGTTGCGTCTTCAAAAGTTCCGTCGCCGCGATTATGCCAAAGCCGTATTGAGACTCCTTTGTAGGATTCCGGCGTGCAGTACGATTTGTTTTTGCCATCGAGCGAACAGTAGATGTCGTTTTCAGGCGACCATTGCACGTAGTTCGCCACGACGAGATCGAGTTTGCCGTCTCGGTCGTAATCCACCCACGCGGCACTGGTGCTAAATTCGTTCGGACCCCAGAGTCCGGCCTGCCTGGTGGCGTCGGTAAACGTGCCGTTGCCGTTGTTCCGGAACAAATGGCTCTGTCCGAGCGCGGTGACGAAAATGTCGTCGTAGCCGTCGTTGTTGTAGTCCCCGATCGCCACGCCCATGCCGTACATTTCGACGGCAAGGCCCGCCTGGCGCGTGACGTCGGTGAAGGTGCCGTCGTGATTGTTGTGATAGAGCGCGAGCGTGGTGTGATGCCGCGCGTGACCCGGCCAGTCCATTCCATTGATGAGCAATATATCCTGCCAGCCATCGTTGTCATAGTCGAGAAACGCAACGCCCGAGCCCATCGTTTCCGGAAGCCACTTTTTGCCGAACGCTCCATTGTTGTGCACGAAGTGGATTCCAGCGGCTTTTGTAATGTCTTCAAAGTGGATTTTAGAGGGTGCGGGATGGCCGGTCTGAGACGGCCCGGTTAGCGCGGTGGGGAACCCCCAGGCGAGCGCGGCAGTCACGATGCCCACGCTCAGCGCCGCGAGCCAGTGGCTTTTCGCCTCCGGAAACATTAATCGGAGCCCTTAGGACCGCGGACGGCAGCGGCGTATTTCGGCGCAGGTCGTTCCAGAGCTTCGGAGATGTGCTCGTGAATGGACTGGCGCTCGCGATTATCATCCGGATGCGAACGCAGATACGGACCGGTCAGGGTTTGCGCTGCCTCGTCGGCCTTAAACCTGAGATAGCGTTTCTGAAACTCGGCGGCGCGATCCGGCTCTCCCATGCCAGTCGAACAGAGCATCAAGTTGTAATTCGCTTCCAGATCCTCGGGATCGATCGAAAGCGTAGCCTGGAATTCTCTTTCGGCCTCAGCGTAATGGCGCTGGAGAAAGAGAATGCGGCCCAGGTCGTTGTGAACGACGCGGTCGCGCGGGTATTGCGCGAGCACCTCGCGCAAATGTGCGATTGCCTGGTCGTACTTGCCTTCATTGCGAAGCACGCGAGCGTAAAAGTAATGGGCGCGAGCCAGGCGCGGCGCGAGCGAAAGCGCCCGCTCGAGCACTTGCTCCGCTGCGCCTAGATTTCCTTCCTGGACGCGTACCCGGCCAAGATTCACCCAGCCGTCCGGATTCCTGGGATCGATCTCGGTGATTTTCTTAAATGCGCCCGCAGCGCCTGTGAGATCACCTTGCAGAAGCAATCCGATGCCGTAATCGTTCCAGCGAGTCCAATCGCTTGCGCGAAGCTTGACATCGGGTTTTGCCTCGGCGGAGTTTGCCGGAAGAACCTTCAAATCCGCCGAATTTTGCGCCATCACTACGATTGGCAAATTCGGGATGCCTTTGCCGCCGCCGGGCACTTTCCTGGTATCACCGGTGAAGACCCACTGCGTGTCATCAAACTGGTTTGAAACCGCGGGATTCTTTTGGCGCGCGTCGCGCTCACCCGCGAATGCGAATTGCGTGTTCCACCAGGCAAATTTTCGGTAGTTCAGCTTGGCTGTCACGTGAATACGATCGCCGGCATTTGGGGGAACCTGAATTCGATAGTGAACGGTGTCGGCAGCGCCGGGCGGAATCAGGCGGACGTAAACGGTAGCGTGCGTGGACCACGTGTTGCGCTTGTTAATTGGATTCCCATGCGCGTCAATTTGCAGCGACCGGTAGAAATGCGCGCCGGGGTCCACGGGACCTTTGCCATCGCCGGCCACGCCGCCGCTCCAAAAGATCGTCTGGCCCTTATCATCGGTTGCTTTGAGTTCGAGCCAGCAATCGTAGGCATCCACCGTGCCGCCGGGGAAGAAATGTCCCAGCTTAAGCGTGCGAACCACGACGTCCACGCGATAGGTTCCTCCGCGTCGCACGGACGCACCCGTTACATTCAAAGGCGCGGTCAGTAAATCGACAGGTGTGGCCGATTGCCGCGAAACGTTTGCCGGAATCTCCGATTCGGATTCTTCGCCGACGGCGAATGTGGTCTGTTGACCAGGCGTCATCGCACTCGATGCGGGGATATTCTCACCCTGAGCAAGCCCGGGCTTTCGATTGGGCGCCTCCGGCGAGATTGCGAACACATCAACGCGCAACTGATTGTCTTCCAGGAATTGCTCGACCGTCCGCAATTGCTTGAGGTCATTATTCACAAATGGCAGTGCGGTATTCGCCGCAGGGAAGCGGTGGGAGTGAATAAATCCATCGATATTACCCAGGTCGGTCGAGGGCGTTGCGGGCATGTGGCAATCCGCGCACATCTGCGGGTTCGCCGGATAGTAGAAGGAGCGCGCGCCCTCTCCCGATACGCCGCTCGCCTGCCAGTTATCGTATTCGTTGAAGCCGCGCGACCAGCGATAGTGGTTTACCGGCACATCGAGATGGACTTTATGGCACACCGAGCAGAACTGCGCCGTTTGCGCACGCATAAATGGCTTTAGAAACACGCGCCGGTGCGGTTCAGGATTGAGCTCCGTCAAGTAATCATGCGTCCACCGAAGAAAAGGATTCGTGCTGGCCGCGAGCTTATGAAGCGCGGGATATTCGAGATCGAAATCTCCATTGCCCATGGTGCTTTTTACACGCGCGATGGAATGGCACATCATGCAGCCGAGGCCAGCCTGCCCGGCTGGCGTGTCTTCCACTTCGCGAATTGGCCGGTCGAACGTTCCGCTAAACAGCAGCGCCGGATCGTGGCATCCAGCGCACCATTTTGAAGGCTTGATGCCGACCGTGTCCTGCATGTACTCGATGCTCTTGCGATACCAGGCATTGTTGAAAGAGGAAAAATGGTGCGCGGAGCCTTGCCATTCCTTGTAAATGTTCGCGTGGCAGCGCTGGCAGGATTGCGATTCGAGAAAGTAACTGGTGGGAATGTGCCTGCCATCGACCGTTTGCGCGGAACTCGGGAAAAACGGGCCGCTCGGTCCGTCTCCCTCGCCATCCATCGAAGCTGGCGCCATGGCTGGATTCGTGATGCGATGCGCTTCTTGCCAGGGTGCCGTGCGCAACCACCACGCGCCTGCCGTGACTAGCCCAGCGCCAATGAGGAAGAGCACACTGCGCGCGAAGCCGGAGGCTGCTGAACCTGCCAGAAAATCGCGACGCGCCGCCCAGCCTGAAGCCAGAAACGCTCCTCCGGCGACGCACAGGCCGATGTGCGTGTAGAGCAGCGGCCACTCGCTTCGCCGCGTGCCGGTGTAGATCAAAATGACCCCGAGCACGCCGCCAGCCGCGAGCAGAACCCAGCCGATTTGCGATGTGAGCGCCGCGCCGCGCAAAATTCCGCGGGCTCCGGCGGCGATTAGGATCAGGAGCGCAACGCCGCTTAAGACATGCAGAACCACTGCGCCGAAGTAGGGAATATTCGCGGAGGGCCAGGCGAAGACGTACGCGGCCGTGACGAAGAGAATGGCTAGAAGCGTGGAAGAAAACCGTCTCATTCAATGCACGCGACAAGAAAAACGGGGCTGCGCTAAAAGCAACGTTAGGATCTATCGGACCGCGAATTTTGCCGCCCAGTGACGACGGTGTCAATCATATTTTCAGATGGCGCCACAACCCGGCCGTTTCTGGCTGAAGCCGCACTGAGTGGTAGACTCTTGGACTCTCGGGCGCAGGAGAGCGCGGGCAATTGGAGGATTTACTTTGAGCGAGATGTTCCACGAGTCTCTGATTGATTTGGCACAAGCCGTGCGAGCCAGGAAAATTTCGCCGGTCGAACTGACGGAGTTGCACCTTGCGCGCATCGGGCAGCTGAATCAAAAGCTGAATGCGTTTGTGAGCGTGGATTCCGAACGCGCTCTTGCGGAGGCAAGAATTGCCGAAGCGGCTCCGGGCTTGCGCTCCGGGCCGGAATCCCTCGGACCGCTCCACGGTGTGCCGCTATCTATCAAGAGCTCAATAGACGTTGCGGGTTTGCCCAGCGAGTGCGGCAGCTGGTTGCGAAAAGGGAATACACCCGCGGCGGACGCTCCTCTTGTCGCGCGGTTACGCGCCGCCGGAGCAATCATTCTAGGCAATACAAATGTTCCCGAATTCCTGATGGCTTACGAGACGGACAACCTGCTGCACGGCCGCACGAATAATCCTTGGGATTTGGAGCGCACGCCTGGCGGATCGAGCGGCGGCGAAGCGGCGGCGATCGCGTCCGGGTGCGTGGCGGGAGGAGTGGGAAGCGACGGCGGCGGCTCGATTCGAGTGCCCGCGCATTTCAGCGGAATCTGCGGGTTGAAGCCAACGCCCGGGCGAGTTCCATCGACAGGACACTATCCTGGGTCCGCAGGACCATTCGCCCAACTCGGCGTGGTTGGCCCGATGGCGCGAACCGTGCGCGACGTCGAGCGCCTCTTCGAAGTAATGGCCGGACCAGACTCAGGCGATCCTTGCGCCGCGCCGGTTCCGCTGCGGCGTTGGACGAGCGATGAAGTGAAGAATCTGCGCATCGCGTACTTCGAGGATGACGGCGTCACGCCTGTTACGTCCGAAACGGCGGCTGCGGTGCGGTCCGCTGTCGAGGCATTACGAAGGCAGGGATTTCAAGTCGAAATGTGGCAACCGCGCGGCCTGGAGCGCGTCTGGCAGCTCTGGTGGAATTTATTTGGCCGCGCCGGACAGATGGCGTTCGAGCCGGCAATCGCTGGGCGCGAACAGGATCTGAGTCCCGTCTTGCGCGATTTTCGTGCGCGAGTCGCGGCCGAGCCGCCGTTGAGCGCGAGAGAACTGCTCGACACGCTGCTCGAGCGCGATGTGATTCGCGGAGCGTTTCTCGCGAAGATGGAGACGCATCCGATTGTGATCTGTCCGGTGAGCGCGGCGCCTGCGTTTCGTCACGGCGAGCGCGAATGGACCATAAACGGCAAGCGCGTTGGGTATCTGAAGGCGATGAGCTATTCGCAGTGGTTCAATGTGTTGGGGAATCCGGCGGCGGTCGTTCCGGTTGGGCAATCACTCGACGGGCTGCCGATCGGGGTGCAGGTTGTTGGCCGTCCATGGGAAGACGAAGCAGTGCTCGCGGTGTCGGCAAAAATCGAAGAAGCTTGCGGAGGCTTCCGGCGTCCGCCGGTGTAGGGCGGGCATTCTCGCGCGGCGGTGATGAAAGCGCTGGGCGGAAGCGGCAAGTTATGACGCGGTGTCGGCTTGGGCGACGAGCAAGATCGCCACCAGGTAAAAGACGAACATGAGGGCGAGATACGATTTGGCTTTGGTGTTCGCTCCGGCAAACTCTTTCCACGCGAAAATGCCCCAGAGCGCGGCTACCATCGGCGCGGATTGCCCAATTGCGTAGGAGATTGCAACGCCCGTGAAGTTTGCCGCGACCAGATTAAATACGGTTCCGGCGGCCCAGATGACGCCTCCGAACAATCCGAGCAGGTGGCCGCTTGACGCACCCCGGAAATATCCGCTGAACTTGACGGGCTCGCCGACGAGTGGCCTCTTCATGAAATAAATGTTCCAGACGAAGCAGGAGAGCAGCGCGCCGAGCGTAAGGAAAACCGCGATGCTGTAGGGTCCAAGAGTGTGTCCGCGTGTGAGCGCGCGGGCCGAGAACGGCGCCCACAGCCCCATCAGCACGCCCGAAACAACGCAAGTGATGATGCTTTTTCGCGACGGCACTTTCCCGCTGCCAAGCTGCCCGTAAGCCTTGCCATCGAGAATTACTGCGATCAGCGCGCAAACGACGCCGCCCGATAGCATCGCGAGGTTTCCCTTGGGCTGCTGGATATAGCTGAGAATCACCCCTACCACGAGAGCGATGCCGATCGAAACCGGAAACGCGGTGGCAAGGCCGGCCATATCGATCGCCGCGACGAGGAGAAGATTTGCGAGATTGAAAATCACTCCGGCGAGCAACGCCCACCCGATATTCGAGGCGTCCGCCGAGCGGACATTGGCGAGGAAACTCGAAGCGTCGTGGCCGGAAGAGCCCATGGTCAGCGCGAAGATCAGCGAAGCCACGAAAATGCCGATGGCGTAATCCCAATAGAAAAGCTCGAAGCGATAGCTCTTCACGCCTTTGAATGTGTTGGCCCACGATCCCCAACAGATCGCGCTCGTCACCATCATCACCAGTGCCACGCCCAAGGTTTGCGGAGTGAACATTGACCACCCTTTCGTCCCGTATGGCTCGGTGCCGGACCAGCTTTTTTTGCTAAGGCTAGCCGCGCCTGATCCAGAATCTCACTCTTCAAAGAGCGGGAGTTTTCGCCGAATTTTTTGCGATGAAAGCCGCCACTTCATCGTACTTTGACATCGCACGCGCGCCGACTTTCGTACAGCAAAGCCCCGCGCAAGCGTTGGCAAACAATCCCACGCGGTCGAGATCCCATCCCTGCAAGATGCCGAAAGACAAACCGCCCATGAAAGCGTCTCCGGCCCCCGTGGTGTCCACCACATCGACTTTGAACGCCGGAACATGGACCCGCTTTTCGCGCGTCGCGATCAGGCAGCCTTCCGCTCCCATCGTGACGGCAATGAGTTTTGGGCCGAGCTTGAGGAGCTGATCCGCAATTTTTTCGTAGTCCGATTCACCCGTCATCTCGCGCGCGGCAGCCTTGCAGGGTTTCAGAACGTCGGCAAAGGTCAAGGCGTCGCATAGATCCTCTTGCGTGCCCAGATTGGCGGCGGCGAAGAAATTCGGCGAGACATCGAGATCGAAAATGATCCGCACTCCTGCATCTTTCGCCACATGCATGGCTTCCTTCACAGGGGCGATGGCAAGCTGAGAAGCCTCCGTGTGGAAATGTTTTGCCTTTTGGATGTGCGTTGCAAACCGGTTTCGCACTTGAAAGATGGAAATCTTCCCCGTGACGTTGGGGAACATGTAGATGCAGCGCTCGCCGGCCGCATCCACGGGAATCCAAGTGAGCGACGAACGCTCGCCTTTCACCACCTCGATTCCCGAAAGGTCCATTCCATCGTCCGCGAAGGCTTTCTGAATGACGCGTCCGTTTTCGTCGTCGCCAATCAATCCCAGCCAGCCAGTGCTCGCACCGAGCCGCGCCACCTGCGTCAGGTTGTTGGCCGTCACGCCGCCCGCGTGAACTTCCATTCGCTCAGCATTAATTTTCTCTTCAGGGCGGAGCAATCGCGGAACGATTGCAAAATAATCCACCGTGCAGCTTCCAATTCCAACGACGTCCACGTTTGGGTTGACTGGCATCGATTCCCTCAGTTCGCTTGGACCGGCGAGTGCGCCCCTGCCGTAGGGCGGCTCATCAGGCCGATGAACATCTTATAGAACTTTTGAGTGTTTAGCTCCTCGGGCAAGTGAACGAGTTGCTCGCCAAGTCCCGGTTGCTCACCGGGATTCCACACCAGCACGTTGCCATAATTCGCGCCGTGTGAAATGTCGATGTCCATGTAGAGCTGCGTTTCCTTGGTGATGATGCTGGGATCAAGCCAGCCCGCGGCGGCAAGCTCGTCCCACATGTATTCTTCGTCGGCGTATTTCGCGATGTACTGAGAGGCGGGACTCGGCGATTTGGCAATCTCGGCGATCATGGCTTTGGTCATGCGCGTTTTGATGGAGATATCCACGGTGGTGATCGTAATCTTATGCCACGGTGAGGTCAGCACCATGTGCACGGCTTCCGGATCCCACCAGAAATTGAATTCCCGGCGCGGTGTGGTTGTTTCTTGGGAATCGCGGACCGGAGCGATCGAGCCGCCCATGATGACGAGCTCCTGGGCGAGATCCGGGACGTGCGGATCGATGCTAACCGCCTGGGCGATATTCGTCAGCGGGCCGGCCGCATAGATTGTCACCTGATGGGGATACTTATGAACCATGCGGATGATGAAATGCGCCGCGTCTTCTTCCGACGCCTTCGTCGTGGGATTTCCTTCGACGAGAGGTGGCACCACGTAAGGCTCGTGGTAGGTTCCGCGCACGCCTTCGCCCAAATTCATTCCCGGTCTGTGGCCGTTCCACGCGCCTTCATATCTCACCAGGCCGTAAAGCTTCT
The DNA here is from genome assembly GCA_050747005.1 of Candidatus Acidiferrales bacterium. GTDB lineage: Bacteria > Acidobacteriota > Terriglobia > Acidiferrales > UBA7541 > Palsa-295. Next base: position 106,683 of record JBOGNE010000081.1, read on the forward strand.
CCCAGCGATCGATCAGCTCCATGCGATTAATGAGCGGGAAGACAGCGCCTGGAACCACCGGAACATCCGTTCGGCCAATGATTTCGAGCATACGAAGCGTGTGCGCCACTTCCTCGTCGCGCCATTGGTCACCGCTGACCACGGTGATACCCAGCGGCTCGACGTCGGGCGATTGCAGAAATACCATCATCGACTGCTGATCCGTTGTCGCCGGGCCACGAGCGTCCTGATCGATAATGACTTTTCGTTTCGATTGTGCACCTGCCGGCATCGCCAGAAACAAAATGCAGCCGGCGAACACAAGAGTTTTGGGGTGGGTGGCGCGACAGGCTCGTCGAACGGCGTTCATGGTTTCTCCGGTGGCAGTTTTTCGGCGTCAGACGCCGTATTTTGGAGGCAGAGATTCATTTCGGGCTGCGTGCTTATAATTCCGCGACACAGCGCAAGTCAAGCGAAAACACGCCTCGGTGCTCGGCGATCGGGGAATTGAAAACGGGGGCGTGTCCCCGCGGCGTTATCCGGAATTGACATGAGGACTTCTGATCGGGATTCACCGTTTCTAGGAGATGTCGGCGAGCGTTGATGGACCACCGTTCGCGCGTGAACAAAACGATACTGTTCATTTGGCCGTGCAGGGACCGCGCGGGATCTGAGTTTCTACCTCATCGGGGTGAGTTGCCGCGCTTCGAGGTAGGATGCGACCGTTGTGGCACCGCCGTCGGGATCCTCCGCCAGAGCCACGTAGCCGTCGGGTCGCACGAGATAGAGTGCATTGCGCCGCAGACCGGCTCGACCCATCCGCGGACGCCACGGGAAGACGTGCAATGGCAATTTTAGATCGTTACACACCGCCCGGGTCTCAGGCGCGGCTTCGCCATACACATGGGCCTGCCAGTCCAGCGAGGTCAGCGGCGTGAAATTATCCTTGCTGGTGCCGTTCACGTCGGTCTTCACCCACGGCAACCGGTCACCGCCATGAACCGCTCCTGCATGCCCCACGCTCAAACTGCTTCCACGATAGTTCACCGCCATCTGCGAAACTGTGCGAAACATGTAGCGCCGCACCGCCTTAAACGCGAAAAAGCGCGGCATTAAAAGCGGCACGATGTGCAGTCGCATAAGCCGCGCTATCATCCCCGAGCTCGTCACACCCGTGAAGGCCCGATCGGTAGTCGCGACCAAGCGCCGTGCGAAGGCGATTCGTTCCGGCTCGTAGCTTTCGAGGAGCGACGCGTTCGCTCGCCCGCGGAGGACTGCGGCGAGTTTCCAGGCGAGATTCACCGCGTCGCCGATGCCGGTGTTCATGCCTTGTCCACCCACGGGACTGTGGATGTGGGCGGCATCGCCGAGCAAGAACGCACGACCCTTGCGAAAGTGATCTGCAACCCGATGGTGCACACGGTAGGTCGAGAACCAGTTGACGCGCTGGACATCGATGCGGATCCATTCGATCACGCGCTTGCTCACGTCGTTCCACGACAGATTCTCGCGTTGGCGTTCGGCTTCCTCACTCACTGTGCCGACGAGCCTCGCGCGTCCCTCGCCCTTCATTGGGAAGACAGCGAGAAAATCGGCCCTGTCCAGCGCGATATGCAGTTCGCCGTTCATGGTGACTCCGCTGGCCTCCACGTCGGCGACGTAGAAGAGATGGGAGTACACTCCGCCCGGAAATCCGATCTCCAGCGCCTCGCGCACGATGGAGTGCGCACCGTCGCATCCGGCAATGTAGGCTGCCTCGCACGTCTCCAGAGCTCCATCCGGCCGTTTCAGACGCGCGAACACACGACCGGCCTCATCCTCGAAGCCCAGGAGTTCCGTCCCGCGCTCGAGCTGAACGCCAGCTTCGGCTAAGCGATCGATTAACAAACGCTCGTGCTCGTCTTGGGGGAAGACCAGTGCGTAAGGAAACGGACTGAGACCTGAGCCGAAGGCGCCGAAGGCCCCACGAGCCGCCTTCCTGCCGGCCACCCAGAGATTCAGGGCGACGACCTTCCGTCCACGCTCGACGACTGCGTCAGCGAGGCCGATCTGGTTGTATAGCTCGAGCGTCCTCGCCTGCACGGCAACCGCGCGCGAGGTCGTCCCCGGTCCAGACGTCTTGTCGACGATTCTCAGGCGTACGCCCAGCCGCGTCAGCCACAGAGCCAACACGAGGCCCGTCGGTCCCGCGCCGATGATAAGGACATCCGTATCGCGAATCGCCGGTGCATTCATTGTCTGAATTCTTCCTTGAGATCAGTGCGGATCGAAATATGTATTAGGAACTGATTATCGGCTTTTGGCCCTCGCGAAACCCACGAAAAAATCAGGCGTCAGTTCGCGGTTGGGCTGACCGAAGCGACGGCGCGCACTGGAACCCGGCGCATTGTGGCAATCTCCGTCGCTTTCCTGTTCAAAGATTCGATAGTCCCTCCTGCGTTCCTTCTCGGGAGATTGTTTTTTCCAGAAACGGTCGCCGATGCGTCCGACGCAAAACTGACGGACGAGCTGCCCACCGGGAGATATCGGATACGCGAAGGCCATCTGCCGAGATTCGGCTTCGCGATTTCGCGCGCGAGCACCGCTGATTTTGTCGTCAAAGCCGTCACGAATCAAAGCACGATTGGCAAAATAACCGGGGTTTGCAATTGAGAGGCAAAAATCGTACAGGTTTTCCGAACGACTGCTACGTCAAAAAATATCACAAGCAAAATACTGAACCTGTCGATCTCGGGATCTCTGATTCGACGTCTAGGTAGAGCCAGAAAAAGGCGGAACGCAGGAGGCGGAGATGACGGGTCAGTCCACATACTCTCGGAACTGCAAACTAATCGCGGGAGCGGTCATCGTGGGGTTCGTGGTTGCTGCATTGCTTTGTGAGTTCAATGCGCCGGCTCAAGCGCGCAACCTGCTTGAAGGTACGGCATGGGCGGTGTTGGAGGTATTGCGCTCGATCATCATGCTGGCGGATTGGCGCGCTATGCCGGGATCTCTTTGTGAGGACTCGCGTTTTTGGCAGCATCTGGTACAAATAGGGGTAGCCGTCTGGCCGCTCCTTTATGCCATTTCTGGCTAGGCCCAGCGCAGACTGCTCCCTATTCGGTGGCATTGGTGCTGGTGTTGTAGCGCCGAGCTTCAGCTCTGCACGCCACTCCGAAGGGTTGCGCTGCAGGTATTTCTCGCCGCCTGCCAAAAGATATCGTACCTGTCGATTTCACTGCCCGCCGTTCGACGTCAGAATAGAGGCAGGTTCGCCGGTCGAGGCCGACCGGAAACGCTGGTCCCGAATCGAACGCAAAAGGAGATGCAACAATGCGAGTCATGGTGATAGTTAAGGCCAGCAAAGACTCGGAGGCGGGCGTTCTGCCGAGCCAGAAGCTGCTTGCCGAGATGGGGAAGTTTAACGAAGAGCTGGTGAAAGCGGGCGTGCTACTCGCAGGAGAGGGACTCCAAGCGAGTTCCAAGGGCAAGCGCGTGCGGTTCTCGGGAGCGAACCGGACCGTGATCGACGGGCCTTTCACTGAGACCAAAGAGCTGATCGCGGGGTTCTGGCTGTGGCAGGTGAGATCGATGGACGAGGCGGTCGAGTGGGTAAAGCGCTGCCCCAATCCCCATGCAGTGGAATCCGAGATCGAGATTCGCCAGGTCTTCGAAGCGGAGGACTTCGGCCCCGAGCTTACTCCCGAGCTTAGAAAGCAGGAAGAGAGCCTGCGCGCCCAGGCAGCGGCGAAGAAGCAATAGTCGCGAGACGGTCGTGGCATGGGAACTGCCGGAAATAAAGTTTCCGAGCCTGTCGATTTCGCTCCATGCCGTTCGACGCTTCAATAGAGGCAGCAATAGAGCTAGGGTCCGCCGGCCGCCGCAAAAAGCCGGAGGCCGGCTCTGAACACGAGACCAAAAAAGGAGATGTGACGATGAAATTCATGATGATTGTCAAGCATAAGGAAGGTCAAGGCTTTCCGCCCAAGGAGTTATTCGACGCTATTGGGAAGATGAGTGAAGAGGCGGCCAAGGCCGGCACCATGCTCGGCAACGGGGGACTCGCCCCCACTGCGGCGGGAGCCCGCGTCAAACTCTCGAACGGGAAAATCACGGTCATCGACGGACCCTTTACCGAGGCCAAAGAGATTATCGGCGGCTACGCGCAATTTGAATTGAAATCGAAGCAGGAAGCGGTCGAGGGGGCCGTGCAGTTCATGGAGCTGCACAAGAAATACTGGCCTGGGTGGGAGGGCGAGACCGAGGTCCGCCAGATGATGGGCCCCGAAGACTGCGTTCCCAAATCATAAGAGCGATTCTTCCAACATACAGCCGACTTCAGGCCGGGCGTTCACGGCGCGGCGCGGCCGCTTGCGCGCGAAAGGCGACGGTGGTGTGATGGGTAGCCGTGACGGTTACCCTCACACACCGCGCCATCGAAGCGGTCTGGCGGATTGAGTCCGCCAGGATCATCGCCGGTCTTACACACATCGTGCGAGATGTTGGGCTGGCCGAAGAACTCGCGCAGGACGCTCTGGTCGCTGCGCTCGAACAGTGGCCCGAGTCGGGCATTCCGGACAATCCTGGGGCCTGGCTGATGGCCACCGCGAAGCATCGCGCCATCGATCTCTGGCGCCGAAACAAGCTCCTGGAGAGCAAACATCAGGAGCTTGGCCGCGAGCTCGAAGCGCAGCAGGAGATGGCCGTGCCCGATCTCAATGCGGCGATCGACGACAGCGTTGGAGACGACCTCCTCCGTCTGGTGTTCATCTCCTGCCATCCGGTTCTCTCGACCGAGGGACGCGTTGCGCTGACGTTGCGCTTGCTCGGAGGCCTGACGACCGAGGAGATTGCGCGGGCATTCCTCGTTCCGGAGCCGACTATCGCCCAGCGAATCGTCCGTGCCAAGCGGACGCTGGCCGAGGCGCACGTGCCTTTCGAGGTGCCGCGCGGCGGTGAGCTCGCCGCCCGTCTGTCGTCGGTGCTCGAAGTCATCTACCGCGTGTTCAACGAAGGAGCCGGAAGTTCACGGGCTGGTCGCGCTCATGGAGATTCAGGCGTCGCGCGCGCGAGCGCGAATTGGCCCTTCGGGAGAGCCGATTCTGTTGCTCGATCAAAACCGCGCGCGCTGGGATCAACTCCTCATCCGGCGCGGTCTCGCGGCGCTCGATCGCGCCGGAGAGCTCGGCGGAAGCAGGGGACCATACGCACTGCAGGCTGCCATCGCCGCTTGCCACGCGCGAGCGACCACCGCAGAGCAAACGGAATGGGTGCGGATCGTGGAGCTTTACACGGAACTTGCCAAGCTCGCGCCATTCTCCCGTCGTCGAGCTGAATCGTGCGGTCGCCGTCGCCATGGCGTTTGGCCCAGCCAGGGGCCTCGAACTCGTCGATGCGCTCACGTCGGAACCGTCGCTGAAGTCCTACCGCCTCCTGCCCAGTGTGCGCGGAGACCTTCTGAAGAAGCTGGGCCGGTTCGACGAAGCCGGGGGGAGTTCGAGCGCGCGGCAGCGCTAACGCGCAACGCCCGCGAGCGTGAGTTGCTGCTCGATCGCGCTCAATCGTGCGAGGGCAGCTCAGCGCCGCCACCGGGGCCACGCTGACGAACGCAGCGCGTCTCACACTGTGAACGCACGGCAGGCAAGCCAATTGCGGCGAGGGACAGCGTACTCAGAAACCGATCCGGCGTCGCCGTTCTTGCCGGTGAGGAGCGAGCATCGCTTCGAGTGGCGCCAACACCGGATGTTATAATCGGCGAATGTTCGTGCACTGCGGCTCACGTTTGGCCTCGCTGCGGTCCCGGCCGGGGCCGCGGGCTATGCTTTCCCGGGTCATGCTGTTAGCGATTGTTATCGGAGCCGGCGCTCTTCTCGCCCACTCGTCCGCGCAGGAATCGCAAAATCTAAAACGAGAAGCGCAATCGCAAGCGGCCGGCGGCCATTGGAACGAAGCTGCCGCAACGCTCGAGCGAGCCGCCGCACTCTCACCGCACGATTCCGACCTGCAAGTAAGTCTGGCGTTTGCAGAGGCGGAGACGGGCCAACTGGCAGCCGCAATATCGAGCTACCAGGCGGCATTGAAATTATCGCCGCGAAACGTTTCGGCGGAGGTCGGCCTGGCGCAGACGTACCGCCGCGCGCACAACTACGATCAGGCGCGCAGCATCCTCAATCGCGCCATCCGCGAACATCCGAAAGACCCCCGGCCGCTCGCAGTATTCGGCGATTTTGACATCGAGATGCAAACCTACGATGCGGCGATCGGCCATCTGCGAGCCGCCCTTGCTCTGGCTCCTTCCAACGTGGAAAGCCGCAATCGCCTGGCAGTGGCATACAGCTCGAAGGGCGATATCGCAAACGCGCTCGTCGAAATCCGCAAAGTTCTTGCACGCGATCCGGCAAATGCGCTGGCCTATTACACGCGCGCACAAATCTACTCCGATCGCAATCAGGATGGTCTGGCTAGGCGCGACGCCGAAAAGGTGGTCGAGATACAACCGCAGAATCCCAGCGGCCGCGTGTTGCTGGGAGAAATTCTGCTGCGCACGCCGCCCGGCGCTTCGGCCAGTAACGTCACACGTCAATGCACGCGCGCCGTCAGCGTGCTCGAACCGCTTTTCCCCGCGCAATCGAACGATTCAAAGACGCTGTACTTACTCGCGCGCGCTTACCGCTGCGCTGGCCAAGCAGACCAAGCCCAAAAGACGTTGCAGGAATTCGAAGCCGCTTCCCAGAACGACCGCACGACGAAGGAGAATCAAACGCAGGCGAAGCACCTGGTGGAACAGTCAGACGCGCTGGCCATAAAAAACGATTTTCAAGGCGCGCTGGATTTGCTGCAACAGGCTCTCGCCAAGGACCCTTCGTACGGCGTTGCCTATTCGCAGCTTGCCAAGCTTTATTACTCGGCGGGCGATATGGAAAAGGCCAGCGGTGCGATTGAGCAGGCGCTCTCGCGCAACCCGTACCAGCCGGAATTTCTGTACGTGCAGGGAAAAATATTCGAAAAGCAAGGAAAGCCAGGCGACGCGCTCGCGGCTTTCGAGCGCACCACGCTCATCGATCCCAAGGAATCGGATGCGTACTTCGAGATGGGAACGATTTACCAGCAGCAAAACGAACGCTCGCGAGCGCTCGCCGCTTACAAAAGAGCGCTCGAGCTATCGCCTGAGGATACCGATTACCGTCGCGCTCTCAATGCAGTGTCGAAAAATGCGTCATCGGCGGCACGGCACGACCCTTAGCAGACGGCGTTGTAGCGCCGAGCTTTACCTCAACATGCCGCCCGAAGATGTGACGCAACTCGGCATTTTGGAAGGGCGGACCCCGCCGTAAATAACAGGGATCCATGTGGCTTCAGCCACCGAAGCCATGAATTTGTAGTTCTCACCGGGGCGCTGAATCGACGTTTTTTTGCGAATCAAAACCGCCAGCGGGACGCTGGCGCTGCGATGCGCTACTGCATCGCGCGCTGGGCGTCCGGGGTTTGCCTGGTCAGCAGGCCAACGAATTCATCGTAAAATTTTGTTTTGTTGAGATCGTCCTGCACCTCCACGATGCGTTCACCCATGTGCGGCCGGGTCGCCTCGGCCCAAGCGAGGGTATCGCCGTACGAATCGCCATGGTCCACGGACACGTCCATGTACAGCTTTCGCGATTTGGTGATGATGGTCGGATCGAGCCACGCGACAGCCGCCAGCTCGTCCCACAAGTAATTGTGCCGCGCGTATTTCGCGACGTACCGCGCCGCCGGATATTTTCCCTCGCCAATTCGCGAAATCAGTTCCGCGTCCATTCGCGTTTTCACCGAAATATCCACGGTGGTTACGACGATCCGCGCCCAGGGCGCGTGCAGGACGCGGCGCGAGGCTTCCGGGTCCATCCAGAAGTTGAATTCCCTGGTCGGAGTCATGCTGAATTCCGGATCGTCCGTCTGCGGGTTGATGCTTCCGCCCATGACGATCAACTCCTTCGCGAGCGAGGCGAATTCCGGGTCGAGCGCCAGCGCGAGCGCAAGATTGGTCAGCGGGCCGCCTTCATAAATAGTCACCTGATGCGGATATTTGCGGACCATGCGCACCAGAAAATGAGCGGCGTCTTCGTTTGCAGCTTTTATGGTGGGCTTGCCCTCCGGCATGGGAGGAATCTCGTACGGACCATGCACCGGCTTGCCAAAATTCCACGCGCCTTGGTAGACCACTTTTCCGTGCATCGTTTCCCATCGCGCGATGTATTCCTTGCTGTTGACGAGAGGGAAGGCGGCGCCGGGCACAACGGGAATATCGGTGCGGCCGATGATTTCCATCAGGCGAAGCGTGTGCTGCACTTCTTCGTCGCGCCACGCATCGCCGGTGACGACGGTAATTCCGAGAACCTGCGTCTCCGGCGATTGCACGATCGCCAGAATCGCCTGCATGTCCGTTCCGCCCGGCCCGGCGCAATCCTGATCGATAACGACCATTCGCTTTTCCTGCGCGCCGAGAGGCGCCGCAAGCGTTGCGAGAATTAGAACGAAAATTGAAGCCAAAAGGCGACGATTCCTCATGGTGCGGTCAACTCCTCTTCCATTGAGTCTTTTCTACAGCCGAGTTTCAACCCGGATTAGAGATCGAGTGTGATTGTGCCGTTCCAGCCTAACAGTTTGTTGTAAACCTCATTTCGATCGTCATTCTGAGCGAAGAGAAGAATCTCTCTTAGTGACAACGCCGAAAAGAAGAGAGATTCTTTGGGCCACAAAACGGCCCTCAGAATGACGCGCCGCTTTTTTCGACAAGATGCTGGGCGGCAACGGCAAAACTCGCTTCAATACATGATGGTGCGCGTCAGATGATGTGGCCAGAATGTCTTGTGATAGGGAACCCACAGCCGCGCGTCAATCTGCGGGATGATCACCTGCATGTCCGGCGGACGAATCTTGTTGATCTCTTCGCGGAGCAGCGCGGTGGCGTAGAGGCAGTGCGCGCGGATCTCGATTTCCTGCGTCGAGTCCCTCGGGATCAACTGATAGCTGTCGATCGTATGCTCGAGAGCCGGCGAATAGCTGGTGATCCGCAGCAGCCGAAGCGCGACCGGGACGATGTAATCGGCGAACGCCGTCATCTTTTCCGGATCGTCAAGCCGGAATTTCCCGGATTTGTGAAGATTGGCGTAGAGCATCCAAACTCCGAGTTGCGCCAGCTTGTAGAATTTGATCTCGTGGCCCTCAAACTGGCTCACGTCGTTGAAGCGCGGAAATTCTGTGACCAGGCGGTCGATCAATCCGTTGCCGTTGGCGTAAAGCTTCGGCGAGCAGGACCGCACGAAATTTGAGAAGCGGCCGTTGTATTTTTGTGCGAGCGCCGCGCCCACCTGGTGCAGCACGTCGAGCTTTTCAGCGAGCATGGGCATTTCGATGTTGCCCGAGAAGATCGAGTTCAACTGCGCGCGCGTGATCTTCGCCAGGAAATTCCCGTCGAGGATCGGCGTGCCGCTATCCATGGCGCGCTTGAGGCAAGCGAATTCCGCCTCCGAGTCCGACCAATGCTGCCCGGCGAAATCCGTTTGGAATTTGACGTGCGTTACAAAATTCGTGAAGGCGGTGTCGATCGAATCGGCGACCATGATGAAATCAACGGCTTCATTCGAATCATTCGCGCCAATGCCGAAGGGGAGCGCGTACTCGGGAACCGGAAGGTCTTCGTAAGCCATCCAGCTTGCGACGTCCACGATTTTATCCACGTGCGTGTGGACGTCGCGTGAATGCTCGATCACCGGACGAAGACTTTCGAGGACGGGACTGCCGATCGGTTTAGGCCAGCGCAAAGTTGTGTCACCCTTCGAGGCGGAATGAACTGTGGATGCGGCAGTCCTGCTGGCGGCTGGAGCGCCGGGCTTCCGCCCGGCGTCTCGCAGTGCTTCGGAAGATGCCCCAATACCTAGAGGCGCTACAACAGCCGCCAGCATCGAACCCGTCGCGCCTTTCAGAAAGCGCCTTCGCCCTCCGTCCAGCGGTTGCATTAGAACTGGAACCGAACCCCGAACTGCGCCGCGAATGGCGTTGCGCCGGTCGGGAGTTCGTCCAGGGTTCGGAAGGTATTGCCGAGCCCAGTCGGATCGCCTGGTTGTGGCACGTGAGTCAGAGGCGCACACGTGGCGAGATTGATTGTGGCGCTCCCCGTAAATGTACCGCACGGCAATCCAGGGGCAGGCAATCCGAAAGGAACGAACGCGCTGTTATCGGGATCGGATTGTAGATTGCCACGGTTCGTCACATTGAAGAAATCCGCGCTGAGTCGAACCTGGTAACGCTCCTTGAAGTTGATGTCCTTCGCAATTCGCATGTCCCATGCGAAGTAGTTGGGCTGGCGGGTCGGATAATCCGTCAACAGAGCAAGCTTCCCGTTCGCGCCTGCAATTGTTGGACGATCGTTCGAACCGACTCCTTGGTTGCTGATTCCGTCGCCATTGAGATCGGACGTGACATACACGGGATAAGCGATGCCGCTGTGATAGAGGAAGTTGTTGCTCCAGGTAAAGCCCCAGGGAAGATTGGTGACGATCCCCGAATTGAACTGGTGAGTCAAATCCAACTGCGAACGGCCGTAATCCAGGTTGAGATTGATCGGGTCTTCCGGCCCAAAGAAGGAATCGGTGTCGCGTTCGCTCGATCCGTTGGAATCGTTCTTTGAAAATGTGTAGTTCGCAAATAGCTGGAAACGGCGCGCGAAGGGCTTATTCACGGCGGCCACAAGCGAATTGTAGTTAGCATGCCCGAAGCTTCCGAGTTCATTGGTGCCGCTGGTCGAGAGAGTCGGATCGAGGGGGACTGTAGCGAAAGGCGCTCCTGCGATGATCGACCGCCCAAACTGGTCAGTGCCAAGTATGTGGAAATTGCGAGCCCAGACCGTGGTGCTAAAGCCGCCGGTTCGCAGATTCCACGAATGGGACGTCAAACCGGTTACTGAAACATTCCAGTTCCCGGAGAATGTGTGCTCCAGACTGACGGTGAGGTTCGAGACTTTCGGGTTTCTGAAGTTTGGATCCACATAGGTGGGACCCGGACAACCTTCAGGGGAACTGCATAGCCCGTCTACGCCAAAGGGCAGCGAATCCGGAAAGAGATATGGAATGCTATAGGAAGTGGTTGCCGTTGGCTGGCAGCCCGGCCCCGTGAAACAGAACAGGTTTGCATTTTTCTCGCTGCCACCTGCAGGGAAGAAAATGGTGGGCGTTTGCGCATAATATAAGCCCCATGCCGCGCGCACGACCGTGGGAGCCTCGGTTGAACCAACATTCCACGCTAGTCCGACGCGTGGTCCCCATTGCTTAAAGTCACGGGGAATGCGCTGCGGCGTGGGAACGGCGTGGCTGCCCGCTCCCTCGCCTACCAAGACTTCATTCCCTGCAACCGGCGTTTGCGGCTGAGGGTTCAATGTTCCGTCCCATCGCAAGCCGTAAGTGACCGTGAGGCGGGGAGTGATTTGCCACTTGTCCTGCCAATAGAGCCCAATTCCATTTTGGTAAGCCGGGAAAAGTTCCGACGCTTGGAAGAACGGCTTGCCCCTGAGACCAAAGCCTTGCTCGAAACCGCCCACCTGGGGAGCGGTTGGCGGACCCGGGACGCCGGCGCAGGTGACCGGATTCGGATTGAAATCACACAAGCCGAAGAAAACAAATTCTCCCGCGCTCCATCCGGCGAAAATGTCCTTGCGATCGACGAACGAATCCACGCCTCCGCCGAATTTCACGTCGTGCTTCCCGAAAGAATACGAAAAGTTGTCCGACACCTCGACCTTTCCGTTGTCGTTGTTACCGGGCAGATAGAACCGTTGTCCTACGTTCCCGACGCCGGTGATTGAAAGCTCTGGCTCTCCCGCGCCGATTGGATGGCGCCTGCGCGTTTCTCCTTGGATGGTCACGCGAATTTCGTTCACCTTCTTGCCAAGCACGGTATCCAATCCGAAGACGCCGCTGATGCCCTGATTGATAAAATTCTCCGCGTTTCCGATCGAAATCGAAGTTTCCGTCTGCCCGAAACCGCCCGTGAATCCATTCGTGTGGTTCCGCGTCCCCAGGCCTCGGATGCTGAAATGGTTCGCAGGGCTGAATTGGTAATCGTAGTGGCCGAGAATCGTGAAGAAGTTCTGATACTGGTTATGCGAGCCTTCAAATCCCGCCAGAGTGTTCACTCCATAGCAAGTCGGCAAAAGCAGCGAAACGCCAGGAACCACATTCGTGCAACTAGCCGGCAGAACGGAATTACCGGTGGGCGCTCCGATGACCGGGCCGCCTCCCGCTGCCGCCAGAGTCGCTTCGCAAGCAGCGTGATTGGCGCCTGCAGGGCAGAAGACCGTATCCAGCGGGCCGTTTTCGCGTTGGATATCGGTCGAAAGGAACATGAACTGGCGGTCCTTGCGAATTGGGAAGCCGACTGAACCGCCGAACTGGTTTTGATTATTAATGTTCGATGGGTTGTGGAGCGCGTCGGTAGCCGTGAGCCGGCCTCCTCGGTAGTATTCGTGGGCCTCGCCGTGAAGTTGGTTCGTGCCGGATTTCGTAACCACGTTGAGCAGCCCGCCCGTCGCTCGCCCGAATTCGGGAGCGAAGCCGTTGGTGACCACTTGAAATTCCTGAATGGCTTCGAGGGGGATCGTGAGGTTCTTGGTTTCCAGCGAACCGAAATTCTCGCCGAAGAAATTGTTCGTGAGATCGCCGCCATCCACCACCAGCCCGCTGTAATCGCTTTGCTGGCCGCCCATGCGGATGCCGCCGCGAAGTCCGGGAACAACGGTGACCGACGGAGAAAGAGTGGCGAGATCGCGGTAATCGCGGCCCGGGAAGGGAAGGTTTTCCACGCTCGTCGAGTTCAGCAATTGCGTGATACCGGCGGTCGAGGTGTCAAAGACCGCGCCAGTGTTCGCGGTCACTTCAACGGTCGCTGACTGGCTCTTCAGCGGCATCGTGACGTCCACATTGATTGACGCGCCTACGCTGATATTGATGCTTTTCACCGTAGTGATCGCAAATCCGTCGGCGTTTGCCGTGAGCGTGTACTCTCCGGGCGGCACGTTGTCAAAGGAGTAGAAGCCGTCGGCGCCCACCTGCTGCTCGCGGCTGATGCCGGTGGCAGGATTGATCAGGGTCAGCTTCGCCGTGGCGATCACGGCGTGCGAGTTATCGAATACGGTCCCACGCAACGCGCCGTTCTGCAGGCTTTGCGCGCGAGCGCCGCCGGCCAATGCCAGCAAACCCAGGATCGCCAGGACCAGGAACAAGCCCTTGCAATTTCTCATTGTGAATCCCCCTTTACCGTTCTTTGCTCGACTTGCGGTATTCACTTTCCTTGAACCCGTGAAATAAAAAGTTTGATGAACCGCTGCGAATCAACGCCCGTGCAAACCTCGGCGTTCGGTTTCACGTGCAGAATGCTGTCGATCGTATAATGATCGCCATCCAAAACGTTGTTTTCCACGGTGTTGTTGCGGTTCGCCACCGTCTCGCCGCGCGTAAATTGGCCGCGCGTTTCCACGTCCACGTGCATCGCCCCGGTTTTTACGATTGTGGAATCGATGGCAACGCCGACCGCCAGCGGATCGTACATTGCCGCGCCGGAATAGCCATATTTCCCGGAGAGATCGACCATAAACTTCGTTACCTGCGCCAAGAAATCGTTTTCAGGTCCGTGGGTTTTGGCGAGCTCGCCAACATCGCCCTGCGTGAAAATGGTCACGTTGCCCACGTCGAGCCCCACCATCGTCAAGGGCCAGCCCGCCTGGAAAACAATTTGCGCGGCTTCCGGGTCGCCGTAAATGTTTGCTTCGGCGGAGGCGTTCACGTTTCCGCCGGAAATCGAGCCGCCCATCAAGACGACCCCTTTTACCAGCGGAACGATCGAAGGATCCTTTTCAACCGCAAGCGCGATGTTCGTAAGGGGGCCGATCGGCACAAGCGTGATTTGGTGCGGCTCGGCGTGGATCGTCTGGATGATCAGATCGGGCGCCCATCGCGAATCAGGTTTGCATTTGCTCGCGGGCAATTCTACATTTCCCAGGCCATTTTTTCCGTGCCAGAATTCCGCGGTAATCAGTTTCTGGAAAAGTGGATGTTGCGCTCCGCCGGCCACCGGAATATCGCAGCGGTTTGCCAGAGAAACAAGCTTCAGGGCATTTTCGAGCCCCTGTTTCGCGGTAACGTTCCCAGGAACCACGGTGATAGCCTGCACGTTCAGCTCTGGCGAATTGAGCGCAAGCAGGATGGCGAGCGCGTCGTCGGTGCCCGGATCGGTATCGATGATTACTTTTTTGCGTTGCTGGGAAGTCTGAACGGCGGACGCGGCATGCGCTGGAACAACGGCAAGAATGAGAAGAGCTGAAAGCGAAAAAAACCCGAAGGCCCGAGCACGTAAGCCACGACAGCGCCGCGTTGAACGAGCAGCAATCATTCCTTATCCTTTGTCATCGCGCGAACTGCTTCTTCATCGTGCATAAATATGAGGCCAGAGAGTCATGGCGAGACGTTGATTCAAATTTGCGCGTCACCTCTGGTGCAGAGGTCGCGCGTAGCCTAGCGCCCGTCTTTTGTACAGTCAAGAAAAAACTGCACTTGCAGCAAATAATTTCCACAGTGAGTGATTCGGTCTCGACGACGGAAGGAACGGCCTATTGCCAAGGCGCGGCCGGATAAAATGCCAAACCGGAATCTCTCAGCGTTACTGCTATAGTTCAGCCGGATGCATCGCTCGTAGGCGCCGCCCGCGTTTCATTTCCGAAGGTTAGCGGATACGGCGCGCTCTGGGTGCTAACGCGAGAGCGAAGTCGTCGGGAAGGCTGGTATCTCCGGATCCTGCTAATATCTTCCACGAAATGAACTCGCACAGCCGATTTCGCCGAGGCGCCGTGCTTGCAGGAGCGGTAGTGATTCTTCTTGCGACCTCGGATTTGTCCGCCAGCAAGATTCGTCACCTGCTTCCTCGGCAGCTTCAGGTTCATTTGCAGCACCGTCCCCGGGATGCGAATCCCTATCACGTGGAGTTTCGAGATGTGACGCACGAAGCAGGAATCCATTTTCATCACGAGCGCGCCGCGTCGCCCGAAAAGCTTTATCTCGAAACCATGGGCGCCGGCGTTGCGTGGATCGACTACAACCAGGACGGGTACCTCGACGCATTTTTCGTCAACAGCGGCGATACGCCGTACTTTCATCCCGCCCAGCCGCCGCAGCCCGCGCTTTATCGCAACAATCGCGACGGCACCTTCACCGACGTTACCGCGGGCAGCAAGATTCATGCCGACGGGACTTTTTACTTCGGCGTCGCGGTCGGTGACTACGATAACGACGGTTACCCGGACATTTACATGACCGGCTATCGCCATTCCGTGCTCCTTCATAACAATGGCGACGGAACGTTCACCGACGTAACGGCGAAGGCCGGCGTTGGCAACGATGGTAACTGGGGGACGGCTGCAGGGTGGTTCGATTACGATCGCGACGGCAAGCTAGATCTGCTGGTCACGAATTACGTGCAGTTCGATGAAGATCACCCGGTGTCGTGCGGCGAGGACAAGCCAGGCTACCGTGCGTATTGTCACCCTGACAGCTTTCACGGAACATCGATGCGTCTGTATCATAACAATGGCGATGGCACCTTTACGGACGTCACCCAGAAAGCCGGGCTCGTCAATAATGACGGCAAAAGCCTGGCAGTCGTCCTGGCCGATCTGAACAACGACGGCTGGCCTGACATTTTCATCGCCAACGACACCCAGCGAAATTTCCTTTACTACAATAACGGCAACGGGACGTTTCGCGACGCGACCTATTCATCCGGCGCGGGTTTCAGCGAGGACGGCCGCCCGGAAGCCGGAATGAGCGCGGATGCCGCGGACGTGATGAACAATGGCCTGCTCTATCTTTTCGTGAGCCACCTTGATTTCGAACTCAACAGGCTGTACCGCAACAACGGCGACGGCACGTTCACCGACGACACGATCGCTTCCGGCCTCGGCCAGACCAACATCCTGAACAGTTCATTCGGAGCGCGATTTTTCGATTTCGATAACGATGGCTGGCGCGACCTGCTCGTGATCAACGGACACATCCTTGACAATATTCCGCTTTACCATCCCGAGGTCGCCTACGCGGAAGAAAAAAAACTTTATCGCAACGTTGGAGACGGCACGTTCGTGGATGCAACCCGCACGCAAGGCCTCGACTTTCGCGCGCCGCGCGTCGGACGAGGGCTCGCGGTGGGAGATTACGACAACGATGGCTGGCTCGATTTTCTGGTCAACAATAACGGGCAGGATGCGCAACTTTTCCGCAATGATGGCGCGAGCGAACCATCGGCGCGCGGCAACCACTGGCTCGGCGTCCGGCTGATCGGCACAAAAAGCAATCGCGATGGCAACGGCGCTCACTTGAAGCTAACTGCCGGCGACTTGAGGAGCTACGACCAGGTGAAAGGCGGGATGAGCTACATGTCCGCGCAGGACCCGCGCGTTTTCTTCGGCCTCGGCGGTCACGAACGCGTGGATTCTCTCGAAGTGTGGTGGCCGAGCGGGCTTAAAGAAACTCTTTCGAATCTTCCGGTGGACGTGATACTCACCATAGTCGAAGGCACGGGCGTCGCCCAAGCGAGACGTTATCCCACCCTTCATCGTCTGAAATGACGCCGCCCCGACCAGCTTCGTGGCTGACTGCTATCGACTCATTGCTTCGGTTGCTTGGGCCGAATTGACGAACCGGCAGACGTCTTTCACCGCGTTGGAGAGCATCATGGTCGACGTGCTGAACACCGCACGGCCTCCCTTCTGGAACACGGTGAATTTGTAGTTGCCGGACCAGCCACCCGCCTCGAGCATGAAGTCGGATTTTTTCGAGTTCAGCGTTATCGAAACATTGGGACACTTGGAAACAAGATTCTTCACGATGTCAGCGCTGGGAATCGTCGATGCGGGGGACAGTACCAGTCGTAATGGTTTGCGCTGAGCGTGAAGACTTCCCGCTCCGGCCAAGAAAAACATCGCAGCAGCCATTAGTATCTTCTTCGCCATCCGATCATCCTCCCATCAAGCGGAAACCTGACATTAATAGAGACGTATTTTCCCGTCGCCGAGTTGCACTCGCCCTCGATGAAATCGGTTTTTACGCACGGAAAGTCCATAGCCCAGAGGGAAATCGTCATTTCAGTGGTGAAGGACGCGAGGAGGACTAACTCGGACGCGCCGGTGTGAAATCTTGGAAGAGGTCCCCGTCAGCCGAGTGTCCAATCGAATTCGCCTGCTAGTGTACCGTCCCAGAAATAAATTCAGTAATTCCGCCCGTGTAAATTATTGCGGGGGCGCTGCCACTGGCCTGAGCGATTTTCGCGAAGGCTTGCCGCGCCCTTCGTATGCACCATATTTCCGGGATAGCTCGCCAGCTAGGAATCTCGAAGAAGCAATTCCGGGGACGTGAGTAAATTACACGGTAGCGTGTTTGGCGGCAGCTTTAACAGCAGGAATCAAGTCATACGCCATTCGCGATTTCAAGACGAATCCCCCGGCTCCTGCTCGTTCTGCCATCTGCTTCATCACGGAGGCGTCATGTTCGGCCACCAGCAAAATCTCGCATTCCGGCAGCTTCTCACGAATAGTCTTCGCCGCTTCCACGCCGTTGGAACCCGGCATCGAAACATCCACCAGAACTAACTCCGGCCGCAACTCGATGACTTTTTCAATCGCTCCCAGCCCGTCCGCTGCTTCGCCGCAAACCGTCCAGCCAGATTGGGCTTCCAACAGCGCACGCATGGCGCAGCGGACGACCTCGTTATCATCGGCGATCAGAATTCGCATGCGCCGTGATTGTATCTCATTTGCATGATTGTGGTGGTGGCAGGCTGCCGTAGGGCTCTTCATCGCAATCCCACAGGCTCCTCGCAGGAGTAAACGGTGACTTACTCGTACCGAAGAGCCTCTATCGGGTCAAGCTGGGAAGCTTTTTGTGCCGGGTAGTAGCCGAAGAATATTCCGATAGCGACCGAGACAATCGCGGCAGCCACAATCGCAATCGGCGACACGATGGCGGGCCAATCCAGCACGTCCGACACGCCGGCAGATGCCCCCACACCGAAAAATACGCCCAGAGCTCCGCCCAGTAGGCTAAGCACCAGCGCTTCGATCAGAAATTGCGTCTGCACATCTTGTTCCGTTGCGCCGACGGCCATGCGCACGCCGATCTCGCGGGTGCGTTCGGTCACGGAGACGAGCATGATGTTCATGATCCCGATCCCGCCAACGAGCAGTGAGACCGAAGCAACGGCCGCCAGCATCAGCGTGAAGGTCTTGCTGGCCTGCTCCTGGGCCTGGAGCGCTTCCTCGGGATGGCGGATGTTAAAATCGTCGGGCTCGCTGGGGCGCAGCTTGTGTCGCTGGCGCAGAAGAAGAGTGATCTGTTGCTCGGCGGGTGCGATCGCGTCAGGCGAAACGGCGGAAGTGAAAATGTCGTCGAGCCAGTTCGTGCCTTTGATTTTCTTCATTGCCGTCGTGTAGGGGAGCATGACGAAATCGTCCTGATCCCACCCGCTGGTGGAAAGCCCCTTCGGTTGCGCCGTACCGATTACCAGGCACGGCAAATTCGAAACGCGGATGGTCTTGCCGACAGGGTCTTCACCCGGAAAAAGATTCGTTACGATCGTATGGCCCAGGATGCAGACGTCTGCCATGCGGTCCACATCCCGCGAAGTGAAATTCGATCCTTCCGCGAGATACCATCGGCGAATCGTGAAATATGCGGGCGCGATGCCGCGATACCGCGTGTACCAATTCTGATTGCCGTAGGCGACCTGCACCGAGCCATCCACGTTGGGCGAGATCTCCGAGATCAACGGAACTTCGCGCTGGATCGCTTTCGCGTCAGCCACCGTCAGGGTCTTCGTGGCTTGGTTGCCAGTGCGCACGCCGTTCACGTTGCGGCCGCCGGATTCGATCCAGACGAGGTTCGTGCCCAGCGCCACAAGTTGCTCGCGGACCATATTCTGCCCGCCCTGGCCGATTGCCACCGTGCAGATAACCGCCCCGATGCCGATCGTGATGCCGAGCATCGTCAGCGCCGTGCGCATCTTGTTGCGCGCAAGCGCGCGGAGCGCCATCGCAAATGCAGCCGAGAAAAGCATCAAATTTCGGGTTGCCGCTTCCTCTGTTTTCGACGCAACAACTTCTTCAGGGTAATCAAGTGGAGCGCTGAACACAATAACGTCTTCGGGAAGCCGCCGGCTTTCACCGCGCGAAAATTCTCGGCGTTGCGCCGAAGCCCTTGGCCATCTCTAATTGGTTATGGCTTCAAACACCAGCATGCGCGCCACGGGCGCTCCATCTTCTTCCTGTTCCGGCGCGTAAACATGGTGCGTTCGCTTATCCACGGCGAGGCTGTGGACGGCATGCGAAACGGGAACATCGCCGAGCTTGCGATAATGTCCCGGATCCTTTTGCTCGAAAACGGAAATCGCGCCGCTGTAGCACGCCACGTAAATCCGGCCAAGCCCGGGATCGAACTTGATGACGTCCGCACCCGCGGCCATCGGAAGGTAGGCAATCGGCGCGTTCGAATCGAGGTCGAAGACGGTCATCAAATTATTGTCTTCGCACGATAAAAACGCCCGATGATGCTCGGGGTCGAGCGCCATTCCGTGATTCCCGCGGCAGCGCCCAACGGGATAGCGTCCCGTGACGGTGTCCGTCGCCGGATCGATCTCCGCAAATAAATTCTGATCCTGCAAATTCACGTAAACCTTTTTCGCAACCGGATCGTACTGCGGCATTCCCGTTTCGCTCTGGAAACGCAGCATTTTTATGGTGGTGTCGCGCCTGACGTCGATTACGGCCACGGCACGGGCGCGCTCGTCAGAAACGTACACTTTGTGGAACGGCGCGGCATACGTGCTGCCATCAGGTTTCGATTCCGTCGGAATCTTCTTGATGATCTGCATGGTCCGCATGTCGATCACGCCGATTTTGTCTTCTCCCCAATCCGACGTGTAGACTTTTTTCAAATCCGGAACGTACACGACTCCTTCGACGCCGGGAACATTCGGAATCGCTTTTACGACTTGGTTCGTCGCAAGGTCGATCGCGTAGAGGATTCCCGCGCCCAGGTGCGCCGAGAGAAGATAGTTGTCGTCATAGTCAATCGTGAGGTAATCGAAGCGTTTTCCCGCCGGGCCGGGCAATTCAATCGAGGCGATTTGCTTGAGCGCTTTTGCAGCGAGCGGAGAGGCGAAGGAGAACAGGCACAGAGCCGCCACCGCGGCAAAGTCGATTCCAAAAATCTTGCGCGAGGAACTTTTCATTTTTAGCCCAATCTCAGCTCCGGCAGGCTGAAAAACGTGTGTAGCGCCGCTCTTCAGGGCGGCATGCCGGCCCAAAGGCCGCCGTTACAAAAGCGGCGAATTCGCGCGTTGCCAAACAGCTTATTATTATTTAACCATTTTCCAGCAGCCTGCCGGCGAGATTATCAGGCAGGCCTAACAACGACGCCGGTCGCAACGATATCGCGGCCGCGCACCTCGATCAATATCCGAGGCAACGGACGCGGTGGAGGTCCCTGCAACACGGAACCGTCCGTGATTGAGTACAAGCCCCCATGGCACGGACACTCGAGCGCGTCTTGAGAGGAATCGTAAAACACCGGGCAGCCCTTGTGCGTGCAAATGCGGCTGTAGGCGACGTACGCATTTTCTCCGGTGCGAACCAGGATGCACGGATCGTTTGGCGTGGGATACTGAAAAATCGAGCTTCCTCCGACCGGGATATCTCCCAACTGCGCGATTACACGCGCGGATGATCCACCGTGATGAAAGTGGTGGCGGAGGGCCCAGATTCCGCCGGCCAGCGCGGCGAATCCGCCGAGAGTTATATATTTCGCAAACGTACGCCGCGAAATTTCGGGGCTAACCGGTGCCGGGCTGGATAAATTCTCGGTCATCGTCAAAAGCCAGGGCTGGAACGCAACCTCGGCAAATATACATTCTATACCGCGGAGACAGTTGGACGCCAAATGAGGCCCAGAAGTTTTCCCGCCGATTTGAAACCGCGACACGGAATCGCGGAGTCACGAAGAGAAGGGCAAGCGGGAACGGCGGGGTCACGAACCGGAACGCGGAGTTTCGACCCCGCCGTAGCAGGTGCAAATTGAGCGGCTGCCCCTAAAGCCACGCAAGCACTGGCGGGTGACGCACGATTTGTCCGTAAGGGGATGTCGAATGAGGAACTCTCAGCGACGGCCGCGAACGCGGACTCGCACTTAATGTCGAGGCGCGCCTTACTGCCCTGACAAATGATGGAGCTGCAGGCGCGTGTGGAGAACTCGAAGAATCGTATCGCGCGCGATGATTCCCACGATGTTACCGTCGGAGATCACCGGCATTTGATTGACGTCTTCGCTCTGCATGCGCTGGAGGACGCCAAGCGCTGGCTCCTCCGGCGCCGCCCAGTGGATGCGGCTCACCGGCATCATCGCGGCTTGTATCGAAGTGGAATTCCATTCCTCGCGCGGAATCGACCGCGTCGATTGCAAGGTGATCAGCCCCACGGGAGTGCCCGCCCCGGTCACAATGTGACATCGCCGGCCTGTGCGCAGCACTTCCTGGAAATATTCTTCGATCGATATGTCGCGTGCGACCGTCGGAATATCCTTCGACATAATGTCCGCGGCCTTTACGCCGATGAGTCCGTCGCGAAAAGCCACCTGCATGAAACTCTCCTGCGCGGCCGACAGCAGGAACCAGCCGATAAATGCCGTCCACAGGCCCTCGACCCATCTTCCGGTCAGCGCTTGCCACGCTCCGAAAATGATCATGGCGAAAGCGAACACTTGTCCGGCTCGCGCAGCAATCGACGTCGAGCGGGCGAAATCTTTCGTGATCCCCCAGACGATTCCGCGCAAAATCCGCCCGCCGTCGAGCGGGAAGCCCGGCACAAGATTAAAAAGGGCCAGCAGAAGATTGATCAACGCCAGCCATTTCGCGGCCGCGACGATCATTTCGCCGCCGTGCGAGTAGTGCTCGATCAGCCAGAAGCAACCCGCGAGGAACAGGCTCGAAATCGGTCCGGCAATCGCGATGTTGATTTCCTGTTTCGCGTTATCGGGATCCCGGCTGATCTGCGCGAGCCCGCCGAAGACGAACAGCGTGATGGATTTCACGGGAATGTGATAGTGCTTGGCGATTATGCTGTGGCTCAATTCATGAAACACCACGGAACCGAAGAAAAGAAGGCTCGTGATGATGCCCAGCCACCAGTGTTGCGCGATGGTCCATTGAGGGTGCTGCGAGCGGAATTGCTGGCTGAGCGAGAGCGTGATCAGCGCGAAAATGATGAACCAGCTCGTGTGCAGGTAGATCGGAATTCCGAAGACGCGGCCAATATGAATACCGGAGCCGGATTTCTGCGGGCTTTGCGGCATGAATTTCGTGTCCTCGAAGCGATTCTAGCAGAGGCCTTGCGAATCTCGCATCGGAAGGAACGCGGCCTGAACGCGGACTGGTAGATGCTGCATTTCTCCTGGCGGGAGTGGTTGTGCGTCTACGTCGTGTCCCCCGAGCCACGCACACTCGACAACAGCGAATCGCTAACTGCTTTCGTTCCCACTGCCGTCTGATGGTCCCGCCCGTGCATTCCTCCGTTTGCGGGAGGGCAAAACGTCATGCAGACGATTCTCGGCGCAGCAGGAATGACAAGTGCAATAGTCGGGTCGGTTGCTCTGGCTCTCTGGCTTGAATGGCTTAGTCTGCGCGGGTTGATGCATCTGATGCCCGCCCCAGTGCTAAGCGCATTGTCCGAAAAACATGTGGCGCCGCCCTTTCAGGATGGCATGCCAACTAAAGCCGCTGCTACCACAGCAAGCGATTCGTGACTTGCGAGAAAACTCATGCTTCGATCAATTTTCCGCAAGCCGGTCGAGATTCTCCGAGCCGGAATTTCCCGTGGCCTGTACCCCGGGAAACGGGCAGGCCGGTTCAGGGAGTAACGCTGGCAAAACCCTTGCAGGGTGGTGGCGTTTGCATTGCGGCGCCGCCACACTGCCGGCGCGCCAACCCATTCGGTGTGCTAATATCCCGGACGAACTGCCAGTTGCATGCGGCACAAACCGATGCGGGCTTCTCTTCGAGACTTTTTCCCATGGCACGGAATCGTTCTAATTTTGATTGTCGCAATCGTTCCCTGCGCGGCACTTCCGCAATCAACGGATTCAAAACCACGCCAAGAGCAGCAAACGCCATCGATTCAGGCCCAGGCAAACGCGCCGGTAGTTGCGGTGCCTAATGAGCGGCCCCGCAACCAGTCACACTCGCAAACGCCGCGCTCGCTTTCGGGGCAATGGAATGCCGCGGTATTATCGCTCGCCAGCAAAATCGCAGCTGCGACGCGCCCGTCTCGCACCCTCACGCTCGAAATCAAGAATATCTCGACGTTTAACACTGCCGATATCGCTTCGATCCGAGAAGCACTCGTTGCGGAATTGGAGCGAGAGAATCTGTACGTTATCGCCGCGGAGCCAACCGCCGGTTCAAACGACACTTCGCGAGTACAACTCACATTTTCCGAAAACGTAAACGGTTATCTCTGGGTTGTGGAAATCCAGCATGGTGGCGACCGAGTGGTGGAGATGGTGCCCCTCAGAAAGCCCGATAATTCGTCGCCGATGATGGCAATTACTCCCCTCCTGCAACGAAAGGTCGTGTGGATACAAGCAGCACCAATCCTCGATTTCGCTCAAATGACCCAGAGTGATGGCTCGAAGCGTATGTTGTTCCTTGAACCGGTGCGGATAAGGCTGGAGTGGATGAACGTCGATTCATGGCAAGAGAAATTCGTGCAGCCCATATCGCCAATATATGTTTCGCGTGGCCTCCGAGGCCGGTTGGTCGCCGGAGCCGCGAATGAATTCAAAGCTCACGTCGCAGGGACTCTCTGCACGGGCTCGTGGGATCCTGCCTTGATCGCGGAGTGCAAGGAGAATGCGAAACAAGAATGGCCCATCGTAGGTGGAATGATGTGGCCTTACTTGCCGTCACGGAATTTTTTTCTTGGGGCGACAACATATTCCGGAAGTATTGCATTCAAAACGCCGTCCTTCTTTTCCGCGGCCTTCTTCGAAGATGGAAACAATTCGCGGCGGCTTTTTGCGGAGCCGGACGGGACAGCCGAATTATTTAGCGACGTGACGACGCCGGCTGCAGCATTTGCCGATTGGGGCAGTGATATTGCGTCTATCCAAATCGCTTGCGACTCGAACTGGTACGTTCTCGTGACCGGCGCGGGTGATTGGACGCAGCCAGATCAGATTCAAACTTACGAGATTGTGGATAATCAGGCGACGGCTGTCGGCCAGCCACTTCTATTTCCTGGCCCAATTCTGGCGCTGTGGACGGCGGACGACGGCAAGTCCGCGCGCATTGTGTCGCGAAATCTAAAAACAGGAATGTATGAAGCTTCGATTGTGTCTGCTACTTGCGGCAATTAGCATCGGTCTTGTGACTGCCTCGACCGTGGATTCGGCGCGGCGTCCCCGGTACGGCGGGACTCTGCGAGTGGAAATCGGCGCGACGATAAGTTCACTCGACCCTGCTGTCGCTGCGGCGAATCCGATTGAGTCTGCAGCCAAGGCCGAAATCGATTCGCTGATCTTCAACAACAACACCTTATCATTGGACCGCCTCCAAACTTCTGGAACCACTAATAGTGCCGGTGCATTTCAGGTTTCCTCGTGGCAGCCCGGGAAGAGTTTGACGCTTGCCGCCAACGAGAGCTTTCCCGGCGGGAGGCCATTCGTCGACGCGATTCAAATCCAGATGGGCCGGCCAGCGCGGGATCGTCTGCTCGATCTCGAAATCGGAAAGGTCGACTTTGCCGAAATCTCGCCGGAGCAAGCACGGCAAGCAGCGGAACGCGGAGTTCGAGTCACGTTTTCGCGGCCCGATGAACTGCTCGCGCTCGTGTTTCTGCCGCGCCGCGCCGCTGTGGACGACGCGCGGGTTCGCGAAGCGCTGGCGCTCTCGATCGATCGCGGATCGATTGTGGATTTTATTTTGCAGAAGGCCGGCGCGCCTGCCTGGGGACTGCTGCCGCAGTGGTCCAGCGGATCGGAATTCTTGTTTTCAAGCTCGACGGGTCCAATTCATGTGAAGGAAATATGGTCTCAAATGGCGCGCGCCCCTCGCCTGGCGTTGGGATATGATTCCGGCGACACGCTTGAGCAATCCATTGCGGAGCGAATCGTGGTGAACGCGCGCGAGGCGGGAATTTCTCTGGCCACGCAGGCCGTTTCATCTGGCCCGTTCTCCAGGATCGATGTGCTCCTGGTTCGTTTGCGCATGAATTCTCCGGACCCCCGGATCGCGCTTTCGGATTTTGTGAACGCACTCGGCCCAATCGCACCGATTGACGCGAGGCCTCTTCCGGAGCCGTCGACACCCGAGGATATTTACCATCGCGAACAAGCTATCTTGAGCGGCTATCGAATAATTCCGCTGGTGTGGCTGCCACAAGTCTATGGCGTGAGTGCGCGAGTCCGCGATTGGATGCCTCCCGGCGCGGGGGTGGCGTGGCCGCTCGCCGACGTCTGGCTCGATGGAGAACCGCGGTGACGTTCCGCTCAAAACTTTTCTTCGTCTTCACCATCGCGGTGCTGCTGTCGGTGGGCCTAGTGGCCGCGGGCGTCACCGTCGTCACAAAGCAGGCCTTCGACAACTTGAATCAGCAGCACACCAAGGCGCTCGTCGCTCAATTTCAGCGAGAATTTCAGAGGCGCGGGCAGGACGTTGTCCAGCGCATTGGTGGAGTCGCCCAGGAAGAAGGAACCACCAAGATGGCGGTGGAATTGAGCCTTCCGAACGGTGACGCGTCTGTCTACGTCAACGATGCGCGCGGCGTCTCCGAATCTCACCAACTCGATTTTCTCGATTTCGTGAATAACGACGGCACGATTATTTCCTCGGCGGAATGGCCCGCGCGGTTCGGCGAAAAAATGACCTGGGTGACGCAACCGCAGGATTGGGCCGCGCTCGGCCCGTTCTTGATGAAGATGGACACGGAAAACGGGCCGGCGCTCGGATTGATGGCCGTGGCGCGAGTGCCGGTGGCCGATAAGTCGATCTACGTGGTCGGCGGCGAGCGGCTAGGCAAGGAGTTTCTTGCGTCGATGGTGCTGCCGGAGGGAATGCGCGCTCTGCTCTATCTGAATCTCGACCCCAACTTTCAGGCCGTCAACCTCATCTCCGCATCTGGCCCGGAGATCGATCCCGACCGCTTCGCGCCGATTGTCAACAAAGAGCGCCAGCAACCCGGCGAACAAACATCGCGGATCACCTGGACCTACGATCCGGTGAACGCCGAAGAATTTCACGTGCTGCCCCTGCTCGGGCGGCAACAGGAATTGCTCGGCGTGCTGCTGGTCGGGAATTCGCAGCGCGAGGTCGTGATGCTGGGAAGACGGATCCGGTGGCTTGCGCTCATCGTGGCTGTCATTGGCATTTTTTTGGGCGCGCTGTTGAGTTGGTGGGCTGCGGCGCGCGTCACCAGGCCCGTGCGAAAACTTGCGGACGGCGCGCGCGAAGTGGCTGCGGGCAACTGGAACGCTCGAGTGGATGTTCGCGGCGGCGGCGAAATCGGCCAGCTCGCGCGCGCGTTCAATCAAATGACGGAGGAATTGGTCGAGCAGCGCGAGCGCCTGATCCAGGTGGAGCGCGTGGCAGCGTGGCGCGAGGTGGCTCGCCGGCTGGCGCACGAACTGAAAAATCCTCTCTTCCCACTGCAAACCACGGTCGAAAATCTCCAGCGCGCCAAGGAGCAAAATTCCGAGCAGTTCGAGGAAGTGTTTCGCGAATCCACCGGGATTCTTCTCGCTGAAATCGAAAACCTGAAAATGATCGTGTCGCGATTCAGTGATTTCGCGAAAATGCCGCAGCCGGAAACCGCGGCGGTCAATCTGAACGACACGGTGCGAAGCGTTTTGAAATTATTCGAGGCCCAATTCAGCGCCGTGGGGCGCCCGCCAATCACGCCCGAACTGCATCTCGATGAAAACCTTCCCGTGATTCAGGCCGATGCCGCGCTGCTGCATCGCGCCATCGAAAATCTGGTGCTCAACGCGATGGATGCCATGCCTGCGGGGGGCGTTCTCATGCTGCGAACGTCGCGCAAGGATGGCATCGCGGACCTCGAAATTTCCGACACCGGTACGGGACTAACCCCGGAAGAATCCGAGCGCATTTTCACGCCGTACTACACGACGAAGCAGCATGGCACGGGACTCGGCTTGGCGATCGTGCAATCCGTAGTGACCGACCATGGCGGGCGAATTTCCGTCGAAAGCGAGACGGGAGTCGGCACTTCCTTCCGTATCGAGCTTCCCATTCAGCCGCCGAAACGCGCGCAGGTATTTCCGATCGTGTTCGAGAAAAAAGAAGAGGCGTAGCCGCGTGGCCGCGAAAGCCCACATCCTCATCATCGACGACGACGCAAACACGCTCGCCTCGCTTGCGCGGGCCTTCCGCCTCGCGGACCACGAAGCTACTGTTTGCGACAATGCGCCCCGGGCTCTCGAACTTGCGAAGGCCTCACGCTTCGATCTGATTTTGTCCGACGTCGTGATGCCCGGACGCGACGGCATCGCGCTCCTCGAGGACTTCAAGAACGCCGGCGTGGCTGCGCCCGTTGTGATGATGTCCGGGCAAGCCACGATTGAAATGGCGGTACGCGCGACGCGGCTCGGCGCCATCGATTTTCTCGAGAAGCCGGTTTCGACCGAGAAACTGTTCCTGACCGTTGGAAACGCGCTCCGATTGAACCATCTCGAAACGGAGAACCGCGACCTCAAGCGCCGGCTTGGCAAGCATCACCTCGTTTGGGCCAGCGCCGGGATGCGCGAAGTAATGGCGCAGGTGGAACACGTTGCGCCAGGCGAAACTCGCGTGTGCATTCGCGGCGAGACAGGAACTGGTAAAGAACTAATTGCCCGGACGCTGCATGAGAAAAGCTCCCGTCATGCGGCGCCGTTTATTTCGCTCAATTGTGCCGCGATTCCGGCCGAGCTGATGGAATCCGAGCTTTTCGGTCACGAGAAAGGCTCGTTTACCGGCGCGGCTGCGCGCCACACAGGAAAATTCGAGCAAGCCCATCGCGGGACGCTCTTTCTTGACGAGATTGGCGACATGCCGGTGGCGATGCAGGCCAAGTTGCTGCGCGTCCTGGAAGAAGGCGAAATCGAGCGCGTTGGCGGCGACCGGCCGATGCGTGTGGAGGTGCGCGTTGTGGTCGCCACGCATCGTAATCTCGAAGAGCAGGTGCGGCAGGGAAGCTTTCGCGAGGATCTCTATCACCGCGTCGTTGTATTCCCGATTGTTCTTCCGCCGCTCCGCGATCGCGCCGAAGATATTCCCGCGCTCGTCGAGCATTTTGCAAAGCAATTGGCGGAGCAGAATAATTGGAAGCTGCGGAATTTCTCGGCTGAAGCGATGGAAGAGCTCGCGCGGTACGCGTGGCCCGGCAACGTCCGAGAGTTGCGAAACGTAGTCGAGCGCGCCTTGTTGCTGGCGCGCGGCGATTCGGTAGATGCAGCAACTGTCGAACGAGCGCTGCCGCAACGCGGTGCGGCGGCCGGCGAAGGCGATTCGCGGATGGCTGCAACTTTCGCGAGCGGCACGCTCGCCGGACGCGTCGAAGCGTTCGAGCGTGAAACGCTGCTAGCCGAACTCAAGCGCCACGGCCGCCACATGACGAATACGGCGAAAGCGCTCGGCCTCGAGCGCAGCCACCTCTACAAGAAGTGCCAGCAGCTCGGCATCGATCTCCGCGCCGTCAGGCAAACGGAATGAATTTTGCGTCCGAAGCTTCAGGGCCTCTGTGATTAGCCCAGTCTTGCGGCAGGGCATCGCGCCGCAGCTTGCGAAAAAAGTCTTGAATAATGAGCTTTCTCGCAAGTCACGAATTTCTTGCTTTTGTAGCGCCGGGCTTCAGCCCGGCACGCCGCCGCGAAGGACGGCGCTACATGTCTTTTTCCGCAAACTGTCAGCCGCTGAGGATCAGGCGCGCTCTCTGCTGCGCACCCGCTCCGTGATTCGCTGGAAAAGCCAGACTAAAAGAGTGGCACCTGCCAGGGTCCCCGCGACGTCATCGTTCAGCGTGACCGCGAATGCAGTCATCATAATAAAAAATCCCCACATCGGCGCCTCGCCGCGAAATGCTTGGCCCCATTGCGGCGCAAGTCCAGAAGCTGGAACGCGCGCCAGCAAGGAAGGCAGCAATCTCGGCACACGACGGCCAAATTCCCCGTAGGTCGCTCCTTGCTGTTTTCCAAGGTCAGCTTCTTCGCGCCCAATCAGTCGCAAGATGCGCAGCGCCGCTCCTACAACCAGGATTGCAGCGCCGATGCGGCTCGCGAGAAACGCCAGTCCAACCGACAACAAAAAAGTCCCGAGATAGAGCGGATTGCGAACGTGACGGTAAGGCCCATCGGCAACAAGGTTATCCGCGTGCAAATCCGAATCGTGAACCACTTCGGAACGCAGGTAAGCCGCTGCCCAGGTTCGAATCGCTGCGGCAAGTCCGATGAGAATCGCCCCGAACCCGAAAATTAGACGCGCAACAAATTGTCCGCGAGGCGTATTCCAGGGGACGAATGCCCAGACGACGTTCACGCGGTCGAAGGAATAAACTTGAAACGAAATCCAGAGGTGGATCAAATTAATCAGCGATCGGTTGCGGAATTCAAATTCGGTTGCCTTCATATCGTTCCGCTCTCACCCGGCTGCCTGAAAAGCCGCGCGAGCAGCAGGTGCGTCGGAAAATAAAATACGACGACCAGGAAAAGGAATATCACCGCAATGTGAACGGGAGCTGGCCCCCAGGTGTGATGGAACGGATCCGCGAAGACGAAATTTATGTTCGCTTGCGCGCCCGCGAAGCGGGCTGCAAGCAGCGCGGCGAAAGCAATCCCCGATTGCAATCGTAACGCGCGACGGTCGTATCCGGTGCGAGTCATCGCCCAGAGTAGCAGGAACGGCAGCGCCACATGAAAGAGAGTGAGCAGGCGTACCCACAGAGGGAAGCGTGAATCGAACAAGTATTCCGTTCCGCCAATCAGTTGGCGCCCTGAAACGGCTCGCCACGCAACATCCAGAGTCCAAATCAGATCGATCACGAGCGAAGCAACCGCCTGGCTCGAAATCAGCAGCGGGCTTTCGATCGCGAGGCCAACGCACGCGAGCAAAACGGCGATATCGCAAAGATGAAGAAAATTCGCAACTCCCCACGCATGCCAGTACGCAGGAATCCAGAGCGCGAGCCACAGAACAGCGGCACAGCGTATCAAGGTTGGCACTACACGCCGCGAGGAAACGACGCTCATCTGCGATCGAGGACCATCTGTAAGTTATGCGCTCGCGCGCCATGCTAGCACTACCGCACACCGGAATCCCACATGTGGTGCCGATCTCAGTACCGTGCAATGCTGACCGAGCCGTGCGAGAATTCGGAAGATAAAATGCAGGTTCCCACAGGATGGCTGGCAGCGGGCGCGGCGTGCGTGGCGGGCGGAACGTTCGCATGGTCGGCGATGGTCCCGTCGGCGCAACTTTTTGGCCCGACGATTCGCCACGCACGCGACGCGAAAACAATCGCGCTGACGTTCGACGATGGCCCGAACCCCAGCGTCACGCCGAAATTGCTGCGATTGCTGGAAAAGTATGATGCGAAGGCGACATTTTTTCCGGTCGGCAAGCACGTGCGCGCTGCGGCGGCGCTTGCAGCGGAAATCGCCGCGCGAGGACACGCGATTGGAAATCACACGGACACGCATCCTTCGTTGATCTTTCGTTCGCGGCAAAAAATAACGGATGAGTTGGGCCGCTGCGACGAAGCGATTGTTTCCGCTATTGGCCGGAAACCGCGCTGGATTCGGCCGCCGTACGGATTCCGCAGTCCGTGGCTCGATCGAATCGTGCGGAAACGCGGCGGCGCGGGGATTGTGATGTGGTCCGTCATGGCCCGAGATTGGAGATCTCAGCCGGCCGAACCCGTGATTCGGCGCTTGCACCGCGTGAAAGGAGGCGATATCGTTCTCTTGCATGATGGGGACCACCGCCTGCTGGAGGGTGACCGCATGCACGTGGTTGCGGCGCTCGAATACTGGCTGCCGCAGTGGCGAGACGCTGGAATCCGGTTCTTGAGCGTGGATCAGATATTTCCTGAAAGCTGAAATGGCGGAGCGCATGGACGACAAGAGATTTTACGATGAGAAGCAAGAGACAAAGCAGATTCCGCTGGTCTGCCCGCACTGCCGCCAGGAAGGCACTTATCCAATCCGCTGGATCGTCCGCACGAAGAAAAATCAACTTCCGCCCGGCGCGAATGACGACGATCGCGCCCGGTTTGGAAAGGCGCGTTCCTACATGGTTCGCGTGGACGAGATGGCGGGCTGCCGCAACATCCGCTGCCGCAAACGCTTCGATCTCACGGGACAAACGGTTGTCTTGTTTTAACCGCCTGCCCTGAAGCAAGAACTCGGAATTCTGCCGGCCAAAATTCTAGAGCGTATTATAAATTCAATAATTCTCTGGCGTGCAACTCATTGTAGGGGCGCTGCTTGCTGCGCCCTTTTATGCTCCGGGCGACTGGGGTTAATTTAGCCGTCGACCTACGAAGTGTACTGAGCGTGCGACGGAACATCGGCACCAATAGCGGTCTGTCCATCTAGAACTTCGCGGATTTTCTGAGCGAGAGTCTTCAAGTTAAACGGTTTTTGCAGGAAAGCCATTCCGCCTTCCAGCACGCCGTGGCGGAACACGCTATCGTCCGTATAGCCTGAGATATACAGAACTTTCAAATTGGGCCGCACGGCGGAAATGCGTGCGGCGACTTCGCGACCGCTCAGTCGAGGCATCACGACATCAGTCACCAGCATGTGGATGGTGCCTTTGTGCGCGGCCGCAATTTCAAGCGCCTGGAGCCCGTCTCCCGCCTCCAGCACATGATAACCCGCAGCCGCGAGATAATCCTTCACCAGGTCGCGAACGCTGTCTTCGTCCTCGACAAAAAGAATCGTCTCGGAGCCTTTTTGAACGAGAGGCGCCACCTTTTCCCCTGCCGGACGATCGACTTCCTCGGCAACCTCGGGCAGATAAATCTTGAATGTCGTGCCATGGCCGATTTCGCTGTAGACCCAGATAAATCCGCCGGACTGTTTCACGACGCCGTACACCGTCGCAAGCCCAAGTCCGGTGCCTCTTCCCTGGGTCTTGGTCGTAAAAAACGGTTCGAAGATTCGGGCCTGCGTTTTCGCATCCATTCCGCATCCAGTATCGCTGACGACCAGCATGACGTAGTGTCCTGCAACCATGCCGGTGTGTTTCGCGGCGTGACTTCGGTCGAGCTCGACCGTTGAAGTTTCGATCGTCAATCGGCCGCCGTCGGGCATCGCGTCGCGTGCGTTGACCACCAGATTCAGGAGCACCTGCTCCATCTGGCTTGGATCGGCCTTCACGTGTCCGAGTCTCGATCCTGGCAAGAACGCCAGTTCGATATTTGCCCCGATGACCCTCGAGAACATCTGGATCATTCCACCCACCACTTCGTTCAAGTCGATTACTCGCGGTTGCAGCACCTGCAAACGGCTGAAGGCCAGCAACTGGCGCGTGAGCGAAGCGGCGCGCTCCGCGGCTTTCTGCACTTGCACGACGTTCTGCCGCAGCGGCGAAGATTCGGCGAGCTGGTCGAGCAGCATTTCGGCATGGCCCTTTACCACCATTAGCAGGTTATTGAAATCGTGGGCCACGCCTCCGGCAAGTTCTCCCACCGCCTGCATTTTTTGCGATTGGCGCAATTGGTCGGTAAGGCGCTTGCGATCCGTGATGTCGAGAGCGACGCCGATAACACCGAGCAATTCTCCTTCACTGCTGCGCAGCGGTTGCACGTGAGATTCGAAGACTCGACTGGCCCAATCGATCTCGTAGGTAAAGGACTGACCGGCAAGCGCCTTGTTGTGCGCCGCAATCGCGGGAAATTCTGAATCGTTGGTCTGAAAATATTCGAAGAGTGAACGGCCGACCATCTCCGTCGGGCGAACTCCCAGGGTTTCAAGTCCGGCGCCCATGCCGGAAGTAAATCGCAACTCGGTGTCGGTCGTCCACAGAACCGCCGGCATTTTCTCGATCATTACTGCCAGGCGCGTCTTGCCCTCGTGGCGCTCGACCTGCGCGCGTTCCAGATCTTCGAGCATCCCGTTAATGGCAACTCCAAGAAACGCGAGTTCGTCCTCGCCTTTGACCGAAAGGCGAGCCGACAGATCGCCGCTCGCTCCCACCTGCGTGATTTCTTCGCTCAAGTTGGCGACGCGCGACAGCACCATTCGTTCTAGCAGGTACATCGTCATCGAGCCGAAAACGAGAACCGCAGCCAGCAGCAGCAATAGAAACTGAAGCAGACTTGTATGGCCCTGATCGTAGATGCTGCGCGGGAGCACGACTCGAAGAAGTAGCGCAGGCTGCCCGTAAATATCCGTCAGCTCCTGGTAGCCGGCGATGGAATCGCTGCCAGCGGGCCGGATCGCGACGGAAGCGCCTCTTGACGCTGCATCAGAGAACCAGCGGAGATCGTCTCGAGTCGATTCCTGGTCAATGCGCAGCAGCTCGACCTCCAAGTGAGTTGTCTGCGAGAGACGTTGAACCGCCGCCGCGTCGAGCGTTCGCCCAAACATCAGAGTTCCTGCGATGGGGCCTTTGCTGTCGCTTGTTAACACAGGCCGTGCATCTATGAGGATCGGGCCGCCTTGCAGCATGAGAATGCCGGACATACCGCTGGTGGTATTTCGATGGCTGAAGAGAAGCGAGTCAACCTTGAGATGTTTATCGAGATCGTCTGGGATCGGAACAACCAATCCAGTTTGCGGATCGACTCCCTTCGCGAAAACCTTCTTGCCGGAATTATCGAACAGGATGACGAAGTTGAGGTTGAGCTGCTGAAACGTCGATGCCGCATATTCGGACTTGATGTAACCCGGGTTCGTGCCGTGAAAGTAGGCGTAGGTTTGATCCCACGTGGCGTATTCGCTAGTCGTGCGGTCGAGTGAAGCCAGCTCGTTCGCCAGCGCGCTCGACGCCCGATCGAGATTCTGCCGGGCGGAATCATTCTCGAGATGAGAGAATCCCCGCAGCAAGACGACGCGAGATAGTGCGTATAACCCGCCGACCAGACATACCATCGTTACAAAAATGATGAATCGCGTCTTCCCGCGGAGAGAAGACGGCATCCGCAACGCCTTGATGTGAGTTTGATCCAAGTGAACGCCTGGCTCTGCCCAGTATATCCGGCGCTAGAATCGAGCGGGACTAGCGTGCCTTAGTCGTACACCAGGCATTACCCCGTTTTGTCTCGTGGCGACGAAGGCTGCAAAGGCGTATTCTCAGGGCATCCTGGGAGTCCAAAATGCGCATCTTTTAGCTCTATGGAGGACGTTGTGAACAGAGGCGCGCTCTATTACGGCCTAGCGGGTATTCTCTTTTGTGCGGCCGGTTTGACCGCTCCCGTTTCCGCGCAGCAACAGCCGGGACCAATGCCGGCCGCGGCGGCGAGCCAACAGCAGAGCGCCCCTCAATCCACACCGGCCGGCAACCCGCCAGCGCCGCCAGCAATACCGCAACTCACGAAACGTCCGCATGCGCCAGCGACGGGTGCGAGCGCGGAGCGGAACGCAGGCCCGAAGGTGACAGTTCCCACCGGCACGCATATCCCCTTGGTTTTGCACAATGCCATCTCGACGCGCAGCGCGCGGCCCGGCGACCCGGTCTATTTCGAGACTCTTTTCCCAGTAATGGTTGGCGGTAAAGTTGCCATTCCGGCCGGATCGTACGTCAGCGGAGAAGTGACCGATGCGAAGCGTCCCGGACGCGTGAAGGGCCGAGCCGAGCTGATGATCAAATTGAACACCCTCATCCTTCCGAATGCCTACATGATCGACTTGAACGCCGTTCCCAGCAACGCGGGTACAGGCGGCGCCGAAACCGTGAACAACGAGGGAAAGGTAATCGGCGATTCTGACAAAGCGTCTGACGCGGGGACCGTCGTGAAAGATACCGCTGCGGGAGCAGGCATCGGCGCGATTGCCGGAAGAGGAGCGCAGGGAGCGGGCATCGGCGCGGGAATTGGCGTGGTCGCGGGGCTGGCCACCGTGCTGCTGTCGCGCGGGCCCGAGGCGGAGCTGCCTCGCGGAACCACCGTCGAAGTCGTATTGGATCGGCCGATTCTTCTCGACGCTGATAAAGACCAGTTCACAGGCCCCGGTCAGGCGTCGACGCTCCCGGGACCGCCGAATCGCGAGCCCCAGCGCAGCAAATATCCGTTTTGATTTAGCGTTGGTGGAATTGAGCGCGAAGCAATTCGTCAGTCCCGCGCGGTAGTCGCGTGCCGATTGCCTTGCTGAAAGCGAAGCGGAGAAAATATCGCTGCATTCGAGGCGGATTCGCCGGTCAGCACGTAATCAGCGAGGATCTTCGCCGTCACCGGAGCCAGCAGGATTCCGTTGCGGTAGTGGCCCGTGGCGATGAGCAGCCCTTCAATTTCGGCGGGCCCAAGAATCGGGAGCTGATCGGGAGTGCCGGGACGAAGACCCGACCAGGTTTCGATGATCGCGGCTTCCGCGAGGGCTGGAATCATTTCCAAGGCCGCGCCAAGAATTTTGTGCATTCCCGCAGCAGTGACACGCTTTTCGAATCCCGCATCTTCGAGTGTGCTGCCCGCGATGATTCGTCCATCCGCGCGCGGTACCAGGTAACCACGTTCGGAGCGTACGACGTGGCGCATGGCGAAGCCCGAAGGACGCAGCGCGATCATCTGTCCTCGGATGGGAATCGTAGGCGCGAACCGCGCCACGGTTTCCGAGTCGAGCGCAATTCCGCCTGAAAAGCAGCCGGCTGCCACGATAACGTGCTGGGCAGCGATTTTTTCATTGTTAGCCATCACCCCGGTGCAGCGATTGCTTTCTCGCAGCAGTGAAGCGACTTCAACTCCGGATCGCATCTCGACGCCGCGCCGCTGCGCAGCGGAGATCACCGCAGCGGTGAGAAGTCGCGGGTCGATTCGAGCCTCGCCGGGAAACCACGCCGCCGCGCTGGCTTTGGGGTTGATTAAGCTCTCGATGTTGCGGGCGGCTTCGAGCGTAATGGGTTCGATGGCCGCTCCGAGTCGCCGGTACTCCGCGATTTGGGCGTCTCGCTCGGCTTCGCCGTGGATGGAATAGAAAATCTCCAACCCTCCGGCGCTGACGAAGTTCGTCGTTTGTCCCGACTCTTCTTCGACGCGCGCAACAAATGATGGATACAGCGCCAGACTTTCCAGTGCCAGGGGAACAAGCTGAACGGCCGGCGGTCCATCGGGAGCGGGCGAAAGCATTCCGGCGGCGGCCCAGGAAGCTTCCAGGCCGGGCGCCTGCCGGTCGAGGACGATCACGCGAAGCTTTGCGGCAGCCAGTTCGAAGGCGATCGAGCTGCCAATCAGCCCGCCGCCGACGATTGCGACGTCATATGCGCTCGTCTTTTTCATATTATGGTCAAAAGTTGGCGGCACAGGTGGCGAACTTCGCGCACCAGCGACCCTCCGCATATTTGCGGGCGCTCCCCGGAATCAGTTTCGATCTGAATGTGGGCCTTTCCTTTATTTTCAAAGGTTTAGAGCGATTCCAGCTCGAACGCAGTTTCGACCTGACCTGGCGGCATAGGGTGGCAGGTCGCCGCTCTTTTTCCGCCTAGCGCTCGATTTTGTGCATCACGCTCCAGCGTCTATCTTAGCGGCACGCACGCTCTTTGCAAGCGAGCGGAACTGTGTAGAGTGGCTACGGACTGCTCGTGACGATTGAGAACCCACTATTTTTTGTCGATTAGACTGCACCGCGGTCCTTTGTTTTCTGTAAGTTATGCTCATTTCTAATCCCTGTCGTGCCGATTAGAAAGTGCATCATGCCTCCCAATTGCTTTCGAACAGACAAACGGCCAAGTTAACGCGCCTGCACGCGCGAGGCAAGGAAGTTGAGATGTGGAGAAGATAATTAGGGTTCAACTTCCGTGAAGAGAGATGGGATCAGAGCAGCGAGATCGGCCAACCGGCTCGGCTGCAAAGCTTCGAATTCTTTTTGAGGAACCTTCGCATACTTCCACTGTTTATCGGTGAGTTTCGTTGCGTTTTCGCACCAGCGAACAGCAGCCACGTCTTTCCTCAGAACGTCCACGTTTTCCTGCCCTTTGGACTCAAGGAGCCAATGAGTTCCTGATTTGTCGATGGCGACGAAATCGGGTTCATAGTTCCGCAGATTCATGGACGTATCGGTGTATTCGATAGTGAAGCCAAAAGCGCGAGGAAGTTTTGCGAATGCCTTTACATCCGAGGCGTTATCGAGAAACTTGGCAAACTCGCGCTCGAAATCATTGTCGCAAGGAACGAGATTGAAAATGCACTCCTGTCCTTCCCAAACTGGCCGTGACCACGGAAAAGCCTGGCAGGCAGAAAGCATCCGGGCCGGTTCGAGAAGCTGCGGCGTCTGTTCTTCAATAGTCAACGCCTGAAGCGCCTTCTTGAAAACGTCCACGCAGACGTAGTGTGCGACCGGAGTGCTCATCGCTTTCACGATGGCAGGATCGCTCAAATCAACGGGGTGCCCGAACGCCTTTTGCTCAAAGAATTCCCGAACCTTGGGAGCCAGCGCCGCGAACTGCGCGGGGAGTTTCACAGCCTCCGCGATCCGGCGCGCGTAATATCCGATGACTTCCTGAGAAGTCTGCGGCTCGGGAATCGTGTACTGTCGCTCGAATTCCTTCTTGAGCGTGATAATGTCGTAGCCTTCGTAAGTGAAGGTCTTCGAGCGAGGATCGTCTTCACTCTTCGGCAGAACGATTGACTGAAAGCCGAGCACTTCCAATCCCGCAATCTCTTCGGCGAGACTCTTCTTCCGAACAAGGGACGGCGTGAGCACGGGCAGGCCGATGTCGAATTCCTTCCGATCTTCGAGCGGCAGGATCGTGACGATTCGCAGCTTGTCTTTGCCAAGTTCGAACGTATCCAGCTTTAATTCTTCTAGTTTTTCCAAATCATCCACAAAGTCGAGGAAAGCCTTGTTGCCGATGATGTCCACGCGCTCGGTGTAACTGTTCGGCAGATCGCGGAACATAAGCCGAAGGCCGCGCCCAATGGTTTGCTCCGGCAAGATGTTGGCTTTGGCTGTGTAAGGGCGCAAACCGACGACGACCGTGACGTTCTGCACATCCCAGCCCTCGCGCAACATTAGTACGCTGACGATGGCGTTGATCGGACTATTTTCCTGATCCACCTCGCGCACCGCCCTGCGTGCCTTATCCAAATCCGTTTCCGTAATGTCTCCGTTGTTCTTCGTGTGGATCACCTGAGTACACTCGCCGCCAAACTCCGATGGATATTTCGTGCGGAGCCAGTCCGCTACGTCATCCGCATCATTCGTGCCGTTCATCATTACGAAAAGAATCGGCTTTTTCTTGAGCGGCTTTAGTTGCTCCCGATATTCGCGCCAACGTTCGACGCCAGCGGCGAGATAGGCTCTATAGCGAACGCTGGCATGGTCGGACTTCGCTTCTTCGATCTTTGCGATCCCTTTCATGGGCCGCTTCACGATATTTTCCAGAATGGCTTGCTTGAGCGGATAGTCCGAAATCGTCCACGGGAAAATCGCGCCTTTTTGAAACTTCGGAGTGGCGGAAAAATCCAGTTGAGCGGCCAGCGGAGTTTCCTCGTGTATTCGTCTGATGACTTTGTTCCATTCGCTGTCTTCGTCGTGGGTATGGTGCGCTTCGTCATTCACAACGAGTAGCTTTCCAGCGCGTAGCGCGATCCGGTCAGCGAAATTGCTCATCTCCAGTTTCTTCGCGGGAGGTTTCGAGCCGAGCACGGCAGTCATGGCATCCGGCTCATCTTCGCTCGACCGATCCGGCCGTTCGTAAAACTGCTGAATGTTGGTGAGAAAAAGCGTTCCTTCCGCGTGAGCTTTTTCGCCCTCGCCTCGCATAACGCAATCGAATTCCCAGAAAATCCCAAGTTCCTTCGGAATCACGGGATCGGTCTGGAAGATTCGGCTGCCTTGGAAGTCCATTTTCAGCCGTTCCAAAACGATTACGTTCGGAGCCAAAACAAGAAACGTCTTGGCGTAGTTGCTCGCCACTGCCTCGGATTCCCGCATCGCGTTGAAAAATTGCCAAGCGATAGCAAGAGCCATCACTTTTGTCTTACCGCTTCCCGTGGCCATCTTGATGCAGTAGCGAGCGAAGTCGTCAAACTGAGGCAGGACCAAATCCCGCCGATCCTGTAAATAGCGTTCCAACAAGCCCTTGCGCGTGCGAATCTTTTCGTATTCCCAAACGAAAATCAGCGTCTCGATGGCTTCCCGCTGCGACTCGTGGTACTTGAATGGCAAGCCTGTTCGGGTCCGGTGGTCCGTCTCAAACCAGAAATTCAAGAGAATGCGCGTGGTATCCGTGACGCCTTTGTATCCGCCCGCCTTCCATGCTTTCACTGCTTCTCGAAGAGCGGGCACGCACGGCCCGGTGCGCAGCTTGGCCGTTATGTCGAGGAGTTCAGTCTGCGAAGGCGAAGGACGTGCTTTTTTAGTTCGCGGCATGTGTATGCACCGAGGTTCGCCGCAGAATCGAAGAGAGATTCTTCGCTGCGCTCAGAATGACGGCGCTTTCCACGGAGATTAGAGTTTGGCTCATTTCACGTTGATTTCGAGCGTCTTGGTCGTGTCGTTTCCCAGGATGTCGATCACTTTGACGACGGCCGTGTATTTTCCTGGCGCGGGATATGTGTATTTAGTTTCGAGTTCTATCTTTGGCTCTTTGCGCGTGCGATAGGCTTGCCACTGATTGTGAAACGTGTCGTTCTTGTAGTCCCAGTCCACGGCCCAGTAGTCCACCAATTGGCTCCAATGCTTGATGGCCTTGCGAGCTTCTTCGGGAATGTCATCCGTGGGAATCACGAAATCCATGATTTTCAGCGTGACTTCACGCGCCTTCTGCTTCGCGTCAACCGACAATGCGCCAAGCTCGAAAAATCGCACGTCGCCCTGTTCGATGGCCTTCTTGTCCAGCACTTCGCGGGGAATCTTCTTGAAGGAAACATCAACGCGCGATTCAGCGGCAACGTTCTTTGCCAATTCATTCACTTCCAGCGCAAATTCCCAGCCAAGGATGTCCACGCTTGCCCTTGTTGGCGAGTCCTTTCCTGAACCGACGGCTTTCCACGCCTCTCGCGCGATGGACTTCACGTCGGCCTGCGTCACCGGCGCATCGACAGCCGCAACATGCACCATGCGTCCACTCTTCGTTCCATGAAGCCACGTATAACCGGCCATCGGCGTTGCGTGGTAGAGGTCAAGAATGAACTTGCGATACGCCGCTTCGCGCTCTCGCTGTTCTTCCAGATGATCTTTTCCATTGGCTGGGAATTCGGCCACTTGCCACGCTTGCCGCTCGTATTTGCCGAGATTTTGGACCACGAAGGGCTTGACGTTCGGAATACCCAGCAGTCGTTTGCGGGTGGTGTGAATCGCGAATCGGCCCAGATCGCACGCAATCCAGCGCCGGTTCAATTTTTCGGCGACGGCGGCG
The DNA here is from genome assembly GCA_050747005.1 of Candidatus Acidiferrales bacterium. GTDB lineage: Bacteria > Acidobacteriota > Terriglobia > Acidiferrales > UBA7541 > Palsa-295. The sequence continues at coordinate 147,267 of JBOGNE010000081.1, forward strand.
GTAGTGCCGCTACCGACGAAACAGTCGAGAACTAGGCTGCTCTCGTTGGAAGATGCCTTGACGATCCGTTCCAGTAAGGCTTCGGGCTTCTGCGTTGCAAATCCCACGGCCTCAATGGCCATCGAGTTTATGACGGCGATGTCCGGCCAAAAGTCCGAGACGTACACACCTTTAGCCTCACTCAGATAGTACTTAAGCTCTGGAATGCTCTCGGAATTCCAGGCGATCTTTCCTTCCTTCACCAGCCGATCCAGTTCGTCGGGCGATTTTAGCCAATGCATTCCATTCTTGCCTCGGCTCGCCACATCGATCCCTCGCCATGGTCGGCCAGAGGGGCCGCTCGTTTTTCCGCTGGCCATCAGTGGAACTGTTCGGTAAAGGCCTTTCTCGTCCTTACGACTGTAGTGTTGTTTCGAGGATTCGGAGTACTCGCCGTATTGCACATTAAACGCGTTCTGCCCGGTCTTCGAATAAAAAAGAATCGTGTCGTGGCTGTTACGCCATTGCGTCGCTACGTTGGTAGCGATTGCTGATCTCTTCCAGACAACTTCATTGCGGAAGTTCTCCGGGCCAAAGATCTCGTCCAAAACCGCTTTCGCGTAATGGACGATATGCCAGTCCAGGTGAACGTAAAGACTGCCGGTATCTGCAAGCAGCTCGTGAAGTACAAGCGCGGTTTCAAAGAACCATGCGAGGTATGAGGCCAATCCGCCGCCCCATGTATCCCGATACGCTTTCTGTTCAAGAATGGATGGCTCTTTTGTAAATGCCTCCTCTGGAACATCGCTTTCCGACGGATGGTTTGGAATCGTCGCTGTATACGAGAAATCGGCGCCAGTAGCGAAGGGCGGATCAATATAGATGAGATTAACCTTGCCCTGAAATTCGGGCAGGAGTGACGGCAGAACGTATTTTTTATCACCCCAGATGAGCCGGTTGCGCCGTTCCGTGTCGCGCCCGCTGGCAAAAGCTCAAGATTGCGGCGACGGTCCTGCGCGCTCTCGTTGACCGTCTCGATGGTCTGAAACGGCAGCGCAATCCGCACCGGCCCTTGTTTCTTGCCGTCCTTGTATTTTCCATCCCAAATTAGTTCGGTCATGGTTCAATCAAAAGAAAGGCAGAGAGGGATTATGCAACAACTGAAGCCGCTTGCGGAATTATTGCACCCCGATCCAACGAATACGATGTTCGGGAAGCTGGGCGCTGAGACTGGCAGCATAGGGCTTGTGGCGTTAGAGGATATATATGAAATTGTGAGCCGAATCTCCACCGCTGAGAGTGTTCCTGAGGATGTCCGGAGCTATTTCAAGTCCATCAAGAATTTGGCTGTTTTCGGCCCACGGATTACCGGTAGCTTGGGTACCCGGACGACTTGCAGATCGATGCCATGACTAACCTCGCCAGTTCCGCCTTCAGTTCGCGCCGCCACATCATTGCTTATTGGGTGACCACCGCTCTGGTCGTCTTCGAACTGGCTTTGGGAGGCATATGGGATATCCTGCGAGTGCCCCAGGCTCGCGGCCTCATCGAGCGGCTGGGCTATCCTCCATATTTCCTGGTCATCCTAGGGATTTGGAAACTGCTCGGCGCTGTCGCGTTGGTAATTCCGCGGTTCCCCCGACTCAAGGAGTGGGCCTACGCCGGTGTGCTCTTCGACTTGACGGGCGCTGTTGCATCGCTATTCGCCTCGGGGTTGATTGATGCGGGTACGATGGTATACCCGATCGTAATGACGGGCGTTGCGGTTGCGTCTTGGGCGCTCCGCCCGCCCTCCCGCCGCCTTGGTCCCGGTTGAGTTGCCCCTAAAATGGGCTAGCGCTCCGAGACGGCGCGGCTTTGCGGCACGGCTGAAGCGGTGCCCTGACGCAAAAGCGATGCATAAGCCGGGCGGGCAAGCGGCGAACCTAGGTCATGCGGCGTCGGGAGCTACGGCGGGGGACGCCGGGCTGAAGCCCGGCGCTACAACGGCGCTACAACGGCCCTACCGGGCGAAATGGCGCGGCTTTGCGGCACGGCTGAAGCGGTGCCCTGACGCAAAAGCGATGCATGAGCCGGGCGCGGCAAGCGGCGCGCCTACGACCATGCAGCATCGGGAGCGAGCGAGTCGCTGACGCCGCCGGTAAGAGACGGTTCGAGCCGCCAGAGCGGACGGGTGGTGCTCTGATTTCATGTTGCTGAGACACCTAACGCCGGTACTATGGGAAGGTGTTACGGCGGTCGTTGCGAGGCGCTAGAATCACAACCAGATGTCTGGCTGAAAGGAATCGTAGGAGCAGATTATGGAATCCATGCTGCGAAGAACGGCTGTCCATTCCGAGCCTCTGATTGCGGTGCGAAATGTGAGGGCAAGCAGTCGCTGGTACCAAAAGTTGCTCGGACTCGAGTCACTCCCCGAACACAGCCATCGCGACGTGTACGATCGGATGCTGTGCGCCGGTCACTTAATTCTTCAACTCCATGCTTGGGACGAGGAAGATCACCCCAACCTGGTCAACGCGGACGCAGCGCCGCCCGGACACGGCGTCTTGCTTTGGTTCGAGGTGGACGACTTTGACGCAGTCGTCGAACAGGCGCGCGCATTGCGTGCTCAGATCGTACAAGAGCCCCACCTCAACCCAAGACCAAACCACAGAGAAATGTGGCTTCGCGATCCCGACGGTTATGTGGTGGTAATTGCGAGTCCAGACGGCAAGAGCAACTGTTGAGCAGTTTTAGATATACAGAACTGCGGAGTCGTAACAACACGCATTCGGAGCACGGCCAGCGGACGAGATGGGGATTTTCGAATGAAACCGGGCACGGCATGCCGTGCCCCTACAAATTCGTAACCGGGGCGACAGCGTCAAAGGGAATTGACGAGTTCGACGGAGAGGAGGCGGGCCTTTTGGGCTAGGTTTTGGGCGCGAGCCCAATCGCCGCCCTGGCTGGCCTCGAGCGACTGGGCGAGAAAACTGCGAATCTTGTCGGCCAAGTCTTGTTGCGCGGCGCTTAATTGTTTCCCCTGCGACTGCTTGAGATTGCTTTCCGCAGCCGAAACATCTTCGGTGGTCTTGCGTGAGTAGATGGCCTGATCGCCGGGAGAGAGTTGTGGTGAAATCTGAGGTGCGGCTGGATGAGCCGGCTTGTCCGAGGCAGAAGATGATTCTGATTCCCCCGTGTCGTCAGAAGACTTGTGGACCTTAGGAGGCGGCTGCGGAGGAGTCGTGTTGTTCTTGTCGGTGGGCATTACCGCGGGCGTTGGCTCTGCATCGATTTTTGGCGGCCGAACGGGTGCGGGAGTGGCGGGTTTCGTTTCGATGGGAGCGGAAGACGGGATGGTCGCCACCGGGGGCGCGGCGTGCACCTTGTCCTTCACGCATCCCGCAGTGGCCATAGAAACTCCACAAGCGAGCAACACGAACAGTATGCGAGTGTCTGAGCAGCGGCTGGGCATTACCGTTTCTCTTCGGCGAAGGGCTGGCTGTAGTCGCGAACTTTCCGCGCCGACGGCGCTTCCCCCGAGCGTGACAGCGGCAGTTCCATTCGGAACGTCGTGCCGCGCCCGGCCTCTGATTCGAATTCTATCCGACCATTGTGCAACTGTACAAACCTAAACGTGTTGGCGAGTCCGATGCCGGTACCTCCGGGGCGCGTGGTGAAAAAGAGCTGAAACACCTTTTTCTGATTTTCCGCGGTGATGCCCTTTCCCGTGTCGGCGACCGATATGACGGCGAAATCATCGCTGCGCCGCAGGCCGACGGAAATGCGGCCGCCGGCGTTGGTGAACTCGCAGGCGTTGAGCAGCAGATTCAGCAGAGCCTGATGCATCAACTGGCGATCCATCCGAACGGGCGGAAACTCCGACGGCACATCCACGCGCAACTCGACGTGAGCCTCCGTGATGGAAGGGCGGGCGGCATCGAGCACTTCATCCAGAAACATGCGGACATCGGTATCCTCGAGCCGCAATTCGACGGGCTTGGTGAAATTAAGGAAAGTTTTCACGGCGCGGTCCAGGCGGTCGATTTCGCTGTCGAGCATTTTCACGGCTTGCTGCGCCTCCGGCTCGACCGGCATATTGGCCTTTAGAACTTCGAGCCACAAACGCATGGAATTGAGCGGGTTCTTCACTTCGTGCGCCACGCCTGCAGTGACGCGACCCAGCGCGGCGAGGCGTTCAGAGACCATCAATTGCGAGCCGATACGTTCGAGCGATTCCACATCGCGAACGGTGACGAGAGTTCCCATGCGAGCGCCATGCTCCCGGATCGCAAGCGCGTTGAGACCAAGGCGCTGCGTCCCCGCCGGCGTGTCCAGCGTAATTTCGATTCCGTCGACCGGCTCGATACTGTCAGCGTCGATCCGCAGGGCGGCGTGCGCCGGATGGCCAGGCGGAAAAACCTGGCTGACGCGCTTGCCGCGAAGCTGATCGGGAGTTTCGCCGAGAAATTTCTCGATGGAAGGACTGACGAGCACGGCGCGGCCTTCCGCGTTAAACAGCAGAAGGCCGTCGGCAAGGCCGGTCATCACCTGATCGAGATTTTCGCGAAGGCTGCTGAAAATTTCGCGGACGTCGCGCAATTGCTTGCCGATGCCAATGATCTTGGTGCTAACGGCGCCTAGCTCGTCGCCGCGACGGACAGGCTCGAGATCGAATTCGCCGGCCGAGATGCGATCGAGCTGGGCGGATATTCTGTCAATGGGAGCGAGCGAAAAGAGGGTGCCGAAGAAGGCCAGCAGCGTCGAAAGCAGCACGGAGCCGAGCGCCCAGTAAGCCGCGCTGATGAGACCGGGGGAAATTTCGTCGCGGATCAGCGCGGACGACAGCCCGATGCGTATTTGACCGAAGGGGCTGGCACCGAGATTAAAGGGCAGCGAAAACTCGTAGGTTTGCTGCGGCCCGTACAAAGTTCGGAGTTCCTGGAAGAATCCCGCATGGACCAGGGAAGTGACGCTTGGGCGCGCAACGATTGTCTGTCCGCGAAGGTCCGGATCGCTGGAGACGAGGACGACGTCGTCCTTGTCGGTGATGGTTATTTCATAAATCGTGGGTGAGTAACCGACGGCGGATTCCACAACCGAATTCAGCGTGTTGCTGTCGTCCAGCGCCCGATGCACGTACTTTCGAAGATCCGCCGGAGTATTTGAGGAGGGGGCGTCGCCGCGTTCGGCGGCATCGCGCAGGGCGCTCTGGCAGGCCAGGAACACCTGGTCGGCCACGAAATGAGCGCGATCGTCCGCTTGCCGAAGAACCTGGCGGGTGAGGCGTCCGATGTAGAGGCCAGACACGACGGTCACGACCGCCAGGACCAGCAGCGAGGTCCCCAGCGTGAACTTAGTTTTCAGGCTGAGACGCATCGATCCGCCCCGCCTCGTATTCCTTCAGTTTGTTGTGCAGCGTTTTGAGGCTGATGCCAAGCAACTCCGCGGCGCGGGTTTTATTCTGGCTGGTGGCGGCGAGCGTTTGCAGGATGAGCTCGCGCTCCATGGCGTCCACGGTGGTTCCCACCGGAAAGCGGACCGCGCTCAGCGCGCTGGTCGCCATCGCTGGCACGCGTCCGAAATCTGAGGGAAGGTGCTGGCGCGCAATGATTCCTCGGTCGCACGCGATGGCCGCGCGTTCGAGAACGTTGCGCAGCTCGCGCACGTTTCCGGGCCACGGGTAGGACTTGAACAGCTCCATCACTTCCACGCCCACGCCCGACACTTTCTTGTTGTGCTTTGCGGAGATGTCGGCAAGCAGATGTTCGACGAGAAACGGCAAATCATCTTTGTGTTCGCGGAGCGGAGGCAGGTGGATGTGAAACACATTCAGCCGGAAATAAAGGTCCTGGCGCAAGAGGCGGTCGGCCACGGCCTGGTCGGGATTTTTATTCGTCGCGGCAAGCACGCGCACGTCCACCGGCGTTTCGACTTTGCTTCCCAGCCGGCGAACCTTGCGATCTTCGAGGACGCGCAGCAATTTCGTCTGCGTCGGTGCGGGCATCTCGCCGATTTCATCGAGCAGGAGCGTGCCGCCATCCGCCAGTTCGAAACATCCGATTCGCCGCTCGGCCGCGCCCGTAAAAGCGCCCTTCTCGTGGCCAAAGATCTCGCTCTCCATGAGCGATTCTGGAATTGCGGAGCAATTGATGGCTACAAACGGCCGTCCGGCGCGGGGCGACAGCATATGAATCGATCGCGCCACCATTTCCTTTCCGGAACCAGTCTCGCCGGTGACGAGCACCGAAGCCGTCGAGGGCGCGGCCATTTCCACCTGGCGCATCACGTCCTGCATTGGCGCCGAGCTGCCCACGAGGGTTCCGAGCTTTCCCGCGTCACGGAGTTCGCGCGTGAGCGCCTGGACTGCTTTGTGGTCTCGAACCCGTCCGAGCGCGCGATCGAGCAGGGCGCGCAAGACCGGGGGCTTCAGAGGTTTTTCGATGTACCAGAAGGCTCCGGCTTCGATGGCCTGCACGGAGCGTTCGTCGCTGCCCCGGCCGGTGATGATGATTACCGGGATACGCTGCGTTTCCTCCCCGAGCTGTCGCAGCAATTCGAGGCCATTCATTCCCGGGAGTTCGACGTCGGCGAGGATCACGCCCGGATCAAACTCTTGAAATTTCGCGAGCGCGTCCTCGCCGTTTGCGACTCCCAATACCTCGCAATTCCATTTACGCAGAAGAGCCTCGTAGCCCTTCCGCGCATTTTCCTCGTCCTCGACGATGAGGATGCGTTGCAGAGATGAATTGCCAGGGGCCATCAGGAGTGAATCTACCAGCAGTCGCCGAGAATGCCAAGGGAACGCGGGCTAGAAAGGCGGGAGCTGGATCGTGAGAGAGAGGGGCGGCCTTGAGCGTGGGAGGGATGGGATGCCGAATTGCTTCGCGAATTCCGGAGGTTAGGATTCCCATTTTGCGCTGGCCGCCATTCCCGGATCTGCAAGCTGATGGAGATAAGAGACTTATCACGATGAGTAGTATTACGGTCTTGATATCATTCCCAATTTGGAAATAGAGTCTCGATGAGAACGCATCGGCCGTTTGCAATAAAGGCCGTATTCGCAGCAATTCTGGCTAAACGTGTTTGGCTATCGTCTTGCAAGAGAGTCCAAAAAAGGGAAACCGAGGAGCGAAATGTCATCCGCAGCCGGGACGGAAACTGCACGAGCGGCGGAACAACCGATGGCGGTTCTGATTGTGGATGATGAAGATGCCAGCCGGAATCTCTGCCGCGAGGTGGTCACGGAATCAGGGTTGCGCACGAGCGTTGCTTCAACCACGGAGCAGGCTCTCGATATCCTGGACCGTTTTCCGGCGGACATTGTTATCACCGACCTGCGAGTTCCGCAACTAGGCGGGATTGAGCTGCTGAAAAAAATCCGGGAGAGCTATCCGCAGACCGCGGTTGTGGTGCTGACGCAGTACGGCACAATTGAGAGCGCCGTCGAAGCGACCCGAATGGGCGCCGCCGATTACGTCACGAAGCCTTTCCACATTTCCGAGCTTCGCAGCAAGCTGGAGCGGGTGGTGCGTTCACTGGAAATCGACCAGGAAAACCGCGTACTTCGCGAGCAGCTTCGCAGCCGCCCCGGATTCGGCGGGCTGACCGGCACTTCGCAGCGAATGCAGCGCGTGTACCGGCTGATCGAGAAAGTGAGCCAGCACAACTATCCGGTGCTGATTCTGGGCGAGAGCGGCACCGGGAAAGAGCTGGTGGCGCGTTCAATTCACTTTATGGGTTCGCGGAAGCACAAACCTTTCGTTCCCGTGGACTGCTCGGCGCTGGTTCCCACGCTGATCGAATCGGAACTCTTTGGCTACGTGAAAGGCGCTTTTACCGGCGCCATGAGCAACAAGCAGGGATTGATGGAATCCGCTGACGGCGGAACGCTCTTCCTCGACGAAATTGGCGACCTGCCCGTCGATCTGCAAGCCAAGCTCCTTCGCGCACTGCAGGAAAAAGAGATCAAGCCGGTCGGCTCGACGGACCGGGTCACCGTGACAATGCGGGTAATCGCAGCCACCAATCGCGATCTGGAAACCGCGGTCCGGCAAGGCGGCTTCCGCCAGGATCTTTATTTCCGGCTGAACGTGGTGCAGATCAAGGTGCCGCCGCTTCGCGAGCGCAAATCCGATATCCCGGTGCTGGTCAATTCGTTTCTTGAGAAATTCGGCTCCGAGAGCCACTCCCCGCGAATCGTTTCCGCGGAGGCCATGGCCAGATTCATGACCTACGACTGGCCGGGCAACGTGCGAGAGCTCGAGAATGCCATTGAGCGCGCCGTCGCTCTTGGCTCGGGGCCGGTCCTGCACGTGGGCGACTTGCCGTCGAACTTGCAATTCGCCGCCGGAGAACGAATTTCCCAGGACGACGAGATCCTCCCGCTCAACGAACTCGAACGACGCGCGATTCTGCGCGCGTTGCGAGAGGCCGGCGGAGACAAGCTCGCGGCGGCGCGCTTGCTCGGCATCGGCAAGACCACTCTGTATCGCAAGCTAAAAGAATACGAATCTCATCCTCAGTCGAATTGATCCGACTCGCCTCCGACGTTGCAGCCTTATTAGGGCAATAATATACTTGACTAACCACGAGAATGTTGCTATGCTCCGAGCATGGAAAAGCCAAAGACACTTCAGCAAGCTATCCGATACTTCAGCGATGAGCAAGTTTGCATTGATGCGGTTGCTTCGCTTCGCTGGCCGAATGGCCCGATCTGCCCAAAGTGCGGACATGGCGAGCACTACTATCTGCAGACGCAAAAGCGTTGGAAGTGCAAGCAGTGCTCAAAGCAATTCAGCGTTAAAGTTGGGACGATTTTCGAAGACTCCCCAATCGGCTTGGACAAGTGGCTTGTTGCTCTTTGGATGCTTGTGAATTGCAAAAACGGAATTAGCTCGTATGAAGTGGGGCGCGATCTCGGCATTACACAGAAGTCTGCTTGGTTTGTCATGCACCGTTTGCGGCTCGCTCTGCAAGAGGGGAATTTCGTGAAGGTTGGTCCTACCAGCGCAGTGGAAGTAGACGAAACCTTCATCGGCGGAAAAGCCCGCAACATGCATGTTGACGTACGCGAACGGCGGATTACCGGGACTGGCGGGAAAGACAAAACGGCAGTCGTGGGGATTTTGGAGCGTGGCGGAAAGGTTCGCCTGGCTGTTGTTCCGAATCGCCGAAAGAGCGCATTGCAACAGCAAGTTCGCAATCACGTGTCTGCGGGAGCCGCACTGTACAGCGATGCCCTACATTCCTACGACGGACTCTCTCAGGATTACGCACACAAAGTTATCGACCATGCCGAGAAATACGTTGACGGGCATGTGCACACAAACGGACTCGAAAACTTTTGGTCGCTTCTCAAGCGCGGGATTAATGGAACGTATGTAAGCGTCGAGCCATTCCATCTGTTCCGATATCTCGATGAACAATCATTCCGGTACAATTATCGTGAGAGTAAAGAAAATCCGCTCGCGGATGGAGATAGGTTTCAACTAGCCTTATCGCAGATTGCGGGAAAGCGGCTCACCTTTTCGGAGGTGACTGGCAAGGTGGGAGAGGCGCGTTGCTAACCCTTTGCGCCTGAGACGCGGGAAGCGGAAGCCTTAGATTTCTTCCGCTTTTCGGCATCAAGCTTTGATTTGATCTTTGAGTGCGGTACTGACAAAACCTTTTTCAGCGCAGATTCAAAAGTAGCATAGTCGCCCGACTCATTCTTCCCGGAAGGTGTAGGGTGATTCGCCACGGCCAAATATCCTCGTAGAAAAGAGGATATATCCGTGGTGTGCCATGGTCAACATTCATTTCGCTGGATTGGGCCCGAACAAAGCAATGATCCGCTCGATATGATCGGCCAAAATGGGCAGGGTTGGAAAAAGCGGCTCCCCTTTGAAAACCTGCGGTTCGCCGAACGCTATATCAGCGGTAACGCTCATCTGCTTGTCCGATTCGCAGTTACCTTCGATTTCACCAATTACGTCACCGGGTTTCAATACCGGAAGCATGGGGATGTTGAACCAAGCGCCCTGCGGGCTGAGAGTCATGGAGTACGATCCGACCCTCATGGTAACGGTCAAAATCAGACGGTGCTTATCGAACCTATCAAGCTCATGGAGCCCAAAAAGGTAATCCCCTCCTGCGCCATCTCCACCGTATGGACAAAGCGTATCGATGAAATCCTTGGCCTCTTTGGGCATTCCCTGTGTTTTTCTGCCAGATTCGGCTTCGTAGATTTCCCGACTCTCGCAAATTGGAAAATAAACCTTGGGCTCGGCAATCCCAACACTATGACAGAGTTCGCAGGCCAAATGATCCAAAGCGGTCCGGAGATTGTGGGCAATATCGCCGACAAGGAGACGGATTTCGGGAGTAATCTCAGGAACGGTTCCAACAATGTACTGCGTCCGATTAGTTTCGACGTTGTACTTGGGAACTCCCAAGTATCTATTGTTGCCAAGGAATTTGATCCTGGCATTGCCCAGATTATCGATGTGATTTTTGGCCCATTTGACCTTAAGGAATGGGCTCCACAAGTCTAATGCTCTAGCAGATGCTGGCGGCTTATAAGGCTGGTGCATACCGTAGCATCATAGCAGAGTTGGTTAGTTAAGTATATTATCGCCCTTATTAGCCCCCACGGGTTCGCTCGCCGGTTTTTTCTTATGGCGCTTTCCAGTCAGGGAAGCCCCAGTTCTGAAGTGGGAATCGGCGATTTATCACACCCGTTCTCCTCAAACCCAAACTATTGCATGGAAGTATCTTACGTTGATTGCTAGGCATGGCCCCACGGGTGCAAGAGGGCGTGCGTGCGCGTCCAGTACATTGATCTCTTCCGATACCGGCGTTTGTTCGCGGTTGCGCGCAGCGTCACCACATACGCAATCGTGATCCTTCTCGCTCTCCTGTGCAGCTACTGGATTGTTATGGGTTGGGGCAGATGAACCGATGAAAGAATCGGAGCGCGCCCGTTGGTCCAACAGAGAAGAGCCGCGCGGTTCCTGCGGTGGCACGGTCAAGCCGGGAGCGCTTGCGCCGGTTCAGTTTGAGTACGATCCGTCGTTCCGCGCCCTGTTTGACGCGAGCGCCGAGGCGCTTGTGGTCATCGATTCCCAGGGCGTTCTCCAGCGCGCGAATCGCCGGGCCTCGGAGCTGCTGAGACTAAAAAATACCAGCCTTCAACAGACGGATCTGGACGATTTCCTCGCGCGGCCGCTTGGATTTGGAACAACCTTCACTCAACCATCGCTTCTGGGCGGCCACGCATGCCTCGATGGGCTCCTAGCGACGGGATTTCCGGTACGGATCACGCTGCGAACCGTGCTGCCTGTCTCGCGCCACCTGGTTCTGTGTCTCGAAGAAGGCTCCGTAGTTTACCGCGCCGAAAGAATGTGCCGGCAGGCCGACGCGGAACTTCGCAGCGTGCTCGATTCCGTTCCCACCGGGGTGATCGTGCTCGATCCAGCCGGTCGTTTGCGGTTCGCGAACGCGCGATTCGCGCAATTTCTCGGACTCGGTCCGCGAAACGTATCCGGAATAGATGACTTTGACGAACTCGAACAGTTGGTAGCAGGGAGATTCAGCGATCCGAAAGCCTTTTCCGCGCCATGGAGAGCCTTTGCGCGGGGAGAAGGCGGTCCGGCGCACGATGAGCTGGAAATCACGCTGCCAGCGCGGCGCGTCCTGGAGCGCTTTTCCCGGCCGGTGCTCGACGCGGAAGGCTGCGGGGCCGGCTGGATCGAGCTCTACACGGATGTTACCGGCGAGCGGCAGGCGCAGAGGCAAATCCAGTCCAAGATGCTGCAGACCGAGAGGCTAGCCGCGCTCGGACAGTTCGTGTCCGGCATCGCGCACGAGTTGAACAACCCGCTCACCGCCATTATGGGCTACGCCCAGCTTCTGTTGCGCCACAGCCTGATGCAGCCGCAACTTTCGGAGGCGAACAAAGTGTTTCAGGAAGCCGAGCGGGCCCGGCACATTGTAAAAAACCTGCTGTACTTTGCGCGGGAAAACAAACCCGAAAGGACGCGAGTTCATCTGAACGAAATCGTGGAACGTACTCTCGCGCTGAGGAGTTACGAACTCAAAGTCGAGAACATTCTGGTTGAGTGCGAACTTGATCCGGACCTCCCGGCGACGATGGCCGATCCTCACCAGCTTCAACAGGTGGTGCTGAATCTTCTGGTGAACTCCGAGCAGGCGTTGCTGGAAGGCCGCGGGCAAGGGCGCATATGGATGCGCACGCGGCTGGCACCCGGGCGGAGGATTTGCCTGGAAATTTCCGACGACGGCCCCGGGATTCCGTTAGAAATCGCGCCGCGCATATTCGATCCTTTCTTCACGACGAAGCCACCTGGCGTCGGGACCGGCCTGGGCCTGTCGATCGTTTATGGCATCGTTCAGCAGCACGATGGTGAAGTGATATTCGACAGCCATCGCGGCGCGGGTGCGAAATTCGTGGTCGAACTTCCGGTTGTCCCGGCGGCGCAAGATGACAACGGCTCGCGGCCCTCTCTGGCGCCGGACCGCGGGTCACTATCCGTTCCCGCGGGCCGGGTGCTGGTGGTGGAAGATGAACCAGCGATCGCACAATTGATCGCGGATGTGCTCCGCGAGGAGAGCCACAGCGTCGACGCGGTTCTCGACAGCCAAGAGGGACTGACGCGCCTGTCCCGCGCCCGTTACGACATCGTGATCTGCGATCTGCGCATGCCACGTTTGGACGGTCCCGCGTTTTACGACGCGCTGGTGCGGACAGCCAGCCCCTTGCAGGACCACATCCTTTTCATCACCGGCGATACGCTATCCCCACGAACGCAGAAATTTCTTGAGTCGCACCGGGCGCCGTGTCTGGCAAAGCCGTTTCTTGTCGAGGAATTAAAGCTGGCCGTGCACCGCCTGCTGGTTGCCCGTTCTCCTCATGCGGGAGAGATCGCGGCCAGCTCGCTGCCCGAACAAACCGCGGATTCGCGGAACTGAATGAGAAGCATGGCTGCCGTGAGAACCGAAGGCTTGGTGAACTGCACGGCGCTGGCCGGAATCGCCGGCGCCGAACCCGCGGCTCGTCTGGAGCGCGAGATGGAGCGCTTCGGCGGGGCACGGCGAGTGACGATCGTTGAAACATTCGCGCATCTCCGCGAACTGGCGAGCCGCACTTTTCCGCGCGTGATTTTGCTCGATGCTTCACTGGCCGGCGGCGCAGCCCTTGCCGGACCGCTTCGGCAACTGACTGAAAGCGCGCCCGTCGTCGTTCTGGCCCCCGCCGAGCGCCAGGCGGAAATCGCCCGGCTGGTAGCGGAAGGCGACGTCGAATTCGTGGCTCGCGCTGGAGATTATATTCCGTTGGCGGCAGCGCTGCTCGAACGCCGGTTGCGATGGGCGGAGCGGTCGGAGGCAGCGGTTGGACCGCCGTGGAAGGAGCTTCCAGGCGACGTAGCTGAAATCTTTCGCCACGAAATCAATAACCCGCTCACCGGAGTTCTGGGCAACGCCGAACTCGTCCTGGCGCACCGGGAACGGCTGCATTCGGTGGACGCCCAGCGACTCCAAACCGTGGTCGAACTGGCGGTGCGCCTGCGCGAGACGGTACGCCGCCTCAGCAACTCGTGGGAAGCACATTCCGTGAAATCCGCATAGGCGAAAACTACCGGCTGAGAGAGACGGCTAGCCTCCCGCAATCCGCTTTTAGCGATTCACTTAATGATTCGGACCCTGGGTATTTACTTCCCTGGCCAGTTTACCTACCATGAGCATCGCTCGCGGAGAACACTTACTCGAACCGCGGCGGCTTTCACCGATCGTGGCCCGGGCTCCCAGACTCGTCGTTATCGAACCAAGCGGCGTCCGCCGCGAGACGCTGATCTCCGAGTCGCCGTTTCGCATCGGGCGGCAAGCTGGCAGCGAATTGATGCTGCGCGACAGCCGCATCAGCCGCCAGCAAGCACAGATACTTTCCGAAGACGATCGCTGGGTGCTGGAAGATCTGGGCAGCCGCCACGGAACGTTCGTCAACGGGGAAAAGGTTCTCCGGCGCGAGCTCCAGCCGAAAGACAGCATCGATTTCGGGATGGCGGATTCTTACAAGCTTTTGTACCTCGGCGAGGGCGCGACGATTGAGGAGCTGGTCGAGCGGGTGGAAGCGCCAGCGCCCACGCAGCCGGGATCGCGCGAGCTGTATCACCTTGGAGTTCTGCTCGAAGTGGCGCGAACCATGAGCACGGCACTGTCGCTCGAAGACGTGCTGACAGCCGTGGTGGACGCGGCCATTCAATTGACACGCACCGAGCGCGGCGTGCTGCTGCTGGCAAATCCATCCGGGGAGATGCAAACCGCCGTCGCGCGTGACGCGCAACGAGGCACGCTGCAGCCCGAGCAATTGCAGGTGTCGCAGAGCGTGGTGAAACGAGTCGGGGACACGCGTCGTGAATTGATCGTCAGCGACATGGGCGAGGAATCCAGCGCGGGGCAGAACGAAAGCATTGCGCGCATGGCGTTGCGCACGGTGGTGGCCATTCCGGTGGCCAAGCTTCCGGTGATCGATACGCTCGATGCGACGATTTCGACGCGTCAGGGAGAATTGCTGGGCGTGCTCTATCTCGATAGCCACGTTCCATCCAGCGCGTTCTCCGATCTCGACCGCGAAGTGCTGCGCAGCCTGGCGCGGGAGGCAGCCACGGTGGTTGAAAATGCGCGGCTGTTTGCCGCCTCGCGCGCGAAAGCCCGGCTCGATCACGAAATCGAAATCGCCAGCCAGATCCAGCGGCAACTTCTTCCGAAATCATTACCAAACCTTCCGAACGTCGCCGTTGCGGGCGCAACTCTCGCGTGCCATTCCGTGGGAGGCGATTGCTTCGACGTAATCGAGCTTGGCGGCGGGCGGCATGGATTCTTCGTGGGCGACGTTTCGGGAAAAGGGATTTCGGCGGCGCTGCTGGCGACTTTGCTGCAAGGCGTTTTCTTCACCACGGCCGCGATGGACATCGCCTTAACCGGGATTTTTTCGCGCGTGAACCAGTATCTTTGCGAGCGCAGCGGCGACGACCGCTACGCCACCGTCTTCTATGGGATTCTCGATAAGTCGGGCCGCTTCGAATACGTCAACGCGGGCCACGTGCCTCCGCTGCTGCGCCGCCGGTCGGGAACGCTCGAAAGCCTGGCCTCAGCCAATTTCCCGGTCGGGATGTTTGCGGAGGCGGACTACGAAAGCGCCCGCATACAGCTCGAGTCCGGCGATTATCTGGTGATTTACTCGGACGGCGTTTCAGAAGCGTCCAACGCGCGCAACGAAATGTTCGAGGAATCGGGCCTGCGCGGCATTCTCGAAAGCTTCGCCGGGCAATCGGTGGACGAACTTGCTTTGGCTATCCGCGAGGGAATGAAAGATTTCACCGAAGGCGCGCCGCAGTCGGACGACATCACGATCCTGGTGATTCAATACAAGGGGAACAAGACCTGATCTTCGACGGTGATCAGGCGGGAAGTGGGTTGCGGCTAGTGTCGTGTCCGGGAAGTAAGCTGCATAAGCAGGGCGCAGCAAGCAGAGCCCCTACAATGAGTTGCATGGCCGGAGTTATTGAGCTTATTTCTGGGACGGGACACTAGGAGCCGGTGGAAGAATAATGACGAGTGCCCAAGTTCCACACGGAGATGGCGAGCGTGAGAAACACCGCAGCGACGACGGGAACGAAGCGCGCGTACTCGGGCGTGACAGCGCGGCCCAGCAGGCGCACGCTCGGATAAAATGACGCCAGGCCGAACGGAATGATCCAGCACAGGAAAAATTGCACGGCGCCGCTGTAAATGGAAAGCGGCCAGCGTCCAAAGGCAATGACATTCCACACCGGAGGATGGACGCCGATGCGGTCCTCGAACCAGAACGACACCGTGGTCAGCAGCAAGAAAATCGAAACGTAGATAACGCCGGCGCAGATCCCAAAGAATACGAGCATCCCGAATTTTCCGATGGTCCAATGGATGCCCAGCCGGTTCGACGCCCACCACATACAGAAAATTCCCGTGGCTATTTCCTGAACGGATTCGATTCGGAAGGTTTCAAAAAGCACCTGAAAGAGCGATGAGACGGGACGCAGCAAGACCCGGTCGAATTTTCCCTCGATGATGTAGTTATTTCCGAAGTCGTAGAGATTGAGGCTGATCACGTTGAAGATACCGTAAGGGATCAGCGAAAATCCGTAAAGGAACATTTCTTCCGGGAGCGTCCAATCGGAAAGTTTCGGCGCTTTGTTGAAGAGGACCAGCACGAACAGTAAGGCGAATACGGTGGCGGCGAAACTCGTTATCAGACTGATAAAGAAGTCCCCGCGATAGCTCACGCGCACCTTCGCGTATTGCGCGAAATAATCGGCAAGGAGCAGCGCGTGGCGTTTCGCGGAAGCGAGGATAGCGGCGAAGCGATGCGTCTCCGCGCCGCGCTCTCTCGATTGGAGCGAATTTTTCATCGGATCATGCGCCGTGTGCCGCGCGCTATCCTCCGTGGATCGTAATATTCCGCAGCGACCGCTCCCACCAGAGATGGGCCAGAACGAGCAGAGCCACCACCCAGAACCACTCGGTTGCCAGCGCGCGCAAAGCGTGCAGCCGATCGAGCTTGCCGAGATAGATTTGCAGCGGGGTATACGCGATGTGTTCGAACGGGAGCCAGGCAAGGATCGTCTGAATTCTTGGCGGGAAAAACGACATGGGAATCAGCAGGCCCGAGAGCAATTCGATCAGCCAGTATTTTGCGCGAATCAGCGCGAGAATGGATTTGAGCGGGATCGCACAGGTGCCGATCATGAAATTGATCGCGCCCATCAAAAAGAAGCTGCCGAGAACTCCGATCAGAAAAAGCGCGAAGTTTTCACGCGAAGCGGGCGCCTGCACGTGGAACACAAGCGAAACCACCACTGCGGTCGGAAGCGTCAGGAGGCCCAACCGGAATGCCGATTCACCGATCGCGCGGCTGATCCACATCCATTGCACCGATACCGGCTTGATCAAATCCATGGCGATCTTGCCTTCGATCACTTCGTAAGCCATTTCCTGATCGATGGTGTTCCAGTAAAACGAGCGAATCATCCAGCCGACGCTGATGTAGGTGATCATCTGCGCGAGGTTGTAGCCGGCGATGGCGTGTCCCGAGCTGTAAACCGCGCTCCAAATGAAGTAATAAACGGTGACATTTAGAAAGTAGGTCACGATACCGGTGAAGTATCGCAGCCGAAACGCAAGGATGTTGACGAAACCGACGCGAGAAAATTCGACGTACGGCACCAACGCTTGGACCATGGAGTTCACACCGCGACCTCGGGCAAAGCTTCGCCGGCATAGATTCGCTTGATGATTTCTTCGATGGGCTCATCCTCGATGAGCAGATCGCGGACTTCTATTTTTGCGAGAATTTCGCGAATCAGGTCCGCCGTGGCGACTTTCGACCGATCGAAACGGATTCGATAGGTGACTTCGTCGACTTGCTCGACTTCCAATCCGGCGCGCGAGAACTGTTCCATGCCGGCGGCATACGACCTATCCTTGAGCGCGAATTTGATCTGCTTGGTGCGCAGGAGTTTTTGTTTCAGATGGTCCAGGGCGCCATCGAATAGCACGTGACCATGGTCGATAATCATGATGCGACGGCACAATTCCTCGATGTCATCGAGGTCGTGAGTGGTCAGCAGCACGGTGGTGCGAAATTCGCGATTGATGGCCCGCAAGAAGTGCCGGATGTGATCTTTCGCGACGACATCGAGGCCGATGGTCGGCTCGTCGAGAAATAGCAGCGGCGGATTGTGCAGAAGGGCCGCAGCGAGATCGCAACGCATACGTTCGCCAAGCGAGAGCTTGCGAACTGGCGTATAGAGGTAATCGCGAATGCCGAGGATTTCGTTGAAACGCTCCATGCGTTCGTCGAAATCGCGCTGCGGGACGTCGTAGATGCGCCGCAGAAGCTTGAACGATTCCACGACGGCGATGTCCCACCAGAGCTGCGTCCTCTGGCCGAAGACGACGCCGATCGTTTTCACGTAATGACGCCGTTCGCGATGGGGAACGTAGCCGTTGATGCGGATATCCCCGCTCGACGGAACCAGAATGCCGGTCAGCATCTTGATGGTGGTGGACTTGCCGGCGCCGTTCGGACCTATGTATCCGACCATTTCGCCGCATTCGATCGAAAAGCTCACGCGGTCCACGGCCGAAACGGTGTGATAATCGCGAACGAAAAGATTCTGGATCGATCCCCAAATGCCTTCGCGGCGCTTGAACGCGCGGAAGCGCTTCGAGAGCTCGTTGACGTAGATCAGCGAATCAGCGCTCATGAATAGAAGGATTCTAGCATTGCAGCGTTCCGTCCCGCGGGTCTGGCCATTCTTCCGGAAAGGCGCTGATCCGGGCGCTGCTTGCGCTCGAGAACGAGTGATGCAAAACTCTCGCTGTTAGACGCACGAAGAGGGAATTCGCACCCGTAAATCTTGGTTTCGATTCGAGGGCGCATTTTGACTTCCTTTGCGTTGGAAGCCGGCGGCTAACGTGGGGAATCCATGAAAGCCGGCAAAACATCCAAAAGCATGGGTAAGCACGGAAAGGGTGTTTGCACGGGCAAGCGCCGGAGCGCTCTGCTACAATTTTGAAATCTTTCGGGAAACGTGCCGCGGCGGCGCGGCCGATCATGGCTGAAAACGGCAAGCGAAAAACGTGGATTTTTTTGGCCCTTGCGGCCGGAATCGTTGTGGTGGTTCTGCTGGTATTGGCCGGGCGGCAGCACGGGCCGTTCGTGCCGGTGGTGAAGGTCGCCCAAGAGGACCTTCACGCTTCCATCACGAGCAATGGCAAGGTCGAGCCGATCTCGCCAACCGTGGCGCATGCCGGATTCCCGACGTTCGTGGCGAGCGTGAAAGCAACGGAAGGGCAAAATGTGCATCGCGGAGAATTGATTCTCACGCTCGATTCCTCGGATATGCGCGCCCAGCTCGCGCAGGCAAGATCGGACTTGTTGAGCGCGCAGTCCGACCTCCGCAACGCGAGGGCTGGCGGCCCGCCGGATCAAGTGGCGCAAATTAAAGGCGATCTGGAAAAGGCGCGCATCGGAGTCGCCAACCTCGAGCGCACGCAAAAGGCGCTGGCGCAGCTCGTCACGAAGCAGGCCGCCACGCAAGACGAGGTAGCGGAAAATAAGGCGGCCCTCGCGCAAGCCCGGGCGAATCTACAGACATTGCAGGAAAGAAAGAGCGAGCTCGCGCGTAGCTCCACGATTGATGCCGAACGCGCCGCTCTGCGAGTCGGGCAAATTCAGGATCAGGTGCAGGCCCTCGAGGAAAAGGTGAGATCGGCGACGGTTATCGCGCCGTCCGATGGGACGTTGTACTCGCTGCCGGTTCGGCAGGGAGATTACGTCAAGGCTGGAGACGTCTTGGCCGAAATGGCGGACTTGCATCACGTCCGCGTCCGGGCATTCGTGGACGAGCCGGACCTGGGGTGGCTCGAGCCAAATCAACCGGTCGAAATCACGTGGGACGCAAAACCGGGCCTAACCTGGAAGGGAGAGACGGAGCAAGTGCCCAAGCAAGTGGTTGCGCGCGGAACGCGCAGCGTGGGCGAGGTGCTCTGCTCGGTGCAAAACGACAAGCTCGAATTGCTGCCCAATGTGAACGTCAGCGTGCGTATTCTGGTGCGCGATCGACCCAATGCGCTGGTGGTGCCGCGAGCGGCCGTCCGCTACGACAGCGGGCAGCATTATGTCTTTGTATACGCGGACAACAAGATTCATCGCCGCGACATCGCCGTGGGCATTGCGAGTGCCGTAAAATATGAAGTAGTTGCGGGTCTGGCGGACGGGGATCGCGTTGCGCTTCCTGCTGACGGCGTGACCCTGCACGACGGAATGGACGTTCGACCGGCGGGGGGCCAGTGAAGGTGCGACGCTTGGCAGCAACGAGACTTATTCTGACGATTGTGAGCGGCGCCTTACTGCTGACGATCGTTCCGCCCGGACGATCCGCCACGTTCCCAGCAGGGCTTTCCGGCGGCGACAACTATGCGCTTCTGCAATCGGCGCAGCGGCAGTTCGATGCCGGCAATTACGCGTACGCGATTCAAACGTTCCAGTCAGCGCTGGAGCAGTCCCCGAATAGCGCGCAAATCTATTACTGGCTGGGCCGGAGTTATTTTGAAGTTCGCGATTACGACAAAGCCATCGCCAATGGAGAAAAATCGGTTTCGCTCGATGGCCGAAGCAGCATTTACCATCACTGGCTTGGGCGCGAGTATGGAGCGAAAGCGGATCGCGACCGCAGCTTTCTTGTGGCCCGGAAAGTGAAAAAGGAGCTGGAGGCGGCGATTCAGTTGAATCCCGCGAATATTGCGGCGCGGCGCGACCTTCTCGATTTCGACCTCACGGCGCCGTGGGTGCTCGGCGGCGATAAGGTGGAAGCCAAGGCTCAGGTGGATGCAATCGCCGCGATCGATCCGATCCAGGGACACGTAGCCCAGGCCATCTTTTATATGGACGGCGCAAAAAGACCTGATCTCGCGGAAAGCGAATACAGGCAGATATTGGCGGCAAAACCCAGCCAGCTGGAACCGTATCTCGAAGTCGCCGGCTTTTACGAAGGACAGGGCAACGCCAGCGGGCTTCAAGCCACCGTTGATGCTGCAAGGCGGGTGGGTCCCAACGATCCGCGGGTAACCTTCTTTTCCGCGGTGGCGAAGATTCTAACTGGCGCGGGCCAGTCACAGGCCGATGAAGATTTGAAATCGTACATCGCAAGCACGCCCGTCCGCAGCGACTGGCCGAGTCACGCCGCCGCCCGCGAGTGGCTGGGGCGTCTTTACGAGAAGGAAGGGAAGCCTGCCGAGGCTGCGGAGCAATATCGGGCCTCCCTGCAACTCGATCCACAGAGAAAGGACGCCCGCGCCCGGCTTCAGCAACTCGAGAAGGGCGCTCGATAAGTCGCATCTCTTGCAAGACCGCCGTTCCCGTACATTCGTCCGTAGCGATTTCCGGCATCTGATTCCATGAGCTTTGCGAGCAATAAATCGGCGTTCTGGGGCGAGACGTGGTCTCTCGCCATGCAAGCGCTGCGCGCGAACAAATTGCGCGCGATACTGACGATGCTGGGAGTCATTATCGGAAGCGCCTGCATCGTGCTGGTGGTAACGGTGGGGCTCACCGGAAAACGTTACATCATCACGCTGGTGCAAGGCGTGGGCGCGAATATCGTTTACGCCGATCTGCTTCAATCTGGCGGGGCGCAGCCTTCCGCGCTATCGGATGAGATTTCTCTCGGCGATCTTGAAGCTGTCAAGGAAGGCGTTCCCCACGTTGTGCAGGTAGCCGGCACGAATAATTTCCCAATGACCGTGGTCGTCAATGGCGCCGAACACCCCGTCAACCTCGTGGGCGTCACCGAAGGATTTCAGCAGATACGCAGCCTGATCATCACGGAGGGGCGTTATTTCGATGAAGACGACATGCGGTCGCACAGCAAAGTGTGCCTTCTCACGCAGGAACTCGCGATGCTGGTATCGCCTGGCGAGAGTCCCGTGGGCAAAGACCTTCGCGTGGGCGAGTTGCATTTCACGGTGATTGGCGTTTTTCGCGAGAGGGTGACGACCTTCGGTGAGTCCGAGATCACGCGAGAAACGGTCATCGTGCCGTTCCCACTGATCAAGTACTACACGGGCGCGGAATCAATTCTGACTTTTTACGCCCAAGCGGACAATCCGGATGACGTTCCCGAAGTGACCCGGCAGGTCGCCGAAACGCTGGCTAGCCGCCACCGGCCGGGCGCGCATTATCGCGTTCAGAACCTTACCGGGCTTCTCGATCTGGCGCACAAAATTTCAAGGGCGCTCACGGGCGTTCTGATTCTCATTGCGCTTATCGCTCTGGCGATCAGCGGTATTGGCATCATGAATATAATGCTCGTGACGGTGACGGAGCGCACGCGCGAAATTGGCATTCGCAAAGCCATCGGCGCTCCCCGGGACGCCATCCTTTATCAGTTTCTAATGGAAGCGGTGCTTATCAGCGGCACGGGTTCGCTGATCGGGATCGGAATCGCCGTCCTGATACCGGCGGGTATCAATTTCATCGTCAGCTTCTTTCCGGAGATAGGAAAAATGGACATTCCGATATCGTGGATCTCCGTGCTGCTGGCGTTCGTAGTATCCTGCTCCACGGGAGTCTTCTTCGGCTACTTGCCAGCCAACCGTGCGGCCAAACTGCATCCTACGGACTCCTTGCGCTATGAATAAGAGATTGTTTTTTATTGCCGTGCTGGCGGCATCACGAATTCTGTTTTGCGATGGCGTGGCGCGCGCGCAAGATACCGTGAAGTTGACGCTGCGCCAGGCCGTGGCGCTCGCCTTGCGGAACAGCCGCGACGTAGCCCTCGCGAAGGTCCAGTACAACATCGCGCTCAACGAAGCCTCGGTGTATCGCAGCGATTTCCGGCCGAACCTTTACACCGGTTCCGGCGCGGCCTATACCAGCGGCTATCCCTCGACCCCGGGCGGCGGCTTGCCTTCACTCTTCAACCTTACTTATATGCAATCGATCTTCAATCTGCCTGGAAAGGGCCAGGTCAAGGCAGCCGAGGAGCGTGCGAAAAATTCCAAACTTGAAGTGGATCGGGCGCGCGACGATACCATCGTTCGGGCGGCGATGGCCTATCTGGATCTCGCGAACGTCCGCCATTCGCTCGATTTGATGCGCAGCGAACAATCCAGCGCGGAAAAGATTCTTCAGGTAACTCGTGAACGCGCACAGGCCGGTCAGGAGCTCACGATCGAAGTTACGCGCGGCGAATTGATGGCAGCGCGCGTTGAGGAGCGCATCGTCAAGCTCGAAGACCGCGACGAAACGCTCGCGGACCAGCTTCGCGCGCTGACGGGCATTCCGGAAAATCATTCGATCGAGGTCGAAACGGAAGAGCCGTCGTTTGTCACCGATCAGGCGGAAAGCCAGATGCTCTCGCTTGCCATGCAAAACGACCGCGGCATCCAGGAAGCTGAAAACGAGCGAACGGCGCGGCAGCGTCTGCTGAAGGGCGCCAAGGGAGAGTACTGGCCCACCGTCAGCCTGGTAGGCGAGTATCAGTTGCTCGCGCGATTCAACAACTATAAGCAATTTTTCAATCCGAACGCTAACTTTCAGCAAAATCAGGTGATCGCTGGCATTCAAGTGAACGTCCCTATCTTCAGCGCAAAAACTCGCGCCGATATCGCGCTGGCCAAAAGCCAACTGAACGAGTCCGAGCTTTTCCTTGGCAATAAGCGCCAGCAGGTTCGGCAGGACGTTCAACAAGAGGCGCGAAGCGTGCGCGAGGCGGACGCGGACCGCGAGGTAGCCAGACTCGATCTCAAGCTCGCACAAGAGACCCTCGATTTGGCTCAAGCGAAGTTCGACCAGGGGCGCGCGACCTTGCGAGATGTGGAAGAAGCCCGCCTGGACGAAAGCGATAAGTGGGTGGCGTTCCTCGATGCGGATTTTGCGCGCGAGCAGGGACAGCTCAAACTGCTTCAGGCCACAGGCCAGCTCGCAAAGGTGTTCCAGTAAGATATGTTGCAACAAAACGCAGCTTGGGATCATCGAAGAAATCGAGTAGTATGAGATGTTTGCGGTGTTTCGCTACTATCCTTGTTTCGCTTTTTTGGGGGTGACATGCCGTCCGTGATGAAAACATTGCTATTGAATCCGCCCAGCTTTGAGAATTTCGATGGTGGCGCGGGTTCACGCTGGCCGGCCACTCGGGAAATCGAGTCGTACTGGTATCCGGTTTGGCTCGCCTATGCCGCCGGAATGTTGCCCGGCAGCCGGCTTTTGGACGCCCCGCCGCACAAGGTTACCCCTTCAGAGACGGTTCGCATCGCGCAGGAATACGAATTCGTAGTGCTATTCACGTCCACCGTCGGTTTCTTCAGCGACCTTCGCATGGCGCGGTCGATGAAAGAGAAGAAGCCCGACCTGAAAATTGCGTTCGTCGGCCCGCAGGTACAAATCAAGCCCGCCGAAAGCCTGCTGGCGAGTCCGGACATCGATTTTGTGGTGCGCGGGGAGTTCGATCACGCGATCGTTGAATACGCGCAAGGCAAGCCACTTTCGGAAATTCTCAGCGTGAGTTACGTAAAAGACGGCAAAGTCGTGCACAATCAGCCTCGCGCATTGATGCAAACCGCGGAACTCGACGAGCTGCCCTTCGCGACCGATGTTTACCAGAGGGATTTGACCATAGAGAAGTACAACGTCCCGTTCTTGCTGCACCCCTTCGTTTCGTTTTACACGGCTCGCGGATGCCCGGCCCTTTGCACGTTTTGCCTCTGGCCGCAGACGCTTTCCGGGCATGCGTGGCGCGTTCGGTCTGTCGAAAGCGTGGCGCGCGAGTTCCGCCAGGCGCACAAAATGTTTCCGCAGGCCAAGGAATTTTTCTTTGACGACGACACGTTCAACATTCGCAAAGATCGCGTGCTCGCCCTGTGCAAGGAGTTCCAGCCTGTCGGCTTTCAATGGTCCTGTACGGCTCGCGTGCACGGCGATTACGAGACGCTACGGGCGATGGCGGATGCCGGCTGCCGCTTGTTGATCGTTGGGTTTGAATCCGGCGATCCTCAGATTTTGAAAAATATCAAGAAGGGCGCCACCGTCGAGATGGGCCGCGCCTTCGTGCAGAATGCCAAGAAGGCGGGCATTCACGTTCACGGCGACTTCATCATCGGGCTTCCTGGCGAGACCAAGGAAACCATCGAGAAGACCATCAATTACGCGAAGGAACTCGACTGCGAGACGATTCAGGTTTCCATGGCCCACGCCTATCCCGGCACGGAGCTTTACAATCAAGGGATGCGCGAAGGCTTTCTTCACGGCGAAGCGATCACCGACGCGCTTGGACATCAGCTCCCGCATCTTGAATACCCGGGTCTTTCGCGCGAATACATGGTGGAGTCCGTCAACCGTTTCTATGACAGTTACTATTTCCGTCCTCGCGTTGCGTGGCGCATCGTGCGCGACGCGCTGTGGGATTCGCATGAGCGCAAGCGGCTTTACCACGAAGCCGTGGATTTCATGAAGCTTCGAGCCGACCGCCGGAAAGTGGCAAAGGCGAAGAAGGGCGTCGAGAAAAAGACGCTCGTTTCCGTACCGGTTGATCCGCGTCCTTCGGTCGAAGTGGCCAGCGAATCTCAAGGCGCATGACGTCCACCGGCCGCGGCCTCCATTTCAAGACCTTCGTTCTCATTCTGCTGATGGTCGCTTTCGGCCCGCTCGGCGACGCGTTGCTGCGAAAGGGCATGATTCGCGTGGGATCCATGGCTAGCTGGGCTCCCGCGGATGTCGCGCGGTTTTTCTTCCGGGCATTTACTTCGGGGATGATCTGGCTGGGGATCGGATCGTTGCTCGCTTTCTTTGTCGCTTACATACTCGTGCTTTCCTGGGCTGATTATAGCTACGTCCAGCCAGCCTCTTCGGTCGCCTTGTGCGTGGTCGCGCTGCTGGGATACTTCGCGCTTGGCGAGATGATCTCGCCGATGAGGTGGGCCGGCATTTTTGTGATTTGCGCGGGCGTTCTCGTTGTCGGGCATACGTCCCCGCGCACAACCGGGGATGGCTAATGCTGCGCGAACTCATCTTTTACGTCCTGATCATCGTGCCTGGGACGGCCGGTGAACTCTGCGTTACGCGCGCGATGAAGGCAATCGGCGAGGTGACGGATTTTCGCCCCATGGCGCTGCTTCGCGTCATCGGCCGCGCAATGCGCAACGGATGGATGTGGACAGGCATCTTGCTGATGATGGTTGGTTTTTTTGCGCTGCTGGGAATGCTGTCGGTCGCGAACGTTAGCTTCGTGATACCAGCCACCGCGCTGAGTTACGCTGTGGGCACCCTCGGAGGAAAATTCTTTCTGGGCGAACGCGTATCCCGGCAGCGATGGGCCGGAGTCCTGCTGGTCTGCATCGGAGTTACGCTCGTGTTCATCGGAAAAGGCTAGCAGCCGATGGGCTGGACCGCGATTCGTGACGCGCTGCTGCTCTTGGCGCTCGCGCCTTTCTTTTACTACTTGCTCGCCATAATCGCCGCCCGGCAATTTTTTCGAAAGTCAGCGACCGACGTCTCGACGGATTTCACCCCGTCGATCAGCATACTTAAGCCGATTCGCGGCCTCGATCGCGAAGCCAGCGAAAACTTCGCAAGCTTTTGCCGGCAGGATTATCCGGAATTCGAAATTATTTTCTGCGTCACGGACGAGCGCGAACCGGCGATTCCCGTGATCCAGGAGATCATCCGGGATTTCGAAGCGCACAACTCGCCGAAGCACACTTTGCGGCTGCTGGTGGGCTCGGAAGCTGCCGGCAGCAGCGACAAGGCCAACAAGCTTTGCCGGATGTCTCGCGAAGCGCGTCACGATTTGCTGATCGTCAGCGATAGCGACGTTCGCGTCGAACCCGGATTTCTGCGCGCCGTCGCCTCGCCGTTTCGTGATCCCACGGTGGGCGGTGTGACGTGCCTTTATCGGGGGCTGGCGGACGGTTCGCTGCCGGCGCGGCTCGAAGCCCTTGGCAACAGCACTGATTTCGCGCCTGGAGTTCTCGCCGCGCGAGCGCTTGGCGGCGTCAATTTCATGCTCGGCGCCGTGATGGCCACCACAAAGCAGCGCCTCGCCGAAATTGGCGGCTTCGAATCCCTTGCCGATTACCTTTGCGATGATTACGAGCTGGGCAACCGCATTGCCGCGCGAGGGCACCGCATCGAGCTAAGCTCCTTCCCTGTCTCGGTTGTGTATCCGCGCGAAACGCTCCCGGACGCGTTCCGACATCAGGTTCGCTGGAATTTGGCGATCCGTTATTCGCGACCAGCCGGGCATTTTGGCCTGCTTTTCTCGCAAGGCCTCCCGTGGACGATACTCGCGGTCGCGATCGCTCCGTCGATTGCAATCTCGGTCGCATATCTTGCGGCGTATGCCGTTTTGCGTGCGGGCGTGGCATGGATCGTGGGCGCTCGCGGGATGCGCGATAGCTCCGTGCCGAGGAATCTGTGGCTCCTGCCACTGCGCGACGGCTTCGCGTTCGTCGTGTGGCTTGCGAGCTTCTTTCCGCATCGAATCCATTGGCGCGACCAGGAGTTTTTCGTTCGCGATAAGCGGCTCGTCCCGATCGTTCCGGCCGGCCATAAATAATTTCGGATTCTCGGCTCGGGCGTGTGCCGAATGTCGCAGGCGCAGCGTTTGCGTTCACGCGTTGCATTCACACGCGTTGCGTTCGGTTGACGAAACTACGGTGAGCCAGTAAAGTATTTCCGGGCCGTCCTGCGGCCGTTTCTGTTGTCTCCCCCGGCTGGGAGGTCGTTCAATTGGTAGGACAGCAGGCTCTGGATCTGCTTATCCTGGTTCGAGTCCAGGCCTCCCAGCCAACTTTTTTCAACTACGCGTTTTTGCAGCGACTTACGAGGCGCGCACGTGTCTTGGTGTCCATGAACTCGGCAAAATGGACACCGAGGAAGTGAAGCGTGACTACCCCTTCGAGTGGACGGCCGACTCTCGAGTCAACAATTACCTCCAGAAACTCACTGCTGATTCTGTTGCGAGGCAGGCAATGCTTGGCGGGCAGGATCTGAGCCCGGGAGGGGCGCGGGAAAATTCGTGAGACTCCGCGCGCAATGAAGTAGCATGGGACGACGGAGGACGGATCGATGTCACTGTACTATCTGCTCAAAACCGAACCTTCGGAGTATTCGTTTGCAGACCTGCAGCGTGATGTGGCTACGGAATGGGACGGCGTGTCGAATCCGGCGGCGCTGAAGAATTTGCGGGAAATGAAGCCGGGCTCGAAATTGGTGATCTACGAGACGAGCGAGCGCAAGAGCGCCGTAGGCACGGCGTCCGTCGTCTCTGTCGACATTTCGAATCCAAAAAAACCCGTGGTGAAGATCAAAGCGGGAAAAGTTCTTGCGAAGCCGATATCGCTGGCGGAAATCAAGGGCGACAAACTGTTCGCGGATTCACCGCTCGTTCGCCAGGGAAGACTCTCGGTCGTTCCTTTGAGCGAGGTCCAATACAAATGCCTCGTGGGAAGTTGAAACTCTCATCAAGTATTCAAACAAATGTGTCGGACTGGCGGAGCGACTTGCGCGCTCGATCGATAGGGGCCAACTGGTCCCCGGTGGGCTCGGCTCAACAATACCAGGGTTCGTTCAGATAGGGGATCGTCGCACGAGACGCGAGGATCGGCTGCGCGCTCATTTTCAGGCAATGCCCACTACTCGCGCCCGCCGCGAGATACGCCGCTTCTTCGATGCGCTCGAAGATCCGCGTGCGGTTCTGGTTTAACTTTTCGCCGGCGTGGACGATCTGCTGAACCTTCTCGCACAATGCATCCACGCGAGGATCCGCATTCTTCCAGGGATAGACGAGCGCGGCTTCATCGAAAGGCCCAGCCAGATTGTCGATTTCGGAGAGTTCCAGCAAGCGCGACCCGGCTGGAATCAGCAACCGGATCGCAAGCTGGATTGACGCAACATTTTCTGTCAGGCCTTGTTCGCGGAGCAATTCGAGGAGTTCGCAGTACTTCGACAGCGTCGTCCACGGCGTGAAGGGCACAAACGTCGGCTGAAGAATCAGGTTCGCCTCACGAAAGAGTTCGATAACCCGCAAAAAATCGGCGCGAGTGTGATGCTTGTCGAATCTGTCGAGCACCTCATCATCCACGGATTCCGCCGCGCTGGTCACGAACAGGCAGCCTGTTTCGCGCAAATTCGCCAGGTGATCTTTATGTTTTAGGAGGTGCTCGATTTTGATCGTCGCGTCGTACGTCACTTGCGGGAACTCGCGGTGCAGCGCATCGACGAGCGGCAGCGCGTGGCCGATTCCGTTGAAGAAATCTGGATCGCCAAACGTGATGTGTTGCGCGCCAGCCGCCACCTGCCGCCGGATATCCTCGAGGACCACATCCCGGCCGACGATGCGAAACGCGCCGTTATAAACGGGCACGACCGGGCAGTGCCGGCACAGATGCTTGCATCCCCGGCTTGCTTCCGTGTAACCGACGACGCGCGATTCGCCCCCGGGCATCACCACGCGGGCATATTTTTCAAGCGCAACAAGTCCACGGCGATCGGGAACCAGAAACTGCTGGCGCGCAAGCGAAATGACAGGCTCGGTCTGTGCGTTGTTTGCATCGTGCGCGGCAACTCGCGCGACAACCGCTGCCAATCCCTCTTCAAATTCCCCACCCAGGATTGTTCGCACGCCGAGCTTGCGCAAATAGGTCTCGTTGACCGGAGCATACAGCCCATAGAAACAAAGATGAGCGCGAGGATTGATTTCTCGGATTGCGGGCAGGAGCGCGATGGCGAGGCGCGTGGCCGTATGCATTGGCACGTAAAACGCCACCAAGTCCGCCGCGCGCACAGCAGTTTCCGCGAAGGGTTCGCGCGACAAGTCCAGGCAGGTCACTTCCGCCCCTTGCGCGCGAAGCCATGCTGCAGGAGACGCCAGCCCGAACGGCTGCCGTCCCATTTCATACGTCGAAATCAGCGCGACTCGCATTGATGGCGTGATGAGAAATTATGGCACGCTACCGGTGCAGCGCAAAACGCACCGGCACGAAAGCCCAGCGGCAGCGATTGCAATTTGATGAAATACTACGAGAAGGCGCTAGCGAAGATCGCCGCAAATCGAGCAGAAGTCGTTTTGGAACTCAGTCGCGGATAAATCGGAGCACGCTCCGGAGTCTCTGTCACCTATGGAAAACGCTCGCGCGTCGATGCGGTAGAGTCACCGCAACGCGCAGAGTGAGAATGCTCCGAATCTAGGGTTTGAAACCGATCAAGGCGCCGAAGGGAAGCGAACTACTTCATTCTCCGTTGGAATCTCCATCGTGTGTTTTTCGGGCGCGCCCTTTTCATCGGACGGCTTCCACGTCCATCCCTTGCCTTCGACTTCAAACGATCGCAGCAAGTAGGGAAGGCCTTCGGACCCAAGCGGCGAACTCGCATTGGAAATGTGGAAGTGCAGGTGAGGCTCGGTGGAGTTTCCTGTGTTTCCGACCAAGCCGAGGACTTGCCCGCGATGGACTTTCTCGCCGAGCTTCACCCGGATCGATCCGGGCTGAAGGTGCGCGTAGAAAGCGAAATTTCCATTGCCGATGTTCAGAATGACGTGATTGCCTCCGACCGTTTCGAGTGTGATGGGCACGGCGCGCGAATTTTCGCCTGGAACATTCAGCGGAATGCCGTCTTTCACCTCGGTCACGACGCCGTCGGCAACCGCCAGTGCGTCGACCCCGAATGCATAGTAGTTCTTGTTATCGAGCTTGTCGCCGTGGTAGGTCTTGCCATCATCGCCCAGTTTTACCCAATCGATCGCGAATCGCTGCGAAATCACGGCGCGGCCGTCGATGGGAATCAGGGCACGCCGATGGCCGGATGTATTCGAAGGACCATTCGCAGCCACCCAGTGATCTCCGCGCAAAGGCGGGGTAATCACGATGGGACCTGTGTGGACCGGCAGCGGATTGGTCTCAAGCGTAAGCTCTTCCGGATAATCTCCGATCTTCACGGTCAAACGCTGCCGGATCGCCGCGGGCACGTCGGCTGGCCGGTCAACGCTCAACCACAGAAAAACAACCGCCTCTGTTCCGGGCGCGAGTTTTGAATTCTGCGTGACGGTCAGCCCCGGCCGCTCGATCATCCCCTCAAGAGTCGCGCCTGAAAAACTACCGAGAGATTTCGCGGCCGAATCGCTTGACACGACATCCACTCGATTGAGCGTGCAATCCCAGCGGCCCATGTTTACGACGTGCAATTCGTACACCAGATTCACTTTGCCGTCAGCTTTGAAAGCAGTTGGAGCGATGGGAACCACCACATCGAGCGGAATGGTGATTGGCCGTTCCTTTGGCCCGGAAGCCGCGGCGGCTGCCGAGCCTTCCTTGGCGGCTCTCGCTGGGGAACCTTGCGCGGCACGCTCGACTGAAAGCGGCTGCGGCGGCACGTTTGCTTGCGTCCAGGTTCCTGTCATTTTCGTTCGATCGGCATTCAATGTTCCTTCGTATACGCCGCCGATCGCTTTCACTTCAAAACGCACCGTTTGTCCCTGCACGGTTACAGAATCCATCGGGAGCACCGCGCCCTGGTCCACGCTGTTGAGCTGGCCTGCGAACTCACCGTTGGCCGCTTTAGTGATCGTAAGCACGACATGAAGCTGATTCTCGCCCGCGCCAAGCGCGCCAGTCCAGGACCCGGAGATGTCAGGCCCGGAAGCGGATGCCTGGGCGTGGCTCGGCGATGGGAAGACTCCAAGTAGAAGGATGGCCATCAACAACAGGCTACTCGAAAATGCGAATCGAGCACCGCTGGGCGACCATGCGCCGGCATGTGAATCGTGCGCGGGATGAGAGGCGAAATATCGCGAGATCATGGGTTTCCTCGAGGTTTCGTTATTGCAGCGAGGTATCATTGCCTGCGGCAGACGAAAAAGCCAGCGGGATGTGCCGAAGCAGGGATCTCGCCCGAGGTGCCGGCCGGCCCCTGCTTACAATCAGAAATCGAACCTGACTCCGACCTGTCCTTCGCGTCCTGGCAAATACTGCTGAACGAATCCAAGGGGTTCTTGCGTCGCGCTTGAGGTCGGATCCGGCTCGAGACCATTTACGGCCGCGGGATTGGCGCGATTGAAAAGGTTAAACATCTCGAAGAGAACCTGCCCTTTTAGGCGCTCGGTGATATTGAATCGTTTGCTGATTCGAAGATCCAGATTAACGAAGGGGGGTGCGGTGAGGGTGTTGCGTCCGATGAGATAATCGAGGCCGTTCACGAGGCCGTCACCGTCGACGTCCGCGCCTCCGTTCGATGGCGATTCACTGTAATGGAAACCGCTCTGCGCTCTGAAGATACCCGCCAACTCAATCTGCCAGGGAAGTTGGTATATGCCGTGCGCCAGAAATGTATGATTCAGCGCCAGGTCAGACGGCCCTTTGTCGAGATTCGCGCCGTTGTAGAAAGTTCCCGCCTTCGGCACGGGGTTACCAATGCTATTGATGAAAGCCGATTTTGCATTCGTCTGGCCAGTGTTGGCGTCGGTAACCAAAGGCACGATACCGACGTAGCTGTCAGTGAGTCCGTAGATCGCCAGGAAATTCACGCCTTCGCCTGTCTGAATTTCGCTCGAAAGCGTCGAGTTGATTGCGTTATCGATCGCATGAGCA
Organism: Candidatus Acidiferrales bacterium; assembly: GCA_050747005.1. Taxonomy (GTDB): domain Bacteria; phylum Acidobacteriota; class Terriglobia; order Acidiferrales; family UBA7541; genus Palsa-295. The sequence continues at coordinate 179,409 of JBOGNE010000081.1, forward strand.
TACGTGTAGTTTGCCTGGACGGTAAACTTGTGCGACAGGCGCTTCTGGAATCCCACGGTAAAACCATCGTACGTACCCTGGCTCCAGGGGCCGTAGCTCTCGATTTTCTTGGGACCCGTGCCTGGCATCAGTTCATTTGTGTCGCCGGGCATACGCGCCTCAAACGCGAGGTTCGTCGCTCGAACCGTAAGAATGTCATCGATATTCTTGTGGTAGTAATCAAAAGTGAGCACCATGCTGGAACCGACTTCATGCTGAATTCCGGCGTGATAGTTGAATGTGTGCGGGACTTTGAAATTGGGATCAACGGTTACGGGAACCTGTCCGGCCGTGCCGTTTATGCCGCCAATGGTCGTTAAGTTGCCGAACGGATCCCAAGACCAATAGTCAGTGGGAACCGAGAAAGTGGTGTTCGTACCGGCGAGATTCGCAACCGCCGCGTCAGCGGCCGCGAGGAACTGACTTGGCGTGAATCCGCTCAATTGCTGGATGTTATTCATGTTCACTTGCGCGTTCGCCGGGATGGGGGAGTGGCCGGGAGCGACAACGCTGTTCAGGTAATCAACACCATAAAACGTGGTCCCCAGGCCGTTCGGGCACGAAAGACCTTGGGAGTTAATTTGAGCCTGCGTAAGGACGTTCGCCACGCACACGGTTGGCCGTCCGAGGGTCTGGAACAGGCTAGTAAGTACCGTCGGATTGCCATAGAAAAGCCGGGGGAAGGAGAGCAACCGCTCTCGCTCGATGTTCGCGCCGCCGAACCCGGGAATATCCCTTGCTACGCCTGTGCGGAATTGATCGTAGAAGACGCCGAAACTGGCATTGATGACGGTCTTATTGGTAACCGCCCAAGCCACGCCGAGGCGTGGCGAGAAATCTGTCTTATTCGGGAAGGCCGAGTCGTAATCCCACCGAACGCCAAGATTGAGAGTTACTTTGGATGCAACTTTCCAGTCATCTTGAACAAAAAGACCGTTGTAATTATCGCGTATGTGGACCAGGTTGTCCCCGGGAGTCGGACCACTTTGCAAAGTGATGAGGTTCAAACCTGAATTGATAGGGCCGAAGTTATTGAAGTCATTGATGGTGGCGAAGAGCTGTGTGAAGAAGTTACTTGGCTCCGCACCGTCGACCTTGCTGTTTTGAAATTCCCATCCGAATTTGATGTCATGATGACCGGCTTGCTTTGCGAGGCTGCTGCCCGCGGATAGATATTTTTGGAAAAAACTAAACGAATTATATCCTGGCCCAAACGATACTTGACCCAAATTTCCGAATTCGTCGCCGCTGGTATAGGTATCGAATAGATTGAACAGATTATTGGGCACACCTGCCTGGGGATGCGAAGGGCTCGTGCGCGTTGGATCGGCGCGGTATTGCACGTACGAATTGAGTATCCAGGGATTCGACATATCGCCGAGAGTCCAAAGGTCCGACAACCCGAGCATGAGGGTCCGGCTGTCGAGATTTTCGCGAGTATCCGGCAGATTTAAGGAAGCCGTCAGCGGCAAATAGTCAGTGATGTGCGTGTTCGTGTAGTTCATCTGTTCGCTGATGCGATGCCGGCTCAAGACTTCGTCAATTCGCGCCCGCCCGCGCGTGTCGTAGGTTAGCGAATGTTTGTTGAACGGCGCCTCGAAAGCGATCAGGGTAGGAGGCAAATTGGGGTTAAAAACAAAATTCAGATCGCGGCTTTCCCAAATGCGCTCCGCGGATCCGAAGAAAAACACTTTGTCCTTCACAATGGGACCGCCGGCGTAGACGGTTGGATCCCAACGCAACAGGAAAGGCGCGCCGGCACTCGCGCCGGGAATGTCGTTGGAATCGAGCTTGTAATTCCGGTGGAAGAGGGACAACCCGCCATGCCACTGATTGGTGCCGCCGCGCGTGACCACGTTAATGATCCCGCCCGACGCGTGTCCGAATTCAGCTTTGTAACCTCCGGAAACTACTTGAAACTCAAGTATCGAATCCTGATTGAATTGCGCCGAAGGACCGCCGTTAAAATTGTCGCGGTTTGGCAGACCGTCTATCAGATAAAGCGCGTTGCCACCACGCTCGCCGAGGATGGGCGTGGCATCGTCGCCGGCAGGATCGTTCTGGCGATTCAGAGCGACGCCCGGTACGAGTTGCAACAAATCCAGGTAATTGCGGCCATTGATGGGCATATCTTCGATCTGCCGCGGCGTGATGGTGGTGCCTGTGGACGAAACCGTGGTTTCAAGCAGCGGCGCCGCGGAGGTGACTTGCACCGTTTGGTTCAAAGTTCCAACCTGCATGGTTATGGGAAAGGTGAGCGTTCGGTTCAGCGTGACTTCGATGCCCTTGAAGACCTCCGATTTGAATCCGCTTTTCGACGCCTCGATTTGATAAATACCGGGCGGAAGCGCTTCAATGCTGTACACGCCATCGCCCCCCGTGGAAACGGAGCGGTCGACCGCCAATTCCGCACTCGTAACGCGAATCCGGACGCCGGGGATGGCCAGGCCTTGCTTGTCCTTGGCGCTTCCCGAGATTGTAGACGTCGTCTGCGCCTGAAGGATCTGCGCGCAGGCGAACAGGAAGATCGGAAATACGAAGCCCCCGATTACCAAAACGGCGAAACCTCGGGTCTTGCGAGCCTCGTGTTCTCGGATATGTCGTTTTTGGATTCGCATTCGTTCCTTGTCTTGCAAACGGCAAATCTTCGCCGCATGCGGTGTGATGGGTACACTCAGATTCATCTGATGAAACGTTCGTTGCATAATTGAATTGTGTGTGGAATGTAAACGCGTGATTGCCCTGGTGTCAAGCATTTTTGCGGCGGCTCCCTGATATTGCGTCGAGGAGGAACCGAATGAAACGCGTGATACAAACTCAGGTCCGCCCGTTCCCCATGGCAAAGGACAGTGGCAAGGTCTCTTGACAACTGTGCGGCGATTGGTCAATGCTCTGCGGGCGATGCGCAGACCGACGGCAGCGAACGATCGCAAACCGCCACGAGCAAGTATGGCGGAGTTAATTGGACGGCTCAGCCGGAAGCGGCAGGAGATCATCCGTCCGGTGCTGGAGAATCCGCGAGAATTTGTGCTGCTGAGCGTGCGCAGCATGGCCAAGCGGTTGAAGTCGGATCCCGCGACCATGGTTCGCATCGTTCGAGGAATGGGATTTCCCAGCTATCGCGAATTTCAAAAATTCCTTCACGACCTTTCAATCGCACATGCCACTTCGCTTGATCTCATGCAGTCCAGTTCCGTGCGCGATGGGAGCATTCCATCGCGCGCTCGCGGGTCGCTCGATCAGGACGCGCGAAATTTGCAAGCGCTGCGAAACAGCATCGAATATAAGCGGATCGAACGGCTGGCCCGGAGGGTTTACGATGCCGGACGCGTCTTGCTGATTGGCGGCGATTTGGCGGCATCGCTGGTCACGTATTTCGAATATCATCTGACGCTCATTGGAATCGCGGTTTTGACGGCTACCACTCCCGGTCATACGGCGAATGTCACGAGGACGCTGGGCCGCGGCGATTTGGCATTTGCAATCAGCTTTCGCCGCGGGCTGCGCCAGACGGTCGAGGGGATTCAGCAAGCCAAGCAGCGCGGCGCATACTGCGTGGGAATCACGGATACATTCGTTTCACCGGTGGCGCGATTTTCCGATGAGTCCTTTCTCGCCTCGGTGGAAACTACTTCCTTCGGCGCATCCTATGCCGCGCCTATTGCGCTTCTCAACGTGATCCTTTTGGCGTGCGCCAATTACCGCCGGTCGCGGACTCTGGCGATGCTTCGCGAAGCGGACAAAGAGCAGCGCCTGGGGTTCCGCTGGTACGAGATGTAGCTGCGGCACATGGCCTCCACTTCTAGCATTTCCTCCGGCAAAACGAGAGGGCTCCTCCGCGAACTGGGCTTGCGCGACGCGATAGCCATCGTGGCCGGCACGGTAATCGGGTCAGGCATCTTTCTGGTACCAAACAGCGTGGCGAATCAACTGCCGTCCTTTTCGGGCGTTCTCTTGGTTTGGCTTGCCGGCGGTCTCCTGAGCCTGTTCGGCGCACTTGCTCTCGGAGAACTTGGTGCAGCTTTCCCCGGGGCTGGCGGACTGTATGTTTATCTGCGGGAGGCCTACGGCAGGCCGACCGGCTTCCTGTACGGATGGGGCTTGCTGACACTCATCCATTCCGGCAGCATTGCAACACTGGCGGTGGGATTTCGAATTTATCTGGCGCAGATCGTGCCGCTCACGATCGCCGAGCAAAAAGCCGCCGGGATCGCATGCGTGCTCGTGCTGACCGCTGCGAATTGTCTGGGCGTGCGTTCTGGGAAGGGCGTGCAGAACGTCTTTACGGTTGCGAAACTTGCCGGCCTGGCGCTGATGATCGGGCTTTTATTCTTTCGGGGTCACGCACGGATGTTGACGGCGAATTTCTGGCCAAAATCGGCGGGCGGATTCCATCCAGCATCTTTCGGAATTGCTTTGATTGCGGTCCTGTGGGCCTACGAGGGCTGGCACGTCGTGTCATTCACTGCCGGCGAATTCAAGCATTCACAGCGCGATCTGCCGCGCGGACTTTTTTACGGCACGCTCGTCGTTGCCGTCACTTACTTACTGGCGAATTTTGCGTACTACTGTGTGTTAACGCCCGCGCAGATTCAGCAGACGCAGCGCGTCGCGGCCACGGCGGTCAATTCGGTGTCGGGAGGAGCCGCTGCATTCCTCATTTCGGTATTGATACTTGTATCGATCGTCGGAGCCGCGAACGGAATGATCCTGACAGGACCGCGAGTCTATTACGCGATGGCGGAAGAAGGCTTGTTCTTCCGGGCGTTTGGGAAAGTAAGCGCCCGCTCTCGCGCGCCGGTATTCGCGATTATCGTTCAGGGCTTGTGGGCGGCATGCTTGACGTTGCTCGGGACGTTTCAGGAGCTCTTCACGTACGTCATTTTCACCGCGTGGATCTTCTACGGCCTAGCCGTTGCGGGAGTGATCGTGCTGCGCATTCGCCGCCCGAATCTCGAGCGGCCATTCCGCGCACCCGGCTACCCCTGGCTGCCGGCTCTTTTCACGATCGCGGCCGTTGGGATTACTCTGAGCGCGGTGGTGTCGTCGCCAAGGCATGCGCTTTTCGGGATTGCATTGATCCTTACGGGATTGCCGGTATACGCGATCTTGCTGGCGCGGGCGAAGACCAAGAATCGCGCATCAAGCACCGGCGCCGGCCGTGCATAACGTCGGCGATTTCTGTTCGCTGCGTTACCGCTGGCATGGATGAATCAAACGTTTCAGCGTCAGACCGTATCTCGTAACATCATAGAATTGCCTTGACAAGGCAGCGAAGCAGCCAATAAAGTTCGCGTGTCAAATTAGGCATTGCTAATGCAACAAAAGTTTCAGCTAAGGATTAAGGATCTCGCGCGGCTGCTTATCTTGGCCGGCGCAATTATCGTAACGCTCGCCTTGATTCGACCCACCCTGGCGGTTCCCGCCAGCCGCCAGGCGATCGCGCCACAGCGGAATTACGCTCCAATTGCCGCCACTCTCTCGAATTTCATCCAGCATGAAATGGCGGACAAGAAACTTCCGGCATTTTCGATCGCGTTGGTTGACGACCAGAAAACCGTTTGGGCGCAGGGATTTGGATACGCCGATCCAGACAAGAAAATTCCGGCAACGGCCGATACCGTGTATCGGATCGGCTCCGTTTCGAAGCTGTTCACGGATATCGGCGTGATGCAGTTGGTCGAGCGGGGAGAGCTTGATCTCGATGCGCCCATTCAGAAATATCTTCCCGATTTTCACCCGCACAATCCATTCGGAAAGAACATCACGCTGCGCCAACTGATGTCGCATCGCTCGGGCCTTTTGCGAGAGCCACCAGTGGGGAACTATTTCGATCCCTCCGAGCTTTCGTTAGCGGCGATGGTCCACAGCCTGAATGACACGACGCTCGTCTATGTTCCCGAGACGCACACGAAATACTCGAATGCCGGCGTCGCCACCGTTGGATACGTACTTGAGAAGCACAGCGGCCAGCCCTTCGCAAGCTACCTGCAGCACGCCGTTCTCGATCCGATGGGACTTCGTAACAGCGCATTTCAGCCGGAGCCGCGGCTGATTCAAGAGCTCGCGAAGTCTTACATGTGGTCGTACGACGGCCAGCTCTTCCGCGCGCCGACCTTTGAACTGGGAATGGCGCCGGCCGGTTGCATGTACTCAACGGTGATCGATCTCGGCAAATTTCTGAGCGTGCTTTTCAACGGTGGCCGCGGCCCGAACGGACATCTGTTGAAGCCAGAAACGCTGCAAAAGATGTGGACCCCGCAATTTGGTGGCGCTGACGGCAAGACTGGCTATGGTATCGGCTTTTACGTTGGGCAGATCGACGGTCATCGGGAAATCGGCCACGGTGGCGCGATTTACGGATTCGCCACGCAACTCGCGGGACTGCCCGATGACAAACTCGGCGTTGTCACCGTGACGACCATGGATAGCGCGAATTCCGTGACGACGCATGTCGCGCAAGAGGCGCTGCGCTTGATGCTTGCTGCTAGGGAAGACAAGCCGCTTCCCGAGATACCGGTAACAACGCCAATTCCGGTCGAGCGTGTTCGACAGCTCGAAGGCCGCTACGGCCAGGGCGACGCCGCTGTGGATCTCACCGCGAAGAACGGCGAACTCTACATGCTTCCCGTAGCAGGCGGAGAAGAAGTCCGGCTGCGCCAGTTGGGCGGCGTGCTCATCGAAGACGGCCGCGTGGAATACGGCCTCAAGGTGATTCCGGTCGATGACGGAATTCGAATCGGCGATCGCACTCTGCGACGAATCCCGTTTGAAATGCCCGCGCCGGCCCCGGTGCGCTGGAAAGGCTTGATCGGCGAATACGGATGGGATTACGACAAGCTCTATATCTTTGAAAAGGATGGCAAGCTGACCGCATTGATCGAGTGGTTCGATTATGCGCCGCTCGTGGAAGTCTCCGAAAATGTATTCAATTTTCCGCACGAAGGTCTCTACGATGGCGAGCAGGCTATCTTCACGCGCGATGCAGAAGGCAATGCGACGCAGGTGAAGGTAAGCGGCGTGGTCTTCAAGCGGCGGCCGCTCGGACCAATCGAAGGCGGCGTCTTTCATGTCCAGCCGCGCGAGCCGCTGGACGTTTTGCGCCGCGAAGCTCTCGCAGCGAAGCCGCCGAGCGAATCAGGAGACTTCAGGAAGCCTGATCTCGTTGACGTGTCCAAACTCGATCCATCCATCCACCTTGACATCCGTTATGCGACAAAAAACAATTTCCTTGGCGAACCGGTCTATTCCCAGGCGAAAGCGTATTTGCAGCGTCCCGCAGCGGAAGCGCTCCTTCGCGCCGATCGGAAGCTCCGCGCGCTCGGTTACGGGATCTTGATTCACGACGCGTACCGCCCCTGGTACGTGACGAAGATTTTTTGGGACGCGACGCCAGACGACAAGCGAATCTTCGTGGCCGACCCAAAAGAAGGATCGCGGCACAATCGCGGCTGCGCCGTCGACATGACGCTCTACGACCTCAAGACTGGGAAACCGATCGAGATGACCGGCGTTTACGATGAAATGTCCGAACGATCGTATCCATTTTATCCGGGGGGAACCTCGCTCGAACGCTGGCACCGGAACCTCCTGCGGCACGTCATGGAAGGAGAGGGTTTTCAGGTGTACGAGTTCGAGTGGTGGCATTTCGATTACAAGGACTGGCGCCACTATCCGATTCTGAATATCACGTTCGAAAACCTGAATGGGACCGCCGCCGAAAAGAAATCCGCGGGGCTTCAGAGATATCTGCCTGTCATTCGTTCGAGCATTTACACAACCTCAGAGGTTCAATGGCAATGATGGAAAAAATGATAAGAAGTAAGAAAGCGACTTTGTTCTCGTTCTTCTGCTTTGCAGTTCTCGCGGCGTTTCTGGTCTGGCCGCACGATACGCCCGCTCAGAACGATAGCGGCTTAGCCGCACAGATTCGTGAAATCGCAAGCCGCCCGGAATACAAGCACTCGACTTTCGGCGTGGAAGTCTATTCGCTCGACGATAATAAGGTTGTCTACGCCCTGCATGGGCAGGAGCTTTTCACTCCGGGCTCCACAACCAAGCTCCTGACCGAAGGAGCAGCGCTCGAGCTCCTTGGCCACGATTACCGATTTCATACGCGCGTATACCGCACGGGGCCAGTTTCCGCCAACGGCACGCTGCAGGGAGATTTGATTCTCGTCGGGAGCGGCGACCCCAATCTCTCGAATCGCATTCAACCCGATGGCACGTTGATGTTTGAAAATGAGGACCACGCATACGAGGGAAGCCCGGACACGAAAGCGGTGCCGGGAGACCCGTTGCTGGTGATTCGCGAAATCGCGGGCCAAATTGCCGCGCATGGCGTCAAGCGGGTGCAAGGCCGGATTCTGGTGGACGCTACGTTGTTTCCCGAAGGAGCACGCGAACTCGGTACCGGCCTGGTGATCTCGCCCGTCGCGGTGAATGACAACGTCATTGACCTCACGGTTTCGCCGGGATCAAAAGAAGGCGCGCCTGTCGCGCTGAATATCTCTCCGGTAACTTCGTACGCGACGTTCGTGAACCAAATTACCACTGGCGCAGCGGGCTCGAAGCTGGATATGAAACCTCCGGCGGACGTAACCAATCCTAACGGCACGCACACAGTCACGCTGACCGGCACGTTCCCGCTCAACAGTCCTTCCATCCTCTATGTATATGCTGTCCCGCAACCCAGCCGTTTCGCCCAAGTCACGTTGGCGGAAGCTCTCCGGGAGAAGGGGATCGCAGCCACGGTTCCGGCGCCTGCCGAGGCCGTGGATTTCAAGGCGTTGTCCTCGTCGTACAAAGCGGAGAACGTGGTCGCCGACCACGTCTCTCCTCCTCTTTCGGAAGAAACAAAGGTCACATTAAAAGTGAGCCAGAATTTGCACGCTTCAATGATGCCGTTCATCCTTGGCGCGGTTCTCGGACATGCCACGCAGGATATCGATCAGTCCGGATTCGATCTCGAGCGCGGGTTTCTCGCCAAAGGGGATCTCGACCTGACGGGCGCGTCGCAAGCCGATGGCGCGGGAGGCGCCGAATCCGCGTATTTTACGCCTGATTTTATGGTCCATTACCTCGCCTATATGTCCACGCAGAAGGATTTTCCACTATTTGAAAAGGCGCTGCCGATTCTTGGGAAAGATGGCACTCTCTGGAATATTCAGGTGAATTCTCCGGCGGCGGGGCATGTGTTCGCAAAAACCGGCACGTATGGCTCCTACGACGCGCTCAACAAGAATTTGATGCTCAACGGCAAGGGCCTCGCCGGATACATGACCACCGCCGACGGCCGCCATCTGGCATTCGCGGCTTACGCCAATCGCGTTCCGTTGCCGATGGATGATCCCGACGCTGCGACGAAGACGGCCGGCCAGGCGCTGGGCGAAATTGCCGCGGCGATTTATTCCACGCCCCCGGGTGAAGCCGCACCCTTCGACGTCATTATCAAAAATGGCCATATCCTCGATGGCGCAGGCGGTCCGTGGTACGCCGCCGACATCGGAATCCGTGGCGATCGTATCGCCGCAATCGGCAAACTCGACGGCGCGCAGGCGAAAAAAGTGATTGACGTCACGGGACGCGTCATTTCTCCCGGATTCATCGACATGCTGGGACAATCCGAGACGGCGCTTCTGATCGACAACCGCTCCCTGAGCAAACTTTCGCAGGGAATCACCACGGAGATTACCGGCGAAGGCGGCTCGATCGCTCCGCAGGACGAGAAGACGCTCGCGCCGCTCAAGCTATTCGTCGACCACTTTCATCTCACCATCGACTGGACCACGCTCGATGGCTATTTTCGCCGCCTCGCAAAGGACGGTACGCCCCTCAACCTGGGAACGTATGTAGGCGCCGCCCAAGTGCGCGAAGCCGTGATTGGCGATGACGACCGCGCCCCCACGTCCGCTGAACTCGACCAAATGAAGGCGCTCGTTGTGCAGGCGATGAAAGACGGAGCGATGGGAGTTTCGACGGCGTTGATCTACCCGCCGGGTCATTACGCCAAAACCGATGAGTTGATCGCGCTTGCCAAGGCGGCAGCTCCGTATGGCGGGATTTATGCCACGCATATGCGCAGCGAAGGCGCCACGGAAACGGACGCGCTCGATGAAGCGATCCGCATTGGCCGCGAAGCCGGCGTGCCTGTCGAGATTTTCCACCTCAAGGTGAGCGGAAAATCGCGCTGGGGCACGATGCCGCGCATCGTCGCGAAAATTCAAGCAGCCCGGGATTCCGGCCTCGATATTCGCGCCGACCAGTATCCATACGTCGCCGGCGCCACGGCGTTGGCTTCATGCCTGCCCCCATGGGTCGCGGACGGAGGAACCACGAAGCTTCTCGAACGTCTGCGCGACCCGAAAGTTCGAGCTCGCATTAAGACCGAAATGGCCGGCGACCACAAAGGCTGGGAGAATCTCTACTACGACAGCGGCGGCGGTACGGGCGTCCTGATCTCCGGGGTCGACAATCCGGCGCTGAAGAAATACAACGGCAAAACCGTGGCGCAGATGGCCAAGGCGGAAGGCAAGCCGGAGCTTGATGCGCTCTTCGACTTCATTCTGGCTGATAAGGCGCAGACCGGCGCGCTCTATTTTATCGCAGACGAAAAGGACATGCTTTACGCGCTGAAGCAGCCGTGGACGTCCATCGGCCTCGACGCGAACGAGCTTTCGCTCGATGGGCCGCTTTTCGAGCCGCATACGCATCCCCGGGCATTCGGCTCCATGCCGCGATTTCTCGGCCGCTACGTTCGCGACGAGCATCTGATGCCGCTCCCGGAAGCCATCCGAAAAATCACTTCCATGCCCGCGCAGCGCGAACATTTGACCAATCGCGGACTCATCAAGACCGGTTTCTACGCGGACATCACGATTTTCGATCCGGCAACTATTATCGACCGCGCGACTTACACAGATCCCACCCAGCTGTCAGAAGGCGTCGATTACGTGTTCGTGAACGGCCAGCTCGAATACGATCACGGAAAGCTGACCGCTGCTAAAGCAGGACGGCCGCTTCGCGGACCCGGCTGGCACGGCGAGCGTCTGCCCTAGAACTTGGACGGCGTTCCGGCGCTCGATCGGGAAAGAGCGCAAAATTCAGAATGGCCGGACGTAACTTGCAGTCTCCCGCCCGGCGATCGTGTCGCGCAGGTTCGCATGAAAAATCCCGCTGTACACTCGCGCACGATCTTGCAATCATTCACCGTTCGCGATCATCGCTAGCGTCGGAGGCGTTGCCGTGTATCGAGTGAAGCGATTGTTGATGAAACCGGCGTGGGTGGCGCCGGCGCTGCTGGTTATTTGCGGATTGCCGGCGTGGGGACAGGCGCAGCCATCTCCGGGCCCGGATGTGAAGGCGATCTATCAGCGTTTGCTGCCGCAAATCCGGCGGATTCAAATTTTCGATAACCACGGCCACCCGGGATTCCCGGATGACCCGGACGTGGACGCCATGGCGCTTCCGCCGGATGGTTCCGTGCCCTTCCGTTTGCGCAGCGAAAATCCCGAATGGCTTGAAGCGGTCAAAGCGTTGTTCAACTACCCGTATGCAGATCTTTCGCCAGAGCATCTTCGCTGGTTGACGAATCGTAAAGCAGAATTGAAAAAGCAATTGGGACCTGCCTACTTTTCCCACATCTTGGATCAAGCCGGAATCGAAACAGCCGTTGCCAATCGCGTAAGCATGCCCGCGTACTTGGATCCCGCGCGTTTCCGCTGGGTATTTTTCGTTGACAGCTTTCTTTTTCCTTTTAACAACCAGCAACTGGGAACGGGAAATCCGGACCGCGCCTTCAACTTTCCATTGCAGCAGAAGCTCCTGCAACGCGAGATGGCAGAGGTCCATCTCGCCGCGCTTCCAGCGGACCTGCCCGCCTATTTGTCATTTATCACTCGGGTTGTGGAGACGGACCAAAGCCGCGGCGGCGTCGGCATCAAATTCGAGGTCGCCTATTTCCGGTCGTTGCATTTCGGAGACCCCAGCGAGCAGCGGGCGGCTGAAATTTATGCTCGCTATCGTAGTGGCGGTGTACCGAGCGCCCAGGAATACCGCGATTTTCAGGACTACATCTTCCGCTACCTCTTGCGGGAGGCTGGCAGGCTCCATCTTCCCGTGCAGATACATACCGCCGTGGGTGCCGGAGACTATTTCAGCTTGAATGACGGTAATGTGCTCAATCTGGAAAATGTCCTTCGCGATCCGCGCTATAATAATGTCACCTTCGATCTCCTCCACGGCGGCTATCCGTTCGAGCATCAGGCCATCTGGCTGGCGGCAAAGAAAAATGTCTATCTCGATTCGTCGCTAATGAGCGACTTTCTTTATCCGCAAGCGCTCGCGCGGGTGTTGAAGCAGTGGCTCGAGCTGTTTCCCGATAAGGTCGTTTTTGGCTCCGATGCATTTCCGTTCAGCGACGCGATCGGTGCGGAAGAGAGCTACTGGCTGGCGGCTCAATCCTCAAGAGTGGCGCTGGCGGAGGCCTTGGCCGAGATGGTCTCCGAAGGCGAGATTAACGAGAGCCAGGCGCTTGACATGGCCCACGCCTACCTTCACGACACCGCATCGAGGCTTTATGGGAACGGGCCGGCAAATCCAAAGACGTTTTGACGAATCGACATCTCGTTGGTATTGCAGGGTAAGGGCCTGATGTTCTTCGTCGTGTTTGCGATCATCGCTTCGGTTGCGATCCTTCTGGTTTGCTCTCGCGCGCTGATTGCTCTTTTCGGGCCGGCGCTTGCCTACCGGATTGAGGGCTTCGAGGCTGGCAATCTGAAATCGCATGAGTTCATTCGCTTCCTCGCCGCAATCTCCGATGCGCCCAGTGAACCGGAGCACGGCGATCTGCGTTCTCAAAAACGGGAAGGAGATTTATTCCGCCGAATTGGCCGCGATTGCCGCGGCCCAATCCAGCATCAATCTGGAATCCTACGAATTCCTGGAAGGCGATGTCACGCGTCGTTTTCTTGCAGCGATGACCGCGCGGGCTCGTGCGGGTGTACAGGTAAAGATGGTCGTCGACGCGATGGGCAGTTTCGGTACGCACGATGGTTATTTTCAGGAACTCAGAGCAGCGGGCGGCCGCGTCGAGTGGTATCACCCTCTGCGCTGGTATTCCTGGCCTAAGATCAATAATCGCACCCACCGCAAGCTTCTAATTGTTGACGGCGTCACGGCATTTTGCGGCGGTGCCGATTGGGCGGATGAATGGTTGAAGCCCGTCGGGAACAAACCTGCCTGGAGAGACACCATGTTTCAGGTGGAAGGCGATGCGGTCCCAGCCCTTCAGGCGGTGTTCGCGGAAAACTGGCTTCAGTCCGCCGGGGAGATACTGACGGGGACCGCGCAATTTCCGCCGGTGCGAGCGAAGGGTGCGATCACTGCTTGCAGGATCTCGAAACCGATCTGAAAGAGGCTGAGTGCCTCACCTATGACCGTTGGCGAAAGCGATCCATTGTCTGGCGACTGGCCGACCTGCTAGGGAGCGTGCTATTGCGCGAAGAATGATCGATAAGGCCCGCCTAAGAGATCCAATCGTGTCCTAAAGTATTTCCAGTATTGTGCCCGGCCGTTGATGGGACTAGCATTCATCCTTTAGCGAGAAAGTCAGCGGCGGCCACGTCCCCGGACCGGGAGTGACTGCACACGGTAGCCCGAACGGGCCTTTGCAGTTTGACCGCTTTGGAAGCTATCCTTGGCCGCCAGGTTCTCAAGGTTAATCGTAGGCCGAGACTCCAAGTCGCCCTGACTTGCGCTTGCGCTACGTCGGCCAGCGGACCCATCCATTTCAACCACAGACTTAGACGCTTGCCGCTGCCGCGCTTCGTGCTAGGCTCACATTGGCGCGATGCCGAAAAACGACAAGATCGCAAAGCACCGGTAGCGCGCCGGCCGAACGTTCTCGCTCTTCGCGAACCAAGGATCGCAGTTCGCGGGTCACGATTTATCCGCCGTTTCTAATCGCCTCTGGCGCGATTAGAATCCGCTTCAAGTCGCTGATAGCGCAGCGGATAAATTTTTCTAATCGAGAAAAAATCGAGGGTTCGCGACACCCCGAGCGTGGCAATCTTTCGCCTTCGAATTCAAAGTTGAAAACCGCTCCGAACACGCATAGGCTGGTCGCTCGAATGGGGGACGCGGCTCGCTGATGGCAACTTCACGCACATTTTCGATCGGCAATTTCAAAGTTGGCGGCCGCGAGCCGCTTTTCGTGATTGCCGGGCCATGCGTGATCGAAAGCGAAGCGCACGCGACGGACGTGGCCGAAAAACTCGGCGCGATCGCAAGCGCGCTTAGCCTCCATTACATTTTCAAAGCTTCATACGACAAGGCGAACCGCACATCCCTGAAATCATTTCGCGGCCCTGGATTGCCGGAAGGCCTGCGGATACTCAAAAACATCAAGAAGCGGACGGGCCTGCCGATTCTCACCGACGTTCATGAAGTTTCGCACGTTGGACCGGCCGCGGAAGTCTGCGACGTGCTTCAGGTCCCTGCATTTCTCAGCCGCCAGACCGATTTGCTCGTAGCCGTGGGAAAATCGGGGCGCGTGGCAAATATCAAGAAAGGCCAATTTCTCTCGCCGCCGGAAATCGCGAACGCGGCGGAAAAAGTCGCCAGCACCGGAAACAACAAAATCATTCTCACGGAGCGCGGCAGCTCTTTCGGCTACCAGAATCTTGTGGTAGATATGCGCTCGTTCCCCATCATGAAAAAGCTCGGCTATCCCGTGGTATTCGACGTCACGCATTCCGTGCAACTTCCCGGCGCGGACGGCAAGTCCAGCGGAGGCCAGCCGGAATTTATCGAGCCGCTGGCCCGCGCCGGCGCGGCCATCGGCGTGGACGGAATATTTCTCGAAGTGCATGACGATCCTTCGGAAGCGCTTTCGGACGGCACGAACGCGCTGCCGCTCGCGCAATTCCGTCCGCTGCTGGAAAAAATCATCCAGCTCGCGGCGTTGTCGCGCGAATGGGATGCGCAATGAGCCCAGTGGATCGCATGAAAGTGGCAGTTCGCAACTCGAAGTCTCCGAAAATTCCGAAATCCGCTGCGAAAGAAGTGAAATCGAAGGCCTCGGCGAGCGAATTGAAAACGGCTCTCGCGACCGCAAAACGCGTTCTGCGAATCGAAGCCAGCGCCATCGAGGGTTTGATCGAACGAATCGATGCTCGATTCGACGCCGCAGTGGAATTGCTCTACGCATGCAAAGGGCGAGTCGTCGTCACCGGGCTCGGCAAATCGGGGCTGATCGGCCGAAAAGTCGCCGCGACGTTCGCCAGCACCGGCACTCCGTCGCTCTTTCTTCACGCCGCCGAAGCGTTGCACGGCGACCTTGGAATGCTCACGGCCGCGGACGTGATGCTGGCGATTTCCTCGAGCGGCGAGACCGAAGAATTGATCGAGCTATTCGAGTCGGTGAAGCGCCTCGGCATTCATTTAATTACGCTGACGGCGAGTTCGCAGTCAACGCTAGCTGGAGCGAGCGATGTGGTTCTCGACATTGCCGTGAAAGAAGAAGCCTGCTCGCTGAATCTCGCGCCGACCGCTTCCACCGCCGCAGCCATGGCCATGGGCGACGCGCTGGCGATCGCGCTACTCGAGCGGCGCGGCTTCAAGGAAGAGGATTTTGCGGCGCTTCATCCGGGCGGAAAGCTCGGCAAGAAATTGCGCCGTGTGGAAGCGCTGATGCACGCGGGCGAAAATGCTCCCTGCGTCGTGGCGGCAACGAAAATGCCGGATGTGATTTACGAAATGAGCCGCAAGGGTCTCGGTCTCACGGCCGTGACCGATGCCAGTGGCCGCGTTCTCGGCATCGTCACCGACGGCGATTTGCGCCGCATGATGCTGAAACAAAAGGAAAACGTGCTGGAACTTTCGGCCGCCGATTGCATGACGCGCAACCCGGTGACGTTATCGCGCACCGAGCTTGCCGCAACCGCGCTGCGGCTGATGGAAGAAAAAAGGATCACTTCGGTGCTCGTCGTGGATGCGAAGGGCCGGCTCGAAGGAGTGGTTCACATCCACGATCTCTGGACGCTACAACTGTTTTGAGGTGCTGGATCAACAACGGTGTTATTCCGAGAAGCCGTTGTATGGGCGACGAGGAATCTGTTTTCCTTGGGTTGTGTAGCAAGCGAAAGAGGGCGCAGCAAGCAGCGCCCCTACAATCTTGCGGATGCGGTCTCGAGGCACATTAATCATGGCGATCCGCGAAATTAAATTTCCCGCACAGGCGTTGCGGCGCGCGAAGCCGGTCCGCGTTCTGCTGGTGGACGTCGACGGCACGATGACCAACGGCGAGGTGTGCCTGCAAGGGTTTCCCGACGGCAGCGTCTGCGAGATGAAAATCTTTCACGCACATGACGGCGCAGGATTGAAACTGGCGAGCATCATGGGAATTCGCACCGGGCTGATCACGGGCCGCGATTCTCCGGCTACAACACGTCGGGCGCGCGAAGCCTCGATGGAATTTGTAATTCAAGGGCAGGCAAAAAAGCTCGATGCTTATAAGGCAATTCTCGTGCGCGCCGGCGTGACGGACGAAGAAGTGGCCTACGTGGGCGACGATCTGCCCGATCTGCCGCTGCTCAATCGCGCCGGGCTTGCCGTCGCGGTGGCGAACGCCGTGGTCGAGGTGAAACGCGCGGCGCACTACGTCACAACGGTTCGCGGCGGCGATGGCGCCATCCGCGAGGTGGTGGAGCTGATTCTGAAAGCGCAAGGCAAATGGAAGAAGGCGATTCCGCAAGCAATCGCCTAAATTATGAAATGGCATTCCACCGAGTTGAGATTGTTCCGATTGAACGTTTCCTCTGAAATGCCGGGAATTCAGTTTCCGTCATTCTGAGGAGCGCAGCGACGAAGAATCTCTCTTCGACGTTCAAATTCAATTTGCATAACTGCGACGTTACGTTTGCGGAGTCCCTTGCCGCTCTTTGCGCATCTGGTCGAAGATTTTGTTGGCCCAATCGGGCGGCTCGGGGCCCGCTTTGAAGTCCACGTGTTTGCCGAGCGCGAGGCTCCATCGCAGAATCCACGAAATGCCGTCCGCGCCGATGTAATTGTCGGGAGTGGCGTAAGACGGATCGGCGAGCGCCTGGGCCAGGGGAATAAATTTGTAGCCGCGCTTTTCGAGCTTGGTTAGCAGCGCGTCGAGACATTCCGTGTTCAGTTCGTTATCGTGGATCAAGAGCACCTGCGGAATTTCGCGACCGAACACGGTACGCGAAGTGCTCTCGGCATAATCGAAAACAGTATCTACGTAATCGAGATACGCCTTGCGGGTCTTGTCCGCGAGTTTCTTGTCTTTCTTCTCGTAGGCCTGTTCGAGCACGTCGTTGAAAACATAATCGGCGTCTTCGAGGGTGACGGGCGCGACGGTGTAGCCGCGCTCTTTCAGAAAAGCTTCGAAAGCAGCTTTGGCTTCCGCCGTTGGGCCGGTATCGAGATACGGATGGCGGAAATACTTCTCGGTCTGGCCGGCTGCTTTCATCAGCACGCTGGTGACGACTTCGCCGCGAATCGTTTCGTCCTCGAATTTATCGAGCGGCGTGGTCTGAAAGTCGTCGTGCGCGTAAGTGTGGTCGCCTAGCGTGAGCCCCGCATCGAGCCACGATTGAAGCAGAGCGGCGCGAGCATCGCGTTCGCCCTTTACCTGCAGCTTGTATTCATTCACAAAGCCGATCGCGGGTACGTGGTGCGCGCGAAGAATGGCGGGATTTTCACGATTGAGTTTTTGCAATTGCTTCAGGTCACCGAGGGCGAAATCGTTGCCGGGAACAGCTCCCGGCAAATCGTCCACAGTCACGGCGACCATTCGCTGCACTTGCTGCGCCTGTGCTTGTTGCGACTGAGATTGCGGCAATCGAGAAGATGACGAGCCGCGACGCGAAACGCCCAAATGTGACTTGGCTCGCGCTTCACTCGCGATACCTGCATGCATGAGGCTTGCACAGGTCAGAACGGTTGCAACCAGGATCCAAATGGTGGTGGAGTATCGTTTCATCAGTGCCTCGCGGTAGTGTAGTGGATCGGCGTTGCGAAAGAAGGAACATTCTGCCTGAAACAGGACCGCGATGCGTGAAATTTTTGGAGCGGGCGATGGGAATCGAACCCACATGTCCCCAAATTACAAGCCTTGCCGCAAATATTCTGCGCTTACCCTCTTTATTTTACTGCTCCTACTGTTACCCGAAATTTGGTGCTCGCATACACCAGAGCTATATCTGAGGCCAGTAGCTGGTCGGTCTTCGCCGCTACAACATTTGATGAAACATGAAGAGGGCCATCTTTCCCACCCTGTATGATGATAGAAACGCTCGCTACATACCCACCCAGAAATTGGCCGATTACAACGTCCAGTTCAATGTTCTCCCCGGCCTGTGGGCACGGGTCTACGATATTGTTGGTCTTATCAGCCCTCAACCCTTTTACAATCATTTCCTGAATGAAACTGACCTCGGACCCAGATATGGAATTTACGGAACCGCCGGGTTGTGTTGGCATAAGAACACCGGGGTCTTCGCTGTCAGCCCAGACGCAGATCTTGCCCGATTTGGATTGAGCGCGAGCAACAGCGGGCGCACTTGCCAACATCAACACTACGAACATTATCATGGGCTTCATCGCGGTCTCCTATTTGGCGGATTCTATCACGCCGAGTCCACCGTCCTTGCTCTTTCGGCGTATGCGATGGCGGGTCTTGGTTCTAAGTGAGGAAGCTGGAGCGGGCGATGGGAATCGAACCCACGTCCGAAGCTTGGGAAGCTTCTATACTGCCATTGTACGACGCCCGCTCGGGCGCGAAGCAACCGAAGAATAACATTTGAGTTGCATTGCGCGCAAGAATCGGAGCTTGTGCGTGGTTAACAGCGGGCGGGAACCGCCAACGAGCATGGCGCAACCCCTTGCAAGTACTTCAGGGCCGGTGAAATATGCGCCGACAGAGCCGGCGAGACGCCGGCGCCACGAAGCAAGTACGCCCAGTGGACCGGGATGACGTCAGAGACATTTCACTGAGCAAGAACAGATCAACGAGGGCTCGGCAAGCAGCACTCTACCGAGGGAGTTGCTAGCCGCGCTTGCATGCACATTCGCCGAATGGATTTACTGCACTTCGGGATAGTCGAGGTAGAGGCTGTGCAATTCGGCGACTGTCATGGGGCCTTTGCGAATGCTGATGGCGATGGGTTCGCTGGCGTTGCCGTTTGCAACCTTTACCCAGACGGTATCGCCGGCGCGGAGACCGCTGAGCTGGATGGGTCTTCCGGCGTCATCGAGATATTTGGTGCTGCTGGCGACCTTCATCAATTGAGTTACTTCGGTAGGCTGTTTCAATAGAATTTCGGACTTCGGTGGGTCCACCGAGGACACGATAAAAAAGGATTCGCCGGCGGGAGTTTTCTTCTGTGCTTGGGTGGCAGTCGCCAGCGATAGAACACTCAATAGCACGAGGAAATAAATCAGGTGCCGCACGAGTTTACTCATATCGGAGGGCCTCAATCGGATCGAGTTGCGCAGCCTTCTGCGCGGGATAATAGCCGAAAAAGATTCCAACGACGGCGGAGAATACCGCCGCGATGACAACGGACAATGGAGAAACGAGCGTAGGCCACTGCAAGGCCTTCGAAACCAGCGATGAGCCGAGCATTCCG
The DNA here is from genome assembly GCA_050747005.1 of Candidatus Acidiferrales bacterium. GTDB lineage: Bacteria > Acidobacteriota > Terriglobia > Acidiferrales > UBA7541 > Palsa-295. The sequence goes on from JBOGNE010000081.1 coordinate 199,106, forward strand.
AAGGCGATGCCGATGATGCCGCCGATGGAACTCAAGACGAGAGCCTCGCTTAGGAACTGTTTCTTAACGTCCTGTTCGGTTGCTCCCACGGCCATGCGGACACCGATTTCGCGGGTCCGCTCAGTCACCGAAACGAGCATGATATTCATGATTCCGATTCCGCCAACGAGCAGCGATACGGACGCAATGCTGGCAAGAAGCAGCGTGAGAATTCTCGACGTTCCGGCAGCTGTGTCGGCGAGCTCGGTGGGGCTGCGAAGGATGAAATCATCGGCTTCTTCCGGCCGCAGGTGATGGCGCTGCCGAAGCAGAGCCGAGATTTGCTGCTCGGCGACGGGAATCTCGTTTTGCGATGTAGCAGACACCATGATGTACTGCAGCCAATCAATGCCCGCAATTTTTTTCTGGATGGTGGTGTAGGGCATGATCAGCGTGTCGTCCTGATCGGAACCCCATGTGGACTGTCCCTTAACGGCTAATTCTCCCAGAATGCGAAACGGAATGTTCTGAACCCGGACTTCCTGGCCGACGGGGTCCTGATCGCCGAAAAGCTCGTCGGAGACCGTCTTTCCGATGAGACAAACATCGGAGGCAACATCCACGTCACGCTGTGAAAAGCTGCTGCCCCGCATCATCGGCCATTTGCGAATCTGGAAATAGTCTGGTCCGACGCCGCTTGCGTGCGTGTACCAATTCTGATTTCCGTTGACGATTTGAACGTTCGAACTAACGCCGGGGGAAACTAGCGCGACGGCGGGAACGTGCTGCTGGATGGCCTCGGCGTCAAGTACCGTGAGGGTTTTGGTGGCCTGGCTTCCCATGCGGACACCATTGGTGGTGACGCTTCCGGCAGCGATATAAATCATGTTGTCGCCGAGATTCTGAATCTGATCCTGTACTTGCTGACTCGCGCCTTGACCGATCGCGACCGTGCAAATTACGGCGCCGACGCCGATTATGATTCCCAGCATCGTAAGGATGGTCCGCATTTTGTTCCGCGCGAGCGCCCTGAGCGCCACACGGATCACTTCGGAAAGATTCATGCGCGAACTACCTCCGTGCGCCGCCAACCCCCGGCGCTTTTTGCGCCGAGGAATTGCCCTGGTTGATCTGTGCTGTAATCAAAGCATCGCCTTCGCGTACGTCGCCTTCGAGCAACTGTGTGTCATTAAAATCAGTAATTCCGCAGCGGACGGCCACCGGAATCGGCTTTTTCTCCGCACCGATTTTCCAGACCAACTGCCAGCCGCCAAGATGAGTGGCGGAAGCCTCTTTGGAGATATTGTACTGCTTGAGCAGGGCATCAATGTCGGTTCGCGGCATGTCTGGATTAAAGCTAAGCGCGGAATTGGGTATCTCGACAACGTTGGTCACGGAACCGGTGGGAATCGTGACATACGCTGTTTCTCCCGGCAGAAGCTTTTCGTCGGGATTGTCAAAGTCGATGACCGTGTCGTAGGTGACGACGTTCTGCACGGTAGTTGCGTCCAGGCGGACGGCGCTGACGCGTCCGTGAAAAAGCTGAGAAGGGAAGGCGTCCACCTGGAACGTCACGTCAGTGCCGACCCGAATATTGCCCGTGTCCGATTCGTCCGTTTTCGCGTAAACCTGCATGCGCGTCAGGTCCTGTGCGATGGTGAAAACGTTGGGCGCTTGAAGGGAAGCGGCCACGGATTGGCCCACGTCGATGTTGCGCGCCACGACGGTGCCATCGATCGGCGAAACGATGGTGGTGTACTTGAGGCTGGTCTCCGCGGCTTTAAGGTTTCCGTCCATCGAGACTACTTGCGATCGGGCTTGCGCGAGTTGAGCCTTGGCCTGCTCGACGCTGGCCGCCGCGGAATTCACATCGGCTTGCGCCTGCCCCATGGTTGACTGAGACAGTTGGTTGGCGTCCTGCGAAACGATGCCCGCCGTAAATAGGTCCTGCTGGCGCTTTGCGGTGGCGCTTTCGTAGGCCAAGTTGGCCTTGGCTTTGGCGAGGTTTGCGGAATCCACGTCGATGTTTGCCTGGAGCGTGGTCAGATTGCTCTTGGCATTTTCCAGATTGCCGCGCGCGGTCGTGACCTGGGCTTCGTAAATCGCGGGATCGATTTGCGCGAGGACCTGTCCGTTACGAACGCGGGTATTGAAATCCGCGAAGATGTACTTGACCGTGCCCGAGACGTAGGAGCCGACAGGAACGGTGGTCAGGGGATTAATTGTGCCGGTCGCCTGGACGGTGGCGTGAATATCACCGCGGCGGACTGGAGCCGTCGTGTAGGTAGGCTCTTTGGGACGGCTTCGGTAGTAATAAATGCCGATCAGGATGACGAGCAAACAGATGGCGCCGATGTATGCCTTCTTGTGTAGCGCGTAGGATTCTCGTAAGGGCATTGAACTCCACTTTCGCGGGAATGATTCCAGACCATTCGCATGAAGTCCGCATTGGGCTGGGGCTCCCTATACAATAAAGACGCATTCCGAACCAATTTGGTTACGACTTGCGGCCGCGCGATATCGTACCACTCGCGAGGTAACTCGTGCATTCGGACTGTGAGAGCGCCCGTGTTAGAGTGTCTTTCCGGCGGGGAGAATTGGGCCCTTCGAGCCCAGGGAGGCGAAGTGGCGTATCGAGATTTGCGGGATTTCGTGCGTAAGTTGGAGAAGAATGACGAACTGATCCGCGTCACCGCGGAAACCGATCCAGTGCTGGAGATAACCGAGATTACAGACCGGAGCGTTAAGGCGGGCGGCCCGGCCCTGTTTTTCGAGCGCCCCAAGGGACCGCGGATTCCGGTGGTGACGAACCTGATCGGCAGCGAGCGGCGCATGAATCTGGCGCTCGAAGTGGAATCGCTTGATGAGATTGCCGGCCGCGTACGCTCGTTTATTGACGTCCAGTCGCCGCAGGGAATTCTGGAAAAGCTCAAACTTTTGCCGAAGCTCGCGGAGATCGGATCGTTTTTTCCGAAAAGCGTCCGGAGCGGCGAATGCCAGGAAGTAGTGCGTACCGAGGGATTTTCTCTCTTTGATTTTCCGATCCTGCAGTGTTGGCCGCAGGATGGCGGGCGATACATCACGTGGCCGATGGTGATCACGAAAAATCCGGAGACGGGGAAGCGCAACGTTGGCACGTACCGGATGCAGGTATTCGACGACCGCACCACGGGGATGCACTGGCAGACGCAGAAGCACGGAGCGGATCACTATCGGAGCGCAAAAGAGAAGAATCGCGACGGAAAGCTCGAAGTCGCGGTGGCTATTGGCGCGGATCCCGCGACTGCCATGTCCGGGATATTGCCCGTGCCTCCGGATATGGATGAATTCCTGTTTGCGGGATTCCTGCGGCGCGATCCGGTGGAACTGGTTGCGTGCAAGACCGTGGAACTAGAGGTGCCGGCGAATGCGGAAATCGTGCTGGAAGGCTATGTCGAAATCGGCGAACTCCGAACCGAGGGGCCCTTCGGCGATCACACGGGTTTTTATTCGCTCGAAGGGCAGTTTCCCGTTTTTCACGTGACCTGCATAACGCACCGCAAGGAACCGCTGTACCTCACGACGATCGTAGGTCCCCCTCCTCAGGAAGACTATTTCATCGGCCACGCCATCGAGCGGATCTTTCTCCCAGTTATGAAAATGCAGTATCCGGAGATCGTGGACGTGGCCATGCCCGCCGAGGGCATTTTTCAAAATCTGATGATCGTGGCGATTCGCAAGAGTTATCCGGGACAGGCGCGGAAGATAATGAATGCGATTTGGTCGCTGGGGCAGGCGATGTTCACGAAGGTAGTCGTGGTGGTGGATCACGACGTGAACGTGCAGGATTCCAGGGAAGTGGCGTGGAAGGCGCTATGCGCGATCGATCCGGAGCGCGACATTCAATTCGTTCTAGGTCCGGTGGACACACTCGATCACGCGGCGCGCCGCCAGGATTTCGGATCGAAGATGGGCATCGATGCGACGCGCAAATTTCCGGAAGAAGGTTTCACCGGCCGGTGGCCGGACGAAATACGGATGGACGATGCGACAAAAAAGCGCGCGGACGCGATTTGGCGGCAATTAAAAATGGGCGACCCGAAGAAAAAGTAAATAGCAGGCGAAGCAAGAATAACGGGGTTTTGGAACGGGAATCGCCCTGCCTTCAGCAGTTTCGGAGAGTCTGATCCTGTACTTCCGCCTGTACCTTTCGCCTCACCTGTACTTCCAGCCTAGGTTTTACCAACAGCACACCAAGTCAACAAGTTGATTGACACTCTGAGTCACGGATGTAATAAACGGAGCAAGAGGAACGTACCGGGCGTATCAGTACTACGGTCCTCGTGAGCCTAGAAGCCGCCTCGACCGGGGTCGGGGGTACGTAGAGCAGTCGAAGTTTCAGAGTTCTCTCTCGGAAACAGCCGGGCAAGCAACCAAGGGCGGAACCGCTCGAGAGCGGACGCGTGAGGAGTGAGAGGCCGCACGATGTTCAATCTGGGGAAAGCAAAATCTTTAGTTGGCCTGGATATCGGTTCGAGCTCGGTCAAAGCAGTCGAATTGAAAAAGACTAAGACCGGGTATGAACTGGTGAGCTACGGTCAGGAAGCTCTGACCCAGGACACAGTGGTGGACGGCGCCATAATGGACGCCCCGTCGGTGGCCGAAAAGATTGTATCGATCTTTGATGGCCAGAAGATCAAGGCGAAGGATGTGGCCACGTCAGTTTCCGGTCACTCGGTGATCGTAAAGCGGGTCAGCATGCCGCTGATGACCGAAGAGGAGCTGTTCGACCGGGTGCAGGCGGAAGCGAGCCAGCACATTCCGTTCGACATCGCGGACGTGAACCTCAGTCACCAACTTCTGGAAGCGACCGAGAACCAGATGGATGTGCTGCTGGTGGCGGTCAAGAAGGACAAGATTCTCAATCACACCAACGTGCTGGCGCAGGCGGGCAAGACGCCAGTGATCGTGGATATCGACGCCTTCGCCCTGCAGAACTGCTTCGAGGTGAATTACGACCCCGATCCGTCCCAGGTTGTTGCGCTGCTGAACGTCGGCGCGAGCGTGATGAACATCAACATCGTTCGCGGGTGGACGCCGCTTTTCACGCGCGACGTTTCGGTGGGCGGCAACCAGTATACGGACGCCCTGCAGAAAGAACTGGACCTTAGCTTTGAAGACGCCGAAAAGCTCAAGATGGGCGGGACGCTACCGGGCGTGAGCGAAGAGCAGCGGTCTGGAATACTCCGGTCCGTTTCCGACATTCTGATTCTGGAAATACAGAAAACCTTTGACTTCTTCCGTGCCACGGCGAGCGGCGAGAACATCCGCCGGATTTACGTCGCGGGCGGCAGCGCGCGCGTTCCCGGTTTGCTCGACTTGCTGAAAGAAGAGTTTGCGATGCCGGTGGAGGAGCTTTATCCCTTCCGAAAAATTGCAATCAATCCTGGGCGTCACGATGAGAACCAGATTCGCGAGCTGGCGCCGCGCCTGGCGATCGCTGTGGGCCTGGCGCTGAGGAGCTTTGACACGCCATGATCCGCATCAATTTGCTGGGGCAGTCCCGTCCGAAGGCCGCCAAGAAGGCCGTACCGCTGGAGGCGACCGTTCAAATTGTTTTTCTGCTGGTGGCGATCGGCGTGGCGGCAGTGGTTTTGGGCATCACCTACTACCAACAAAAGAACGAGTTGGATAAGACCAACGCAAGAATCGTGGCATTGAGAAACGAGAAGACGGCGTTAATGCAAGTGAAGCAGGAAGTCGATCAATTTGAGAGCCAGAAGGCCGTTCTCCAGCAAAGGATCGACGTGATCGAGACGTTGCAGCGAAACCGGACGGGGGCGCAGGAATTGCTTCAGCAAGTGGCGAACACCGTTGTGCGCGTCGATCAGCTTTGGCTCACGGGATTAACGGAAACCGGGAATTCCGTCGATATTGAAGGGGAAGCCGGATCGATCAATGCGGTGGCCAATTTTCTGACGCAGCTCAAGCGCTCGGGGTATTTCGATCAGATCGAGATCAAAGAAGCGAAAGAAAACGACGTGTCCAAAGGCGTTGAGACATTTGGATTCTCAATCACCGCCGGTATCAGTCAGCAGGCTCCCGCGGCGCAGCCTCAGGCTCGAACTGCCGGTGCGGCCAATTCGATGCCACAACCCGCGGCTAAGGGAAGGAGCTAGCGATGCCTACCGGATTTCGAGATTGGCCCTGGCCGCTGCAGGCAGTGTTATACGTCGGCTTGGCGTTTGTGTTGATCGCGTTGGGATTTTATCTGCCGATGTCGCCGGTCGCGAACATTCGCACCCAACTGCAAGCCGCTCAAAACCAATTAAAGCCGTTGGAAACCGAAGTGGCTAGCCTTCGCGTTTACAAGGAACGGCGCGCCGAACTTCAGTCGGATATGGATGCTCTACAGAAGCAGCTTGCGACGTTGCAAACAATCGTGCCGGAAGAGAAGCAAACCGACCAATTCATTTTGATGGTGCAGGGCGCAGCCGTAAGTTCGGGAGTCATCGTACGCCGGCTGACGGCGAAAGGCACGGTATCAAAGCCTTACTACTTCGAAATGCCCTTTGAAGTCGAAGCGGACGGTCCGTACTACTCGGTGCTCGATTTCTTCTCGCGGCTGGGGCGGCTGTCGCGAATCATCAACGTGAGCGATTTGAAGCTAACCAGTGCAAATTCCGGGAACGGCGCGCCGAAGTTTCGCACCGCGCCGGGAACATCGGTAACCGGGACGTTTACTATGACTACGTTTTTCACGAAATCGGCGGAGCAGCCGGTGGCGCAAACAAAGACTGCTGCCGCCCCGGCAAGACGGTAGGGCGATGACAATGAAACTGGCTAAGGCATCGGCAAACCTAATCGTAGTTCTGGCGGCCTCTCTAGTTCTGGCGGCTGGCGGATGGGCGCAGCAAGCCCAGGGCGCTGCGGCCAAGAGGCTGGCAAAGAGGGCCCGGGCCGCTTCGAGCAAGGCTGCGGAGCCCGCCGCGAAGGCTGATGTGTCTTCCGACGCGTCTTCGCCGGCCGAAAAGAAGGAGTCCGCTGCGGCCAGGCGTGACCCGTTCCTGCCGCTGGTTTACGGGAAGAAAGCGGGCGGCGGAACGCAGAATCTTCCGCCGGGGAAGGCGGGCCTGGTGGTGGCGACTGTGAAGGTCGATGGCACAGTCCGCTCCGGAAACGGAATGATCGCCGTGGTTTCAAATCCCGAACAACGCGTGTATTTCATCCGGGAAGGTGACCGCCTGTACGACGGTTCGGTGGAAAAGATAGGTCTGGACGGAGTGACGTTCCGGGAAGTTTCAAAAGACGCATTCGGGAAGTCAGTAGAGCGCGAAGTGACGAAACGAATCTACGCGAGCGCAGGAGAGCAGCAATGAGGATCATGCAGAGGGCGTGGGGGCTGGCAGCGCTGGTAGCGGCAAGCCTGATTTTAGCAAGCGGAGCGCCGGCCGCCGATCAGCCGAGCGTTCACGTGAAGGCCGTGGTGAAGGGCGACACTGTTTCGCTGGAAGCTCAGGCGAACGGCCCGTTTGAGTACACCACGTATCGCCCGAGCGAGAGCCTCTATATTCTCGACCTGAGCGGCGTGTCGGCGGCGGATCCAGCGGGAGCGCGCATCGTGCCCTCCGAGCTGGTGAAGAGCTACCGCGAGCTCTCGTATTCGTCCGGGCAGAAGCCAGTTGTGCGCCTGGAGATTCTCCTGAGCCAGGGCGTGGAGCCACGCCTAGAGCGGAAAGATAATCAGGAACTGACGCTGTTGGTGTCACGGACTAACGACGCGTCGTCGGTTCCTTCCGCGGCCGCCGTAAGACCCGTTGCGGCGAAGTCCGATGAGACAATCGCCCGAGGATCGGCTCTGGAAGCGATCGAGCAAGTCAGCCTGGCGCAGGACGGCGATGAGACTGACGTAAACGTCCTTGCTTCGGGCCGTCTGGCGTATCACGTGATTCGCCTCGAGAACCCGGATCGCCTGGTGCTGGATTTTTCGGGTGCGCACCTGAAGACTTCGACCAAGCGCATCGCTAGCAACCTGGATCCCGTTCGCGAGATTCGCCTGGCTCAATACAAGCCGGGAGTTTCGCGCATGGTCATCGATCTGCGGCAGCCGGCGCACTACAACATTAACGCAGTGGGCAACGCTCTAACGGTGGCATTCGCGCCTCCCGCCGCCACGCGCGGCAACGTGAATTCCGATCCGTCGGGTGCTCCGTCGAATTTGACAACCACAAAGGCGGCAGCGCCGGCGCGTGCAGCGGAAGAGGCCACTTCCGCTACGAATGCGTCGAATTCCTCCGTCCCAGCTCCGGCCGCCACACTGCCTGCCACGCTAACTCAGCGCACGGTCGCTCTGGCAGTTCCCGCTGAAACGGAACAGCCAAAAGCGGCGGAAGTGGTTGCGACCTTTCCGGTGCCGCCAAGCGTCTCCAACGCTTCAGCAGCGCCAGAATTGGCGCCTGCGGTGCCAGCGGACCAAGCTATTCCGCAGCAACAACCCGCGGCGGCGCCGACGGGAAAATACACCGGCGAGCCGATTTCCGTGAATTTGAAGGATGTGGATCTTCGGGACTTTTTCCGATTGATTCACGAGATCAGCGGTCTGAACGTGGTGTTGGATCCGAACGTCAAGGGCACGCTGACGATCGTGCTCGATGACGTGCCGTGGGACCAGGCGCTGGATATCGTCCTGCACAACAACGATCTCGGCGAACAACTTGATGGCAACGTGCTGCGCGTCGCCACGAAAGAGACGCTAAAGAAAGAAGCGGAAGAGAGCCGAGATCTCGCGAAGGCGCAGGCCGAAGCGGCGGACGTGGTCACGACTACGCGCGTCTTGAGCTATGCAAAGTCGGACGATCTCGTTCCCACCGTCAAGAAATTTCTGTCGTCCCGCGGAGATGTGCTGTCGGATAGCCGATCGAATACTTTGATCATTCGAGATATTCCGAGCGTGCTGCCAGTGATTGATAACCTCATCCGCCAGCTCGATCGCAAGTCGCAGCAGGTGGAGATCGAGGCGCGAGTGGTGGCGGCAAACCGCAACTTCGCTCGGGAAATTGGAACTCAGTTCGGGTTCGCCATCGGCGCTGCCAGCGCACATAACTTCCAGGCTGTCGGGGGAGCCCCGTCCGTTGGATCCAGTCCGACGGCGTTTGGTCCTCCTCCTCCGCCGATCTTCGTAAGTTCGGGCGGTGGCTCGGCGCCCACAGGCGCCGTTCCGATACCGTTGAATACAAACCTGGGTGCTTCGGTGGCGACGAGCGCCCTCCAATACTTGTTCACCTCGGACAATTTCGCGCTGGACTTTGTGATCAGCGCGGCGGAAGACCGTGGCGTGGGCAAGCTGCTGTCGAAGCCGAAGGTGATCACGCAGAACAACCAGAAAGCGACCGTGAAGCAGGGCACTCGTATTCCGGTGCAAACCATCATCAACAACACGATCTCGGTGCAGTACGTTGACGCAGTCCTCGAACTGGACGTCACTCCCCAGATCACGGCGGACGGCACCGTGTTCATGGACGTTCAAGTGAAGAACGACCAGATCGACCAGGCGATTCCACGCGTCCAGGGCATTCCTGCCATCGACACGCAGGCTGCCGAGACGAAAGTTCTGATCAATGACGGTGGAACGGTCGTGATTGGCGGGATCATCGTGTCGCAGCAGCGAACTGACGTGCAGCAGGTGCCTCTCTTCGGCAGCCTGCCCCTCATCGGCAACCTGTTCAAGCACACGACCGTGAACTCGCAGTCGCAGGAGCTTCTGTTCTTCCTGACCCCGCGAATTCTGCCGAGCTAGGGCGGCATCGCGAGGCGCTAGCGGCCTTTCGACGTGACGGAAGAATCGATACACCAATCCAAAAGCCGGAGCCGGATCGACCGGCTCCGGCTTTTGCTTTCTAAAGCAGGCGCGGACTCCCTCCTCGTTTTCCATCTTCCCAATATCCAATACCTGTGCGGATTTTCCGGAAGCGCCGGCCTTCTGCTCGTCGAGCCTTCGCGGGTTACACTTTTCACCGACAGCCGGTATACGTTCCAGGCGATCGAGGAAGTGGCGGACTCGGGCGTAAAGGTCAACATCGCGAAAGGCGGGTTGCTCAAAGCGGCCGGACAAAGCCTCAAGAAGTGCCGGAGACGAATTCGGGTAGCCTATGCACCTCCCCACGTGACCGTAGCCCAGAAACGGGCGCTGGACGCAGCGGCGGGGGGCAGCGTGCGATGGGTGGACGCGCCGGGCTTGGTCGAAAGGCTCCGGTCGATCAAAGATGGCTCGGAACTGGCTTTAATGGCGAACGCGGCAAGGCTTATAAGCGAAGTGTTCCATTTCGTGCTTCCGCGCATAGCTCTGGGAATCACGGAGCTTTCGCTGGCGGCGGAAATCGAATACGCGATGAAGCAGCGGGGAGCGAGCGGACCATCGTTCGAATCAATTGTGGCATCGGGACCACGGTCGGCTTGGGCTCATGCGCGCCCGTCGTCCAAAGCCATCGGGAAAAACGAATTGGTCGTGCTGGACCAGGGTGCTATACTGCACGGCTATTGCAGCGATATGACGCGGACTGTGTTCGTGGGGCGCGCTCCAGACAAGGTCCGCAGGATGTACGGGGCGGTCGCGGAGGCTCAGGAAGCCGCCAAAACAGCCATCCGGCCCGGTGTGAGCGCCGCTGCTATCGATCGGGCAGCGCGGCAGGTCCTGAAGAAGCATGGCTTGGCGCGTTTTTTCACTCATAGTACCGGTCACGGGCTGGGCATCGAGGTGCACGAAGTGCCTCGACTTGGGCGGGACGATCGGGCCGTACTGGAAGAGGGAATGGTCGTCACGGTCGAGCCGGGCGTCTATATCGAAGGCGTAGGCGGCATCCGGATCGAAGACGAGGTGGTCGTGACTGCTCGGGGCGCCGTCAATCTCACGAAAGCTGCCAGGGAATTTCTCGAACTCTAAATGCCGAAGAAACCGAAACCAGCCGAAGCCAGCAAGACAAGCGGAATCGATCTCCCACAAATAGAGCGTTTGCTCGAATTCATGAATACGCACGGACTCGAGGAATTTGAGTACGAGCGAGAAGGCATGCACATTCGCTTGAGGAAGCCTTCGTTACCCGCACCGCAAGGCTCCTACCGCCCGATGCTGGCACCAGAAATCGTGGTCGCGGGCGCGCCGGCAGCCCATGGAACGCCCGGCTCGGCTACGGCGACGAGCGGTGGGCGCGACGCGACCGCGGACCAGGGGCGAAGCGACGATCTGCACATCGTGAAATCTCCAATCGTGGGAACGTTTTATGCCTCGCCGACTCCGGGTGCAGGGCCGTTCGTTAGCGCGGGCGCGAAGGTGGAAGCGGGGCAGGTGCTCTGCATCATCGAAGCGATGAAATTGATGAATGAAATTGAAGCCGACGTTGCGGGTGAAGTGGTGCGGATCTTCGTCGAAAACGGCCAGCCTGTGGAATACGGCGAGCCGCTTTTCGGAATCCATCCGCAACGAAAGAAATAATCCCTCTTGCTTCGGACAAAATGTTCCGCAAAATCCTGATTGCCAACCGCGGGGAAATCGCTCTTCGAATTCTCGGCGCCTGCAAGGAACTCGGCATCCAAACCGTCGCGGTGTACTCGGAACCGGATCGCAATTCCTTGCACGTGCGCTTCGCCGATGAAGCCATCTGCATCGGGCCGGCCCGAAGCAGCGAAAGCTATCTAAATATTCCGCACGTGATCAGCGCTGCGGAGATTGCAAACGTGGATGCGATTCATCCCGGATACGGCTTCCTGTCGGAAAACGCCAATTTCGCGGAGGTGTGCGAGGCGTCGCGCATCACGTTTATCGGGCCGTCGGCTGACGTCATCCGGCTGATGGGCGAGAAGGATCGCGCCCGGCGAGAGATGCGCGATGCGGGCCTTCCGATTATTCCCGGCAGCCCAGGCGTGGTGCCCGATGAAGAGAGCGCGAAGAGAATTGCAACGGAGATCGGCTACCCGCTGATGATTAAGGCCGCGGAAGGCGGCGGGGGCCGCGGGATGCGCGTGGTGCATGCCAGCCGCGAACTGATCCCAGCATTTCAAACGGCGAGGACCGAAGCCGAGCAGGCGTTTGGCAGCGCCAGCGTTTACATGGAGAAACTGGTCGAGCGGCCGCGGCACATCGAATTCCAGGTCCTCGGTGATAAGCAGGGAAGCGTGATTCACCTCGGCGAGCGCGAATGTTCGATTCAGCGGCGCCATCAGAAGGTGCTCGAAGAATCGCCTTCTATGGGGATCGACAACGCCACGCGGCAGCGCCTCGGCAAGCAAGTTGTCGAAGCGCTTCGCAAGATCGGCTATTACGGCGCCGGCACGGTGGAGTTTCTGCGGGAAGAGTCCGGCAAACTTTATTTCATCGAAATGAACGCCCGCATTCAGGTGGAGCATCCGGTGACGGAGATGGTGACGGGAGTGGACCTCGTCAAGTCGCAGATTCGAATCGCGGCGGGCGAAAAGCTCGACGAGGTTGTGGGCGCCGTTAAATCTTCGGGCCACGCGATCGAGTGCCGCATCAACGCGGAGGATCCGCAAACGTTTACGCCTTCGGCTGGCCGAATCACGGCTTTTCGCGTTCCGGGTGGTCCCGGGATCCGCGTGGATACAGCGTGCTATTCCGATGCGGTTGTCCCGCCCTACTACGACTCGCTCATTGCCAAGCTGATCGCTCACGGGCACGACCGCGCTGAAGCCATCGCGCGCATGCGCAGCGCTCTCGAGGGATTTGTGGTGGAAGGCATCAAGACAACGATCCCATTGCACAAGAAAATCCTCGCCGATCCGGATTTTGCGGCCGGGAAGTTCGACACCCACTTCCTGGAGCGTCTGTTCGCCGCGGAAGCGAAATAGCCGGATGCGGCATCCCTTCCCAGCCCTTTACGCGATTCTCGATGTGACCGGCAGCGGCGAACAGCACGTATTTCTTTCCGGCGAACTGGCGGATGCCGGAGTCCGGCTCGTACAACTCCGCGGCAAGCATTTATCCTCCCGATTTATTTACGAGCGCTCACGAAGTCTAATCGAACGCCTCGATGCTCGCGGCGTTCGCGTGATCGTGAACGACCGCCCGGATATCGCTTTGCTGGCGGGGGCGGGAGGGGTTCACGTGGGGCAGGATGACCTGCCAGTCGAAGACGCGCGCAAAATCTGCAGCGCGAGCCTGTGGGTAGGGGTTTCGACACACAGCCTGGAGCAATTGCGGGCGGCGGCGCGCACTTCGGCGGACTATATAGCCGTAGGGCCGGTCTTTCCGACATGCACAAAAGAGAATCCCGATCCCGTCGTGGGGGTTGAATTGGTGCGTGCGGCACGCGCGCTGACGCAGAAACCTCTTGTGGCAATAGGCGGCATCACAGTAGAGTCCGCCGAACAGATTTTTCGGGCGGGCGCGGATTCAGTGGCTGTCGTCCGCGATCTATCGGGAGCGAGCGATCCGGGGCAGCGCGCCCGCGAATACCTGAGCATCGCTGAACGCGTCTTTGCGACGCGAAACTGAGGTCTGAGGCAGCGTGGCCGAACGAGCTGAGGCAGCCGAAACGATGACTGCGGCGGGCGAAGGGACCGGGCTCGTCAAGAGCCTGGGCCTTTTCGATTCGACGATGATCGTCGCGGGATCGATGATCGGCTCGGGTATTTTCATCGTTTCCGCGGATATTGCCCATCAGGTGAAAAGCCCCGGTTTGCTTTTGGTCGTGTGGCTGGCGTCCGGCGTGATGACGCTGATTGGGGCTCTGACTTATGGAGAGCTTGCCGCGGCGATGCCGCACGCCGGAGGGCAGTACGTTTACCTGCGCGAGTCGCTGGGGCCGCTATGCGGTTTCCTGTATGGCTGGACGATGCTTCTGGTTATCCAGACGGCGACGATTGCTGCCGTTGCCATAGCGTTTGCAAAATTCACGGCGGTTATGGTTCCGTGGTTTTCAGCGGAAGCATGGATTTGGAGGATTGGAACGTTTGGACCTTGGCACCCGTGGTTCGGCATCCTCGGGCCTTACAGCATCGGGCTGAACCGTCAGAATCTTCTGGGCATTCTCTCGATTATTCTTCTGACGTGGATCAATACGCGCGGCTTGCGGCTGGGCAAGATCGTGCAGAACATCTTTACGGTCACGAAAATCGGTTCGCTGGCCGCCCTCGTGATTCTCGGGTTGTGGTTCTCAACCGCCCTGGCGCATGCCGTGAATTTTACAAATTTCTGGCGCAACGCCGGATTGTGGCTTCAGCATCCCTACCCGCCGGATCATCCGGTATGGTCGATCGGAACGCTCACGCTGGTAGGCGTGGCCATGGTCGGCTCGCTCTTTGCCATGGATGCGTGGAATAACATCACGTTTACCGCCGCGGAAGTGAAAAACCCGAGGCGGAACCTGCCGCTTTCGCTCGCCATGGGTGCCGGAATTGTGGTTGCGCTTTACGTGCTGGCAAACGTGGCGTACCTGAACGTTTTGCCGATTTCGGGTATTGCCAATGGGCCGACGGCGCTCTCTCGCGGAATTGAGTTTGCATCGGATAGCCGCGTGGCGACGGCAGCCGTGGAAGTAATCATCGGGCCGATGGCTGCAATCGTGATGGCCATCGCAATTCTGATCTCCGGCTTTGGCTGCAATAACGGCCTGATTCTTTCCGGCGCGCGGATTTATTACGCGATGGCCAAGGACAAGCTATTTTTTCGCAGCGCGGGAAACGTCAATCGCCACCATGCGCCAAGCGCGGCGCTGATCGTGCAATGCATTTGGGCGTCGGTTCTCTGCCTTTCGGGCACGTACAATCAGTTGCTCGACTTTTTGATATTCGCGGTGCTGATTTTCTACATCCTCACGTTCAGCGGCCTTTTCGTACTGCGCGTGAAACGGCCAGATATGGAGCGGCCGTACCGGGCTTTCGGGTATCCTGTGCTACCGGGCCTTTATTTATTGATGGCAGTTTTCATCGAGGTTCAGTTGCTCAGGTATAAGCCGCAAAATACCTGGCCGGGCTTGATCATCGTGGTGCTGGGCGTTCCAGTGTATGCGATCTGGCGGTATGCGTCTCGAAGCGCGACCGATTAAAATCGTGGGCGCTGGCTCATTGCGGCCGGCGGGAAACCACGGGAGGCGATGAATGGCGAATCCGCTGTTTGCCACCAAGCCGTTAAGCGTAATCATGGAAGAGTCGAAGGAGACGGGCGAAGGCTCGCTCCGCCGCGCGTTGGGGCCTCTGAATTTAATCACGCTGGGTATCGGCGCGATCATCGGCGCTGGGATTTTCGTGCTTACCGGCCAGGCCGCCGCAACGAGCGCGGGGCCCGCCATTGTGGTCTCTTTCATTTTGTCCGGTATCATCTGCGCCTTCGCCGGACTTTGTTACGCGGAATTTGCGTCGCTCATCCCGATTTCCGGATCGGCATACACTTACGGATATGCGACCCTGGGCGAAATCTTCGCCTGGATTATCGGCTGGGATTTGATTCTGGAATATGCCTTCGGAGCGGCGACGGTCGCGTCCGGATGGAGTGGTTACTTTGTCAGCTTCATCGAAGACCTGGGTTTTCACATCAACCCAAAATGGATTACCACGCCCGGGACTGCGATGCTTCTGTACAAAGGGCACTGGGTGGCGGCGGATACCGTGCAGCGGAGTTTGGCTGCCGCAGGCGTGAATCCGGCCAGTCTGCCCCACGGTACCGGAGTGTTCGACTTAGTGGCGTTTGTGGCTATCGCGCTGGTGACGGTTGTGCTGGTGATCGGCGTGAAGGAGTCGGCAGACTTCAACTCGGGTATTGTGATCGTGAAGGTGGCGATCGTGCTGGTGTTTATCGGCATCGCGGGAATGTTCGTGATGCACCATCCCACCTTGGCCTCCGCGAACTGGCATCCATTCATTCCGGCGAACACTGGCCACTTCGGCGATTACGGTTGGTCTGGCGTGGCTCGCGGCGCGGCCGTGATTTTCTTTGCCTATATCGGATTTGACGCGGTTTCTACCGCCGCGCAGGAAGCAAAAAATCCACAGAGGGATATGCCCATCGGCATTCTCGGCTCGTTGGTCATTTGCACGGTCCTTTACATTCTGGTTTCGGGGTTGCTGACGGCCGTGGTGAATTTTCGAGATCTGAATGTTGCCGATCCGGTCGCGATTGGAATCGATGCAACCGGCGTGCGGTGGGGCAGCCTCCTAGTGAAAGCGGGTGCGATCGCAGGGCTCGGCAGCGTGATGCTGGTGATGCTGCTTGGGCAATCGCGCGTGTTTTACTCGATGTCGCGGGATGGCCTATTGCCGAAATGGGCGGGCGCGATCCACAAGCGATTCCGAACGCCCTGGATCACTTCAATCGTGGTCGGGGTTTGCGTGGCGTTCTTCGCATCTCTAATTCCAATCGGCGACCTGGCTGTTCTCGTAAACATTGGCACGCTCTTGGCGTTCGTGATCGTTTGCGCGGGGGTTTGGGTCTTGCGTCGGAAACGGCCCGACCTGCCAAGGCCGTTCAAAACGCCCCTGGTTCCGCTAATTCCGATTCTGGGTATTGTTACCTCCCTGGCTGCAATGCTTAGCCTTCCCGCTAAGACGTGGTGGAGGTTGCTCATCTGGCTGGCGATCGGCCTGGTGATTTACGTCTTCTACGGACGCAAGCACAGCAACGTTCGCCGCAATGCAGCCGCACGGGAAGGTTTCGTGGAATAATCCAAGTTCGCGCCGAGGCGAATCGCAGCCAAGGTGGAAGCGAACGGAGCGTCGTCCCTCGGGATCGCTCACCGGCGCGGTTTCCTTTCAATGAACCGATTCGAACCAAGGCGTCTGCTTATTTTTCTCCGGCGAACCTCGCTGCTCGATCGGATCGCGTTTGCCATCGTGCTCCTCTACGTCGTAGCGCGAATCGCGTCCGCATACTCGGTTCAGCTTTCGTACCTCTGGGCGCTCGGGCTGCTGTGCGTGGCTGCGGTCATCTACTCTGTGATTCGCCTCATCCCGTGGGTTCGCCATGATTTCATGTGGCCGCTGCGCAACCGGCTGATCGTTGCTTATGTATTTATCGCGGTTGTGCCGGTCATTCTGTTGCTGACGATGGTTGGAGTAGGTTCGTACCTGCTCTATCTCCAATTGGGCGCCCACTTGATTCAGGACGACATGCAGCAGCGCATCAGTACGATGGCATCGAGGGGCGAGTCGATTGCGAACGCCATCGAAGCGGAAGAAGCGAAGGGAGTCCCATCCGACCCCGAATCGCTGTTGTCGCGTCCGCGCGTCAGTAGTCTGATCGACGCGGCAAAGAGCGAGTGGCCCGGCCTGGACGTGTACCTGAATCGGGGGAAACCACTGCTGAAAGCGGGGAACGGCCGCGAGTACGCCGGCTTGATCGAGTTCGAGAACAAACTGTATTTCGCGTCGGAGATGAGTCGCGACGGGCCTGCGGGACCCATCGCGGTTCTCACGGTTGCTCCTCTGACGACGGCTGTCCTGGATGGATTCTCGGCTGAACTCGGAGCCATCCAATTGATGCTTCTTCAGCCAGTGCCCGGGAAAGCGGGTTCTCAGCTCACGATCAAGATTGACAAACAGTCATACGTGCCGGGAGAGCAAGTGGCCAGCCGCCGCCGGGCGCTGCCGCCGGCCGCGAATTTTCTGGATATCCGGGTTCGGGGTGTTTCCACAATCGAGGCGGTGCATGCGGAACCGCAAACCGCGGCTGCGGATGCGCCCGTCTTCGCCGCGTTCGCTCTGCGCCCATCAGCGGTCAATCGCAGCCTCTTCACATCCGTGGGCGCCGTGGGGCCTTTTCTTATCGACCTGCTGCTGATCGCAGCTGTCATCTTCCTCATTTTTGAGATTGCAGCCCTCATCACGGGCGTCGTGCTGACCCGCACGATCACCAGTGCCGTCGCTGATTTGTACGACGCGACGCTCCACGTTCGACGAGGCGATTTTACCTACCGCGTGCGAGTACACCAGCGCGACCAGCTTGGTTCCCTTGGCGACTCTTTCAACGAAATGACGGGTTCCGTCGGCGAACTGATCGAAGAGCAGCGGCAGCGACAGCACCTCGAAAACGAAATCACGATCGCCCGCGAGGTGCAGGAACAGCTTTTCCCGAAAACGGTACCCTCTCTTCCGGGCTTGCAGCTCGCGGCGATTTGCAGGCCGGCGCGAACGGTGAGCGGCGATTATTATGACTTTCTACCGCTGGGCCCCAACCGCGTGGGAATTGCGCTGGCCGACATCAGCGGGAAGGGAATTTTCGCGGCGCTATTGATGGCCAGCTTGCAAGCCTCTTTGCGCAGCCAGGCGATGATGGATGGCGCGGGCGGGACTGCCGAACTCGTGTCGCGCTTGAATAAGTACCTCTACCTCAACACATCGGATGACCGGTACGCAACGTTCTTCTACGGAATCTACGACGCGCAGAGCAAGATGCTGACGTACACCAACGCGGGCCATTTGCCGCCGTTTCTCATCGCCGATAGCGGGTGCGAGCAACTCGACGAAGGCGGCACGGTAGTCGGCCTGTTCGAGGATTGTACCTACACGCAAAGGACGCTGAAGATCGCCCCGGGAAGCGTGCTGGTGGCGTTTAGCGACGGCCTGACGGAGCCAGAAAATGTGTACGGAGAAGAATTTGGGGTTGAGCGCCTAAAGGATGAAGTGATGCGGCTGCGAAATTTCGCGCCGGACCGCCTCGTCGAGACTCTGGTGGCGGCTGCCGAGCAATGGGCCGGCACGGCCGAACAAGCGGATGATATTACGGTCGTCGTTGCGCGCATGGGATAGCCCGGCGAAGCCATTAGCGGAGCAAGGATGAAGTTTATTATACTGACGTTCGCGAAAGGCGGGATGTGAAGTGCCTCTCAACCAGCGCATAGCGCTTATCACAGGCGGCACGCGCGGGATCGGCAAAGGAATCGCGCTGGGGCTAGCGCGCGAAGGCGCGCGGATCGCCCTTTCCTATCGTTCGAATAAAACAGCCGCGCAGAACGCGTTGCGCCAGTTGCAGTCGCTCGGCGCGGAGTGCTTTGCCGTTGAGGCCGACGCCACCGACGCGCAGAAGGTGCAATTTCTTGCGGACAAGGTGCTCGAACGTTTTGGCCGGATCGATATTCTCGTAAATAACGTGGGCGAGTTTAATTGGAAGCCGGTGTCCGAAACTTCCACGAAGGAGTGGGAGGAGGTTTTTGGGTCAAATCTCTTGAGCGTTTTCTATGCCAGCAAGGCCGTCCTTCCGGCGATGCGCCGCCAGCATTGGGGGCGGATCATCAATCTAGGAGCTGTGGGAGCCGAGCGGGCCTTCGGACAGGCCACGATATCGGCTTACGCCGCGGCCAAGGCGGCGGTCGTATCGTTTTCGCGCTCTCTAGCCATCGAAGAGGCGAAGAATGGCATTACCGTGAACGTGATAAACCCTTCGAACGTCGACGAGAAAGAATTGACCGCGGAGGAGGCGCGGCGAATGCGCGACGCCAGGTTTCCGATTGGGAGGCCGCCTTCTGCTGACGATGTTTCGGCGGCCGTGAAATTCTTCGCTTCCGACGAGGCCGATTACATCACCGGGCAGGCGCTGAACGTCAGCGGCGGATGGATGCTGTAGCACCCGCCCGGAGTTATCCGCAGCAACGTCCGTGAATATCCAGCCATGAAGATCCGGCCATGAAAATTCTTACAGCCGCCGAAATGAGGGAAGTGGACCGGCTCACAACCGAGCGATACGGCATTCCCAGTTTGACATTGATGGAGAATGCAGGGAAAAGCGTTGTGGAGTTCATCCAGCAGCGATTTCCCAACATTTTACGGCGGCGGATCGTTGTTCTTTGCGGCAAGGGAAACAATGGAGGAGACGGGCTGGTTGTCGCGCGGCATTTGCTGGATGCGGGAGCAAAGCCAGCCGTGTATCTATTAGCCGCGCCGGACGAACTTCGTCGCGATGGCGCGACGACTCTTCAGCGCTGGCAGAATTCTTCAGGCGAGCTGCACGTCGTCCACGACTCCAGCCAATGGACTGCATCGAAGATAGCTTTTGGTTCGAGCGACGTTATTGTGGACGCTTTGCTCGGTACGGGCGTTCGCGGTCCCGTTGAAGGCCTGCTGCAGCAGGTCATCAACGATGTAAATCGACGGCCAGCCGGTTCCAGCGTGGTGGCGGTGGATATTCCTTCCGGTATCTCGGCTGACGCAGGCGCGAGCCTCGGCGATGCAATTCGCGCCGATTATACCGTGGCGTTCACCGCTCCCAAGCCGGGGCTCATTTCCGCAGCCGGCAGCGCGTTTGCGGGGCGACTTTGCGTGATGCACATCGGATCTCCCCGGGAGTTAGTGGAGAAAGTAGGACAAGGGAACGTTCGCTGGCTTGAGGCGCGCGAGTTCGAAGACTTCGCTCTGGCGCGCCAGCCTGCCAGCAACAAAGGCGATTATGGCCACGCGCTGATCGTTGCAGGCTCGGTGGGTAAGAGCGGCGCGGCGGTGCTCGCTTCTTGGGCGGCTCTTCGTGCAGGCGCAGGACTGGTAACTGTTGCCACGCCCGCTCCGGTTCAGCCTCTTATCGCCCCACACACGCCGGAAATTATGAGCGTGCCGCTCGCCGCGACGGACGCGGGCACAGTCTCGGCGCGATGCCTCAAAGATCATCAGTTTGACGACCTGTTCGAGCGCAAGAACGCTCTGGCGATTGGTCCGGGACTTTCGACGCATGCCGAAACGCAAGAATTCGTGCGTACCGTCGTAGGCATGCGGTCGCGAATCAGAATCATTCTGGACGCCGATGGGTTGAATGCATTCGCCGGCCGCACTGCTGAATTGAAGGATCCGAAAAGCGCGATTGCGATGACGCCCCATCCTGGTGAGATGGCACGGCTGCTGGGCAGCTCGGTCGATGAGGTGCAGGCGCATCGATTCGAGACGGCACGAAAAGCGGCTGCCGATTGGAACGCGCACGTAATTCTTAAAGGCCATCAGACAGTGATCGCGGCGCCGGATGGGCGCGTCTGGATTAATTCCACCGGAAACCCTGGGATGGCTACCGGCGGTACCGGCGACGTTCTCGCGGGTATGCTCGCAGGTCTGACGGCGCAATTCGTCGAGTACGACTGGCCGAGCGTGCTTTGCTTCGGTGTTTACCTCCACGGTCTTGCGGGCGACATCGCAGCGGCCGAGGTTGGAGAGGTTCCGTTGACGGCGTCCGATTTGATCCGCGCGATTCCGCGCGCCTACCAGCAGTTCTATGGCGAGTGCGGCCGTGCCTAGCCGAGAGATTCTGACGAATTCATCGGATGAAACAATTCTTCGCGGGCGCGAAATAGGAGAGCGACTTAAACCGCCTGCTTTAGTATTGCTCTCGGGGGATCTTGGAGCAGGGAAGACCACGCTGACGAAAGGAATCGTCAGCGGCATCGGTGCTGCACGCGAAGAGGAAGTAACCAGCCCGACTTTCACGCTCGTGCACACCTATGATCGCGGCGTTCGCGTTTACCACGTCGATCTTTATCGCATCAGCGATCTGCACGATCTGGAGACCCTTGGCCTCGAAGACGTGTTCTCCGAACAGGCGATCGTAATCGTCGAATGGCCGGATCGTCTGAGGCTGCGCACGGAATGGCCTATCGTTCGCATTCATCTCGAGCACGTCGCGGAAGACACGCGCCGGATCGCGATTGACGATTCAACGAATCTGTAAATCGGTAAGGATGACTCCACGGAAAAGATTCCCGCAATACTTGGCATTCCTCGCCGATTTCTTGTAACCTGCTCCGCTTGGTTCCTGTATAAGCTGGCTGACAAACGCACGAAGGAGCGCACATGGCACGTCACGCAACAGGTGTCATTTTACTGGCGGTATTTTTTCTTTTTTCGACCGGAGCGGATGAGGCGCCCTTGCAGGGTTTCACGCACGAGAACTCCGTCACGGAGCGGCAATGGGAAACAAAATTCGCCGCAATTCCCAGCCCTGCGAACGAACGGGCCTATATGCAACGGCTGAGCGCTCATCCGCACAACGTCGGCACGGTGTACGACAAAGCGAATGCGGAGTGGATACTTTCAAAATTCAAAGAGTGGGGCTGGGACGCGCATATCGAAACCTTCAGCGTGCTGTTTCCCACGCCGAAAGAACGGCTGGTTGAAATGGTTGAGCCCACCCAATTCAAAGCGAAATTGCAGGAACCACCGGTTGCGGTCGACCCCACGTCCAACCAGCAAAGCGAGCAGTTGCCCACGTACAACGCTTACTCGATTGACGGGGATGTGACCGCGCCGCTGGTCTTCGTCAATCATGGCGTGCCTGAAGATTACGACAGGCTGGCGCGGCTGGGTGTCTCGGTGAAGGGTGCGATTGTGATCGTCAAGTATGGCGGCTCGTGGCGAGGCGTGAAGCCGAAGGTAGCCGCCGAGCACGGCGCCGTTGGGTGTTTGATTTACTCGGATCCGGGCGACGACGGGTATACGGTCGACGACGTGTTTCCGAAGGGCCCGATGCGGCCCAGGGAAGGTGTGCAGCGCGGCAGCGTTATGGATTTTCCTACGTACAGCCCCGGAGACCCGCTAACGCCTGGAATTGGTGCGACCGCCGACGCGAAGCGGTTGCCAATTAAAGATGCGCCGGGCATTACGAAGATACCCGTCCTCCCGCTCTCTTACGGCGACGCGCAGCCGTTGCTGGCGGCGCTTGCGGGTCCGATGGCGCCGAAGGAGTGGCGCGGTTCGCTCGCGATTTCCTACCACGTTGGCGCGGGGCCGGCGAAAGTTCACCTGATCGTGAAATCGAATTGGGACCTGAAACCGATCTACGATGTGATCGCCAAGATTCCCGGCTCAACCAACCCCGATGAATGGGTGATACGCGGCAACCATCACGATGGCTGGGTCAATGGCGCGGAAGACCCCATCTCCGGCCAAGTCGCGCTTTTGGAAGAGGCTCGCGGGCTTGGCGAGTTGCTCAAACAGGGTTGGCGGCCGAAGCGCACCATCATCTACTGCGCGTGGGATGGCGAAGAACCCGGGCTTCTCGGGTCCACCGAGTGGGGGGAGGAGCACGACAAGGAACTCAAGGCCCATGCCGTTGCGTACATCAACACCGACGGGAGCGATCGAGGATATTTGTTTCTGCAGGGCTCGCAATCGCTCCGGCACTTTATGAATGGCGTTGCCAGTGACGTTGAAGATCCGGAGACGAAGCTTTCGGTCGGCCAGCGGCTTCGCTTTCGCGAAATCGAACAGGCCAAAACCGCGGATGACCGCAAGGAAGCTCGGCAGCGCGTGGATCTTCCCATGGGCGCGCTCGGTTCGGGAAGTGATTACACCGTCTTCCTCGATCATCTAGGGATTGCATCGATGAACCTGGGCTACGGCGGCGAAGGCGACAGCGGAATCTACCACTCGATCTACGATGACTTTTACTGGTACACGCATTTTGGGGATACCAACTTCGTCTACGAGCGCGCTCTTTCGCAGACGATTGGCATGGCCGCGATGCGGCTCGCCGACGCCGATTTGCTGCCTTTCGAGTTTACCGACCTCGCAGACACGATCGATCGTTACCGGAAGGACCTGAAGAAGCTGGCGGACAAGGAAAGAAATGACGCTATCGAGCGGAACACGGAAATCGAGGAGGGTCTGTTCAGCGCCACCAACGATCCGGTTCATCCAACGGTCGCGCCGCCGCATGAAGACGTTCCTCCGTATTTGAATTTCGCCCCCCTGGACAATTCCACGGGTGCCCTGCAGCAAGGTGCGAAGCGTTACCAGTTGGAGCTGCGGAAAGCATGGAACGACGGGCTGCCAGCCGCGACGCTCCAGGATCTGAATCAGAAGCTCATGGAAAGCGAACACCGGCTGACGACGGAGGAAGGTTTGCTTCGGAGGCCGTGGTACAAGCAGATGATCGACGCACCGGGCGTCTATTCCGGATACGGCGCAAAGACCATACCGGGCGTGCGAGAGGCCATCGAACAGAAACATTGGGACGAAGCGAACTCTGAAATCGTGCGAGTGGCGAAAGTACTCGACAAGGAAACAGCGCTGATAAATTCTTGCGCGGCTGAGTTGGAACAGGCCAAGCGCTGACGCCCTGCAGGCACGTTATGCCGAGCGCGCTTAAAGCCATTCAGGAGTTCCAGCGTTGATTCGGCATGCCGCCCTGAAGGGCGGCACCACATCCATCGCGGACCTCGTCTATAGGCCCATGATTTGAAAGCCGGCGTCCACAAAAATGGTATTGCCGGTGACGCCGCGGCCAAGATCGCTACCGAGAAACACGGCGGTGTCGGCCACCTCGGCGATGTCCGTGTTACGTCGCAGCGGCGCATGTTGGGCGACAAAATCGAGAACCTTGGAAAAATCCTTGATGCCTCGCGCGGAAATTGTCTTGATGGGCCCGGCGGAGATCGCATTTACGCGAATTTTTCGCGCGCCGAGCTCACTCGCCAGGTAGCGCACCGAGGCCTCCAGCGCGGCCTTCGCCACGCCCATTACGTTGTAATTAGTCACGACCCGCGTCGAACCCAGATAAGTCAACGTCATAATCGATCCGCCATCGGTCATGAGCGGCGCGAGCGCGTTTGATACGGCCACCAGCGAGTATGCGCTGACGTCGAGCGCCAATTGGAATCCCCCGCGTGACGTGTTCAGGAATGGGTGCCCCAGATCGTCGCGGTTCGCGAACGCGATACTGTGAACGACCGTGTCGACCTTGCGGCCCTGGCCCCTGAGCGACACGGCCAGCGCGTCAATATCCGATTGCTGTTGCACGTCGCACGGGAAAAGCGCCGCCGCGCCGAGTTGCCTACCGATGTCCTCGACTGCCGGTTTCGCGCGCTCGTTCTGGAACGTGAGCAGCAACGTTGCGCCCTCCCGGACGTAGGCTCGCGCAATCGCGTACGCGATGCTCCACTGATTCCAGACGCCAAGTACGATTGCCGTCTTACCTTCCATGAGTTTGGACATAGGAAAACATTTTACCCGGAATCGCCGATTCCAGCTTAACGATCTGCTCGTTATGGGTGCCGGGGAGGCGCTTTCTGAAAACGAATCACGGTGATTTTACCGGGCGTGCATCCAGCGAATGATTTCCTTAACGAGGTCGGCGACGTAGGGCCACAGGACACCGAGAATTCCCAGCGATGCCGCCGCCACGCGTGACGGAACCGAGATCTTACTTTTCACCGCGTTCGGGTCGTGCTTTGAGCAGAATCCGCCGTCGAGCGCCGGCCGGTAGCAGCGCTCGCCCGCGGGTCCCAGATAGAGGCACGGCCCAAGATGCTGATCCGGCTTCTCGATGCCCGTGGTGGCAGTACGGATGCCGTATACGGTGTCTTCCGGCACCGGTTCGATCCCGAACCCATCGCCGCCCCAGGCGTTCCAGGGCGACCCGCCGCGCTGCTCCTCCGCCGCGTTGCTGCTTTTCCGAATCCCGTTAACGGATACGCCTAGTTCCATTGCACCCTGCTTTTGGACTCCGCTAGAGTAGATATTCAGCGCATCAAGCCGTCATGCCCGATATGCCCATCGTTCAAACGCCATCCGAGCCCGCCCGGCTCACGCTCGAGCCGTATTGCGCGGAAATCAGGCTGTCGAAGCTCGCCCTCGGCGTCAACAATATCCATTATGACGTTTTCCTGAGCCCGAAGTTCGTCGAATTCTCTCATAAGTACCTGCTCGACCTGATCCGGCAAGTCGTCAATATAACGCTGCTCTATGGGAAGGATCGCGATCGCAATCGAAAGCAATCCGGTCCGCCCGAGCACGGGGTGTTTCGCAAGATTCTTTCCGAAGTGCTGCAAGCGTCGCTCACGAATGCCAAGTACCAGCAGTCAATCGATACCGACGTGCTTCACCAGTTGGCAGTCCTGAAATTTCTCACTTCTGAAATCAGCAATCAGTTCTCCAGCATTCTGGTGGAATGCAAGGATTGGATTCGCTCGCGCGGCGAGCTCTTCGAGCACAGCGAGCAAGCGCATGTGATGCGCTCAAAAATTTCGCAGCTTCAGTCCGACCGCAAGAGAATCTATCGCGAGACGGGCGAAACGCTCTACCGCGTATGGCGCGAAGTGGAGGAAGCCGGGCTGTCGAAATCGCGCCGCGCGCTCTTCGGCGAGGACTACGGCGACATGTACGGCCTGCTGCAAAACCGCCTCCTTTTCGTCGAAAACGGCAACGACGATCATCTGTTTCTCGAGCACTACGTGCTGCTCGGGAATTTCATGAACGATCCCGACCGCTTCGACGTTTTCGATTCGATCCTCCTTGATCTCGTTCGCGATTTCATTCTCACCGGAGATCATGCTGACGACCTAGGTAAGGCGCGCAAGACTCACGAACGTTTTCTGGAACAAGCCCGCTTTTTGCGCCTGGAGTTGGAGCGCACCGAAGAAGAGCAGAATGAGCTGGCGGAGCGCCGGGGCGGCAGCGAGGAAAGCTTCCCGCGCCTCTTCAAGCGGAGAACGCCAATCCCTGCGGACGCGCAGGGAGAGCTCGGCAGCCTGCGCCGGAAGTTTGAGTCCATCGAAAAGAATTTGGAGGAACTCGCGCCACAAATCGAAGCCGCCAAGCAGCGGATGAATTTCTTGTCCGAGGAATATCAAGGCCGCCTCGGCGATTATCTGCATGAGCCATCGAACGCACGACGATTGTTCGGCGCGCGTTCCAATGGCAAAGAATTGCCTTCGGGAGATCGCCCGCCGGCGCTCGAAGAATGGATTCACCGGATCGAGGAACGCGACTTGCTGTTCCACGTTCTTGCCGGCTACGAACTGCGCAAAATTCACGCCGGCTATTGCCCGCCCATCCACTTGCAGCAGCTCAAAAAGGCGCTGGTGAGCCGCGATGAGGCCAAGCGCGTCGAACAGATTCTCGAACAGTTCCCGGCTCGCAAGATCTCAATCAAAAAGCTTGATGACTCTACCCGAAGCATCCGGCGGCGCACGCGTGAAGAGATACTCGCGACCGGCCTGCGGTTTGCGGAGGATTTGATGCGCCTGCGCCGCGATCGCCGGAATTACCAGCACGTCGTTTCGTGGATGGAGCGCATCAACCTGATCCGCTCGGAGCGTTCGCG
>JBOGNE010000082.1:0-36654 GCA_050747005.1 Candidatus Acidiferrales bacterium
CTGTGATATTTTTCCAGTCCGAACGGGGTCAGAAGCGACTGGTTTCTTTGTCTCAATGCGGGCACTACCTCCTATTAGTCAAGCTTTCTTACCACTTCTGCCGGCCCGAATCACCCGATGCCAAGGGGGACCTCAGGAAGCAAGCGTGATGAAATGAAGGGACCGTTTCCGCACAGATTTTTGTTCTTGCAGAGTTGGTGCGGAAGGAGGGAGTTGAACCCCCACGGCCTCTCGGCCACAGGATCCTAAGTCCTGCGTGTCTTCCAGTTCCACCACTTCCGCACGGTTGAAACTAAGCCATTTGCGTGATTTTCGGGGAAGAGCGTTTTTGCCGACTGCCACTTCCAGTGCCACTTTTTACCACCGGTGCGATTTTTTCGACCGCGGCGAGGCGATGGCTCGGCGCGAGGTGTGCGTAGCGCATCGTCTGCAGGATCGACTTGTGGCCGAGGAGCTCCTGCACGGTGCGGATGTCGACGCCCGCCATCACCAGGCGCGACGCAAACGTGTGCCGGAGATCGTGCCAGGTGAAATCGTCTATCTCCGCTTTGCCGATCGCTTCCTCAAACCAACGGCGCCAGTCGCGCTGGCCGTCCCATTGCGCCTCGGGGCAAACGAACTGCGATCCATTCGATCGGCGATAGAGTTTCTCGATCGCCCTGAGCGCGGCGGAATTCATCTCGACGAAACGCGGTCCGGTCTTTCCGTGAACATTGAGGAGCTTTCGTTCGCGGTCGACGCGGTCCCAGGTGAGAGTGAACTGTTCGCCGCGGCGGATCCCGGTATTGAGCGAGAGATCGAGCTCGGCCTCGCGCTCCGGACATTCCTTGCGAATGATCTTCCTCAGCGCGCGCTCTTCATCCTCGGCGAGAAAGCGAACGCGGCCGGCCGATTCCTTGTAGCGCGGAACTTTCGCGACCGGGTTTGCCGAGGCCATGCCGGCGCGGATTGCGTAAGAGAAAATGCTCGAGAGCAGCGAGCGATAGCGATTCGCCGTGGCTCCGGAGATTCCGCGCTCGCGCATCGCCTGCAGCCAGGCCTCGATCTTCGGCGGCGTGATGGACTCGATCGGCGAGCTTTGCCATTCAGCCAGGAGTTTCTGCGTCCGCACCTGGTCCGCATAGTAGCTGCGCGCCGCCAGGCGCGCGCGCTTGTCAGCCAGGGCTTTCTCGACCAGGAGCGAAAAGGGTATTCGTGTGGCGCGTTTCGGCGGGAAGAATTTGCCCAGGCGGATTTCCGTCTTGCGGAGCTGGTAGGCGGCGATCGCGGCCGAGCGCGGTCCGACTTTTTCCCGGTGCCTGCGCCCCTCGGCGTCGCAGTAGGAGATATGCCAGATCCGGGATCCACGCGGCGATTCATAGAGGCCGCGCATTTTCCGCGGCTCTTTCATCGCAGGATCATCCTCGCCCGCGTCTTCTTGAGCGTAGCCCGGCGAGCTCCCGGCTCGATCGGGGATCCCACTTCGAGCAGGCGGCGGATCTCGTCGTGCTTCTTCTTCCAGGCTTGGCGTGCCTCGTCGGCGGAAATCCTCAGCAACGCTTCCTCGGTCAGATCGCTCTGCGTGATTTGGGGCGGCGGATCCGGGCCGGGGTAAGGTATCACAGTTCCGCGTCGGCGAGGCCGCCTCGGTCTCGCGGCACTCATGTATATTATGGTAAACCGATAACTTCATTGGCGCACTAGCTAACCTTCCGCGCGGTCTTCTTCTGTTCACGTGACGGTTTCGCGGCTTCATACGCCGCTCGTTCTATTGCCGTCTGCCGTTCGACCTGGTTGGAATCGCGCGAGGCCTTCCACGAAAGCAGCGTGTAGGAATCCCCTGCAACCACGAGCTGCTCATAGGCCCACTGAAGCAGCCGCTCGGACAGATTGCTGGTGGTCCTACCCTCTGCCTTGGCCCGTTCTTCAAGCTGCCGTTTCAGCTCAGGTTTCGTCATAACTCCAATTGTTACCCGCTCTTCACCCATGGTTTTCCACAGGGCCTTGATAGCCTATAAAATGTACTATTGACAAGATTCGTGTCATACGATATCCCTAGTGTATTGAAAGGAGCCAAATCAAGTGATTCACACAAAGAAGCCAGTACACGAAAACAAAACTGAGCTCGTTGCCGCCCAGGTGACGCTCAGCGTCAAGAGCGAGATCGAGAAGATCGCCCTCGCCGAGGACCGCACGGTGAGCCAGATCGTTCGTTACGCTCTCACGCAGTTCGTCGAGTCTCGGCGGAAGACAGAGGCGGCCTAAATGGAAACCCCTCCAAAACTGCTGTACACGCGGCGCGAGGCGGCCGAAGCACTTTCGGTCGGCGTCTCGACGCTCGACCTGATGATCCACCGCGGAATGATCCGCTCCGTGCGGAAGGGAAGGCGCGTGCTCGTTCACAAAAACGAACTCGCACGCGCCGCGGTCAAGAATTTCCCGCAGATCTGGCCCTCAAAGCGCGATCGCAAGACCGCAAGAGTGGCAGCAACGGCGCCGGAAACCAATGGAGCGGCGGTACCACGCGAAGAGCAGCCATTGGTACTGAAGCCGGGCCGATGAGCACGATGATCACGCCTTTCATTGCAGCCCTCAGCCTGATGGTCCTCGGCTCGTTCCTTCGCGCCTTCCTGCGGAGCATGGGAGGAATCCGATGAGGCACTTCGTCGGTTTCGAATTGCTGGAAACGAATCCGAGCAAGGTCAACCTGTGGGTGGCGGCGGATGAAGTGACCGCGATCTCGCCGTCGCAGCGCGAGCGTATCATCCGCTGGCTGATTTTCTGCGGGAGGTGGTGAAGTGGCACACGAGAAAAACGCCGCCATCGAACAGTGCGTGATCGATCAGGCGCATTACTTCGTCCATGCGGCCGCGCCGCACTTCGACAAGTTCAAAGCCTACCTGCCCGCGGTGATCGTCGATTCGTTCAACGGCCTGCGGCAGGCGGTGGACCAGCACGACGAGGCGGCCGAGAAATGAAAAGCGAGCGTTTCAATGATCTCTTGAATGGACCACTCAGTCATCCTTTGGTTCCGTTCACTATTTTACGTTTGTCTATAGCACTAAAAGCTGTCGTTGATGCCACGGGGTACGATGGCGAACAGGCGCTAGAACAACATTGCGCTCTCTTAAAATCCCGTGACGATGCGGACGAAGAGGACGCGGCGAAATGACCCCTGACAATCCCACGGTCAAAGCGCCGCCGGTGCGCCACAGGTGCCAGTGCCCCTACTGCGGAAAAGTGAACCCTCTTTTCGACGTCAACTTTTCCGGCGGGCAGGTCCCCGGCATGGGCCACATTTCGACCGTGACGTTTTCCTGTGAAGCCTGCGGCAAGATACTCTCCGTGGGTCTGGCCGGGTTCCAGCCGGATGCGGACTTTATCGAGCGCAAGCGGGAACAAATCACGGCGAGCGCGTTGGCGAATTCTGTGCCGGCGAAAGTGAGGCCTTCGTGAATCAACGGGTGGTGTGCTCGTTGCACTTATTTTACGATGGAAAGACGTGATGTATTTTCGGGATTGGTGCCTCGAAAGATACGACGATTCGGTTTCACGGGATGGATCGGGGCGGCGACGAAGATAAAAGGCACGATCGTGCAATTGACCGACGGGACTTCGTTCGCGGTGAAGGACACGTGCGATGAAGCAGTGAAGAAAGTGGCGGAAGCGTCGAGGCTCTCATGATTGTGAACTGCGGATGGTGCGGAAAGCACATGGGCGAGAAAACGCCGCTCAGTGACAAGAGCCTGACGAGCTCGATCTGCCCGCCCTGCGCGGCGAAGATGCTGCTCGCGGATTTCGTGGAACACGCGCAACGGCAAGAGACTGTCTCCGCCGCCTGACGGGACACGGAGAACTGAAAAAGTTTTGACTGGGGGAAATTTGCAAGGCATTCCAGTGCGCGCGGCGGGGCCCGCGTGAGAAGGCCACATCAATTTCTGGGAGTCACGCCGTCGATCATCGACGGCGCGCATATAAAGAAAATGGGAAGGGCGCGATGGCTTTTCGACTTCCTGGTCTCGAAGCAGACCGACGACCGCGGCCGCGTTTACTACGGCCGGGCGATCACCTACGGCTGGATCGCGAAACGCATTCCGAACGCGCCGACGAAGCGCAGTCTTCGGCATTGGATGGATGCATTGCGACGGCACGGATACGTAGAAACGGTGAAGACGCGCGAGGGCCTCGCCGTGCGAATCCTTGAACAGAAAAAGTTCGCGCAGCGGAGTCTGTTCCCGAGCGAAAAACCGCTAGTACTGGACCGCCCAAAAATGGGGTACTGGGCCGCCCAAAAATGGACGGAGAAGTCTTATATAGAAAAAAGAAGCGAAAAAGGCGGCGGCTTCGTTTCCACTGCCCGGTTAATTAGAGAGGGGAACGACAAAATCGCCGCCGCAAAAGGGGACCAAAATGCAACAGCGAAACGAAACACGAACGGGATTGCCGATACTGGCCCCAGAAGCGCTCTCGAAGTGGCTCAGGATTTTGTTCGCCAGTTACAGAACGCCTCTAAGCGATGACGCCGCGACGGGCTACGCAATCAGCTTAGCGGACCTGACTGAGTCTGAACTTGGGCTGGCTTTTTCGGAATCGTTACGACGACACGATTCGAACTTCCCGCCCACTCCGGCGGAAGTGCGCGGATACCTGTATGCGGCGCTCGAACAGATGCCGCGTCCGCGCGAGGCACGTGACGACTGCAAGAACTGCGACGGGACAGGATGGCGCGTCATGGAACATAAGGGAACGAAATACGCCGTGGATTGCAATTGCCGAAGGAGGATCGCGTGAAGGTGACGAAGCTCTTTTGCTCGCGGAAGTTTGGCGAGAATGCACACGCTATGCACGAATCCGAAGTGCCTGGCGAAAGCGCGAAAGGAAAAAGCGGCATGATTTGCATGGCAACGATCATGAAGGACAGTCCGCGCTATCGGCAGTGGGCGGACGTTCTCGGCACCGACACGGTGCCGATCGAATCACCTAACGCGCACCTGGGCGTCTTCGTGGGGATCGGCGAGGCGCAATGCTACAAAGTCGCCGTGAAGCAGCTCAGCCCGGAACAGATCGAGCGCATAGTTGCATTCGTCTCCGAGAAGTTCCAGATCTCGGCGGATGAGGTACGCGACGGCATCCTTGGCGATCATGGATTGCCGATTCTCGCCCGGGATGTTCTGGTCTCGATCGACGCGCGAGCGTTCTTATGAACTGGCCGGCGACGAGCGAAGAACTGAAGGAAGCTGGTTACATCGACATCGGCCGTTCGAAGTGGTGTTCGTGCGGGGAAATCATGTTCTGGTTCGTCACGCCGGCTAAGAAATTCATTCCGCTATCGATCGCGTGCGAAACGGACCGCGAGCTCGCGACCGTTAAGATCTCGCAACAGCTCGCTGCCGCGATATACGGTTCGCGCCGCACCATGCGACCTGCAAGAACGTGAGGGATTTTCGCACCGCCGACCGGCAACACGCCGCGCGCGTGCTACCTCCAAAGCCGGTGCAACGAAAGCTGCCGTTATGATCTGGCAAACAGATGAAGAGATGATGAATTGGCTGCTGAATCTCTGGCCGATGAACGCGGGAGACTTTCTGCAGAGCATCGCCGAAGCGGCCATGCGGGCTGATCACGAAAATTACGAAATGATACGGCCGCTGCTTTTGCAGCTCAAATCCAAATATCCGAAATACGACGTGCCGCGGCCAGAGGCGATGACGTGAGCTCGATCGTCATTCCTGAAAAAGTCTTCGATCAGCACATCATCGTGCTCGGCAAGACGCGCTCAGGCAAATCGTCGGCGATGCGCTACTTGGTGGAGCATCTGCTCGACGAATCGAAACCCGTCTGCATCATCGATCCGAAAGGCGATTGGTGGGGAATCAAATCATCGGCGACGGGGAAGAGCAGCGGCGGCCGACTGGAACTGACCAACGCCGGCCGCGAGATCGCGGGCATCGTGGACTATGCTTTGACATCGGAACAAATACAAAAACGCGCGCTACAAATTCTTACGCCCTATCAGAGTGATCTGTTAAACGCGGCAATCGGTGCGGGCGGAGAAACGATTAGTGTCGAAGATCTCGCGGAGCGCGCGGGCAAGCAGGTGACGAGCAGCACGTTCGATAAGTATCTCGCGTCGTTGTGCGGCGCGGAGATGATTGAGCGTACCGCGCCGAGGATGGTGCGAGCGGCGCCGTGGTTATTCTTGGGGGGATCATGATTCGCGAATTCATGCGCAGGCTGCGATCGCGAAGTTGCGTCGCGCGCGGCCACCTGGCCAGGGCGGAAGTGCGCGGCGGGCTGTTGTCGTCGACCAACCGTCAGGCGGTCGCGTTTCGCGTGATCCAGGAGCGCACAATGTGCGCGCGATGCGGATACGCGCTGACTCCGTGGCGGACTGTGACTCAACGCGCGCTCGGTTCGCTGATGCTTCCACCGAAGCAAGCCGAGAAGTTCGCGATGGATGGCGAGTTGTGGGACTGAAAACGATGCCGAATTGACAGTGAAAACAGAGCTGCGATGGGAAACCAAGTTCGCGCGGTTCGTTGCGGACTACGGCGTTTCGCGCCTGGCGTGGGATCTCGGAGTTGTAAAGAGCGCGGTCTATCACTGGATCCGCGGCGCTGCAGCTCCACATCCGGCGAAGGCGCTAGCCATCAAGCAGATCGCGAAGAACATGGGTGTGGATTTGTCGTTTGAGGAAATCTACGAAGTCTTTTTGCATGACGAAATCCGTAAAACAGCGCCATGAAGTTTTGCTGGGAATCCACCTGCAGGAACTCGGCCTGGTGCCGTTTGTCGAGGAATTTCAATTCGACGCGCTCAGAAAATGGAGATGTGATTTTGCGATTCCGCTGAAAAAGCTCGCAATCGAGATCGAGGGATTCGCACCGCGGGCGCGCGGCGGAATGGGACGTCACCAACGGCCGATAGGATTTCAGAACGATTTAGCGAAATACAACACGCTGACGGCGAACGGCTGGACTCTGTTCCGGTTCTCGGTGAACGACATTCTTACGGGCGCGGAACTTCCGTTTCTGAAAGAGTGGTTGAAAACAACGCGATGAAGTTTCCGATGGTTCGTGTTCGTGAGTTTTGTTTTCGCGATCTGCTGCGCGTTTTCGGTGCGAAGAATGAGAATTAAAACGGAAATCAACATCGATCTCGCGCTGAAAGTGGCGGCGACGTTGCTTCGCCAATTGCCGTATGCTACGAACAACGCGATTACGCGCACCGCGAAAGAAGCGGTCGATGCCGGCAAGCAGGAACTGGCAAAGGATTTCACGATCAGGAAAACGTTTATCCTGAGCCGCGTGCGAATATTGCAATACTCGCGCGTCGGCAACCTGACGTGCGTCTTGGGAATTGACAAACGCGTGCAGGGATCGCCGCTGTTGCTGGGCTTCTTCGAAGAAGGCGGAACAAAAGAACCAACGCGCGGATCTGGCATCGCAATCCCAATCACCGGCGGACCGGCACGTCCGGAGTTCAGCGACAAATTGAAAGCGTCGCTGAGCTATCCGAATCTGAAACTCACAGGCGGAAAAGGAAAGAAGAAAACGTTTGTCATTCCGAACGTGGGTGTGTTCGAACGTATCGCGCCAGGCGGTCGCGTGTGGGACAGCGCATTGCACAAGTCAGTGACGACCGATCGCTCGGCGACTGCGATGGTCTATGCGTTCAAGCCAAATGCTCCGCTTAAATCGCGCATGAATCTGCTGGGAGTAATGCGCGCCGTGATCGCAAGCAGATTCAACGCGATCTTCGCTGAGGAGTTCACGAGAGAAATTCTTCGCAGGGCCGGGAAGCGCTAGGGTCCTCCCCGGGCAGCCGCCGTCTGCGGGTGACGGCCAGCGCGTTCGGGCACCAGCGACAGATTTCCCAGAGAAGACTTCACTTTACTTTCGAGGCGATGGAGTACCGATGCTGAATCGTGTCCGTTGAAACCGAGTCGCACGCTGGTCAACGCGGACCGGCTGGCCGTCTTGTTCGATTTGACGGCGAGCCGCATCCACCAGCTTGTCAAAGCCGGGATGCCGAAAGAATTGCGCGGCGCCTACGACGTCGCGAAGTGCACGACCTGGTATGTGCGCTATTTGCGGCAAGCCCTGCAGACGAAGTCGGTCCCGATGGCGGGCGGCGATTATGCCAGCGAGCGCGAAGAGAGGCTGCGCAACCTCCGCGCCGACGCGGAGAAGAAAGAAATGGAACTCTCTCGCTCGCGCGGGCAGCTCGTTTCGATCGACGACGTGGAGCAGCAGCAAGCCGAGCTCGTGCTTAGCGTCAAAGCCAGGATCCTGGCCGTCGCTCCGCGCATCGCGCCCGAGGTCCTGGGCGAGACCTCGCGAGTCATGCTCGAGGCCAAAATCACCAAAGCGCTTAACGAAGCTCTCGTGCAACTGGCAGGGAAGAAGGAGACCTGAGACCGTTGAATCCACACAGACTCGATCTCACGGGAAAGCAATTCGGCAGATTGCGGGTGCTCGGATTTGCCTGGGTAAACTCCCGCCGAAAGACGACATGGAAATGCGTGTGCGACTGTGGCATGAAGCGCGTCGCCGTTGGGAAGGACCTGACATCCGGCCATTGCCGAAGTTGCGGATGCCTGAAACGGGAAACAACAAAAAGGCTGAGGCTTTCGCTAACGGGAAAGCGCTTCGGCCGCTGGATAGTTCTTTCTTTTTTCGCCTCGCGCGCCAGCTATACCTATTGGCGCTGCCTCTGCGATTGCGGGACGCGCCGCATCGTTCGTGGTAGCACTTTGACGGGCGGACACTCTCGCAGTTGCGGATGCTTCAGGACCGAGATTTTCATCGACCGCAACCGGCTACATGGCATGACTTCGACTCCAGAGCATCAATGCTGGCATGCCATGAAGCAGCGATGCGCGAATCCGCAAAATACAAGATGGAAGCATTATGGCGGACGCGGCATTCGCGTTTGCGCGCGATGGCGGAAATCATTCGTGGCGTTCTACCGCGACATGGGGCCACGCTCGCCAGGCCTTTCCATCGACCGCATCGACAACGATGGAAATTACACACCGAGGAACTGCCGCTGGACGACTCTCTCTGTCCAAAATCGGAATCGGCGGCGACGGAAGAAAGCAAACAGGAGGAAACCATGCAAGAGATAGTGACTCACGAATCAGCAGCGGAAAATTTCCGGGCGATGACCGCGCGTGTGTACGCTCTGTTCGCGCCGCCCGAGGATATTACCGTTTCTCAATGGGCGGAAAAGAATCGCGTCATGCCGAAAGGAACTTCCAGCCGGCCCGGACCGTTCCGCGCGGAAATATTTCAGGTCGAGCTGATGAACGTGGTGCTTGATCCCCGCGTAAGAAAAGTTGTCTTTCTGAAAAGCACGCAGATCGGCTTCAGTGATGCGGTGCTGAACAACATAGTTGGCTTCTACGTCGACATCGCGCCCCGCACCATCCTGCTCATCCAGCCCACGATTCAGAACGCCTCGGACTACGGGAAAAAGCGCCTGACGCCGATGATTCAGTCGACACCGTCGCTGCGCGCGAAGATCAAGGACCAGACTTCGCGGCGCTCGGGGAACACTTTGCTGCTGAAGCATTTCCCCGGCGGGTTCCTGAAACTTACGGGAGCAAATTCCGGCACCGGACTGCGCTCCGATGCGATCAACGTGTGCCTGCTCGACGAAGTGGATGGCTGGCCTTTGGATGTGTCCGGAGAGGGTTGACGGGCGACCCAATCGAGATCGCCATCCGCCGCACCGACAGTTTCGCCGATGGAAAAATTGTGATGGGCTCTACGCCGGCGCGGCCTAAGGGCATTTCGCGGATCGAGCGCGAATTCGAAGCCAGCGACAAGCGCAGATTCTTCGTGCCGTGCCCGTTCTGCGGGCACAAGCAGGTTCTCTGGTGGCGGGATCCGGTGAGCAAGGAATATCGCCTGGTCTATGAGACGGACAATGGCGGCCAGGTGAAGCCAGAGTCGGTCGCGTTCCTCTGCGCCGCGTGCAAAAAGAAAATCCCCGAACGCTATAAGCAAAAGATGCTCGACGCCGGCGAATGGATCGCCGAGCATCCGGAGCGGCCCGTCGTGGGTTTCCAGATTTCGGCGCTCTACAGTCCGTGGAAGGATTTGTGGGGCGACCTCGCGCAGGAATGGGCCGATGCAAACAGGGAGAAGAACCCGGAAAAGCTGAAATCCTTCGTCACTCTCCGCCTGGGCGAAGCCTGGGAAGAGCAAGGCGACGCAATAGAAGCGTTAACGCTCAAGGCGCGCCTCGAGGAATATAAGGCCGAAGTTCCCGACGGCGTGGGGATCCTCACGGCGAGCGTCGACGTGCAGAACGAACGGCTCGAGTGCGTGGTGAAGGGATGGGGCGAGAAAGAAGAGTCATGGTTGATCGCGTATCAAACGTTCTTCGGGGATCCCGGCACCGAGACGGTTTGGAACGATCTCGATTTGTTTTTGCTCGGATCATGGGACACCGCCGCGGGAAGGAAAGTGAAAATCTCCTGCACGATGATCGACTCGGGAGGCCTGCACACCGATTCCGTCTATCGTTTCGTGCGCGCGCGCCAGCAACGCAGGATCTTCGCGCTCAAGGGATCGAGCGAGGCGGGAAAAGAAATCCTCGGCAAGTTCTCGCAGAACAATCAGTACCGCGTGAAGCTTTTCATCCTCGGCGTCGACACGGCCAAGGATCGCATCTTCGCGCGGCTGAAAATTCCGGCGCCAGGTCCCGGCTACATGCACTTGCCGGATTTCATCGAGGACGAATATCTCGCGCAGCTCACGGCCGAGAAAGCGGTGCGTCGCTACAAACGCGGCCGCGGCGTCGTGCGCGAGTACATCAAGACGAGATCCCGGAACGAAGCATTAGATTTGGAGGTGTACGCGCTCGCTGCGCTCTATGTCCTCGGCCAGGCCACTCTCCGCAAACTCGGCGAGCTGGCCGAAGAGTTAAAGAAGCCTCCAACGGGTCCCGAGGGCGGCGATCCCGGGGCGTCGGGCGGGGAAGGCGGCGGGCCGGGCAGGCCTGGCGCATCCCGAAGCGGCGGCAACTGGGTGGAATCATGGCGTTGAAGCGCCGCACAGCCGCTGCGGGCCAGGTAGTAGAGGGATACTCTCATTTGACGAATCGACGCGCTGCGTGATACTCAAGTCCTCGTAGCGGAAGGCAGGAAGTCACGAACGGCGGCAGGGAGCCGCGTGATTCTGGCGCGGCTCTCCTGATTCCAAAGCATTACCACCTCGACATGTAGAGCGAGACTCTACTCACGCGCCACGTGCCCAGGCCCTTACTGTTGGGTCACCGTGACAACCGGCCCCTTAACTCCGGATTCTGTCCCCACGCATTTCCCCGCTGGAACCACGGTCAAATACACCCGCAATCTTGATGGCTTCGCCCCTGCCGACGGCTGGCTCTACACGCTTTATATGAACGGCCTGC
Organism: Candidatus Acidiferrales bacterium; assembly: GCA_050747005.1. GTDB lineage: Bacteria > Acidobacteriota > Terriglobia > Acidiferrales > UBA7541 > Palsa-295. Next base: position 11,404 of record JBOGNE010000082.1, read on the forward strand.
TCGCAGCGTTCAACAAACAAGGCGTCACGCAGGACGACGCGACCTTCCTCGTCACGCTGCTCGCTTCCGACACGGCCGCGCTCGCGCCTGGCGCCTATCGCTACGCCGAGCGCCTGACGAATTCGGGAACTGGCGAGGTCTATGACATCACCGGCGACGAGCTCGTCATCACGATCGAGCCGAATATCGCAGTGGCCACGCCGGGCACTTTCCAGACGTTCGAGGAAAAAACGCTCGTCGTGCTCGAGGCCGCGATCGCCGGCCGGCTCACGACGGACATTCAGAGCTACCAAATCGCCGGCCGCGCCGTGAACAAGATCCCGGTCGAGGAGCTGATGCAGCTCCGCGGGAAATACCGCGCAATGGTCTGGCGCCAGCAGAATCCCGGAAGGCTCGGCGTCCCGTACAAAGTTATTTTCAAGACTGAGGGCGACGAAGCGAACTTCCCGCCAACGTGGCAGGACGTCACGGGTCTGGACCGCGGATGAAGCGCCCAGGCATCATCGATCGGGCCATGAAGTTCTTCGGATGGCAGCGCCGCGACGTCACCGTATTCTCCGGCGCGCAAGGCGGCCGGCTGACGCTCGACTGGGTAGCCTCGATCCTTTCGGCCGACCAGGAGATCAAGGGCAACATCCGGCTCCTGCGCGCGCGCGCACGCGAGCTCTCGCGCAACAATCCCATCGTCAAGTCCTACCTGAAGCTTCTCTGCGCGAACGTGGTTGGACCGCACGGAATTTCCTACAAGGCGCAGGTCCGAAATAAAAACGGGGAGTTCAATCAGGCTTTCAATCAAAAAATCGAAGCCGCCTGGAAAGACTGGTCGAAGAAGGGCACCTGCACCGCGGACGGCAAGTACTCCTTCCGCTCCGTTCAGAATCTCGTGATCAAAAACCTCGCCGTCGACGGCGAAGTGCTCGTGCGCATGGTGCCAGGCTTCCCGAATAAATTCGGTTTCGCGCTGCAGACGATCGACGCGGACCAGCTCGATCCGCTTTTCACGCGCGCGCCTTCTTCGGGCTACGGCGATTCGTCGAACGAGATCCGCATGGGCATCGAGGTCGACAAGTGGTCGCGGCCCGTGGCCTATCACATCAATCAGAAGCATCCGTCGGATCTCGGCGGATCGCTTTTGCGCGAGCGTATTCCGGCCGAGTTCATCCTTCACCTCTACGATCCCGAGCGCGTCAATCAGACGCGCGGCATCACCTGGCTGCACCCGGTGATGACGGAGCTGCGCATGCTCGGCGGCTATATCGAAGCCGAGCTCGTGGCCGCGCGCGTGGGCGCCGCGAAGATCGGCTTCCTGAAATACACGGACGCTTCCGGGTTCGATGCTCCGAACCAGGACGCGAAATATCGCGTCGAGGCTCAACCAGGCGTGATCGAGACGCTTCCGCCGGGCATGGAGTTCCAGGAGTGGTCTCCGGAACATCCCGCGATGGCTTTCCCGAATTTCGTCATCACCGTGATGCGCTTCATCGCCTCGGGCCTGGGCGTTTCCTACAACGCGCTCGCGAGCGACCTGGTGGGCGTGAATTACTCCTCGATGCGTTCCGGAATGCTGATCGAGCGCGATCAGTGGCGCATTTGCCAGTCGGTGATGAAGGAAAATTTCTTGCAATCGGTGTTCGAGAACTGGATCTCCATGGCGCTGCTCTCGGGCCAGCTCGTGCTCGATTCGCGCGATCCGTCGCGCTTCCTCGCCGGAAAATGGGAGCCGCGCGGCTGGCAGTGGGTGGATCCGCTCAAGGACGTGCAGTCGGCGATCCTGGCGATCGGTTCGGGCCTCGATTCTCGCGATCGCATCCTGGCGGAAAAAGGCGCGGACATCGACGAGGTCTTCGAGCAGCTCAAGGAAGAAAACGATCTCAAGGAAGAGTATGGTCTCGAATTTCCGATGACTTCCGTGGCGCCCAAACCGCCGCAGGCTGCAGGTGATCCAAGCGACCCCGCAGACGCCGGAGACGACGACAATGAAAACGAAAATGAAAACGAAGACGCGGCGCGCGTCCTCAACATCGCAGGGAGGAAGCAATGACGGCTAAAAACGGTTTGCCCGAACAGCCCGTTAAGGTAGAGGAAATGGAAATAACGCGCGTAGGCACGCTCGCCGACGGCCTGCCGATGCTCACCCGCGATTTCTCCGTCGAGGAAATGAAGCCCAAGCTCATCACCCGCGCCCCGAAGAAAAAAAAGAAGGACGCCGCCGGGAAAACGAAAAAGAAGGCCGACGATACAACCGACGATCCCGATCCCGAGAAGGACGATCCGGAAGACCCCGACAATCCCGGCGATGATGACGACCCGGATGACGATGATGACCCGGATGGCGAGGACGATCGCAGCCAGGCAGCCAATGGGCGCACGTTCGGCCGGCGCAGTTCTGACGAGGGCATGGATCCCGATCAGTTTGAAATTGCCTTGTCGTCTGAATTCCCGGTACAACGCTGGTTCGGGAACGAAATTCTCGATCATTCGCCGTCGTCAGTCGATCTGTCGCGCGCCAAGCGCGGCCTCTCGTTTCTCGAAAATCACGACGGCGGTTCGATTATCGGGATCATCGAGAACATTCAGGTCGACAACGACAGGAAATTGCGCGGCGATGTGCGCTTCAGCCGCTCGCAAAAAGCCCAGGATGCCAAACGCGACATGCAGGACGGCATCCGCAAGTTCATCTCGGTGGGCTACATCCCGAATGAATATCAGCTCGAATCAAGTTCCAAGGAAGAGGGCGACACGTTTCGCGCCATGCGCTGGACTCCGGTCGAGGCCAGCTCCGTGGGCGTGCCGGCCGATCCGACCGTGGGCGTCAATCGCGAAGGCGCGCGCGTCCGGCGCAACGCCGGAGAGCATCTCCTTTTCCCTGTGAAGGTTCGTGGTTTGGTAAATCAACCGGCTGCAGAGCCGAATAAAACGGAGGTTACCGTGGCGGAAGCAACAGCAGTGCAGGACTCGCGGAATGCCGCCGCCGAGATCGTTCGGCTCGGCAAGGTGCACGCGATAGAACAAGAACGAGTGGCAGCATGGATCAGCGAGGGACGAACGGTCGATCAGGTCTCGCGCGAAATCCTCGATGAAGTCTCAAAACGCACGGCGGCAAAGCCCGTCGTTCAACGGTCGGCCGAAGAGACCGAGCGTATCGAATTGAGCGAACGCGAACAAAAGCAGTACAACCTCGCGCGCGGCATCATGGCGATGGTGCAGAATCGCGAGTTCCAGGACGCCGGCGCTTCCAAGCGCGAGCGTTCCCTCGAACTCGAGATCTCCGAATCGATCGAGAAGTCCTGGACGCGCGAATCCCACGGCGGTTTGTTTGTGCCGTGGTCCATCCGTCACGCCATGACTCCGGAGCTCGCCAAGCGTCTCGGGCCAGAGTACGCGAAGCGCGCAGGCCTCTCTTCCGGAACCTCGGGAGCGGGCGCGGAACTGAAATTCGTCGAGCCCGGCGAATTCATCCAGTTCCTCTACAACCGCATGCGCCTCAAGGAACTCGGCGCGCGCACGGTTGCAGGCCTCCGCGACAACGTCGCCTTCCCGAAACAAACGGGAAAGGCGACCGGCTCGTGGGTGGGTGAAAATCCCGGCTTGGACGTCAGCGATTCCGCTTTGACGCTCGCGCAGATCCCCAGCTCGCCGAAGACCTACCAGTCTTCATCGAGCTATTCCCGCCAGTTGCTCGCGCAAGCCGTCGTCGACGTGGACACGCTTGTGCGTGAGGACCTGGCGCAGGATCTCGCGTTGGCCGTCGATTCGGCTGGCATCTCCGGCACTGGCTCTTCGAACCAGCCCACCGGGATTCTGAACACCACCGGCGTGCAGAGCTACGTCACCGAAGCCGACGCCGGCAACGGCGGCGTGCTCGTCTGGGACGACATCATCAAGATGAGCGAGCTGCTCGAGGACGTGAACGCGGACCAGTTGGGCGAAGGCGGATGGCTCACCACGCCCGGCATCAAAAGCGAACTCAAGCGCACTGCGCGCCTGGGCAACACCATCGGCCTGCCGATCTGGGCGGATGCCAATACGGTCGACGGCTACATGGCTCGTTCCACGAACCAGGTGCCGAAGAACGGCACGAAGGGTTCGGGCTCGGCTCTCCACACGATGATCCGCGGGATTTTCGAAACCATGGTCATCGCCATGTGGGGCTCGGGCTTCGAACTGGTGGTCGATCCTTACCGGCTGAAGAAGCAGGGAATGATCGAACTCACCACCTTCATGCTGACCGATATTGCGCTGAAATATCCGGTGGCGTTCGCCGTGGCGCAATTCATCACGCCGTAAATCAAGTTCCCGCGCCAGCGGGATAGTCCGGCGCTCCGCGAACGGGCCCGGGCACACGATGATCGGAAGCGGCGGAAGTATTTCCTTCCGACCCCCCGCCGCTTCCATCAGTTTTTATCGAGTGACGAAGGAGCGAACCATGGCGGTGACAGCAACGAGGAAGATCAAGCTCACACGCGCAGTAATCGTCAAGGGCCACGGCCATTGCAGCGTGGGAGACATATTCGAGGTTCCGCGGCATTTGGCCGCGGTGCTGATCGGGCAGGATTGCGCGATCGCGGCAGACGACGAAAAGTCGTCCTATTCCGTAAACATTGAGTCGCCGCAACACGGCGATCCCGCGCCGCGCCGCACCCAGGCAGCGCCGCAAGTTAAGAAGTCCTAGAAAGACGATGCCGATTCCGTCGCCATTGCCGGCGTTCGGCGATGCGGACATTCCCGCATTGCTCGCCGATACGGGAGTGCCCGTCACCATCGGCGGCGTCGCCGGCATCGGCCTGCTCGATGAAGCCGACGAAATCGTGGTTCACGATTTCATGCGCGGAGAACAGGATCGCGGCCAGGTGGCAGTGCCGGTGACGACGCTCACCGTGCGCACTTCGGATTTCCCGGCCGTCGCGGTGAATGTCGCCGTGACCGTCGGCTCGCGGAATTACACCGTCCGAGAACGCCTTCGAACGGGCGACGGCGGACTCACAAAACTTCTTTTGGGCAGCACGTAAAGGAGAACTCGATGAACACGAATTATCTGGGCCTGAAAAAGCCGGACGCGGACACGAACGTCGTCAGCGGCAACACCGCAACGGGCGAATCGTGGGACGCGGAAAATCTGGATCTGCTCGACGCGGCGATCGCGGCGGATAAAGCCGTTACCGACCACACAGCCTCGGGCGCGATCGCGCAGAAGCAAGGCATCGTCACGCTGACGGGCGCTGCGGCTCTCGCCATGACGCTCGCCAATCCCGTCGCGGGCGCCGACGATGGAAAGATCCTGCGCATCATTTCGAAGGCGGCCTTCGCCAACACCGTGGTGGTCACAACCGGTTACAGCGGCGGCACGAACAAGACGGCCACATTCGGGGCGGCTGTCGGCAATTTGCTCGATCTCGTGGCTCTGGGCGGCGTGTGGTACCAGTTGCCCTCGACCGGCATCACGATCTCGGCGTAAACGAATGGCCGGGCCGTCGATTCGCGAGCAGATCATCGCGCAGATCGTCACGCTGCTTGCGGCCTCGGGCGCGCCGGCAGGGTTGACGATCGGACGCGAGCGCGTGCGGCCGCTCGAAACGACCGAGCTTCCGGCGGTCATGGTCTATTTCAATGACGAGAAGCCGAAGACGCTCGATAACCAGCAGTACAAAGCGCCGATCACCGTGCGCGAGCTCACGATCGCGGCCGAGTGCCGCGCGGTTGGCTCGCAATCGCTTTCCGCGGACGCGGCGCTTGATCCGCTGATTGTCTGGGTCACCACGCAGATCCTCGGGAACGAATCGTTTCAGGGTCTCGCGAACGGTGTCGAGGAAGGCGCAACAATCTGGTGGTCCCGCGAGGGCGATGTGGCGATCGCCGCGGCCACAATAAATTTCATCATCAAGTACCGGACGAGCCGTCTCGATCCGACTTCGAGAACCTAGAGGAGAAAGAGAAATGGCGATTCAATATCCAGTCCCGCATCTCCCGATGCTCGGAAAAGGCTCGATCCTGCTCGATATATTCGACGCGAACGGGCTCGCGACCGGCTTCCAGCACCTGGGCAACTGCACCAAATTCGAGCTCGATCTGAAGGACGACATCGCCGAGCTCTACCAGTCGATCAACAAATCCGTGACGCTGATCGCCACGTCGCTTAAAAAGCGCCAGCCGAAAATATCGATCACCGGAACGGACTTCAGCTCGGTGCACATGGCCATCACGCAAATGTCCAGCGGCAAGACCACGCTCGTCACCACCGTGACCACGTTCACCGCGGAAGTGCTTGCCTCGGCCACGGCAATAAAGCACGGCCGGTTCTTCCGCACAGCAAATCCGAACGTGGACAATGTCACCACGCCGCCCGTGCTCACGAACAATTCCGTCGTCCTCGTCGTCGGCACCGACTACATCGTCTCCGACTCGATCAAGGGAATCTTTTATTTCCCGCTCACCAGCACGGTCATCGACGCGGACAACGTGACGATCACCTATCACACGCTCGTCGGCAGCTTCGACCAGGTCGCGGGAGCCACGGTGCCTTTCATTCAGGCGCATCTGCTCTTCGTCCCGGACCCGACCGACGGTCAGAAGATCCAGTGCGATCTCTGGCGCGTGAACCTGAATCCGAACGGGCAGATTGGACTGATCGCGGATGATTACGGCAACTGGTCGCTCGATGGCAACATTCTCGACGACACGGCCAACCATCCGACCGATCCGTTCTTCCTGTTCACGTTCTTCTAAGCACTGACGGCGCTCGGCGCGGAGGAGCGTCGCGCGTCGGCCGGTTCCGGAAACAAAGGGAAAGGGACGGCGGTCCCAAGCGCCGTCCCTCTTTTCCGGAATTCATTTCGTTTTCGAAGGGGCGATTCGATGGACGGAACCATTCGGCTTGACGGCCGCGAATTCACAGGCATCTCGCAGGCGCTCACCGCGGCGCAGGATGATTACCTGCTCGCGCATCTCCGCGTCGCCGGCGTGATCGAGATACTCGACAGCATGGGCAATACGCCGAGGGAGAAACTCAGCGAGGAAATGCTGACACGCATCATGCTCTCCGGAGAGACGCACGCGATTCTCGCCGGCGCGCTCACCGAGAGCGGCAAGCAATGGTCGCGCGCGGAAGCCGAGCGCAATCGCGCGGCATTCGCCGCCGTCACCGATGCCGCGGAAAAGACGGCGATGCGCACGGCGATCGTCAGCTTCGTGATCGGTTTTTTCGGGTTCGGGGAACCATCATCGACGAGTTCCCCGAGATCTTCGAGCCCGGCAGAAACGGCCCGCCCTACCGCGAACGAGGAAGCCGCGACCTCGGCGAGTTCGGCCCGATAGTCCGCGAAGCCGCGGGTCATGATCCCACGCGCGTCGACGGCGCCATGGATTGGCCGCTGCGCGATCTGTTCCTCGCCTTCATCGACCGAATGAAAGAGGCTGCGCGGCGCAACTACGAAACCGAATTACTGGTGTGGGCCATTTTGGCGCCGCACCAGAAAAGCAGGACGAAGCCGCCCGATCTTCCGAAGATCTTGCGAGGCTAAATGGCAGATGCACCGGATGTAAAAATCAGTCTCAGTGCCGAGGACCAGGGCGTCTCCGCGGCAATTAAAGAACTGACCTCGCAGCTCAAATCCCTCAAGGGCCAGCAGGACACCGTCGCCTCGAGCGCCGGGAAACTTTCGGGCGCCCTCCGGGGAATCGCCTCGGCAGCGGCCGTCGGCGCCGTCATCGCATTCGGCAAATCCGTCTTCGATGCCGCCGCGAACATCGCGAAGATGAGCCAGATCACCGGCGCATCGACGCAGGCCCTGAGCGTGTTCCACGCCGCGGCCGAGGAAAACGGCATCGCCAGCGAGCAGGCGGACAAGGGCATCATCAAGCTCTCGAAGTCCATTTTCCAGTTGCAGCAGGGTCTTCCACAAGCAGCGGCCGCGTTCGCGCAGATCGGTCTCTCGCAGAAAAGTTTCGCCGGCCTGAATACCGACCAGAAAATCCTTCTCGTCACGAACGCGATCGCGAAGATGAAGGACGGGACGACGAAGGCCGCCGTCGCGCAGCAATTGATGGGGCGCAGCGGCGCCGAGCTTATCCCAATTCTCAATTCGCTTTCCGGCGAGGGCTACCAGAAGCTGTACGACCAGCTCAAGAAAGCCGGCCTGCTGATGGACGATCAGAGCGGCCGGGCCATTCTCGCGCTCAAGGCCTCGCTGGCCGAACTCTCCGAGCAGGCGCAGGGCGCCGCGCTGCAGTTCGAGGAAGGCCTGCTGCCGGCCGTTTCCGACGTCGCGGCAGCCATCTCGAAATCGTTCGGCGGCCCCGAGGGATTCAAATCTGTCGGTGAAGCGTTTGGCACAGGCCTCCGTTATATCTCCGAAGGATTTCTGAATCTGGGCGCGATCGTGGGCGCAGTATTTGCGCACGTCAATGAAGACTGGGACTTCCTCGTCAATCACACCAGGGAAGCGGGGAAGTCGGTTCTCGCCGCGGCCGAGGGCTATATCGCCGGAGGCGTCGGCGGCGCGGCGGCCGCCGGAGCGCAGCAGCTCACATCCACTTCGGCCGGGCAGGATTTCGCGGACCGCAGCGGGGCCATCGACGATCAGCTCAAAAAACAGCTCGAACAGAATTATCTGAATACCATCGTTCCAGGCGGCGCCGGCCCAGTGACGGCGAAAAAGCCAGGCGCCGGCAGCGACACGGTGAATCAATCCGTTCTGACGAACGCTGCAGCGAAGGCACAGCTCGCACTCGTGCAAAAGCAAATGGAGGACGAGCTCGCGCTATGGAAAGCGAAAGCCGCCGAGCAGCAGCAGATCGATCAGAGCGCTTATGACCAGGGCCTGATTTCCCTCAAGCAATATTTCGAGGATCGCCGCACCGAAGTTCAAACCGGAACGGATAAGGAAATCGCGATCCTCGAAAAAGAGCGCGCGGCCGCGCGCGCTGACGCCGCGAAATCCGGGGCGCAGGCGAAAAAAGCCGCGACTCCGCAGATGGCGGACAAGCTCAACGCGCAAAAACTCATCGATCTCGCGAAGGTGGATGAGCTCAATACGCGCATCGCCGAGAAGCAGATCGAGTCGCGAACGAAAATCAAGCAGCTCGATGACGAGCAGCAAAAGGCCAAGGAGGCTAATCATAAAAAACTCCTGCAATTTCAGGAGCAGATCCTCGAGGCCGAGGGCCGGACCTACGATGCCGCCGTCCTGAGAATCAAGGATGAGGCCGACGACATGCGCAAGGAGCTCGTGAAGCTCGGCGCGAATCCGGCCCAGGCGGGTGAATTCGAGAAAGCGCAGCTCGGCAAAGCGAGCTTCGATGAAACCGATCGCAAGAACCAGCAGCAAATGCAGGCGTTCGAAAATCAGAAGCGCGGCATCCAGCTCGAGGCCTCGACCGGCCACGAGAGCCCGCTCGCCGCGGAACGGCAAATCAACGAACTCATCAGGCAGCGGCTCCCGCTCTTGAGGCAACAGGCCGAGGCAGAGCTCGCTGCCGCGAAGGCCGGCGGCAATCAGGACGAAGTCGCAACCGCGCAGAATCGCCTGCAGAGCCTGAACAATCTGGGCGTGACGATGGACGGGCTGCACAAGCAGCTCACTGGCGCGCTGTCGAGCGATTTCAATTCATTTTTTCAGAATCTCCAGCGCGGATCGGAAACCGTGGGCATGGCGTTCCGCAGCCTCGCTTCCTCGATCCTGGCCTCCTTCGCGAAGATCCTCGAGCAGAAATTGATGATGAAGCTGCTGGGGGGCGGCGAAGGCGGTGGCAGTTCCACGGGATTCGCCGGAATGCTCGGCAGTTTGTTCGCTCCGCACGCCGAGGGCGGCTTGATATCGGGACCAGGCGGCCCGAAGAGCGACAAAATTCCCGCGATGCTATCGAACGGCGAATTCGTGATGAGCGCGAAAGCCGTCCAGAACCTCGGCCACGAAAATCTGGCGGCGCTCAACAAAGGCATTCGCCCGCCATCGATCGCGCACCTGCACGCTTCCGTGCCGCGATTCTCAGATGGCGGCCTGGTCGGCGCTTCCTCGGGAACCGGATCCGGCCACAACCTGATCGTGGGCCTCGAGGAAGGATTGGTGCTCAAGCACCTGTCCTCAAAGAACGCGGGAAAAGTCATCGTGCAGCAGCTCGCGAATAATCCCAAGGCCGCGGGCAAAGCTCTTTCGAGGTCGCAATGAGCTTCGTTACCGGCACGGCCACCGATTACGCGAACCTGCTCAACCTGCTCGACACGTTCCTGACGTCCACGGGCATGGCGCTCGCGCCTTCCTTTGTGGGCACGGGCAATGGCGTGATGTCCGGTTGGCTGGGCGGATCCGCGGGTGTCGCCGAAATCATCACCGTCACGTTCAGCAGCGCGACGGCCTTCACCGTCGCCGGCTCCGTCTCCGGATCGATCGGCAGTGGAACGACCGGCACCGCATTCACTTCGACGAAAGTGAATTTCACAATCACCGCCGGCGGCACGGCTTTCGTATCGGGAGACGCGTTCACTGTTTCCGTCACGCCGCCGTGGACGTCGGAGCGCCGCACTGCCGGCGTCGAGATGATCTGGCAGGCCCCGGGAAACGGAGGCCTCGACGCCATCCTCGTGGGCGCGAATGTTTTTTCCGACGTGGGCGGCAATTATTACAACTGGCGGCTCGGCGGCTTCACGGCGTTCAATTCGGCGGTGGTTTTCAATCAGCAGGCGGGCTATGTGGGCGGTGCTTCACAGGCGAATCCATCGCCCGTGCTCACGCTGTGGAATTCCTCAATCCCATACTGGTTCATCGCCAACGGCCGGCGCGTGATCGTGATCGCGAAAGTCTCGACCGTGTACGCCTGCGCCTATCTCGGCTTCATGAATTCTTATATGGCTCCTGGCGCTTATCCCTATCCGCTCGTCGTTGGAGGAAATCTTGCTTTCCCTGTCGAGCCGGCGACGGGCAGCGCGAACTGGCGCTGGAGCTACACAGGCGCGGAGATAAGCAATTTCGCGATTCCCCAGGCGAGCATCACGCAGGATTTCGCGAGCTCGCTGCGGTTGATGCAATCCGTGGGCGCGTGGCGCGGCTTCAATATCCAGGCGAACGGGACTTCGGTGGGCAAAGTTTTCCCCTATTGCGGACTGGCGCCCTCGAACTGGGACTGGCGCCCGGACCTCGATGGCGGCTATTCGCTCCTGCCCGTGGTGCTGGCCGACGGCACTCCGAATGTCTATGGCGAGCTCGACGGCGTCTTCGGCCTCACGGGCTTCTCGAACGCGGTCGAAAACACGGTGACGCTCAACGGCGTGGCGCACCTGGTGGTGCAAAACGTTTTCCGCAACACGAAATCGGACTTCTTCGCAGTGAGGCTCAGCTAAATGCCGTTCCAAGCGGGAACCGCGACCACCACCACCGACCTGCTGCAGCAGCTCGTCACTTTCCTCGTGGCCAACGGCTGGACCACGGACCTGAGCGCCGCCGAAGGCCTCGGCTGGCGCGCGCATCTGCACAAGAGCGCGAATTACGTTCATCTGCGCGCCAGCGAAAACGAGCATGTCTGGCAGAATTCGAACGGCAACGCCAACGGCTACAGCCTGAATCTCTATCTCGGCACGGCATTCACGGGCGCGAACGCCTGGAACAATCAGCTGACCGGCTCTCCGGTGGAAAGCGGCGACCCGACAAAACCGGTGGGCGCGGCCATGGTCACTTCCGCCGGGCCGTTCTCGAATTACTATTTCTTTACCGATGCAACCTCGGACAACGTGGTCATCGTCGTCGAGCGCACTTCCGGGCTTTTCGTCTATGTCGGTTGGGGATTGTCGCTCGTCAAAGCGGGCGTCTGGACGGGCGGGCCGTATTTCTTCGGTTCGACCTCCGGATATTTCGCGAATACCGCTGCCGGCGGCTTGCCGGGATTCGGATTGACCTCGGAATGCCCCGGATGCAATTCCGACCCCGATGGAGCGCCCGTGGTATGGGTGCGCGCGGACGTCGATTCGTTCACCGGCAAATGGATCTCGCTCAGCCCGGTCATCTCGCCAACTCTGGGCTACACGGGCAAGACGGGAGGCTCCTCCGTTTTTGCGATCGGTGGTGGCAGCTTTTCATTGCCGCCCATAAGCGTGCCCGCCTACGCCGCCGCAACCGCGAATTATTTTCAGAGTCAGCAAACCAGCCTGCAGGATGGCCGCGCGAACCTGTTGCCGATTCTGCTGTGGGTGCTGCGCGACGGAACCACCACGGGCTTTTCCCCACTCGGCACGATTCCCAACGTCTTCGTCTCGAACGGCGTGGGCAACGGATTCTCGAACGCCAGCGACTATGTGATCGGCGCGAAGACGTACCGCATGTTCAGTAATTTCGCGGTCGCGAAGCAGTAGGAAAACATGGCGGACTTCTCAGGAGCGATTTTCGCAAGTCAAGGCCAGGCGGACCCTTCGGGCCGCTCTTCCGACGTCACAGCCGCTTCGTGGGCGGGCGGATTTCACGTCAGCGTCACTGGCGCGGCCGCGGGCGCTTCCGCTGGCGCGCAGCCCGCCGTTTCCGTCACGCACGGGAATTACGCCGGAACGTTCATCGAGCTTTTCGGAGGCGAGCTTTTCGGGCAAATCGTCATCCTGCCCACGTCGAAGGCGCTCGGCAATGTTCTGACGGCCACGCAGTTCCCGGTGGAAGTGTGGAACACATTCCGGGAAGTGGACGACATCCTCGATTCGATCGCCATCGCCGGCTTCGGCGGGATCACGCTCGCCGATCCGCTGGGCGAGCCGCTGCTCTATGCCGCGATGGATTCGCGCATTTATCAGGCCACCCTGCCGTCGATCGGCGCGGCGGGAATCAACGAAACGATCAGCTTCGTTTTTTCCGACGGTGAATCGCCCGCTATACCGATCACGGGCGCGCGCATCGTGGTTTTCTCCGTCGCGCCCGATTGGGATGCGGGGATGAAGGAAAAAATCTCCTATTTGACGGACGTCTTGAAAGCGTACTCGGATAACGAGCAGCGCAGAGGCCTGCGCCAGCTCGCGCGCCGGTCGCTCGCCTATCGCGCCATGACGCTCACGCCGCGCCTGGCCGCGGGAATGGAATCGCTCGTCTGGGGCTGGCAGCATCAGCCGTATGCCGTGCCGTGGTGGCCGGACGCGGGGCAATTGCTCACGACGATCGCCGCGGGAGTTTTCACGATTCCCGTGAATACGACGGATCGCATGTTCGCCGCCGGCGGCCTGCTTTTGATCTGGCGGGACGAATTCACCTTCGAGGCGCTGATCATCGCGAGCGTGGCGTCCAATTCCGTCACAGTATCATCGCCCACGCAGTTTCAATGGAACGCCGGATACGCCACGCTGGTGATGCCGTTATTCCTGGGGAGACTTTCATCGTCGGTGAAGGTTGACAGATTGTGGAGCGGCGCGGACTCGATGGATCTGGAATTCTCGGGCGAATCCGGCCAGCCGGCCCCGTCGCCCTCGGCATCGCTCACGCAGTACCGCGGCTTCGATGTGCTCGAGCAAATGCCCAACTGGGCGTCTGATCTCCATCGCGATTACAAACGCAGTTTGATTGTGATGGACCCGAAGATCGGCCTGATCGCCGTCGACGATAAGGGCGGCTCCGCCGTGGTCGGTCAGGAATTCCCCTGGTACCTGGCGAATCATGCGGCTGTCACCACGTTCCGCGCCTTCATTCTGGCGCGCTTCGGCCGGCTCAATCCGTTCTGGATTCCCACGTGGGATCAGGATCTGGTGCTGGCCGCGAACGTGCTCTCGACCGACGGCACGATTGCGATTCAGTCCGTGTTCTACTCGCGTTTTTTCTTTCCGCTCGAATCGCGCCGCTTCATCGCCTTCATTCCCATCGACGGCTCGGCGAACGTTTACCGGCAAATCACCGCGTCGGTCGACAACGGCAACGGCACGGAGACGCTCACGCTCGATTCCGCGACCGGCAAAGCCTTTGCCGCCGGCGCGACGATGATCTCGTTTTTGACGCTCGCGCGCCTGGATTCGGACGACGCGGAAATCGAGTGGATGTCGAACGACCTGGCGCAGATCTCGCTCGAGCTGCAGGAAGTGCCGCGGGAGACGCCGTGAAAAATAAAGAGGCGCTTCGGTGACATTCGACGCGCAGGAAAAACTCGGATCTGGCGCGAAACCCTACGAGCTTTATCTCTTCGCCATGACGGGGCAGGAATTCGCGCTCACGAGCGCGGACGTGCCGATCACTTATCTGGGACAAACGTATGTGCCCACCACGCTCTCGCGCACCGCGATCGAGCAGTCGAACGAAGTCGTCTCCGGGCAGATCAAGGTCTACATCCCGAAGAATCATCCGCTCGCGCTTTTGTTCCTGCCCTATCTGCCGCCCTCGGTCGTGAGCATCACGATCTTCGGGTCGCACTACGGCGACAGCGAAACGGTCGTGCTCTTCACCGGCACGGCGGACGCGGGCCAGTTCAGCGACCAGTGCGAACTCACCTGCAACTCGGACCAGTACCAGTTGCAGCACAAAATCCCGGCGCAGATTTTCCAGTCGCCGTGCTCGCACGTTTTCTGCGACGCGGGCTGCACGCTCTCGATTGCGGACTTCACCTATCCGGGCGTGGTCACGGCGATCGATTCGACGGGCACAGTTCTGACCGTGCCGGCGTTCGCTTCGCTCGCGCATTCGCTGCAGGCCGGATATTTCAAGAGCGGCAACGACGTGCGCATGATCGTCAAGCACGTCGGGAATCAGATCACGCTGATTTCCGGCATCGCGGGCCTGGTGACGGGCGGCGGATGCTTCGGCATCGCCGGATGCGCGCTCACGTTCGCCGCCTGCCTCGCGTTCAACAACATCGACAATTTTCTGGGGTTTGACCTGATACCTATCCTTAACCCCTTCGATTCCTCGGCGACGATTGCATGAGGGAAACGCTTCAAAAAAAGGGCCTGCGCGGTAAGCGTTTGCGGGCGCTGGTGGAACTCCGCTCTTCTGGTTAGTGTTCGAGATCGTCATGACGGTGGCGATGACGGTGGTGAGCGCCCTGCTCGCGCCGCACCCGAAGATGATGCCTTCGGCGCTCGGGGATTTCTCTGTCCCGACGGCCGAGGAAGGCCGCGCCATCCCCGTGATCTTCGGCACCGTGAAGATCGCCGGCGGCAATACGGTCTGGTGGGGCGATCTGGCCGTGCGCCCGGTGCATCAGCAGCAAAACCTGCTCTCAGAGATTATGTCCTTCGGCCTGGGCGGCAACCAGATCGTCGGCTACAAATATTTTCTCGGCGTGCAGTTCTGCCTGTGCCACGGGCCGGTGGACGAGCTCGTCGGGATCCAGGCCGACGTGAAGGCAGTTTCCTACACGCCCACGACGATCCTGAACGGCAACGGCTCGGAGAATTACATCGAGCTCAACGTGAACAGCCCGAATCTTTTCGGCGGCACGGCCCCGGGCGGAGGCGGCGGAATTTCCGGCCTCATCAATTTCTATCGCGGGCTTCAGACGCAGCTCCCCGATTCCTACCTGACGGCGAAGCAGGGACGCGTGCTCGTCGATTCGAGCGGGCTCGGCTACACATTCGCCGGCCACGGCAATGGGACGATGTCTTTCCTCTCGGGCGGTTCGGCTTCACGCAACGAGACGATCACCGTCACCTGCCAGGGAGTGAACGGCAATTCCCTCGATCCGAACGGGCACTATCAGAAGGCTTTTTTCAACGTGGATGGCACGGTCTCTGGAAATCTTGTCTCGACCGATTCGGACGACGTGGGCGGCTGCTGGGCGGACACGGCCTTCACCGACACGCGCATCAACTTCACCATCTCGACCGGCGGCATTCAATTCTCCACGGGCGACGCATTCACGATCGAGACGGAGAACTCATTCGCCGCACCCTCGAACAAGGGCATCTGCTACGCGGTTTTCAAGCAGCTTTACCTGGGGACTTCGTCCTACCTCAAGCCCATGGCCTTCGTCATACAGCGCTGCCCGGACCCGTTCGCCCAGGGGGCTACGATCGCGCAGCTCAATTCGAATGCCAGCGGCGCGGACGCCAATCCGGCGCTTGCCGTTTACGACCTGCTGACGAACGCCATCTACGGCCTGGGACGCGCGCCATCGCGAATCAACGCTGCGAGCTTCACGGCCGCGGCCGTCACGCTGGCCGGCGAGGGCCTGGGCATCTCCATGCAGATCGATACGCCCGGCCCGGCCGACCAGATCATCGGCGAGATGCTGCGGCACATGGACGGCATCCTGTATACGGACCCGGCGACGGGCCTGTGGACTTTGAAGCTCGCGCGCGCCGATTACAATCCCGCGACGCTCCCGATTCTCACCGTCGACAATGTGCTCGAGACGCCGGAATTTTCGCGCAGCTCGTGGCTGAACACCACGAACGAGGTACACGTCCAGTTTCTTTCGCGCGCGAATAATTTCAACCAGCGCATCGTGCGCGCCTACGATCCGGCGAATATCGCCGTCACGGGCGCGGTGCGGCCGCAAACGATTCAGTTCAACGGCATCTCGAACGAGGCAGCCGCGTCGCTCACCGCCATGCGCGCGCTTAAGACTTTGACCTTCCCTCTTTCGGTGATCAAGATCGTCGCGAATCGCATGGCCTGGCAGTTCCGCCCGGGCGACGTCTTCAAATTCACCTGGGTGCCGCTCGGCATCGAGAACCAGATTTTCCGTTCCACGAAAATCGAATACGGCGATCTGACCGAAGGCAAGATCACCATCCAGGCGGTTGAAGATATTTTCGGCATCTCCGATGCGGCCTTCGTCGCACCGCCCGTATCGGGCTGGGTGAATCCGCTGGGCGCGCCGCTCGCTCCGGCGGCCGAGCAGCTCGTCGAAGCGCCCTACCATTTCCTCGTCGCATCCGGGCTCGCGCCGGGAATCTACGCGATGGCTTTTTGCGCGCGCGGCGACGGCATATCGAAGAGCTTCGAGATCTGGCTCAATGAAGGCTCGGGCGATTTCCTCTCGAACGAGATTTTCGGCTTCGCGCCGATCGGCTTGCTCTCGGCCGCTTATTCCGCCGGCACTCCTGCCGTCGATCCCACGGGGTTCACTTTGCAGGTGACGAGCCAGGAGGATCTGCAATTCCTCTTGAGCGGCACGGCGGCGGACCTGCCGAACGGCCTGCACTTGCTCTTGATCGATAGCGAAATCATGAGTTGGGAAACGGTCACCGCGAATTCGGACGGGACATACACCATTTCCGGAATCATGCGCGGCGTGGCAGACACGGTGCCCGTGAATCACGCCATGGGCGCGAGCGTCTGGTTTTTTACCGAGGGCGGCGCGGGCTACACGAAGGGCCAGCCCTATCCCGCGGATCTGACCGTGAGCGCGAAGTTCCTGCCGAAGAACTCCTTCGGCGAATTCCCGATCACGAGCGCAACCTCCGTGACCGTCCTGACGCGCTCGCGCTACTCGCGGCCGTATCCGCCGGGCGACCTGGTGATGCAGGCGCAGATCTATGGCATTCGCTATAGCACTGTCTATGGCGACCTGGTGGTTGCGTGGAAGTCGCGCAACCGGCTGACGCAGACGGCCGCCGGCACGCTCGTCAAGCAGGACGCCCCGGACATCACTCCGGAAACAGGGACGACGTACACGGTCAAAATCCTCCTGGGCGTGACGCTGATCCGCACCGTCACTGCCGTTGCGGTCGAAACGTACACCTATACGGCCGCGCAGCGCGTGATCGACGGCGCGGACGGCACGCAACAGGTGACCATCGAGGTTTTCGCGAACGCCAATTCGCTCGACAGCTTCATGCCCAACCAGCTCACCGCGACGATGACCGGCTTCGGCATGGACTTCGGGAATTTCTTCGGAGGTTGGGAGAACTAAGAAAATGAAGAAAAAAGTGAATGCACGCTTTTCACAATTCGTCAGCACGCTTGACTATATCGAGGTGTGCCGCATCACCATCGCGCCGGACGGCAGCTTCACTGTCCCATCAGAGAAGGACGGGCGCATCGCGATTGTCTCGATTGCCTCGCGCCGCGCACTGGCGAAATTTTGCCGCGAGCTGGCCTTGCGCCTCGAAATCGGGACGACGAAGATGGTAACGAAGAAACGGTGAGAAGCGTGTCGAACGTGGAAACAATACACGTGCAGATCTTCGGTCCCGAGAACGGGCCGGTGAAGCGCCACAAATTCACGGCCGGCGCGGGCCGCGTTTTCACCGAGGACGGAATCACGGCCGTGCTCGAGCACGTGGGCAATCACCTGGAACAGAAATTTCCAGGGCAGGATTTTCGCATGATCGAGCTCGGCGAAAGCGAATTCAATTTCGTGTGGGCCGGCGGGCACGAACTCGGGAAAGCGGAGGAAAAGATATGAGCGTCTCAAACGGGCCGAATCTGGGCGTGATGATCAATGCGCTGACGGGCGACAATTTCGACGCGGCGTTCCGGAAATTCCTGCGCGAGATCGACGGCCTGGTGATGGCCTCGGTGATTTCGCGCGCGCTCTCCGCGCCTCCTGGATCGCCGGCGAACGGCGACCGCTACATCGTGGGCGCATCGCCCACGGGCGCGTGGGCGAGCCAGGCGAACGCGATCGCGCGCTGGACGACGGACGATCCCGCGGCACCGTCGGGCGAATGGGAATTCTTCACGCCGAAAACCGGCTGGACGGTTTTCTCCGTCGCGGATTCGGCGTTCTATGAATTCACGGGCAGCGCCTGGGCCAGCGCCGGAGGAGGCCTCACACCGCCCGTGACGATCACCGGGACCGTTGTGGGCAGCGTGCCGCTGACGGTCGTGGGCGCTTCCGGGCAGACGGCGGACATCTTCGACGTGGAAGCGAGCGGCGGCGTGACGGCGCGCTTCCCGGCCGGCGGCGGGCTGGTTCTGATGCAGGCCGCGCCGGCGGTCGCGGCGGGGCAGGTAAGCTACGGCGCGACCACCGCTGCGACGGCGACGGCGGGCGCGCAAATCCTACCAGCGAATCCGACGGGCTTCCTGATCATCAACGTCGCCGGCACGGCGCAGAAAATTCCTTATTACAACGCGTAAGCAGAAGGCTCTAAGGAGAAACGATGATTCAGTTCGAAAAGATTCTGCAGGAGCTGGCGAAACTTTACCTCGCGAATGTGCAGCTCAGCGAGCAGCTCGCGGCGTCCGAGGCGAAAGTGAAAGAGATGGCGACGGCGACGGCGAAGCTGACCGGCGCGGCGATGGACGCAGTCGGGCCGGATCAGAAGACCCCGGCAGCCGCAGTGTAAAGCGCGGGTGGCGCACTGATGGAATTCGGATTGACGGCGGCGGAGATCGCGCAATCGCTCGGCATCTATGGGGCGATCGAGAACGTGCTTGCGAACTGGCCGATCGTTGAAGCCGCGCTCGAGAGCGACGAGATCCTCGACGAAGCGACGGCCATCGCCGCCATCGCCACGATCGTGACCGAGACAGGGAATTTCTCGCCGGTCAAGGAGCGCGGCGGTCCGCAGTATCTGACGAAGCTCTACGAGAATCGCAAGGACCTGGGCAACACCGAGCCAGGGGATGGCGCGAAGTTTCGCGGGCGCGGCTTCATCCAGATCACGGGGCGATGGGACTACGACCATTTCGGGAAAGAGATCGGCCAGGACCTCGTCGCGAATCCGGATCTGGCGCTCGCGCCCGCGACGGCCGCGGCGATTTTCGCGGCGTTCTTCCGCGATCGCGGCATCCCGGCGATGGCGAGACTCGGCGAGTGGGAGATGGTGCGGCGCCGCGTCGACGGCGGCATGAACGGCTGGCCGCGCTTCTCAACCGCCGTTGCGGCGTTGCGCGCGGCGCTTCTCGCGTCCACCACGTCGCCATAAACGATTTTGTTCGCGGCAAATTTGTTCGCAGCAAAAAGGAGAAACGGAAATGCACATCTTCACAGGGATTGTGATTTGGATTTTAGCGGCTGTGATTCTGTTGGGCCTCGGATACGCGTTGCGCGGACTGATTCATCGCGAGATGGTCGCCTCGCGCGAGGAAGTCGAAAGCTACGTGATTCGTCTCTCCTCGGCGATATCGAAAGAGGGCCTGGCGGTGAAGGATGAAGTGGCGAAAGTATTGAGCGAGCTGCGCGCGAAGCTCTGAGGGAGGCGGCCAAGTGTTCGCTTCGTTTATCAGCCGGATGAAAATCTGGGTTGCGAAGTCCATGGGCGCGCCGCGCGCGATCCTGGGCGCGCTCGGCGGCCGGCACTTCGTGCTGTGCGTATTTTTTTCCGTGACGGCTTTCTATCTCGCGGTCCACGGCAAGCTGACGGCCGATTACGCCGCGGCCATCACCGCCATTTCCGGCTTCACCGCCTGGCGCGCGGTGAGCGAGGATCGCAATGACGAACGATGCGGCAACCGGGCCGGAACCGACGATGAAGATTTGGGGCATAAATGACCAATGGGATCAGAATTCGCAATGAAGAAACGCCGGAGGGACGCCTGGCGGCCGCGGCGCGCCAGGTCGTCACGGACATGCGCGAGCGTTTCAACCGCGAGGCGGACTACGCCGATTTCAAGGAGGTGTTTCGAATCCACCTGCATCATGAGCTGCGGCTGGCGCGCATCGACGAGGCGCGGCGCAACGGGCATTTCGATCGCATGAATGAGCTGGTCCGCGAGATCGATATTGATCTGGAGCGAAGATGAGCACGCAGGTCCTCCTGCAAATACTGGTCGCGGTCGCGAGCGCGATTTTCGGCGCGGGCGTGGCCTGGGGCGCGATGCGCGCGCAAGGCGCGGCCGTGCGCAAGGACGTTAATGCGCTGGGCGCGATCGTGCGGCGCGACCGCTGGAATCTGATGATGTCGCTTTTCGTGATCCTCGAAAAGCGCGAGGACCGGCAGCGCCTGGCGGATCTGATGAGGCAGCAATGAGACTGACCGAACCGGAGCCGCGATTCCTGAAGGTCGCCGCAGTCAAAGTCTAGGACGGTTTGTTAATCTCAAAATAGGGAGGAAAGCGATGCATTACGCAAACGGACGTGAAGCGAAGAACGGCGATAAGGTAGTTCTGCTTGGTTCCGGCGGCCCTACTGTTGGAATTTTGTATGACGCTACGGCTGGAAGCGATTACTGCAACGGGAAGATCGCCGTGACAAAACCAAATGACCCATGCCCAAATTTGGCAGAGTGTTTGCACGTAGATGACGTTTTGGCTCTTTTCCCTAAAGACGAACACACTCTGGCCGATACACATCCGAGCTTTTTAAGACGCATCGTTTTAGCTCCAGATACTTCAAAAAAATAATGTGCGATGCGTCCGCTGTGACGGCGCGCGAGATCCTAAATTGCTAGGAGAGAGGAAAAATGAAGCCAACCATCGGTCGCATCGTGATCTACAAATACGCGAAGAACGAACAGTGCAACCATACCAACCATGCCGCGCTGTGCCCGGCGGTAATCGTGCGCGTCTGGAGCGACACGTGCGTCAACTTGAAACTGCTGGAAGACGGTCCGCTGGATTCATGGAAGACGTCCGTCGCACTCGGCGATAGAGAAACCGAATGGTCTTGGCCGGTGCGCGAATGACGACGGCACCGGCAACATCGGCGTCAGCAGGTCCGTTTCTATCTTCGCGCGCGATCCTCGAAATCGTCGCGGCGATCATTGTGCTCGCGCTCGCCATGCTCGGCTTCCACGAATGGAGATCGGCGCACGACGCGATGCTTCAGGCGCAAGCGATCGAGAAAAGCGAAAAGGCGGATATCGCGAGCCTGCAAAAACAGCGCGACACTTTGACGGCCGGGGACAAGGCGCGCGATGCAAAGGCTGCCGCTACGATTACAGAATTGACAAAGCAAGCGGCGGCGGTGAAGACGCCGAAGCAGATCGTGAAGTGGCTGCCCACGCAGATCCCGCTGCCGCAGTCACTCTCGATCGAGCTGCCGCCGGCAACACTCCAGAACCCGACGCCGGAGGCGATAGCCTCGATTCCCCAGGCCGATCTCGCGCCGCTCAAGGATTTCATCGTCCAGGGGAAGACGTGCGCCGTGGAGCTTCCTGCGGCGCAGCAGGACCTAACGTCGTGCCAATCGCAACTGAAGCTCGCCGGCGAGCAGATGTCGGCCGTCGAGCGCGAGCGCGACGCTTACAAGAAAGCCTCGAAGGGCACATGGTTGAGCCGCACGCTCAAAGTGACAAAATACATCGCCATCGGGGCGGGAATCGGCTACCTGCTGGCCAAAAAATGACCGTGCCCGCCGGCATGCTGCCCATTTTCCCGCTGACACCACCGTGACACCTGGGGGCACAGAAGTCCCGGTACCATAATAACCACCGCAGTTATAGCAGGTTCCATCCCTGTTTTGGGAAAAGTCGGACAGTGTGTCCGACGCAGAGCCGGGGGCAGCGACCTGTGGCCATGCACATTTTACCCGCTGACAACCCTAAAGTGATCCTCCGATTTTTTCCGCGGCCGCTTGGCGGTGGTCGGGCGAGAGGTGAGAATAACGCATCGTCATAACAATCGACGCATGGCCGAGCAGCACCTGGACGGTGCGGATGTCGACGCCGGCCATCACCAAGCGCGATGCGAATGTGTGACGCAGGTCGTGCCAGTGGAAGTCCGAGATGCCGGCCGAGCGCAGCGCGTTCTCAAGCCAGCGTCGAGAATCGTCCTGGCGCTCGGCCGAGGCCTCCGGCGCCACGTATTCGGAATTTCCCGTGCGCCCTTTCAGTCGCTCGAGCGCGGCGCGCGCGCTCGAGTTCACGATGATATGCCGCTCGCCTGTTTTTCCCACGACGTTCAGGATCCCGCGCTCGAGATCCACTTGCCGCCATTTGAGAGTGAACTGCTCGCCGCGGCGCATCCCGGTATAGAGAGCCAGGTCGAGCTCATCTTCGCGGTCCGGACACGTGGCGCGGATCCGCTCGCGCAGCTTCTTCTCTTCGTCCGCGAGCAGGTAGCGCACGCGGCCAGCCGTTTCCTTGTAGCGCTTCACGCCAGTCACCGGGTTGATGGTCGCGCGCTCGGTCGCGATCGCCCAGGAGTAGATCGATCCGATCAGCGAGCGGTAGCGATTGATGGTCGCGCCGGTGAGTCCTTCACCGCGGAGCGCCGTGAAGACCTGGTCGAGCCGCGCCGGCGTCACCTGCTCGATCGGCAATCCGCCCATGATGGGCAGCAAACGTTTCAGCCGGCAGACGTCCGTCTCGTGCGTGTGCGCGGCGAAGCGGAGTTTTTTCGATTCGAGCGCGAGCAACGCGAGCTCGCGGAAAGTGGATGCCCTGGCGCGATCGCGCGGGATGTATTTTCCTTCGGAGACTTCCTTCAGCCGGCGATCGTATGCTTCTCGCGCTTCCGCGCGCCGGCCGATTTTTTCACGGTGACGAACGCCGGCGCCGTCACGATAGTCGATCCACCACATGCCCGACGCTTTCGGACGCTCGAAGATCCCGCCACGCTTTTCGGATCGCACGGCTGAAAGGATACCACCGCGCCATATCCTTCCTTTCAGCGGAGGCTTGACGCGCCGACCGTTGCGGGGCTATAAAGTAACGATGCGATAGGAAATGCGATAGGAAAGTTGGCCGGGCGCGTCGAGGCGTCCGGCCTTTTTTTATTTCGTCAGGTCCCATGTGAATGTTTCCGCGAGCTCGTCAATTTCGTCGTTCGTGTAAATCAGTTTTTTGAAGCCGAGCGCCTGGAGTTCCGCGACGATCGCGCTATCGCCGATCTGCTTGGCGCGCACGCGGCCTGCGAGGGCATCCTCAATTATTAGGGTGGTGTCATCGGGACCCGCGACCAACGTGGTGGATTCGATGCCGCCGTCGAGCAAGGTGCTGTCGATTTTTGCGGCCGCTGCCTTTCTCATCGAGATCATCCGCCCTCTGAGCGCCTGCGCGGATTGTCTGCGTTCAGCAGCGGTCTGAGGTTTCGACGGCGTAGCCGGACGCGTGGCGGCGACGGGCGTTGCAGCGTCCGTACCGTCCGGCGTCTTATTCATCGCAATGAAGCAAAGGACCGCGATGCCAACGATTATCGCCGCGGCAAGCTTCTTGAGAAAACTCGCATGCTTTTTGCCGCAGCCCGGGCAAACCGTCGCCGAGCTATCGAGTTGTTTTCCGCACTTGCACGTTTTCATTGGATCATCCTCCCAGGGATCAAGCCGTTACTTCGCGGCCACTAGAACGCCGGCGTTGATGTTCACGCGCGCGGCGCCGTCAACGGATGCATTCACGGGAGTGCCCGCGTCCATCGAGACGTCTTTCCCGTGCCTCATCAGGAAGAGCACCGCAACAGGCGCCACAACGACGGTGGCTCCCAGGATCACTGCGTTAGCACCGGCCGGATTGCCACTCTTCGCCACTTTCGCACCACGCAGAGGAATTTTTTCGCCGCCCGCGGCCGTCACGTACTGAAGAGCGATGTCCAGTTTTCCCGAGCGGCCCAGGCGTTTCTTGTGGTCCGCCTTCACGACGGTTCCCATGGCGACTGCGCCTTTCGGGATCACCACGTGGCCATCGAGAATGACGTCCTCGACTACTTCAAAAGAAATGCGGTCACCCTTGTTCGCATCGCTCGAGTCGATTCCTTCGGTTAATCTGAGAGACACGGAAGTGCCGTCGGGGAGGACCTCCATTTCCGGCGGGCCTGCAAGTTTTGGCGGGGCGGTCGGAAGAACCGCCGCGGAGATTGGAGTTGCGACGGCGTGGCAGATCCGGCCGTTGATCACCGTCTCGCCCTGGCTCATGAAAGTGTTGCCGCTCGAAGACATCGGCCGGCATTGCATCTGAATCGTCGAAGCCTGTTGTGCGCCGGCGACGCTCGCCGCGATCAGTGCCCCTAAGATCATCCCTAGCATTTTCATTTGTCATTTCCTCTACACCCATGGTCGCGCTGCGAAACGCGAAGCGCAATGTTACTGAGGTACCACGCCGTCGAGAGTTTACTTTCGCTTTACATTCGCCTGCTACGCGCAGGACCTACAGTCCTGCGTGTGACGTTCCGGTGCCACTTGTTTTCTGGGCCGGCGAGACGCGCCGTTCCGCGCCAAAACCGGCGATATCACATTTACCTGGAGTTAAGTCAGGCGGGATTTGCCAAGACGAGCCGCAACGAGGCGGAATAAGTTCCTAAGTCCTGCGCGTCTGCCAGTTCCGCCACTTCCGCACGGAAACAGGAGTATAGCATTCAGCGGGCACCGGGTACCGAGAGACACGAGATTAAATACCTCAGGTCAGTTCGCGCAAAAACGGCGCGACCGGGACCTGAGCTACACCGAAGCCGCAGCGTCCGTCGCTAGAATGGCTCGCCGGGGAGGGGAGGCAAGACGGGCGTTACTTTGCCCCAGCCGTCGGTTTGCGCGGTCTTCATG
>JBOGNE010000083.1:0-40803 GCA_050747005.1 Candidatus Acidiferrales bacterium
GCTCAAGGGCGTGCAGAAGATTTTGAAAACGGAGTTTGGCATTAAGCTCGCTAAAGGGTACCTCGAACGGCTGCTGAAGAATCCCTTCTACAAGGGCCAGTTCATCTGGGAAGACAAGCTGTACAGCGGCACGCACACACCTCTCATCAGCGCCGAACTGTTTGACCGGGTGCAAGCTGTCTTTCGCGGACACAACAAACCCAAATACCGCAAACATGACTTTGCGTTCGCGGGGTTGTTACGCTGCGCTTATGACAACTGCGCGGTCACGGCAGAACTTCAAAAGAAACGCTATACCTACTACCGTTGCACAGGCTTTCGCGGCAAATGCGAGCTGCCCTACTTCCGCGAAGAAGAGATCGCCTCCCGGCTCGGAAAGGTTCTCAAGGATATTCACATCCCCGACGACTGTTCTGAGCCAACTCGAAAAGTCCTTGCTCACCGATAAAGGCCGCGATGAAGCGATTAGGAAGCAGCAGGGCGAACGATTGAGGCAAAGATTGAGCGCAGTGCGTCACCGGATCGATCAAGCCTACCTGGACAAGCTGGACGGCAAAATCAACGAAGAATTCTGGACGAGGAAATCAGCCGAGTGAATTGCCGAAGAACAGCAAGTATCGCTTGCCATTCAGGGACTGGCAAACGCAAACCCGGACCGGATCATTGACGCTGTCAGGATTTTCGAACTCGCGAATAAGGCGCATTTTCTATATGTTAGCCAACCTGCACCCGAAAAAGCCAAATTGTTGAAAATGATGCTCTCGAACTGCACTGTGGACGCTGCAAGTATCTATCCTTCTTATAAGAAACCGTTCGACCTGATCTTCGCACGAGCAAAAAATGAAGAATGGCGCGCCCGGAGGGATTTGAACCCCCGACCCCGTGCTCCGGAGGCACGTGCTCTATCCATCTGAGCTACGGGCGCGATGATTACTGGGATCGTTGCAAATAGAGTCTACCTTGCTTGCGCCATCCGAGCAAAAGGTCCGCATTCCCGTTCGACGGCTCGCGTTCCCTGCATAGCATACGATTGAGCGGTCTCTCGCGCGCAAGCCTAACTATTAAAACCAGCGTGAGAAAAAGGGCCGAAGAACGAATTTTTGATGCGTGCTGTTGGAACTCCGGGACTTTAAAGTCTCTGTGAGCGATGGACATTAAGCGGCTTCAGCGGCTAAAAAAGCTTGCGAATGGTCGAATGAAGGGCGCGGTACATATTTTTCGCGCGAGACGTTCAGCCGTGCGCGAGGCTCCTGATCTGTTTTGCCAGCTTCTCGATTTGCTCCGCCTTTTCCAAAATGGGCAGCGATAAGACGTTGGTGGAATCGGTCTTCGCAACCTGTTCCTTCAATTGCTGCGCCAGTGTGTACAATTCAGAGACGTCCTTCTGAATTTGCTTCTGGTTGTGCCGCAGAATCAGCTTCGTATCGATCTTGGGCAGGTTTTCGTCCTCGCTTGGGTTGCGCTCAGGCTGCCCCGGCAAACCCGGCATCGGGACAGGCTGGCCCTGCTGCAGGTCCCAGGCAAAGGCGATATCGCCGAAGAGCATGACCGGTACACACATCCCGATTGGAATCAGCGCGTGTAAGAATTGGCGTTTCCTGGCATCCATCTGCATCTCTATCATCTCCCGATAACAAATATTGCGGCACATCCGCATGGCCGGCAAACGCCGCACGAATGGTATAATCCCGCTCCGCCTATTTTATGACTGATTCGTTCTCACGTTGGACGGAAATTGCATGGACGCACGGCATCCGCATAATCGTAATCATCTTGATCGCCTTTGCGCTGGCGCGCCTGCTCAAAGCGCTAACCACGCGCCTGGTGCGCACTTCCAAGACGCAAACGCGGGTCGCGCAAATGCGCGAGCAGCAAACGCGCACCATGGCCGGTATTCTTTACAGTGCGGGTGCCGTGATTATATTTGCTGTCGCGGTTCTCACGGCTCTGCCGGAATTTGGATTCAACGTGACGCCGGTGGAAGCGGCGGCCGGGCTCGCCAGCCTGGCAGTCGGTTTCGGCGCGCAGAATCTGGTGAAAGATCTGATTAACGGCTTCTTCATAGTTTTTGAGGATCAGTACGTGATCGGCGATCTGATCCAACTGAACAACGAAACCGGCAGGGTGGAGCATGTGACGCTGCGGCGCACTGTGGTGCGCAACGCGGCGGGGGCGATCGTCACGATTCCCAATTCGTTGGTGGGCCAGGTCGCCAATCTGAGCCGCGACTGGTCGCAGACGTTCGTGGATGTGACCGTGCCATCGGAAGAAATGACTGGCCGGGCAATCGCCACGCTCGAAAAAATTGCCGGAGATTTTCGCAACGACGCCGACTGGTCCGCGACGCTGGTGGACGGCCCGCGCGTGCTGGGCATCGAATCGCTGTCGCTTGCGGGCACCGTTATACGCCTTCAAATTCGAACCGTTCTCAATCGCAAAGATGATGTAGCCAGGGAGCTCCGCCGTCGCATCAAGCTGGGATTCGAGCAGGCACGCATCCCCTTGCGCGACACTCATAACGTCCGTTATCTCGGCGAGGCTCCGGCGGTCAACTCTTGAGGTTTGGGGTAGAATCTTTGAACGACAAGGAGGCAACAATGGGAGACGTAACGCACGAGCAAGCGAATCTGATGCTGCATTTGTACGAGGCACGCCGCGAACCGCGGTTGCGTGAAGGACGCGAATGGTTCATGGCGAATTTTAGTCCAACCACCCCCGAAGACGTGATGAAATTGTGCCCTCCAGGCTCCCCGCAGAACGCGTCGATGCGGATGGTGCTTGGGTATTGGGAAATGGTCGCCAGCATCGTCAACCGCGGATTGATTGACGAAGACCTTTTCTTCGAGAATTCGGGCGAGCAGTGGATCGTCTGGGAGCGCATGAAGCCTGTCATCGGAGGGATACGCGCGATGTTCAAGAACCCCCACGCGTTCGGGAATCTCGAAAAGCACTGCAAGCGGCTCGAGGAGTGGCGGGAGAAGCGAGCGCCGGGCTCCACGGAAGCCATTCGGCAGATGGTCGCGCAAATGCAGCAAGGAACCGCGAAAACCAAGACCGCCTGATTTGGCGTGCCGCGCCGGGATCGTCGGCTGCGACCGGTGCCGGACGCTCCGGTCGCAACTGAACGTTATGCCCAACGTGTCAAGCAGCATTCGCCGGGCGGATTGCGCCGGCAAATGAATCGTCAGTGCGATATGCCGGGTAAGCCCGACGCGACAATACCGCGCGATTGGTGATTTGGCATAAGCAATTCCTATGGCTTAAATAGAAACAATATATTGTAACTATTGCTGGAAATTGACCTATTCTGATTTTGCCGGTTCTCCGTTGCTTCGGTTCGAGGTCGGAGCCGGCCAATCCGTAAAAAGGAGATGTGCCTATGGCAAACCCGAAACCGCACGGCAGCGGAAAAGTGAAAGCCGGAGACGTGACGCAGCGCGTGGGCGTCGAACAACTGGAATCCCGCGGCGTGAATGTTAAACAGCTTCTCGAAAAACTGATTGACGCCGCCGGCGCTGAATTCATGACCTATTATTACTACACGATCCTTCGCATGAATCTGGCAGGCCAGGAAGATTACAAGGAAATCTGCGAAGACGCGCGTCTGGAAGACCGGGCGCATTTCGAACTCATCACGCCGCGCATCTACGAGCTCGGCGGCGGCATCCCGAAGGACATTCGCACGTTCGCCGACCGCGCCGGTTGCCCGGACGCCTATCTGCCGGATGAGCCGACGGCCGCGAACATCCTCACGGTTCTGCTCGAAGCCGAACGCTGCGCCATTCGCACGTGGAGTGAAGTCTGCGATCTGACTTTCGGCAAGGATCCGCGCACCTACGACATGGCGTCGCGAATCTTAAACGAAGAAATCGAGCACGAAGCGTGGTTTATCGAATTGCTCAGCAAGGAACGCGACAACGTTCCGCGTCCTTCGGGCCACTTCCGTCGCGGCTCGCCGGGCGACGCGCCTTACAGCAAGAATCGCGGCTTCTACAATCCATGAAATTGGTCGCAATCCGGCTTGGCTCGTCAGGAGTTTTTGGTGACTGACGCCGAGCCAGTTTATCAGATAGCGCTCGTGACGCGCGGCGCGGAGACGTCGTTTCCATGCCGCGCATCCGAGTTCATCTTGCAAGCCGCTCTCGATTGCGGCCTCGATCTTCCTTACAGTTGCCTGCAAGGCTGGTGCATCACATGCGCCGTCCGGCTGCTTTCGGGCGACGTCGATCAATCCCGTTCCAGGCGGTTCTACGCGGCAGATGCGGAGGCAGGCTTCGCGCTCATCTGCACTGGACGCCCCCGAAGTGATGTGCGTATGGAATCGCATCAGAAAGAAGCGATGCGCGGGCATCGCATCGCGCTAAAACTTCCCGTCCCTCTCGGTTCCTAGTTTTGCGTTCCACAAGTTCGTTGCGATTTTCTTGGGAAGGTCACGGCTTCCGCGTGGCGTGAAGGTCCCCTATTGGGTCTTCTAGTCGGACATGCCGGAGGGGCTGACGGGACGGTGATGGTGATGGGGCCAGAGAAGCCAGACAAGAACGCCCGTGCCGACGCCGATGGCGACCAGTTTGACGACGAGATGGGTGTTCAGCGCGGGAATAACACCCGAGTTGCCGGTGGCCGCAGCGCCGCATTTATTTTTTTCGGGAGCGCCAGGAGCGAGCGTTACTTGGTAAGCGTTTCCCTGGTGAACGGTCTGGGTCTCGCAAGGACGATCGATCTGCAAATCACCTTTATATGCGGTAACGATCATTTCGGTTGGGCCGAGAATTTGCACTTGGCCGTAGGCGGCTTCGCCTGCTACGGGATGAACGAGTCCAAGCGGCGTGTTCAACTGGATGGGATTCTCCGCGGTGCTCGCGAATCCGACCGTTCCGCGAGACGCGTTAGCCTGGACGGCGCGGCCGTTCTGCACGAGCTGCGCCTCGCTGCCGCCAAGAAGATACAACTGGCCATCAAAGCCGACTTTCAGACGAAGAGTGCCGCCGGAATCGGTCGAGAGGCTGTCACCGCCATAAACGTTGGAGCCAACGGTCGCTGCTGCGCCGGCGAGTCGCGCGGCTCGAACCTGAGTGACTACTCCGAGGGGCAATTGTGTTTGTCCGGCCTCTGTTGCCTGGCCGCTGTCAGCGGGTGCCTGGCCCATTACTGGCAGCGCCAGCAAACAGGAGCATAGAACCGCTACAAGGCCGGATCGCAAAGTCCGCGGCACGAAGGCTCCTTCATACTGCTCGGTACTGTAGACGCGCTGGGCGCAGCCGTCAATGGCCGCTACATGCGGTGTTGCCAATATCGCATCGCGAATGGGCGGCTGGATCAGTGCGACAGAATGAACGGAAATTCGAAGACTTCCACGCCGACGGGAATGCGGACCCATGCTGGATTGGATTTCAAGTCGCGTTTGAACCAGGCGCAACCATAAGCCGTGGTGTTGGGCAAGACTGTGGTGGCGCGAAGCGTGATGGGGTTGAGCAATTTTCCCGCGTCGGTGATGGCGGGACGCTCGTTCAGCGCGAATCGAGAAGGAAGCAGATCGAAACGCTGCGGGCCGTTGTTTACAACCGTCACGTCGGCGCGAAATTCCCAGCCTGTGTCGCGAAGCGAGACCTGAACCGTGACTCCGTGGAACGCGAGAGATTTTACGACGCGACCATCCCGCCGGAATTCATCGCTGCCGTCAGCGCCGTGCTGCCAGCGGAGCACGGAGGCCCCGGATTCTTCGATGGCAGCGCCGGAAGCCGGCTCGTTTGAAGATTTCAGGTCAGCGGCAGCGATTTTGGGGTCGTCTTGCGAGCTAGCTTGGGCAGGCTGCGCGATCGAGGTAAGACGCTGCCGGGCGACGTAACCCGATTGACCGTCACTGGCGCGCACAAGGACGGTGTAGCCGGTGGTGTCGGATAGAATCGTGACTTCATCGCCGCATTTCAATTCAGCGAGAATTCTCAATGGCATGGCTTGTTCGGAATCATCGGTAAGTGGAGCATCGTCCTTCATCGGGCCGCGGCAATTGATTTTTGCGATGGCCGACGGGCGATTGCGGGAAACTTCAGCGCTTGAAACCTGCTGCGCGGGCGCAACGGGCGGGAGAAGAAAGCAGAGCGTCACGCTTATGAAGATCAATTTGTGCCGCAAGCGGTTCATGAGCCTTCCCGAGGGAACGTATTTGGCAGGCTATTGAGGAAGCCTCCCCACCCGAAGGTCAATATTTCACAGGGGATTTGCGCGCGTCCATAGAGCGCGGGTACTGAGTTCCAGAAGGTTATTAGCCTTATGTGAGACCTGCACAAGAGCCCGGTATTTGGTTGCGCCGAAGCGTCCAAGGCGGGTCATTCAATGTGATCGTGCAGCCGTTGCGCTCGCGAGCCATCACTTCTTTTGTTTCAGGCGGTCGACTTCTTCGTCGGAATAAACTCCGGGGTCTCCGAGGCTGCCTTTCGGCGGGAGATGACGAATGTATGTAACAATGGACCAAATCTCTTCGTCGCTCAGAAGCTCTTTGGACGCAGGCATGCCCGACGGGAAAATCCCGTTGGCTATCACCGACCTCAGTTGCCCGTCGGTGTATCCCTGGACTTCAGGCGAGGCGAGCATTGGCACGGGCGGCGAAACTTGATCCGCAAATGGCACGCCGGTATTCTGACCATCCAATCCGTGGCAGGAAATACAGTAATGCGAGAAAGCGATCTGGCCCTCGCGAATCGTTTCTTGCGTGGGAGGCAA
The DNA here is from genome assembly GCA_050747005.1 of Candidatus Acidiferrales bacterium. GTDB lineage: Bacteria > Acidobacteriota > Terriglobia > Acidiferrales > UBA7541 > Palsa-295. The sequence continues at coordinate 6,721 of JBOGNE010000083.1, forward strand.
GGGATTAACATCTTTCTTGCCGCCGACGGTGACGTTTTGCTTGATCCATCTCGTCGCGGCGCGCTCGCGGGGACCGGGACTGCGCGCCTTGCAGCCGATAATAACCAGGCTTGTGGCTGCTAGCGTGCCAACGACGATCGGACGTGTTCTCACGACTCTACGGCTCGACCACGATGGTCATCTTCATCTTTTTATGGCCGAACCCGCAGAAATGGTTGCAAGCTCCCTGAAACGTTCCAGCAGTATCAGGTGTGATGACGACTTCAGTAGTCTTGCCAGGCAGAATGGTCTTGTCAATTTTCAGACCCTTCACAAGAAAACCGTGCTTTACGTCCGTCGTCGAAAGTTCGAGTTTCACGGTCTCGCCCTTTTTGATGGTGATCTGATTCGGAACAAATTCGTATTTGTGCGCGACAATCGAGATTGTGCGGGGCTCATCATCCGAACGGGCGGTCGGCGGCATCGCGAAGCTAATTCCTATGGCGAGTAACAGCGCCGCAGCGCAAGCAATGCGGTTAAATTTCATCGATTCTCCTTTTGCTATGCGATTTTGCTCAGCTACTTTCCAGCCGGGCTTCAGCATGGATGCGGGTTTGATGTGCAGCGCTGCCTCAAATTCCGCTTAAATCCGCGGATTCGCATGCTACTTGACCCCGATGTGCGCGATCCCGGGCGGGCACGCGTTCACACGGTAGCTAAGCCGGGGCCTTTCAGATTTTCCGTAAGCCGCTTAGGTTCGCTGTGCGGCCGTCTTGCTGCGGCCAATGACCGAATTCGAGAATCGCTCCATCTCTTCCATCTGAGGGCTGAACTGAAGCAGCAGGAGGCCAGCGCCGGCCTGTTCGAATTCGCCGATGCGATCCGCGACTTGCTGCGGCGTGCCGACAAGGCCCGAGCGGAGCCCGCGGTTTGAAACCGAATAATCTTCGAGCGAAACGCGCTGTTCGAGCTGCGTGTTCGCAATCCACTGCTGGTAATTCTGGTAGCCGGCCGCCGACTGCTTGACGTCGGTGATGCGTTCGAGTTCCTTCTTCGCTTCCGACTCGGTTTCGCGCACGATGGCGTAGGCCGCGACGCCGTATTGCATAGCGGGGAGATTTTTCTTTTCCCGGCGCTCGGACATATCGCGGATTTTTTCGGCTATGCGCTCTGGCGGATCGCCATGCATCACGTAGGCGTCGCACTTCTGCGCGATCAATTCTTTTGCGGCCTCCGATTCGCCGCCGGCATAGATCTTCGGGCGAGGCTTGGCGACAGGCTTGGGTTGCAACACCAGATCGTTCACGGAGTAATAGCGCCCGCTATACGAGAAGTGATCGTGTTTCCATGCTGAGTCGACGACGTCGAGCCACTCCGAAGTGCGCGCGTAGCGGTCATCGTGCTGGTCGAACTGCACTCCATATTTTTTCGCTTCTTCCGCCCACCAGGACGACACTACGTTCAAGGAAACGCGGCCGCCGCTGATCCGATCGATGTTGGCCGCTTGCTTGGCAAGAAGCCCAGGCAGATGAAACGTGGGCCGGACGGCGATCATCAACTCGAGCGATTCTGTGACAGCCGCAAGCGCGGCCGAAGTGGACCACGCGTCAAGCGATGGCGCGTCCGCTCCTTTGATATCGTTCAAATTCAGCTCGGCAATCAGCGTGAGGTCGAATCCGATTTTTTCACTGCGGCGCGCGAGACGCGAAGTGTATTCCCAGGTCGCCTGCATCCGCTCGTCTTCCACGTTGCGCAGCCAGCCGCCGAACACCGGCATCCAATACCCGTAACGCATCAGCGAGCCTCCTCGAGCAAGTAATCCACGAGCTTCACGAACGGATTGAAACCGACGACGCGCGGGCCATCGGCGACGAAGTTCGAAAGCGCATTGATGTCGTAGTAGCAGAGCTGGCCATCGCGGTCGTCGATCATGTACTCAACGCCGCCGACTTCGATTTTGGATGCAGCGAAAATGCGCTCAACCTCGCCGATCACTTCTGGCGGCGGCTGATAGCCTTCCACTCGCAAACCTGTCTTCGCGCCTTCGATGACGCAGCTCGTCTTCAGGTCCGTGCCGTCGCTGGTCTTGCAGATGTCCGCGGGGCAAAGATCGAATGTTTCGCCGGAGGTGAACACTTTGATGCCGTACAGATATTTGTATCCAATCGTTTCGACGCGAACGATGTGTCCACCGCGCGCGCGAATGTACTCCTGCACGATGCCAACGGAATCGAGACCCAGATTGATAGCGCCGGATGCCACGGAAGTTTCGAGTTGTTCCTGCGAATCGAACCGCACGATCCCGACGCCGCTTCCGCCGATGTTCGGCTTAACGACGACTGGGAAGCGCAGCGAGCGGGCCGCCGCGGCAGCCTCGCTCGCATGATTGATAACTACGGAGCGCGGGTGCGAAAGTCCGAGCGAATGAAGCAGCGAAAGCTGCAGGGCTTTCGACGTCTCGACGCGAAACGCATGGCTTCCGTTCACGACGCGGGTTCCCGTCTCTTCCAGATGTGCGAGATAGCTCAGCGTATAAAAAACACTGTGGGCGTTTCCGCGGGTCCATGCCGAAGGGCTCATGCGATTGAATAGCAGGCTGTATGCCTGACTGCCGTTCGCTTCGAATCCAAAGTGATGGTGCGCCGCATCCAGGCGAACGTAGGGAATATTCCGACGGTCAAGTTCTGCAAAGACGCGCAGAAACCAATGCGGATGCTCGTAGTAAATCGCTATCGGGTTTCCTGATTTCGGCAGGACGTTTCCCCTTCGGTGCCGTTCTTCCCAATCCCATTTTACGCGGCAAGCCGCTTACACATCGCATTCGTTTACGGCCGATGGGCCAGCGAGCAGAACAGACCGTGCACACTGCCGTGTTGGATGAGGCGAACTGAAAAAAGGTTCTGCACTTTCCGCAAGGGAGAGCCAATGGGCACCGGGAACTCATATGCGTGGAGGCGGCCGGGGGAACATCTGGCGCAACTCGGTGCAACCTCGGTGTAAGGAACGTGTCCCTGCCGGGAAGAGAATCTAGGATTGGAATCTCATCAAGCGTAATAACTCTTGAAATCGTGGTTCAGCGCGAATCTCGTCGTATACCGGATCGGCATTGAGAAACACGCACCAGAACGACCGTTCCTCGATTCCCTTTCGCAGCCAGTCGATGGCCTTTTCTGTTTCGCCCAGACCCAGGTGGATGCGCGCGATCAATGGAGATGCTAGGTATCTTCCGTCGCGACGTCCCGTCAATTCCCTTAAGATTTTTCTGGCTTCATTGCTTCGACCAGCAAGCCCGAGCGCGTGCGCCAGCGCGCAATAGCCTTCGCGATTGCCGGACCATTCCAGCGCCTGGTCGAAGGCGCGTATCGCATCTTCGTACATTCCTTTTTGAACGCAAGCGCGGCCCAGGTTAAAAAGCGCGGGGGCAAAACGCGGTTCGTGATCGAGAAGCGCGCGCAGATGTTCGATGGCGCGATCGTATTGGCGCCCGAAGAAGAGCGGGTCGGCCGCGTTCATGCGAATCACAACGGAAAGAGGGTCCGTCTCGCGAGCGCGGACCAATTCTTCTCGCGCTTCGTCCAACCGGCCCATCGCGCCGAGATACGCAGCGTACCACTGATGCGCGGTTGCATAACTCGAGTTGAGTTCGATCGCGCGCAGGAATTCTTCCTCGGCGCCCTTCCAATCCCATTGATACCAAAATCGAACGAGGCCAAGCGAGGCATGGGCCTCGTTTCGCGAAGGATCGAGTTCAACCGCCCGAGTGGCGGCGACCCATGCCTTTTCGCCCGCGTCCCGCGGAGAAAGAGCTCCGAACCAGCAGAGCAGGCCGAAGCAATCGGCGATCCCGGAAAAAGAGCGCGCGCAACCGGGCTCGATCGAAAGAGAATGCTCGAACGATTTGATCGCTTTCACCAAGGATTCCTCGTTGCGCTTGCCCCAAAAGAAACGGCCCCGCAAATAAGCCTCGTGCGCCTCGGGATGCACCGCTTGGCAATCGGGAGGCGGCAATAATTTGAGGGACAAAGCGCGGCTCACTTCGCTTGCCACTTCCTGCTGAACGCGAAGAATATCCCCCGGCTTGCGGTCGTAGCTGGCGCTCCAGAGATGCGTTTGCTCGCGGGATTCGATGAGTTGCGCGGTGATGCGCACTTGCACGCCTTCGCGCCGCACGCTTCCTTCCAGAACGTAATCCACGTTCAATTCGGCGGCGATTTCGGCAATGGACTTCGTGGTGCGCTTGTACTGAACCGCGGACGTCCTCGCAATCACTCCCAGGCGTTTCGAATCGAGCTGCCCGAGATTCGCGATCAACTCCTCCGTCAAACCGTCGCCAAAAAATTCCTGCGTATCGTCCGCGGCCAGATTTTCGAATGGAAGCACGGCGAGCATCTTCCGGCGGCCTTCGGATGGAATCTGCCTCTCGACGGGCGCGATGAAACGATAACCGCGTCGCGGAAGCGTTTCGACGAATCGAGGGCTTTGCGCCGAATCTCCCAGGAGACCGCGCAGTTTATTCACGGCGGTGTTCAGGCTGCGCTCGTAGCCGACGAACGTCTCGGGCCAAAGGCTTTCACGCAGGACTTTACGGGTTACGAGCTCGCCCGGCATTCGCAACAACAATTCAAGGATTTGAAATGGCTTTTCCTCCAGACGAATTCGCATTCCACGCTTGCGAAGCTCGCGCGAGCGGAAATCCACTTCGAAGCTGGCGAAACGCACCACTACGGGTGCAAGACCTGTGGCGGGCATTCTAACTCTCTGGTAAGCGTTCGATGGCCTCGGAGCCGGGATCGTTGCATCGCAGGCGCACAGCGATTGATGTCTCGAGCTAAATACTGAGAAGGCAACGCGCTCCAGGTTCACAAAATCTTGTTCTCGTCTTGATTTGCAAGGAGCCCGTCGAGGGCATCCTAACAGCAGCGATACATAGGCGGGTGCGATCCCGTGGCCGCCTCAGTCAGCAGGATTCGCCAATTCCGCATTGGCTGCCATCTCTGGCGGTTGAGGGGCTGCGCGCAACTGGCGATGCCCCCTAAAGCCATGAAGGCCGGCAAACTAAGTTTCAGGCGGCTGTGAGGGTGACTCGACTCGTCTGTAGGGATCGAAATTCAAAGAGGAGCAATCTCGAATGGCTCGTAAGCTACTGATCTTTCTATCGGCCCTGGTATGTGCTTTTGGCATTTCATCCGTACGCGTGCAGGCGCAGCAGACCAACAGTTACAAGCAAACCAACCTCGTATCGAACACAACGGGAACGGCCGCTCATACCGACGCGAACCTGATCAATCCATGGGGCATCGCTTTTTTCCCTGGGAGCGGTCAGCCAGCCCAGAGCCCGTTCTGGATATCGGACAACAACGCAGGCCTCTCAACCCTCTACGACGTGACCGGAGCGCTTCAAGGCACTTTCACCGTGCCACCCCCGGCAGGTGCGTCGACACTTTCGACCCCTACTGGAATTGTAGCGAGCAGCGCGAGTGGGTTCGTGGTCGGCGGAGCTTCAAGCGTCTTCATTTTCTCCACGGAAGACGGAACCATCTCCGGTTGGAACGGCAATGGCAGCAGCGCGATTTTGGCCGTAGACAACTCGATGGGCGGGACCGGCGCCGTGTACAAGGGTTTGGCGGAGATCACGAATTCCACGGGGACGTTTCTGCTGGCTACCAATTTCCGTTCGGGCAACATCGATGTTTTCGATTCAAATTTCCATGCAGCAACACTCCAGGGGACGTTTACCGATCCCACCCTTCCGGCGGGATTCGCTCCCTTCGGCGTCCATGTGATCGGCAACGCCGTGGTGGTCACCTATGCCATGCAGAACGCCGCAAAACATGATCCAGTGAACGCTGCGGGGAGCGGAGTGGTCAGCTTGTTCGATCTGAATGGCAATTTCCAGAAAGAACTCATCAAGGGAGGGAATCTAAACTCTCCGTGGGGTGCAGTGCTCGCGCCTGCACAAGGCTTTGGAGCGTTCAACGGTGATTTACTGGTGGGAAATTTTGGCGACGGCACGATCGACGCATATAACCTCACCAGCGGACAGCTCGTGGGAACCATGCAGGATACAAATGGACAAGCCATCACCAATCTTTCGATGTGGGACATGGTTTTCACGACCGGACAAGATGGCAACGCGAACACTTTGTTTTTCACAGCCGGGCTCGCAAATGAGGCAGGCGGTCTCTTCGGCACGCTCACTGCCGCGCAAACGCAGGCAACGCCGGACTTCAGCGTAGCGGCAACCGCGTCAAGCGCTACTGTCGCCGCGGGCCAGTCCGCCACGTTTACGATCACGATAGGAAGCCTTAACAACTTTAATTCCGCCGTCGCTCTTTCGTGCTCTAGCCTCCCAGCAGCCGCGAGCTGCTCGTTTTCGCCTGCTTCTGTAACTCCGGCTGGCGGATCGAACGTGACTACTACTCTTACGATCTCCACGAAAGCTGCAAGTATGGCCCAGTCGGGTACCGGCGCGGGAATGGGTTCAGGATCAGGAAACTCGTCGGGCTCAGGCATGGGTAACGGCATGGGAATGGCCGGCACGGTGCTTCTGTCCCTATCGGTCCTCGGCCTTTTCGGGTTTCTCATCGCAGCGCCTATCGGGAATCCTCGGTCAGACAAGAAAGACCGGCTTCGGAAAATCGTGGGACTCTTCGGCTTGCTGGTCGCGACAGCGGTTCTTTTCACGGCCAGCGGCTGCAGCAGCGCCGTGCACAATCAAAGTCAGGGTACACCGAAGGGTACTACCACGGTGATGGTCACCGGCACGGCTGGAAGCCTCACGCATTCAATCTCCGTGATGCTTACGGTGAAATAAGCTGCTTGGTATCAACCGCCGAAGAAAGGAAGAGCCCAAGCACGATGCTGGGCTCTTTCCTTTCGGGACGCGCGAGGTCATTCGCGCCGCGTGCGAGAAATACCCGCCGTTTGCTTCCCACCTGAGCGCGGGAGATTTGGTTCCATTTCGTTGCGGCCCGCGCCATTGAGAATGCCGAAAAATAAAATCGCGAGAAACAGGGAGATCACGCTACATCCCGGTTTCTCGCGATTTCTGATTTTCCGCGTTCACAGCTGCCGAACGGCGCGTCAGAAAGTTACTTCTGGCACGAATCGCTGACCATTTTCAACCTCGTCACCGTCATGTGGCCATGCTCGGTGTTGTCCTTCTTCATGCCTGTGTCCGCCGCGGCGTCTTTGGCGTCTTCCTTCATGTTGTGAGCCCTCGCATTTTTGACGACGCCGGTGATGGTTACTTCGTGACCGACGTGTTCACCCAGCATTACTTTGCTGCTGCGGATTTCCCACGTGCTTCCGTCGTCCGCGGTGAGCTGATATTCATGAGCGCTGTCGCCCTTCGAGAGGCAGCCCGTCATCGTTCGAACGTCGGACTTCCCCTTCTGGCCGCTTTGGTTCTGGTCCTGTCCAAATGCCAATGGGCTCAAGAAACTCACCATGATCAAAGACAGAACGATACTGCCTAGCTTCATCTTCATTTTTCCTCCTCAGGAAAACAGCGCGATTCAGAGCGACCCAACCGGCGAGCCGCCTCAGCGTGTGGAACTGGCCTTTTGGTGCTTGACCTGGAGCTCGTTCACAACCTGCTGGACGTTAGGCACGGAATTTGCAACCTTTTCGACTTGGGCACGCCTGGCCTGCGAAGTGACGTCACCCTTTAGAGTGACGACGCCGTTCTTTACGTCGTAGCTCACGTCTTTGTTCAGCCGATGCTGAATCAGTGCGGCATCGAGGTTTTTCTCGATGGCTTTGTCGAGGTCCGAATTGACGGAATTCACGTCATTGTTTCCCGGCGGAACGACGGTGACTTCATCCGAGACCACTTGCCCGGCGGCGATGGATTTCGCGACCGATTCAGCCTGGGCTTTGTCAGCATCGGTGGGAACCTGCCCTGTGAGGGTCACAACGCCCTTGTCGCGATCCTGGCTGACCTTGACGTCGTGCAATCCGGCTTGGTCGAGCGATTTGCGAACGTTATCAGTGACATCAGGGGATTTTCGCGAAGTGCTGGAGCATCCTATGATGCTGCCAAACGCGAGCAAAGTGAATATCGCGAGCAACGGCTTGAGGGATTTCATGTCATTCTCCATGTTTGAGACTGCGGTAGCGGCGCATAGCTGCAGCAATATGCCAGCGCACACTTTGCTTCAAGAGGCCAGTTCCCTCAATCGGTAATAAACCCTAAAATGATGTGAAACAAAGGGTAGGGTGATTGCGGCTGCGAAGCGATGGGAAGCCACTGAGCTGCAAGACTGTGTGCTGTCCCCGCTAGATGTGTGAGATCGGCAGGTTAAATTGCGATGGCTTGTGGGGTTGGCTGGTGCGCGGTCTTCAGGGCTTCGCCAGCCTGAAGCACCAGCGCTTCGCGGGAGAATGGCTTCTGGAGGAACGGTCCCTCATCCAACAGGTCACCGTTCGCACCACTGTGTTCGAGGTACCCCGAAATGTAGATCACTCTCAAATCTGGCAGAAGATTCTTCAGTCGTTTGACGAGTTCCGGACCTCGCATTTTCGGCATCACTACGTCTGTTATCAGGAGGTGAATGGGCTCACCCAGGCGCTCGGCGATATCGAGGGCATCCACTCCGTCTTGAGCGGTGATCACGCGGTAGCCCACTGAACTCAGGAACTCGGAAGCGAGTGATCGAATATCGCTCTCGTCTTCAACGAGCAGCACGGTTTCGCCGGTCCGCGCCCGGGGGGCGGAAACGGCGGCTGCGGCGGGTTGCACCTGTTCGCGAACCCGCGGCAAGTAAATCTCGAACGTTGTGCCTTTGCCCGGCTCCGTGTCCACCTGAATGAAGCCGCCACTCTGCTTGACGACGCCGTAAACCGTCGCCAGACCGAGGCCCGTCCCTTTGCCTTGCGCTTTCGTCGTAAAGAAGGGCTCGAACATTCGCGCCTTTGTTTCGGCATCCATTCCCTGGCCCGTGTCGGTGACCGCGAGAAGCACGTAAGATCCGAATTCGGCCATGGGATGCGCCCGCGCATATTCGACATCCACGGTGACGTTGCGAGTCTGCACCAACAATTTTCCGCCCTTGGGCATGGCGTCGCAGGCATTCACCACAAGATTCACGAGCACCTGCTCGACCTGGCTGGCGTCCGCTTTGATTTGGCCGAGCGATTCATCGGCTCGAAATGTGAATTCAACGTCTTCATGAATCAGCCGCCGGAGCAATTTGCTCATGTCCGCGACGACAGCGTTCAAATTCAGTACGGTTGGCTGCAGGGGCTGGCGGCGGCTGAACGCGAGCAATTGCCGGGTGAGGCCGGCCGCGCGGTCGGCTGCCTTTTGTATCTGGCGGCCGCTGCCGGCCAAAGGATCGGCGGCATTCATCCGTTCCAACATCAAGTCGCTGTGGCCCTTGATTACCGTCAAGAGATTGTTGAAATCGTGCGCCACTCCGCCCGCCAGCCGGCCGAGCGCTTCCATTTTTTGCGCCTGACGAAGCTGCTCTTCGAGCTGTTCCTTCTGCGCCTGATTTTTCTGCAGCGTTGTTCTCATGCGGTCGAACGCGCGCGTAACGTGCGCGACCTCATCGCCGCCTTGCGCCTTCAGCGGATATTTGAAGTCGCCGCCTTCCAGCGCTCGCACACCTTCGACGAGCCTCTCAAGCGGCCGCGTGAATGTGTCGGAAATAAATACGGCCAGCCCCGTTCCGGCGAGCAGCGCGATGAGTCCCAGGCCGATCAACAAATGATTAAGACTCGTCAGAAAGGCAGTGGCCTCGCGGTAGGACTTCAACACGGTAAGGCGGGCGCCCGCGTTCGCGCCGTCGCCAAGATCCAGAGACTTTACGAAATATCGTTCCTGGCCAACCTGAAGCTGCGCCGACGACGGCAGACCTCGTAGTTTTTGCGACAATTCCTGCTCGTCCAGAGGAGCAAGCGTGCTGCTTACAACATTCGCGTCGTAGCTGAACGCCACTTCGCTGGATGAGATTCGCCCAAAGTCGTGAACGGCGGCATAATCGACCGGACGGCCAACCACCACGCTCCCGGCTCTCGCGTTTGAGCCGAGAACGTCGCGCACGGGTTGAAGAACCACTTGATAGAGAGTCCCGCTGACATACCACCAGTCGGAAGATTTGCGACTCGCGAGCGAACGCGCCAGGCATTGAGCCACGATCGCGGACGTAGGTCCTGGGTTCATCGAGTGCAAAGCTGTGATCTTTCCGGCACCGTTTGCGAGGACTACAAGATCGCCTTCATTCTCGAGGGGGTCATCCGCGGAATCCTGAAGACTCGAGGGATCGTCTTCGTTCATAGCCGCCAGCGTCGCGAGCAGGTCGGCCTTGCGGTCCAAGGTGATTTTGCGCTCGTGCAGCAATACCTTGAACGTCAGCAGCGAATCCTGCGCGCTGGCGGCAATCTCTTCCTGCACGTGATCGCGCGAGGCGCCGCGGACCAAAAGGAGCGTCGCGCAGCTAAGGCCCGCCGTCGTGAATACGAGGGCCAGCAAGAACTTTGTGCGCAAACGAAGTGTCGCGCGGTTCACGAGTGTTTGCACGCGAAGAGAATGGGATGATTTCGCATAGGAGTTGCGAACTTCTTGAACTCGGATAGCTTACGGAGGAAGCGAGCAGCGGCAAATGGACAAACGGTACTTCCCGGCAGGTACTTTCGTTCCACTCAAAGGAAGTCGGTAAGTCCCCGAAACGCAGCAACTTACGACAGCTGCGGCAACGTCATCCAGTTAGCCCGAGCGTGGGCTCGCACGCGGCGCAGCGTCTAACCGTTTCCATCGCCCAGATACCGGGCTCGAGCTAATTGCTCGACTTGTTGACGGGAGTTTTCTTGTTCAATGTCGTTAGCAACAGTTTTGCCGATGGAGGCGCTGAAACGGCCCCATTCAGCACGATATCGTGCGCGCTGACCGCCTTTCCGTAGAGGGCTTTGTTCGCGTTGTTGTCAGGACGAAGCGTCGATCCGGCCAGAGAAATACCGGCAAAAAGTCCGCGAGCGCGAGAATAGGACAATATCTGAGCGCGCATTGTGACATCCGTCTCGGCTGAGGCATTCCGTCCTACAGGCCCGGCAGCAGCCGAGGCGTCGCCACCAAGCTTCACTTTGCTCGTGAGGATGCTCGATGCCGCGCGGGGATTCATGAGCAGCAGCACGAAATCCGTGGCCTGCCCGCCGAGTTGAAGTCCGAAGCTGCCGCCTTCGAGCGCCATCATGGTCGGCGCGCTCCAATGACCCTGGAAATTCTTGCCGCTCCGGCATGTCATTACTCCGCGGCCATAACTTCCTCCGATACCGATCGCGAACTTCAGCACCGATGGCAGCACGACGACGCAGTCCGCCTTGTCGATTACGCTTTGCGGAATATCGTCCGGAACATTCAGAATTTCAGACATCACTTTTCCGGCGTTTTCCACTCGATCTCGTTCTTTTTTCTGCGCGAAGGCAGGCGTTCCCAGCAAGGTAATCAGGCAAGCCAAGGCTACTATCTTCATAAAGTCTCCTCATCCTTTCGATTCCGCGCTGTCCATTTCAATGGCAATCGCCATGCGGACGCGGGCATTACTGTTTATTGCAGTTTCTCGCCCAGCCGGTCCATCGTCGCTTTCGCCTGTGCGTAATCCAAAATGTCGTTAATTTCGCCCGACAAATCGTTGGCAATTCTTACGTTCGCCCTCAGATATTCCGGGTAGGGCGCAGCCGTGGGACGGCTCTTGTTGTTGTTGAGATGATCGATCGCAGCGTTCATGTTAGTGGCCAAGTCGCTCATCAGCGGCGAAACTTGATCGATCGCGCTCTGCTGCCACGCGCTCCCGCTGTCTCGTTGTGTTTTCATTCCCTGGACGTAGGTACCCAGCTCATTGACATCCGCCTTGATCCTATCGAGGCTCGCGGAGTGCGTCTTCCAGCTCAGGCCGCTCGATCGAGTATAGGACTCCATTTCGGCCGCGTCCTTCTTGATCTTCACTAGAGTCGTCTTGGCTCGGCTGAAAAGGGACGTCACGTTGGCGTTATCGCTTTGAGACTGGGCAAAAGCTGTCCCCGGTACAGCGGCACACAGCATGCAAAACACTGAGACACCCACCACTTGTTTAACATTCATCGCAGCCTCTCTCCTTTGCAGAATTGGTCTCGCGTTCGGCATTTTCGCGATTTAATAATTGGTACATTCGAGATTCCGAGGAATGGTGAGACAGTTCTAATATAAAAGCCATAAAGGAAACCCTGTATTCCTTCAGGGCGCGCCGGCTGGGCGATGCCCGCAAGATATGCCGCAAACATAACAGTCGCCTTAGGCGCGACATCCCGGCCATCATCGCAAAAACCGAGGCCTTAAGCGGGTTCGTCGCCTTTCAATCGCCATATCGCTCTCGGACTTCCTGCCATCATTCATTCCCTGACTCTATTTCTGAACTGTAAGAGTAGTCGAAGCAGAGTGACTTACATTCCCACCGCCGCCGTTCGTGGTTGCAGTGACCTGCACCTGGCTGGTTCCCGCGGGAGTCGACGGCTCCGAACTGAATTTTCCGTTCGGGGCGCGTCCAGCGATCGCCAATGTTGTGAAGACAATGCTTATCGCGGCAAACGCGCCATAAGCGCGTCGCCTCTTCGTTTCAGTACGCGGCATTAGAAGACTTGCGAGGGCTAGTATTCCAGCCAATATCCCAAACAGAAAGCCGGAAGTGCGCCCGCCGCCGTACGAGGGAGGCGTAAGCATCGCCGAGCCTCCGCCCGCTGATCTACACCTATGCGATCGGGCCGTACGCCGATTGGCACGAGCAAGCTTGGGCGGCGGGCCTCGTCTTGCTAGCCCTGGTTTTGGTGGTCAATGTTAGTACGCGGCTAGTTCTGGCGCGGAAGGCTTCGGTTTCCAGGTAAGAATAATGATGGTTAACTCGAGCCAGGGCATGGCGAGCAGGACGGATCGAATGGATAGCGTGGGCAGGCAATCGAATCAATTCGCGGAGTCGGCGCGGAAGTTTTCCATTTCGGCAGACCGCGCGGCCGCTTCAAATCAGGATTTGCGCTTCGAGGTCTCCTCTCTGAAGGTGTTCTACGGATCTAAAGAAGTCCTGCACGGGATAGACATCAGTACCCGGTCGAACATCGTCACGGCTCTCATCGGTCCTTCCGGTTGCGGCAAATCCACATTCCTGCGTAGCTTGAATCGCATGACCGAAACCATTCGGCAAGCCCGCGTCCAGGGCGACATCCTCCTCGATAACGAAAACATTCGCCATATCGATGTCGTGAAGTTGCGCCGCCGCGTAGGCATGGTTTTTCAGCGCCCCAATCCCTTTCCCAAATCCATTTTTGACAATGTGGCCTACGGCTTGCGAATCAACGGATACAGGGGAAAACTCTCGGAATCGGTCGAACGCAGCTTGCGCCGCGCGGCTCTTGGGATGAAGTGAAAGATCAACTTCACAAATCCGCGTACGCTCTTTCCGGCGGCCAGCAGCAGCGGCTCCGTATCGCCCGCGCCCTGGCGGTTGACCCGGAAGTTCTTCTGCTCGACGAGCCATGCTCGGCGCTTGATCCGGTGACGACCGCAAAGATCGAGGAGCTTCTGTTTCGGTTGAAGGCCTCCTGCACGATCGTTGTCGTGACCCACAACATGCAGCAGGATGCGCGCGCCAGCGATTTTCACGGCGTTTCTTCTCGAAGGCCGGCTGATCGAATATCAGCCGACTCCAAAGCTATTTACCACGCCGTCTGATCCGCGTACCGAAGCGTACATCACCGGCCGTTTCGGCTGAGTTCGTTTCAACCAACAGACCCGTGCAATTGGTCGGAGGAGCATTGATGGAAAGGCATTTCGAACGCGACCTCGCCGAATTGAAGGAGCGGCTGCTGTGGATGGCCGGTCTGGCGGAGCGCGCCGTTCACCAGGCCGTGCAAGCCGTGTTTCAGAAAGATGCGGACCTCGCCACGCGCGTTCTCGACGAAGAAGGAGCCATCAATGACATGCAGATTGAAATCGACGATCGCGTAATGCAGCTCGTGGCCTTGCAGCAGCCAATGGCCGTCGATTTGCGTTTCATTCTCTCCGCTTCGCGAATCAACAACGATCTCGAGCGCATCGGCGATCAGGCCGTCAATATCGCTCAATCCGCCTTGCGCATTCTCCGCCATCCGCAGGTCAAGCCTTATGTCGATTTGCCGCGTATGAGTGAACTTGCCGAAGGAATGGTTCGCGATAGCCTGAATGCCCTCGTTCGCCGCGACGCGGATCTTGCGAAATCGGTCCTTATTCGCGATGACGAGGTCGACCATTTTCGCGACCAGATTTTCCGCGAGCTCCTGACGTATATGATGGAAAATTCCGCGGTCGTTTTCCCGGCTTTCGAGCTTGCGCTGGTCACCAAGAATCTGGAGCGCATCGGCGATCACGCCACTAACATCGCTGAAGATGTCATTTACATGGTCGCCGGCCGCGACGTCCGCCATCTCGCTGCCGACCGCCGCTAATTTTTCTTGCGCCGTCGCATTTCGCGCGTCCGGAGAGATTCGAACTTCCGACCCTCTGTTCGAAGCCGAGAAAGTCGAACCCAGCGTCGCCTCGCGACAGCGCCCCGCCTGACTCGCTTCCGCCAAGCTGCTCACGAGCCTTCTTCTCGAAAGCCCTAATACTGCCTGAAACTATGACTTACCGTGCCACACCATGAAGAGAATCTCATTACGCCTGGGGACGGGCACGCAGGCCGCGCAGGACGGATCATTATTCCGAGCAACTGCGAGAGGATGTTCAATTCCGGCAGCAGCGAGCATAGGAGATCGGGCTAGGGTTTTAACTTCCTGGCCCGGTGCAGTCCGTAGAGGAATCTGAGTTGGGCAACTGTGGGCAACTATGGGCAACCGCAGCCAGATCGAAGAAGCGGCCTAGGCCTAAATGAAACAATGAGACACGTTAAGATGGCGCGCCCAAGGGGACGATCTTAGAACTTTTCTTGGTCATTTTGTGGCAGCCTTGCCACAAATTGACTTCCTGGTTGGATTAAGCCCGTAGCGTGTTCGAAACCCCATGGGGGTTTGTCCAGTTAGGCGACTTATCGTCCAGTTGGGATTACTTCCGGATACCCCGTCATCCACCCGCAACCTTAGGCAGGCTTCCATCGGCGCTTCCGAAGTCGTTAGCTGGGTGAAAAGATGATGAATCCCACATCGTCCGGTTGGAACAAGATTGCCCACTGACTCGGTTTGCTCGACGCCGTGCGCGCTGCCGAGGCGTAGATGCGATCCGTCGGATCGAGAATTACGCCTGGTCTCAAGAAACTCGCGCAGCCCGATATTCGGAGCGCGAGGAACGCGGCGCGGCGTTGAGGGCGGCTTATCGTTCGGGGAGATCCATCAGCACCACATCCGAATGCTCTTGCAGTCGTTCGAGAACAACTTCACGACCGTCTCGGGAGATGTCGAAGTCGAGAATGTCGAACCCGGGAGGAAGGTTGGTCAACTGCCGCTCGGCGCCCGACTCCAGGTCAACGAACCAGAGATTCTTATGCTGAATTTCACCGCGCAGGACTACGAGTGAACGACCTCCGAGCAGGAAGGCAACATGTCGAGCCCCTCGGGTCAGGGTGAGAGACGGCAGGGGATGCGTTGCAGCTTCGGCGGTGACGGCTTTTACCGAAAACGTTGTGCCAATATCTGGCCCCGAGTAGACAACGAAACGGCCATCGGGTGACCACGCGGGATTGACTGAGTACTCCTGCAGAAAAGGAACGGGCGCGGGGCCGTCCAGCGGCACGCGGAAAAGGTGTGGGACGCCGTGCTCCACCGCCGCGGAGGTGATTGAATGGCCGTCCGGCGCCCATGCGGGATCGCCTTGCAGGTCCAGCGAATCGGCCACAACCCGCACGTTCGTGCCGTCGGCCTGCATTACGTACAAGAGCGTCTGCCCGCTTTGCCGGACTGAGAATGCGACGTACCGTCCATCGGAAGAGATGGCCGGGCCGCCCAAGACTCGCGCTCCCGGAGCGCTCCACAACTCCGTTTCAGTTCCGTTGGCGAGCTTCCAGATACTTTCGCTTTTGCCGGTCGCGGAAACATAGAGAAGATAATTTGGACCCAGTCGTGGAGAGAACCCCGTGCTGGTGGTCAGCGAGATTCGAGCGGTCGCCGGGGCTTCGCCGGGCGAATCAGCGATCGGCAAACGCCAAAGTGTTCTCTTCGGACTTGCGAGCGTGAGAACCAGGCGGCGGCCGTCAGCGCTGGCCGCCAGCGAAGTATAGCGGTCAAGGCCCGAGGTCAACTTGTGGGGAATGCGGCGCTGGACATCCATGCTGTAAAGCCACGGCCCCGAACCATCGGGGTCGCTAGCGAGGTACATCAGCGTCCGCCGATTCAATAGCACCGGATAAGTCACGCGCGCATTGTGCGAGGTGATCCGTTCAGGAGTTCCACCCGCTGGATGGATGCGCCAGATATCCAATTTGTCCGGCAGGGAGCCCAGGACGAAATAGATAAATGCCGAATCGGGCGCCCACAAGGGAAAGTGAGAGTGGAGGCCCGCTGGCGCAGCGAAGATGCGCCAGCCCTCCGATCGTGGGTTGCCGTCTGAAACGAACAGCGGATCACCCGGTCCGGCCGTGTGGTAAGCCAGTTGGGAGCCATCGCGCGACCAGTCGAACTCGGCCGCGCCTTCCAGGTATGGCTTCGGCTGTCCACCCAGAGTTGGCACGGCCCAGATGCTGATGTCGCTGCCTCCCGAGCCGTCTTGCTTGCGAACCCAAAATGTAACGAGAGAACTGTCGGGCGAGAACCCCAAGGTACGGACGGATGGATTGACCAGTTCCGGCGCGCTCCCGCGGGTCAGGTTATGGAACTCTCCTGAACCCACCTGCGTAACCCAGACGTCCATCTGGCCGTCCCGGTCGGAGAGAAAAGCCACAAACTGCCCGTCGCGTGACACCGCAGCGGCTTGCTGCACTCCATCGAATTCCGTGACCGCCTGAAATCGCGCGCCAGCAATCGGGTTTTGCCAGAAGAACTCCGTTTTCTGAAGCCAGAGGCTTGCGCCGAGCGCCAGGGCGGCTACCAGACCCGCCACTGGCAATAGGACTTTCCATCTGGGTACCGGGGCCGATATCGCCGAGCGCGACGCCAGCTCAGCGGGAGGAGGTGACGGGACGTCGTTCCCGTTCCCGCCCGCTGCTGGAAGATCGCGGCTGCGCGCCCATGCGTCCAACTCCGCGCGCGACACAAAGACCGAACCCATCCGCCCATGCAGCTGCCGGTGAACGGGCATTCCCTCGCGCTTCTCCCAGCGCTGGACCGTAGTCACGTCGCGGTTGAGGTATGCCGCGATTTCCTTCCACGAATCCAGCCGGTCCTGGGGCGGTCCCACGGATGCTGGTGTGTCAGGGGATGGTTCGCCCATCATGTTCTCCCAATTGGTCCCGCGCGTGCGGTAAGTCCAGTGAACGAATTGTAACGCCACTAACCCCACGACTGCAAAAGACGGTATTTCACGGTACGCGGTCCGTTCCGCGCATTGCAGTTTGACCACCCCCCGGTACATGCCCGACTGTGTCTGCACACATCAAGCGCTAACTGGCGCCGCCGAATCCTTGGGCTGTAAGTCCCGCGCGGAAGTTGGGCAATTCCTGCCCATCCCGAGGAGTGTTCGGCGACGCAGGCGCGACTCTCAAATTTGGAGGTCTCTCATGAAAAGCAAAGCTTTGCGGTGGGCAGTAAGCACTGCCACGGTCTTGGCGCTGGCGGCAGCTTCCAACTCTTTCGCTCAACGTCCCACGCCCCTGCACTTCAGCGGGTTGATCAATGACTATACGCCCCTCACCATCAACAACAAACCGGCTGGTCCGTGGGAAATGCGGGGCAAATGGACTTTGACATTGGATCGGGACGGCGACAAGGCCGATTTTTCGGCGGTCATGAATATGACCCACAGCGACTATTGGGTAGATGTCGTAAATATCGAACCTAATTCAGCCGACGACAATTCTGCGATGACGGGCCGGCATCCCCACACACACCACATCACCGTCCAGGATGCCACGGTCACACCGCTTAACGGCGGCGGTTTCGAAGTGAGCGGCCCGGTGGTGGTTACAGCCGATGGCGCCGCGGCGCCGTTTATGCCGAATTGCACGACAGCCACGCCGTGCACGCTGACGGTGGACATCACCGGGGGAACAGCCGTCCAATACTCGAACATCACGATGACATTTGGGGGTCCGACGAACGGGCCTACATCACATTTCGGAACGCAGGCCATCCACGGCTTCGTTCGTTTCCCGGATAAGTCCGACAACGACCGGTAAACCACCAGGACAATGACGGGCACGGCAGCGATTGCCGTGTCCGCCCCGTGAAAACATTTCTTCAACTCGACGCCGGTTCAGAACGACGGGATCGGCACCGCCGTCTCCTAGAGGCTGACGAACGGCGCTGGATTGCGCGCACGCGCCTGAGAGAAACCTTATTCCTGTGCCAGCCTTCGTAGACACCTCGCCGCGGTAAGTGGTTACACATCGCTGACGATTACACCTGCTTTGCTTCAAGCATGCCTTGGCCCGTCCACCGTATGGTGGGCGAATTGTCGGCAACTCGGAACTTATCGCCAATCGAGGACCCGAAAACACCTACTGCCTGGTAAGCGCGGGAACCGCCCGGCATCTGTTCCGGCTCGTCGCAAAGCCTGAGTTCGAAACCGATATAAGGGTAGTTTTGGAAGCCATTGAAAAGAAAACCGAAAAAAACTGGCGCGCCCGGAGAGATTCGAACTCCCGACCCTCTGGTTCGAAGCCAGATGCTCTATCCAGCTGAGCTACGGGCGCGCGGATAGTTTGATTATCGCACTGAACTCGTTTCGCGAATCCGTCTAAGTTCGGCGTGTCGAAGGCCGGCGCGATCTTTCCTCGCCTGTAATGCACCTCCCATGGCATTTTATTTCGTTAGCACGCACCTCTCTGGCACCTCTCTACCACGTCTCTCACGCGCATCTGAACTCCGCTCGAGCCGCCCGGCAACTAAATGCCAGCCAGTATCGCCACCCCCCGTGCGATTCCACTCTACGACGTGGGTGGGACGCGCTACGTTTAGCTTGCTAACGATCACCGTGACGCTGCGTCGAAACTTAGTGAAGGGTCGAATTCTTCTCGCGACGATCGCTGCAACGCCCCAATCAATCGCGGGATGAGTTCGGCCCTCGCCCCCCGCGCACAATCTCCTTCGGCAGGCTTGGATTCTTCGGTTAAGTTCCCCGGGGAAAAGCGACCCCTCAGCCTTCATTTGGATTCGCGCAGCTCGACCGTCACAGGCTTGCCATTGCCTTTGCCCCGTTTCGTGAACCATTCGCTCATCGCGGCGGCAAGCCGGCCGGGGTCCACCCGGAGACCGGCTTCAAGATGCCCTTCGGCTGTCGGCAGCGTGTCGTCAAATTCGGCCGAACCTGTGAAATTGCGCATGCAGAAGCTGTCGAGCCAATTGAGAGGGGCTGGCCGGCGGTCATTTCCGATTAAGATATCGGCCTGAAGCTTCCGGGCGTACATTTCGAGTGGAGTATAGCACTTGAGCAATCCGCCCTCTAAGGTACTCACCTGCTTGCTTTTCCCCCAATCGTGCCCTAGAATTTTTCTGTAATAGTTCCTATTTATTGAATTTATGACCGCGACCCGCCCGAACAGAAGCCCGGGCGATATCCCGCGCGGGAACCTTGGGAGGTTCGGTGTCAACGCCACTGGAAAGCTGGATCGAAGAGTCTGCACGCCTGACGAAGCCGGAAAAAATTGTCATGTGCGACGGCTCACAGGCCGAGAGCGAGAAACTAACGCAGGAGATGCTCAAAGACGGTACTTTCCACGAACTCAACCAAGCCACCTACCCTCGCAGCTACCTCCATCGAAGCAATCCTAACGATGTGGCTCGAACCGAAGGCGTCACTTTCATCTGCAGCCGCACCAAGGACAACGCTGGCCCGACTAACAACTGGATGGCTCCCGAAGAGGCCAAGGACAAGGTCCGGCCGCTCTTTGATGGCGCTATGAAGGGCCGCACGATGTACGTCGTTCCCTACATTCTCGGGCCTGTGGCTTCGCCCTACAGCAAGGTGGGCGTTGAAATCACCGATTCGGCCTATGTGGTTGCCAGCATGAGAATTATGTCGCGTATGGGAAAGACCGCGCTTGACCGTCTGGGCAGTTCCGCTGACTTCGTTCCAGGGTTGCACTCGCTCGGCGACCTCGATCCCCAGCGGAGGTTCGTACTTCACTTCCCCGAAGAACGGCTGATCTGGAGTGTCGGATCCGGCTACGGCGGCAACGCACTATTGGGCAAGAAATGCTTCGCGCTCCGAATCGCAAGCTGGATGGCGCGAGAACAGGGCTGGATGGCCGAGCACATGTTGATCCTCGGCCTCGAGGATCCGTCCGGCAAAGTGACTTACATGGCGGCCGCTTTCCCCAGCGCCTGCGGCAAAACCAATCTGTCGATGATGGTTTCGGCGCTCGAAGATCGCGGCTATCGCGTGTGGACCGTGGGCGACGACATCGCCTGGATGCACATTGCAGCGGACGGAACCTTGCACGCGATCAATCCCGAAGCGGGATTCTTTGGCGTCGCGCCCAACACCAACGAAAAAACGAATCCGAACGTGATGGCGGCGTTGCATCACGATTCAATTTTCACGAACACGGCGATCACTCCCTCAGGCGAGCCCTGGTGGGAAGGTCTGACCGAAACGCCTCCCGAGGGTTTGATCAACTGGAAAGGCGAGCGATGGACGCCCAGCAAAGGTCCGGCCGCGCACGCAAACTCGCGGTACACGGTTCCGGCGAAACAGTCGCCTTCGATCTCCGCGCAGTGGGAAGCGCCGGAAGGCGTGCCAATTTCCGCAATCATTTTCGGCGGACGCCGCGCCCGCATCGCGCCCCTGGTCTATGAGTCGCGCAATTGGCAGCACGGCGTGTTCGTCGGCGCAACGATGGCTTCGGAAACCACGGCTGCCGCAACGGGCGCAGTTGGCGTCACGCGGCGCGATCCCATGGCCATGCTTCCTTTTTGCGGCTACAACATGGCCGATTATTTCCGGCATTGGCTGGAAATGGGTCCTCGCGTGAAGAAAGCGCCGAAAATCTTCCACGTGAACTGGTTCCGCCGCGGCTCGGACGGAAAATTTTTCTGGCCCGGCTACGGTGAAAACGTCCGCGTGCTGAAATGGATGCTCGACCGCATCGAAGGCCGCGCGGAAGCCGCCGATACACCCATTGGGTTAGTTCCTACCGCCAGCTCGCTCGATCTCGAAGGTCTGTCCATCGCGAAAGACAAAATTGATGAACTCCTGCGCGTGGATACAAATGATTGGGCCGAAGAAGAACAACAGGTGGGGAAATTCTTCGAGAAATTCGGCAGCCGCCTCCCCGCGGAAATCCGCCAGGAACATAAAGCTCTCGCGGACCGATTGCATCGCCTCACCGTTTCCGTTAAATAAAGCGCATTAACGACAAAAGCTCTCCTAGGGGCACGGCATGCCGTGTCGAACCTTTGCCAAGTCACAAATCGCTGGTCGTAGTCGCCGTTGTAGCGCCGGGCTTCAGAGCCTGTGTGATTACGCCGGCTATTCGTCAGGGCACGGCTTCAGCCGTGCCGCAAGTGTCGCAAATACAACGCGGCTTCAGCCGCTGAGGGTCGGTCGAACGACTTCTCACACAGACTCTTCAGCCGGCATGCCCCGATTTCCAGCGCGTTGGATCGCCGAGAAAAACCTGCCACGCTGAAGCGTGGCGCTACAAAAACCCTGGGCCCATCGAGCGCTGGCACGGGCGCACATGCTTACCCGGACGCAGGAAGGATTGCGCCCCTACCAATGCAACTCGGCTGTCGTGACGTTAAATAACGGGCGGGCGGAGGAACGCGTACTCCGATTTTGCCGTGCGCAGGATTGGGATATCCGAGTCGGCGTCCTTCCACAACGCCAGAAAATCCTGATACGCGGTTCGCGCTTTCGCGCGCGCGTCCTCCGCGTCCTGGCCTTGCGCCGATTGTGCTTCGAGCGCGTA
Source organism: Candidatus Acidiferrales bacterium (assembly GCA_050747005.1). Taxonomy (GTDB): domain Bacteria; phylum Acidobacteriota; class Terriglobia; order Acidiferrales; family UBA7541; genus Palsa-295. The sequence continues at coordinate 28,701 of JBOGNE010000083.1, forward strand.
CGCCCGGCCCAGCTCCAGATGCGCCAGCGCGCCAATCGCCTCGTTTAGCACGATCCCGCGATGATCCAGAATTTTCTGAAATTCCACGGCAGCTTGTCCGCCTTGTTTCGCGGCCAGATACGCTTTCCCGCGAATGTAGACCGGATACAAGCTCGTCGCGAAGACTCCCGAGCCGCCGTTCCCCAATTCATACGGAGCAGCGGGCTGGAGAATTTCGATCGCCTTGGAAGAGTCGTTGTGGAGCAGCGCAAGCTGCGCCCGGATCGTCGGCAGATAGATGAACTGGGCCACCGTATCTTCCGGAAAGCGTTTCGCAAGGTCATCTGCCAGCGCCTGCGATCTTCCGGCGTCTCCTACTATGGCAAGCGCCAGCGTTGCGCCAAATTGCACGTCACGCCCGGTTGAGAGTGCAAGCGCAGCGGTCGCCATCTGCCGCGCCTCGGCGGCATTTCCGAATAAAGCCTCCCGGAGCGCCGCGTCGGCTTCATACCCCGCCGCCGTCTCCTTTTCCTCTGCTTGCACCGCCGAATTCACCGCTTGTCGCGTGAAGTTCGCTGCCTTGCGGGCCTGCCCCGAATAGGCTGCCGTATCTGCCTCTGAACCCAGAAAGATATCTTCAACACCTGGCTTGCCCGCCGACCAGGCAACTTGTTCCGCCATTCCCGCCGGATCGCTTTGCAGAAAAGCCAACTGATAGAGAACAGCTCGCAGCCCACCAGAATCGAGCTTTTTCGCTTGCGCTTCTTCGGAGACGGAGCGCGCCTCTTGCAAACGATTGACTGAAAGAAAGCTGCCGGCCAGATTGGAATAATTCAGGCCGCTTGGGTCCATGCGGAACGCATCCTGCGCCTCGGTTAATGATTTTTCGTATTGCCCTAAATTGCTGTAAAGGACGCCGAGGTTTGTCGGAGGCACTTCATCTCGAGGATAGCTTTGCGCCCACAGCTCCACGCTTTGACGCGCTTTTTCCAGGTCGCCGGTAACAAAATAATAGTAGTGGGAGTCGATGTAGAATTTCTCTTTCTCGCTCACCCTATCCTTGAGTTCGTAGGCTTTTTTCGCGTTTTCAGCTGCCAGGCTGGTTTCTCCCAGGTTGTTGTAGCAAACTGCCAGTCCGGCGTAGGCCATCGCGAAATTCGGATCGAGACGAATGGCTTCTTGAAGCAAAGGCACGGCGGCCACCTGATCGTTGGCGCCGGTCGTTTTCCGCCCTTTGCTGTACGCCTGCAGCGCTTCGAGCGAAGACGTGGTCGCCTGTTCCACCGGAGTATCGAACTTCCGTACCATGCTCAAAGATTCGCCGAGTTTGCTTCGCGTCTCCGAAGCCAGGCTTCCCAAGGCCTCCAGCACGTGATTCTTGTCGCTTGCCTGTGCTTCCGTGCTCGCCAAAGTGTCCCCATTTGCGCAATTCACGGCTTTCAGGATCAGGTTGTATTGCGTTCCAATCTGCGCGATCGAGCCGTCCAGCACCGCCGCGCTCGACGTCCGTTGGCAGACCTCGCGTGCAATTTCCGGCGTGAGCCGCGCGTCGGGCGATTGCCCCATCAGCTTCAGCGTCTGCTGGATGCGCTCTTCCGAAATCAGGCTGAGAAACGGCGATTGATCGAGTTGCACCGATAGCCCCTGCCGCAGCGCGCCATCGAACACTAGATCGCCCGTCGTGTTAGTGAAATCGGCGAGTACGATCGTGTCTTTCCCGGTCAGCTTCGGCGTGCGATGAAGATAAAAGTATCCGCCCGCGGCAAGCGCAACAACGATGGCGACCGCCACTGCTCCCCACATCCACCGCCGCATTCCGCTGTCCGCACTCGCCGCGGTCACGCCCCGCGATGGTGTTGTAGCGCCGGGCTTCAGCCCGGCATCTTCTGTCCCGGCATCTACCGCCCCAACCGATGCCGCCCTGAAGGGCGGCGCTACAGAAGCATCTTCCGCCGTAGCACCGAGCGCTTGCCCTGAGCCGCTGCTCCTCCGGCTCGATGAATCCTTTCTTGTTTCGCCCGGGAGCGCGCCGGAGACCGTGCGCGTTTCCTGCTCGCCTGCGTGCGGCTCGCTCGCACGTGTGCGCAAGCGATTTGAATCCGTATCGCGCTTCAATCGCTTCAGGTCCGCGCGCATATCGGCCGCGTGCTGGTACCGCACATCGAGATCCTTCTCGAGTGCTTTGTTGATGATCCGCTCGAGATCTTCGGGAAGATCCGGGTTCAGCCGTACCGGCGGCACGGGCTCGCGGTTCAGAATCGCTTCGGTAATTACGCCCGAAGTCTCTCCTCGAAATGGCAAAGCGCCAGTAGCCATCTCGTAAATCACAACGCCGAAACTGAACAGATCCGTTCGCGGGTCCAACTGCTTCCCGCGCACCTGTTCGGGAGACATGTACGCAACGGTCCCCACGGCTGTACCCGGACTGGTGAGGTGAGGATGATCGAGGACATCCATCGCCGTTTCGTCCTGCGTGCTTGACCCGCCAGTTTGGCCGTCCGTGCGCGGCGTCTGCTTTGCCAATCCAAAATCGAGCACCTTCGCGTGCCCGCGCTGGGTCACAAACAGGTTCGCCGGCTTGATATCGCGGTGCACGATGCCCTTCGCATGAGCCGCCTCGAGCGCATCCGCAATATCGATCGCCAGATCGAGCAGCCTCTCGAGTTCCATCGACCGGCCGGCGATCCGGTGTTTCAGCGTCGCCCCCTCCAGAAACTCCATCGCGATAAACGGACGCCCGCCGTTTTCCGAAATTTCGTAAATCGTGCAGATGTTCGGATGATTCAGCGCGGAGGCAGCCCGCGCTTCGCGCCGGAATCGCTCGAGCGCGGTAGCATCGCGTGTCACATCGGGAGGAAGGAATTTCAGCGCCACCGGCCGGCCTAGGCTTAGGTCCTCCGCCTTGTACACCACGCCCATGCCGCCTCCGCCTAACTTTTCAGTTACGCGAAAATGCGAAATCGTCTGGCCGATGGGGGACTGCGAATCTGTCATGTATTCCCTTGTAATTCCTTGAATGTTGTCGCTGGCGCGCTCGACGTTCCGAAATCGATTGCGTGGTGCGCCTCATCTTAAATACCGCAATCCCTCAAGTCAATCGGCCTGCGTTGACGGGGCAATCCTGAAGGGAGATCTCACATGAAAACGAGAACCGCCTTGTTGACTCTGGCGACGCTGTTTGCAGCCGTCGTGGTGTGCTTCGCCGCCGCGGACGTGAACATGGGCGCCTGGAACCTGAATGAGGCCAAGTCCAAGCTCGGTGCGGGAGGCGTTAAAAATACAACTGTCGTCTACGCGCCCGACGGCGACACCGTGAAAGTCACCGTGGACGGCGTCGACGCCGACGGCAAGCCCGTGCATAGCGAATGGACCGGAAAATTCGACGGCAAAGATTACCCAGTGACCGGCGATCCAGCGGGCGACACGCGGTCGTATCGGCGTATCAGCAGTCACACCATGACCTTCACCGGCAAGAAGGACGGCAAGATCAACCTGACAGGCCGCATCGTCGTCTCGCCCAGTGGTAAGAGCCGCACCATCACCGTCAGGACCACGGATGCCAAGGGCAACAAAATCACCAGTGTCGCGGTCTACGACAAGCAATAGCCGCTAGACGCGCTAATAGCGTGTTGCAAAAAGCCGCGCGTCATTCTGAGGGCTGTTTTGTGGTCCGAAGAATCTCTCTTTTCCTTGGCATTCTCACGAAGGGAGAGAGAAGTCGGAGGGCACAGAACGACGACCCCAAATGGGTTTTTCAAAACTAAGTCTCCGAGGCCGCGGATTCTCGTGGCCCCTTAAAGTATTGAGTCCCCTTCAACGGACGGATGACTTAGGTTTTGATTTTTCGGGTGCCGCATCCTTCGCGTTTTTGTTTTTTGCGAAGGGTGCGAGTTTTTTCATGACTTCGTGATGACACGATGCGCGCCGCGCGCCGCCCGCGCGACTTTTTTACGCCAACGACCATCTTGCATCCGCACTTCCAGCCGCTAAAATGGTTGGTGTGTTTTATGATGGCAACTCGCATCCAGCATTCGGCAAACGATGACAAGAATACCCCCGGGCGCGCAAAGTAGATCGAAACTGCGTTCGAGCAAAATTCTCCGTAACTCTATGAAACTAAAGGAGCATCGACAAGTCAGACCGAAACTGGTCCGGGCTGCCCACCGCAAATATGCGGAGGCTTACTTTTCATCGAAATCGTCCGGTTTCTGAGCGCGCACGAAGCGGCGGACAATTGAAATGAGTATGCGATTGCACCGAAAATCGAGCTCCGTTGTATAAGGAATCAGAGGAACGACATGAAATATCGGAAACTGGGTCGCACCGGATTTGAAGTGAGTGACATTGCCTACGGATTGTGGGGCATGAGCGGATGGAGCGGCTCGGACGATCGCGAATCGCTCGCGGCGCTGCAACTCGCAGTCGACCTCGGCTGCAATTTCTTCGACACCGCTTGGGCTTATGGCGAAGGCAAAAGCGACGGCCTGCTCGGCGAGATCATGTCGCGCAACAAAGGAAAGCGCCTCTGCGCGGCGTCGAAAATTCCCCCCAAGAATGATATGTGGCCCGCGAAGCCGGAATACAAATACCAGGACGTTTTTCCGGCAAAGCATGTTTTCGAATACACCAAACGAATTTGCGAAAAGCTTCGCGTGGACGCCATTGACGTTCTGCAATTTCACGTGTGGGACGACAGTTGGACGGACGAGCCGGAGTTTCGCGAGACCGTCGAAAAACTGAAGCGCGACGGTTCGATTCGATCGTTCGGCCTGAGCGTGAATCGCTGGGAACCGGAAAACGGCCTTCGCGCGCTGCGAACGGGCCTCGTGGACGTGGTGCAGGTGATCTACAACATTTTCGACCAGGCGCCGGAAGACAAACTCTTCCCGCTATGCGAGGAAATGAATATCGGCGTCATCGCGCGCGTGCCACTCGACGAAGGCAGCCTTGGCGGAAAAATGACGCCGCAGACAAAATTCCCCGCGGACGACTGGCGCTCGAAATATTTCGGCGCTGAGAATCTGGCGAAAACGCTGGCGCGCGTGGAGGGATTGAAGAAAGCGGTTCCTTCGGGAATGAATCTCCCGGAAATGTCGCTGCGATTCGTTTTATCGAATCCCGCGGTCAGCACGACGATCATCGGCATGCGGAAATCTGGCCACGTGAAGGAAAACATCGCCGCGAGCGATGCCGGCGCGCTGGACGCGAACCTGCTCCAAACGTTGAAAAAGCATCGCTGGGACCGGACGCCGCAACGCTGGTCGGACTGACCCACGCCGTCTCGTTCGTCGCTTGCCGCCAACGCTGCCAGCCCTCGGCGGCAACTCGCAAACAACTCGCGCGCAATCGCGAAAAGGTGCACTGCGGGAATGTGGCATAATTGACAAAGGACTGGAACAGCAGTTCTTCGCAAATGCCGGTGACACCGCAAAAGAAAATTCGCAAGAAGCTCCTCGCCGTCCATAGAAAGCTGCGGGAAGCCAAGATGCTCGCGAAGGGATTGCTCTCGACGCGCCATCCGGTGCTGGTTCACATCATTCCGATCCGGCGCTGCAATCTTGCCTGCACGTACTGCAACGAATTCGACGACTTCTCGGAGCCGGTCCCGACCGCCGAGATGTTCCGGCGAATCGACCGCCTCGGTGCGATGGGAACTTCCATCATCACGATCAGCGGAGGCGAGCCGCTGCTGCATCCCGATCTCGACGCGATCGTCGCGCGCATCCGGAAAAACGGAATCATCGCGGGAATGATTACCAACGGCTATCTTCTCGTGGCGGACCGCATCGAGCGGCTGAACCGCGCCGGCTTAGAATATCTACAGATCAGCATCGATAACGTGATGCCGGACGACGTTTCGAAGAAAAGCCTGAAAGTCCTGGACCAGAAGCTTCAACTTCTGGCCGAACATGCGGAATTTCACGTGAACATCAATTCAGTACTGGGAGGCGGCGTCCGCAATCCGCAAGATGCGCTCACCGTGGCGCATCGCGCGATTGAATTGGGTTTCACGTCAACGGTGGGAATCCTGCACGACGGCAACGGCCAGCTCGAGCCGCTCGGCCCTCGCGAACAGCAGATATTTGAAGAGATCATGTCGCTCGGGAAGCGCTCCTTCACGCGCATCAATCGTTTCCAGCACAATATCGCCGCGGGACGCGAGAATAACTGGCGCTGCCGCGCCGGCTCGCGCTACTTGTATATTTGCGAAGACGGCCTGGTGCATTACTGCTCGCAGCAACGCGGTTATCCGGGAGTGCCGCTCGAGCGCTACAGCAAGGAACAGCGCGGTCGCGAATATCTCACGAAAAAAACCTGCGCGCCAAAGTGCACCGTTTCGTGCGTGCATCAAATCGCCGCAATCGATTCCTGGCGGGCACCGCAGACGATCGAAGGCGGCGGCCCAACATCCGCGCACGCGTCCGCGCCGCTCGTTCAACTGAGCGGCTCAGCCCGAGAGTAAACCTCGCTGATTTTCCGGTTCGTCTTCTCGTAGCCCCTGGTTCGCGCTACAGTGCTGGAAGAGAATTGTTTTTGAAAAGCAAGGAAAGAGGTGTTCATGATCGTTCCGATCGTATGGCTTGCGCTGGGGATTATCGCAATCGTAGTCCTTGGCGTCATCGTATGGTCGGGAACTCGCCGGTCTGAGCTCCAGCTTTCGGCTGTGCGGCAGGAAATGCAAGGCTCGATCGCCACGCAAGCGCAAGCCGTCACCAGTCAAATCAACGATTTGATGCGATCGGTGACGCAGCAACTCGGACAGGTGCGCCAGGATTTGCAAATGGGAGTTGCTTCGACCGGGCAACTGGCGACCGAAGCTCAACGCGAAGTTGCTCAGCGATTGCAATCCTCCACCGACGCTCTCCTGCAAATGACCCAGAAAATCGGCGAGGTGCAGCAGACCAGCCAGGAGCTTTCCAAAGCTGCATCCACGCTGCAGTCCGTTCTGGGAGGAGCAAAGACGCGAGGGATGCTGGGCGAAGTGACGCTCGAGCGTTTGCTGGCCGATGCTCTGCCGCAAAACGCGTACTCGACGCAATATCGTTTCACGTCAACCGGCTCGATTGTGGATGCAATCGTTCGCAGTGGCGATCACGTGCTGTCAATCGATTCGAAATTTCCCTTGGATGCTTACCGCAGGCTCGTGGAAGCCGGCGACGACGCGCGCCGTGATTTCTCCCTGGCCGTCCGCAAGCACGCCGATTCGATCGCCGACAAATACATTCTTCCGGACGAGCGAACGTTCGACTACGCGCTGATGTTCGTGCCTTCGGAAGGCGTCTATTACGAGCTTCTCATGACCGAGGATTCGAAACATGGACAGCTCGATGAGTACTGCCGGGGAAAACGCGTGTTTCCCGTTTCGCCAAATACCTTTTACGCATGTTTGAGCGCCGTCGCGGTGAGCCTGAAGGGACAAAAAATCGAGGAGAACGTGCGTCAAATTCTGGGAAGTCTGGGAGGATTGAAAAAACAGCTCGACGACTTTTCGGGAGTGTTCGACAAACTCGGCAACCAGCTGCGCTACGCCCAGCAAAATTATGACGATGCCTGCAGCCGGCTCAACCGCGCAAAAAGCACACTCGAACAAATGTCGCAGGGCGCGCTTCCAGATGCCGCGGCGAAGGCCCTCGAGCCCGCTTCACGCGATTAGATTCCAGCCTGGTTCTAGCAGAGTTCATCGAGTCAAAGCAATCCTCCAGTAGCTTGTTGGAAAAGCCGCGCGTCGTTGTTGCGGCGGAAAGGTTAGAGCGCCGCGCGGGCTGCTTCGAGAAGTGTGCGAAAATCGCCCGCCGTCACGCCTGCCAGCACTTGATCGAGTTGGGCTCGAACCTTCGATGTATCGCGCGGGCGGCCCTTGAACCGATCGGCCATGCCTCGAACCGGACGCTGGTAATCGTTCGGTGCCAGGGTCAACGCTGCCCTCAGGTAGCGCTCCGCTGAAGCTGCATCCGCGGGCCCCGCGAGCTGCGCGTGAAATGAAAAATTTCCGGAGCGAATCGCCTCGATTTCAATTACGGCAGAATTTGGCGAGCCGCCACTCGTGCGGACGTTCTGCTTATCGCTGTGCACAAAGCGAAGGACGCCCGGGCTTTCGTTCTGCACGGTGATTTCCAACTTTTGCTTCGTTCCTTCGGCAACGAGCGTCAGCCGGTTACGCTTTTGCGGCTCGATCGGCGGCTGCGGAGCCTCAAATCGGACCGAGACCAACGCCGTGGTTCCCTCCCAATGTTTTCCCGCGGCATCGATCGCGATCTTTGCTTCGCCGATAGTTGCCCGTGGCCCAGCCAGCACAACCAGGCATTCCGGAGATGACGCGAGAACAAGCGCGGCCTTGCCATCGAGCGTTACGCGGTTTGCATCAGCATCGCCGCGAAAGGCTGCGCCGCAAATTGCAAACCGGTCCGACAACGACGCAAATGGCGCAACGGCTAGCTCTCCATCGGCACGCCCAGGGAGAGCAATATCAACCAGAGAAGCCGCAGACGACGCAAGAGTCTTCGCAATTAGAAAGCTGGCGTTTGCTGGAGCAGTGAAGAAAGCGCGGCCCGAGTCGTCCGTTTTGACATGCTGGCCGGCTCCGAAATCCACGTTCACGTCCGGGGCGAGTTTGCCGTCGGGACCGAGAACAGCAAGGGTGGCGGGCTGGCCAGCGATGATTCGCGGCGGAAGCACGATCGTGACGTCCCACGGATTTTGTGCGGACGCCTGCGCCCAGGCGAACACCGGTGCGAAAGCCTGGATCGCGGTGCACAACAGGACGGTCCGAATGCAAACGCCCCAATTGGCAACGCTTCCCGATCGCGCGGCCACGAGCCGGACTTTGTAGCGTCGAGTTTTAGCGCGGCATTTTTTGGAGTGAATTCGCAAGTTGTTCCGTAGACGAAGCGATTAGTTATCGATCCGAATGACGAACGTGGTGAATTGTTCGGTGTTGCGCAAGTGGCCGGCAAGCCGCTGCGCGGCATTTTCCGTAGGCAGCCGGCCGACGCGCACGCGATAAAACATTCCGTTAGGCGAATCGAATGCCACGACGTCAATCGGAGCGTAGCGCGACGCCAAATTCTCTTTCAACTTTTCGGCATTTTCCTGCTTCAGAAATGCGCCCACCTGTACGGCGAAAAATCCCCCCGAAGGATTTGGGCCGGCGGCGACTACTTCCAGTTTCACTCGGGCGGTTCCCGTGCCAATCATACCAAGCGCCTGGGCGGCGGATTGCGAAAGATCGATGACTCGATTCGCCACGAACGGACCGCGATCGTTGATGCGCACTTCCGTCTGCTTTCCGTTTTGCAAGTTCGTCACGCGAACCATCGAACCGAACGGAAGCGTGCGGTGCGCGGCTGTGAATTGATGCATATCGTAAATTTCGCCGTTGGAAGTGCGCCGGCCATTGAATGGCACGCCATACCAAGAAGCTATGCCTTGCTCGACGTAGGCCCCTGAAATTGGCGGGCGTCCGAGTGGCTGAGCTCCCGATGGCTGCGATGGAGCGGATGGTTGCGGAACCGTAGCAGGCGGATTGACTGTCGTATTCCTACGGTGCGCGCAGCCAGCGACGGCGGCGAGCGCGACGGCAAAGGCCACAACAAGAGATGCTCTTGAGGTCTTGACCGCTCCACTACAACCCGGCCTGCGAATGTCTTGATGAATTATTGCGCGGACCTCAGGGGTTGAAACCCTTGAGATTTGACGTCTTTCGGCACGGCTGAACAGTTTGCGGAAAAATATGTGTAGACGCCGTTCTTCAAGGGGCCATGCCGGGCTAAAGCCCGGCGCTACAACACCCAGCAATTCGCGACTTGTGAACATTTTTCCGCGCATTATGAAGCCGCGCCCTGACGCGAAGCCCTTTATGAGATGACTTTTATGAAAAATATAGAAACGGGCGGATTGCTGGCGAAGCGCCCTTGGCCGGAGAAAAGAGCTCACGCCGCATCCCGCTTCACTCGAATTGCCTCATTTTCGGTATTATAAGAACGCATCGGCATTCTCGCAACGCACTTCCATTTTCGCAAAGGACTTCAATTGCCGCTCTCGCCAAGACTGCGCTGGAAACTTGACAGATTTCGTGAACGATTCGCTGGTCTTTTCGGTGGAGCGCGCAAATCGGACGCGCGGCCGCGGCTTTGCCCCGCGTGCGGCACGCTGGTTGGTTCGACCGCCACGCGATGCCACCAGTGCGGAGCAAGCATGACGTTTTCTCTGGCTGCGGCGAGCAAATCGCTGGGCCGGCTGATGCCGATGGCTTCGCCCGCGACGTATGCGATTTTAACCTTGAGCTGCCTGATGTACGTCATCAGCTTGCTCTTGACGATCCATTCGGGCGGACTTCAGGCGCCCAGCGGTGGGCTGCTGAGTTCTCTCTTTGGGATTGGAGGCATCAGCGGTGAAACCTTGCAGCGAATGGGCGCGTCGCTGCCACTGCCTTACAACCTTCAGCAACCCTGGAGATTCGTGACGGCTGTTTTTCTCCATGCGGGTCTTCTTCACATCGGTTTCAATATGTGGGTGCTAATGGATATTGGGCCGGCGGTCGAGGAATTGTACGGGTCGGCGCGCTACTTTTTCGTATACGTAGCGACTGGCATCGCCGGATACGTCCTGAGCAGCTTCTTTGGCCATTTCAGCATCGGCGGCTCGGGCGCGCTGCTCGGCCTCATCGGATTGCTCCTCGCCATCACGACCGGTCGAAAGAGCGCGGGCATGCAAATGCTGCGCCGCCAGATCATCATGTGGCTGATTTACATCGCGGTGCTGGGATTCGTTTGGAGCGGCATCGACAACTACGCACATTTTGGCGGATTCGTGTGCGGGTTCGCGCTCGGAAAGTTCATGACGACCCGCGCGCCGTCATCGCCGCAGGAACGAAAGCGCGCCTACGTGCTGGGATGGGGCGCGGCGCTAATCGTGGTTGCCAGCTTTGCGATGGTCGCACTCGGATTTATCTACGCGGCGAAAGCATAAAACCGAAACTTCTTATTTACCCGCCAGCGTGCAGCCTGCGCGCCACCACGATACTGTAGTTGAACCCTGAAATTATCACGAAGGCTGCGACGATATACGTGCATAGATGCCGCAGCAGCCAGAGCCATGGGTTTGGCCAGACCGCCAAAATCAAAACGAGAAAGACCATCAAAATTTCGAAGAACGTATTGGCCTTGCCCCAGATGCTTGGCGGGAACGGCCGGTAACCGACCGTGAGCAGGATAACCGCGCAGGCGACGAGGATCAGCACATCGCGGCCGAGAACCAGAATCGTCAGCCACCAGGCGATCTTCGCCTTCAGCGCCAGCACGAAATACGAGGATGACAGCAACAACTTATCCGCAATGGGATCGAGATATGCGCCGAGGGGAGTTTTCTGATTGAGCCCACGTGCAAGAAGGCCGTCGAGACCGTCGCTGAAGCCGGCTAAAATCAGAATTCCGAGCGCCCAATCGTAGCGCTCGTATTCGATCGCGATGATGAAGATTGGCAGGAAGGCGAGCCGCAGAAATGTAAGCTGGTTGGGAACGGTGAGGATGCGGCTGTGCATCACCTTCCCCACGATTTGTGATTGGCGGTGGCTCAAGCGAATTGCGCCAGGTAATCGGCAATCGAGACGCCTGCTTTTTTCTCAAACATCTCGGCCAATGAGGGGATGGATCCGCGCGCTTCATCCAGCGCGATGCGTTCGATGCGCAGCATCGGGAAAAAAAGCGTCGGCAAGCCCATGCGGTCTCCCTCGGGATGCAGCACCTGGCTGACGAAATCATCGAAGGAGCTCAAGTCGATTCCGCGGACAGTTATTCCCGCCGTGGAAATGCCGACCAATTCGCCCCAGAGCTTTTCCTTCGGACTGTGAAGGCTTAGCACCACAATCGAATGCGGCTCCATCAGATCTCCGTGTAACCCCGTGATGTTGATGGTATCGCAGGTCCCCGCCGACGGGCTATCGGGCATGCCGCAAAAATCAGCGCGTGCATGGGACAGTTACAGCACCGTCGTTTTCAGATCCGGTGCGCGGTGAAGCTGCGGTTCGGTGGCCTTCTGAACGTCCTCGGGCGTAGTTCCCGGCGCCACTTCGCGCAGCACGAGTCCCTGCGGCGTCACTTCGATGACGGCGAGTTCCGTGACGATC
>JBOGNE010000084.1:0-1884 GCA_050747005.1 Candidatus Acidiferrales bacterium
TCGTTGCAGTCCGCAAGAAGAGTGCTCGCAGCCTCCTTCTCGTCGCGGGCGTCCTGTCCTTCGCCCTCTGGCTCGGCGTTACGCTATACGCCTGAACCCACCTCTTAAATCCGGAGTTTCCGCCACAAGGCAATCCAGCGCCCGGACGGTTTCTTTGTTTCGCTTTATATTCGCCATCACCTCCGATATCTGCTATGCTTCTGTTGTGATTCAAAATACGGCGAGGACGGCTCCATTGTCCGTACGACTCTCCCGAGCCGCTCTCGCCACGCAATTCCTTCGGAGGCAGCGCCATGCCAAACGCGCAAAATGATTTTCGCATCGATTACATCGAGTTCCCCGTCACCCATATCGCCAATGCCAAGAAGTTCTATGGCGACGCGTTCGGATGGAAATCCGAGGACTATGGTCCGGATTACGCCAGCTTTCACGCTGGCAGGCTTGCAGGTGGCTTCCGTTTGGAGCGAGAGATCCGGCAAGGCGGCCCACTGATCGTGATTTACTCCTCGAACTTGGAGGCTCTGGAAGCAAAGATCAAGACCGCGGGGCGGCCCATCATCCGTCCGATTTTTCTGACACCTAACTTTCCCCTCCCATCGAGGCGGCTGATTCGCACCTGAACTTTCGCACAAGCTGACCGAAGCGACACTTCCCCTCTTTCGGGCTATTGCCCTCCACAAAGCGCGTTGCCATACTAATTGCAATGAAACGCGCCAGCCTGATTCTCGCGATTGCTTTGCTTTTTGCCGTCGCCGTTCGCGCCGATGAGTTTCATTTGAAAGACGGCTCGACGATCATCGGCACGATTGTCGGCTATCAAGGAAATTCATTTCGCGTGAAGACCAGCTACGGCTACGCGCTGGTCGATCGCGACTCCATCGCGTCCATCACCGTATCGAAGCCCAATTTAGCCGACAAGAAACCGGCGAAATCGCCGGCGCCCGAGAAAGCGAAATCCGCCGACTCTGCGTCAGCATCGGCGAGCACGCCTAAAGATGAAAACACCGCAGCGAAGCGCGACGAATCCGCGAAGCTGGCACGCAACGCCAAATCCGAGGAACCCACCAGCACTTCGTCAGAGAAAGCTGCAACGAATAATGCTTCCGGCGCCGTCGTAACGCGCTCGACGCCGCCAACTCAAAACGCCGCACCGAAGCTGCCTACGCAAATGCCGAATCAGCAGCCGGGCGCAGCGTCAACGGCAAGCGCTGTTGCTGCGCCGCCGGTTCCAGATACGCCCGCGCCGATTCCCGTGCGCGAAGAGGTGCAAGGCAATCTCTATATCAACGACACGTACGGCTTTCACATTTACAAACCACCTGATTGGAGCGTGATCGAAGGCGCGCGAGCCGCGCTGCCCGGCGCTGTCGTGGCGATGGGCACATCGGATCAGACGACGTATCTGATCATCGGCCTCGAACCATCGACCGGCACGCTGCAAACGCACGTTGCGTCGACCAACGAGCGTTTATCGAATATGTTCGACGATTATCGTCCCCTGGCCGCGCGGCAAACAATTGTCGCGGGACTGCGCGCGGTGGAATATCAATTTCAAGGAATGGCGAACGATCAGCAGTGGACCGGCACGGTGATGTTGCTCAGTCGCGGAGATAATGTCTTCACCATTTTCGGCGTTACCTCGGCCAACACGGACCTGGTGCAAATTCAGCAGAACGTAATCTCGCGCACAATCGCCAGCCTGCAATTCACCAAGCCGCAGTAAACAAATTCCGCATCGCCGCTGTGGCGGTTCGCTCACCCTGATCGGTAGTTGCAAGGGCAGCTCCGCGGAGTAGAATGCGAAACCATGAGCAAGCTCAATTGGTCGCGCGTGCTCGGCTGCGGACTGTTAGCCGGGGTCGTGTCGTTTGGATCATTCTCGGC
>JBOGNE010000085.1:0-66431 GCA_050747005.1 Candidatus Acidiferrales bacterium
GGAAGCTGCGCGTGTACCGCAGCCGCAGCGGCGGAAACGAATGGCAGGAGCTCAGCAAGGGCCTTCCGGAGCGTGATTGCTACGTGAACGTGTTGCGCGATGCGATGGCTGTTGACTCGCTCTATTCTTGCGGAGTGTATTTCGGCACTACCGGCGGGCAAGTTTACGCGTCGGCCAACGCTGGAGATAGTTGGGCGCCAATCGTTCGGGACCTTCCAGCGGTGCTCTCGATCGAAGTGCAGACGCTGGCATGATCCGAGTGATACTTCCGGCGCATCTGCGGACGCTGGCGCACGTTGACGGCGAAATCACGCTCGAGGTTCAGGGACAGGCGACGCAGCGGTCCGTTCTTGATGCGCTCGAAGCTTGCTATCCGATGCTGCGCGGAACGATCCGCGACCACGCCACGCAAGAGCGACGGGCGTTCTTGCGATTCTTCGCTTGCGAGGAAGACTTGTCGCATGAGCCGCCTGACGCTCCACTGCCGGACGCGGTTTCGTCGGGGAAAGAGCCTTTCTTGATCATAGGCGCCATCGCCGGCGGCTAAGTGACAGCGATTGTTCCGAAAGCGCGGGCGAGGTGATAAGAGTTAATCGTTGGAGAGAGTCATTCGTAATCACAGGAGGCAGTCATGGCCACAGCAGCATCGGCAATCACAAATGAAGTGGAGATTTTCCGCCACAACGCGCGGACGATCCACAGAGTCGTCAGGCTCAATCTTGATGGAGTGACGCAAGAAGAAAGCTTAATCCAGCCGCGCCCGGCGGGAAATTGCATGAATTGGGTGGTGGGGCATCTCCTCTGGGTTTACGACAGGGTGCTGCCGCTGCTAGGACAAACGCCCGTAACGGAGAAGGACACCTTTCAGCGATACGCGCGCGGATCCTCATCACTCCATGAGGCTGGCGAGGCGCTCGACATTCAGAAAATGATGGCCGCGTGGGATACGGCTTCCGAACGCATTGACGCTGGGCTTGCAGGCCTCACGTTGCGGGCTCTGGATGCGCTCGCTCCGTTCTCTCCCAGCAAAAATCCGAATGAGACGGTGCGTTCGCTGTTGTCAGGGATTTTCTTCCACCAGGCCTACCACGCGGGCCAAACAGGCATCCTCCGCAGAATCGCAGGGAAGGCTGGCGCGATAGCCTGAACCATCAGCCAACGGAGTGAACCGTATGCAAAAAATCACACCATTCCTGTGGTTCGATGGGAAAGCCGAAGAGGCGGCCAGTTTTTATACGTCGATTTTCAAGAATTCAAAGATCATCAGCACGATGCGTTATGGAGAAGCGGGGCCCGGACCGAAGGGAACCGTAATGTCCGTGACCTTCCAGATCGAGGGCCAAGAATTTATCGCGCTAAACGGCGGTCCGCAATTCACGTTCACGCCAGCGATATCGTTCTTCGTGAATTGCAAGACGCAGAAAGAAGTCGATGAGTTGTGGGCAAAGCTTTCTCAAGGCGGACGGACAAACCGGTGCGGCTGGCTCCAAGACAAATATGAAGTATCGTGGCAGATCATTCCGTCCGCTCTAGGTGAGATGCTGCGAGACAAGGATGCCGAGAAATCGAAAAGAGTCATGACGGCAATGCTTCAAATGGAAAAAATTGACGTTGAAACGTTAGAGCAAGCATATCGGGCTTCCTGAGCCGCGACCTTCACTGACGGCAGCATAAAATAGCCCGCCGCGTCCGACTGGAGCTATTCCGGATGCACGGGGGTTCATTTTTGTGAAATGTTAGATCCCCCCGGGCCGCCGCTCCCGAGCTCTTCGATTCCTGCAACCTCTCGGGCGAGATGTGGATCGTATATAATAGGTACGATCGCTTTTGCGCCGCTTGGTGGAGGAATGAAATGACGAAATCCACCGCCTTAAAACTTCTTCTCGGAATAGTCGCCTGTTTCGCACTCGCTTGCGCGCCTTCGCCGGCGTTCGCTCAGCGCGGCGGCGGTAGCCACGGTGGCGGCGGTGGCTCTCATGGCGGCGGTGGTGGCTTTCACGGAGGAGGCGGAGGAATGTCCCGCGGTGGTGGAGCATTCCGTGGTGGCGGACCATCCGGCTATCGCGGCGGTGGCGCGTACCGTGGCGGCGGTCCATCCGGCTATCGGGGCGGTGGGGCAGGTTATTACGGACGTGGAAGGTATCGGGGCGGAAACGCATACTCGCCGCGTATGGGCAATGCATATGGCAGGTCCGGCGGATATTACGGGCCGTCGCGGAATTCGGGTTTTGCCGGGCAGCGTCCGGCAGGCGCGTATGGCTCCGGCCGAGGAAGGGCCGGTGTAGCGCCGCCTTCGAGCGCCCGCTTCGGCCGTGCCGGAACCGCCCGTGGCTTTGGCAATTCGCGGTCTCCGTCATTCGCGAGGAGCGCCGGAGTTGGTCAATGGCGCTCATTTGGAAACGCGGGCAGCCGCGCGGGCATGGTACCCGCGTCCTCTCGCGGGTTGATGAATGGGGCGAATGGTTGGCATTCGTTCGGGGCGTCGCGTAATTCCGCGATGCGATCGATGTCACCGATGGCAACTCGTTCCGGTGGCAATCAAGGGGCTGCTCGAAGCTGGGCGGGACAAGGCCACAGCATCCGGGCGACTTCAGGACGCTCGTCCTCTGGCTCAGCCATTTCTTCAAACCGCGTGCTCTCGAATTTCGAAGGCGCCCGATCCCGCGGCTTGGGAGCGCGCGGCTCGCTTTCCGCGAATTCACGATTCGGAAATTCAGGCCTGCGCGGCAATTCGCTGTTCGCGAGCAACCGATTTGGCGCGAGTTCGCGTTTTGGTTCGAACGGATTCGCGAATTCGAGATTCGGCCGTGGCGGGTTTGGCGGTAGAGGTTTCGGTCGTTTTGGAAACCGGAGATTTGGCCGGGGCTTTGGATTTGGTTGCTGGGGTTGCGGCTTCGGTTGGGGCGGATTTGGCCTGCGGTTTAACTGGGGCTGGGGCGGCTTCGGTTTCGGCTGGGGCTCCCCATGGCTGCTTGGACCAGGCTGGGGCTGGGGCGGATATTGGGGAACGCCCTATTATCCTTACTCAGGAACTGGATTTTACGACCCATCGTGGGGGTGGGATTCCGGGTACGGCTATGGATATCCCTCGGTCAATTACGACGTAACCTATCCGCCTGAATATTCAGGAGACGGTTCGTCTGACAATTACTCAAGCGGCGAATCATCGCCTTCGTCTTCGACTGAGAACGCCCCAAGCACGCAGCCATCGGATCAGAGCTCGCCGAACACGAATGCGGACACCGGCAATGTCGCGGTTTCCACGCCCACAATCCTGCTCTATTTGAAGGATGGGACGATGTATACCGCTACCGATTACTGGCTCGCGGACCACCAGCTGCATTACATCGTGAATTACGGCGGGGAGAGTACGGTGGACATCGGCCAGGTCGATCTGCAACGAACCGTCGATGAAAACGCAAAACGCGGCGTGACGTTCACGCTGAAGCCGCGCCCGGATGGTAATGGCTCAGGCGTTACGCCAAATACCAACGCTCCGTCGAGTAGCGCCGCGCCCGCCGCTTCCAGCGTGGGATCGAATACGGGTGCCGCCTGAAACGCGGGGCGGCGTCAGCCAACGCTAAGACTTAAGACCGCAAGACCGCCAAGCGCAGATCATCAAGAGTAAGTGCATCCACGTGCTTCCAAGCCTTCAGAAGACACTGCGAATCACTCCGCCTTCGGCGCGAACCGCCGCGCCATTAATTGCCGCCGATTGTGCGCTGGCGACAAAGGCGACAACTCCTGCGATTTCTTCTGGTGTTTCGAAGCGCTTTAGCAGCGAGCTGGGGCGCCCGCTCTTGAAGAATTCTTTCTTAATCTCCGCAGTCGAGAGGCCCTGCTGCTCCGCCATGCTCTCCAGGAAACCGCTAACGCCTTCGGACGCGGTCGGCCCAGGCAGTACGGAGTTCACGGTCACACCCGTGCCCGCCACCGATTCGGCGAGACCGCGGGCGATAGCGACCTGCGCCGTCTTCGTCATGCCATAGTGAATCATCTCCGCGGGAATCTGTTGTGCAGACTCACTCGAAATGAAAATGATTCGTCCCCAATTGTTCGTTAGCATGCCCGGCAGATAGTGTCGCGAAAGGCGCACGCCGCTCAGCACGTTGACCTCGAAGAATCGCAGCCAATCGTCGTCGGAAATATCCGCAAAAGCCCTTGGCTCGAAGATTCCCAGGTTGTTGATGAGAACGTCCGCGGTCGGCACTTGCTGGACAAATGCTTCAACACCGCTCGCCACACCCAAATCCGCAGCAACACCTTGCAAATCGGCATTTTCCACGCACTTGCAGATCTTTTCCAGGGCGGCGCGCACTCGCCCCTCGGTTCGGCCGTTGACCACAACCTTCGCGCCTTCGCCTGACAGCGCTGTCGCGATAGCAAGTCCGATGCCGGCCGTCGATCCAGAAACGACCGCTCTCTTGCCGGTCAGACCTAAATTCATTGCCCTCTCCTGCTCGTTCACTTCATTCGGCCGTCGTAGCGCTCTAAATCTCCACGGTTTTTTTCTGGCGAGAATTTTAACTCTACTATTGGATTTTTTGGCCGGGTCAAACCATTTGATGGAGAGAGAAGTCGATGCGAAGGATGATCCGCGTAAATCTCAAGCCACCTGAGGGCTTTGAAGCGCGCTCTTAAATCCAATCATCGGGGTGAACACGTGCCAGAAATCGCCGTTCAGATTCGTGAACTCGACCGCGACTCTCTTCGTACCGCGGCGCTTCCCGTCCACGTATACCACCCGGCACTCGCGCTCTTCGCCGGTAAAGCTGTTAACCAGCAGCACGGTTTGCCCGCGCTTCACGCGCGGCGTCAGCGGCAGCAGCGCGCCATGCGAATTAACGTACTTCGTTACAGTGACATCGCGGAACGGCCGGTTGTCCGGCGTGCGTCCATAAACCTTCACGGGAATGTTCATCGGCAGGCGCTTGCAGCGTCGTCGCTCTTCCATCAGCCCCTCCCGAGTGCCAAATGGAAACCTCTCTAAACTTAATCCCGCTCGTTAAATCATGCAATAGTACTTTGCATGGTTCCTGCGGCTCTTCATTGTGCGAAAGCAGCCAGCGTTCCTTCCATCAGCCGAACTCTTACTCCCCACGGCCTCGTAAGTCATTGGAAACACGGGCTCGTTACCTTCCTTCCGTTGCCGCAAGAATTAAAGACACCGATCGTGCCATCTGCGGAATCTAAATGCAGACACATTGCTGACCGTTTTTTGGCTGGAACTTGATTGACAGCCGCATGATGATTCGCTACAAAGTTTCACAGCAACTCATTAAGGAGAGCACTGGTCATGCGAAAATCCTTGGTCTTCTCGATCGCTTTATTGCTGCTATGCCTGCTATCGCTCGCGGGCAGTTCTGCTGCTGCAGCCATGTTCCAGGATCCACAAGATCAGCCGCCGCCGCAGGACCAGCAACCCCAGCAGGATCAGCAGGCTCAGGCGGACCAGTCGCAGCAGGATCAGGCCTATCAGCCTTATACCGCCGACCAACTGGACAATTTGCTCGCGCCGATCGCTCTCTATCCCGATCCGCTGCTCGCGCAGGTTCTGCCTGCCTCTACTTTCCCCGACCAGATTGACGCTGCCGCCCGCTACGTCCGCTCCTACGGCCAGAACGGCGTTGACGATCAGCCCTGGGATGTTAGCGTGAAATCCGTCGCGCATTATCCAACCGTCCTTGACATGATGGACAGCAAGCTCGATTGGACCACCGCCGTCGGGCAAGCCTACGTCAACCAATCCACCGACGTAATGACTTCGGTGCAGCGCCTGCGCTCCATGGCGCAATCGCAGGGTAATCTGGCCAGCACGCCACAACAACAAGTGGTCGACAGCGGCGGCTACATCCAGATTTGGCCCGCGCAACCGCAGTACATTTACGTGCCCGTCTACGATCCTGCGATCGTGTACTATCGCCGCCCCGCCTGGGGCTACGCCGTCGCCTTCGGGGCGGGCTTCGCAATTGGCGCATGGCTCAATTACGATTGCGATTGGCGGGGCCGTCGCGTCTATTATCAGGGCTGGGGAGGCCGCGACGATAACGGATGGGTTCGCCGTTCGCGTCCCTACGTTCAGGTCAACAACAGAACCTACATCAACAACACGTATACAAACATCACGGTCAACAAGACGGTTATCAACCGGACAGTGAACGTCAATAACATCAACAACTACAAAAGCGTGCATAAGAACGTCACCTACAACAACGTCGCCCGGAACAACGTGGTCGTCGCGAAAAGAACGGACGTGCGCGTGATCGCGCCTGCCGCCCGCACAAATAATCGCGTCAACAATGCGGTGATTAATCGCAACATCAATACGAGTGACCCGAAACTCAATCAATATCGCGGGCGTCCCGCGCCGGTGGCCGCTCAGGCGCGTCCAGCGGCTCCAGCAGTCAATCGTCCCCGTCCCGGTCAGCCATCGAATGCGCGGCCTGCAGCACGCCCGTTCGTTCCGCCCAACCGGCCGTATCAACCTGCCGGTCGAGCGGCTCCGGCCGCACCAGCGCGTGCGCAGTATCAACCGTCGCCAGCGCCGCATGCCTTCGGCCGTAGTGAAACCAACTTTAAGCCCAGCGTAGCGAGTCAGCGCGGGCAAGCCAGTCGCGCTCAAGCTGCTCGCCCGCCAGCGCCACGTTACAATCCACCCCCGGCTCGGCCCGCCGCCCGCCAGAGCGCACCTCGGCCTGCCAGCCGACCGGCTAGCCGGCCAGCTCCCAGCCGCCCGCATGGAGGCAAGCCATGAGAATCGTGCAAACTCACAGGACTGACGAAAACACCCGCGCAACTCCGAAAGGACTCCCTCGTATGAATGCTCCACGTCCAGCAGGCTCATTCCAAATGCGCCGAAGCGCGTCTTTCGGCATCGCGATTCTGCTGGCGCTCTTCGCCGGGATCGCCGGCAGCACGGCTCTTCGGGCGCAAACCAAAGAATCCGCGAAGGCCGCATCTCAATTGAACGCCACGCCGCAGGAAACGTTTGCAACCCCCGAAAATGCCATGCAGGCTTTGATCGACGCCGCAAAGGCCGAGGATCAAGGTGCGCTCGCGAAAATTTTCGGGCCCGAGTACGACAAGCTTCTCTCCGGCGACCCTGTCGAGGACGATAAGGACCTCGATGATTTCGCCGCTGGCGCCGCCGAATCCGCACAACTGAAGAAAGATGGCGAGAATAAATACACGCTGATGGTCGGCAAAGACCAGTGGTCTACTCCCATCCCCATCGTTCAGAAGGACGGCCGCTGGCTCTTCGATACCAGCGCGGGCCTGCAGGAAGTTCTCGATCGTCGCATCGGCGAAAACGAGCTTTCCGCAATCACCACCTGCCGGGCTTACGTCGTCGCCCAATGGGAATATTTTACCGATAACGATTGGGGACATGACGGAGTCAACGCGTACGCGCAGAAATTCGTCAGCTCACCTGGCGAGCACGATGGGTTGTTCTGGGAGACTGCCGAAGGCGAAGATCCCAGTCCGCTCGGCGAACTTGTCGCGCAAGCGCGGGCCGAAGGGTACGGTCCCGCCAATAAGACGAACGCGGCAAATTCGAAATCAGCCATGAAGTCGAACGTGAGTGAGAACGCCGAAACGAACAATCTGACTTCCGGCAGGTCCGAAACGCAGGCGAATAGCGAGGACGAAGCGGAGGCAGGCGCCCGATCCGAACAGGGAAGCGCGCAGCACGTGCGTCATCCCTATCACGGATACTATTTCAAAATCCTCAAGCAGCAAGGCTCGGCCGCCCCCGGCGGGAAATACAGCTACGTCATCAACGGCAACATGATTGCGGGCTTCGCTCTGGTCGCCTATCCCGCGAAGTGGAACGATTCCGGCGTGATGACGTTCATCGTCAATCAACAGGGCCGCGTCTACCAGAAAAATCTCGGCGCGCGCACGGACAAGCTGGCCAGCGCCATCACCACCTACAATCCCGACCCAAGCTGGCAGGCCGTCGAGCCCTAGCGAGGACCTCGTTATGTAGCCATGCCTGAGACTTTGCCGGATCAGCTACGTTCGCCACCAGTCGCGTGGTGGCGCGGGTGCGGGATGTAGCTCACGAGCGAGTTTAACGTAAACGATATGCTACCCAGCACGCATGCAGTTAGAGGAGGAAGTAATGAAAAGAGCGATCAATCTAGTGGGTCTCGGCTTCGCCGTTCTTTTGCTTCTTGGATTCGGAGGCGTCACGCGCGCACAGGATCAGGGCTCGCAGCAACAGCCCAGCGCGCAATCGGAAAGCCAGATGAACCACAAAACCATGCATCACAACCGTCTGGATTGGCTGAGCAAGAAGCTCAATTTGACCGATGATCAGAAAGCCAAGATCAAGCCCATTCTCGACGACGAGTCATCGAGCATGAAGGGCGTGCGCGACGACACTTCACTCAGCCAGACCGAGAGACACGCCAAGATGAAAGACCTTCACCAAGCGACCGATTCAAAAATCAATGACATCTTGACGCCCGAGCAACAGCAGAAATTTGCCCAGATGCAGCAGCAAATGAAAGAGCATCACAAAGACAAAATGGCAAACCCGCAACCTGCCCCAGACAGCGCCCCGCAACCACAATAAAACATATCTGCGCGAACCGGCAAACTGGCGAGGAGCAGCGAATTTCACTCGTGCTCCTCGTCTTCAAAGTGGAGTCGCGCGCAGCAAGGCCATTCCGTCTGGTCCTTCCAGTGTTAGAGCATGTCGCGAAGAACACGCTGCGGGAATTTTTGCGGCGCATTCGATGCCGTTTCGCTGTACTCTTTCACGTCTAGGAGCTGCGAGTATCGCAATTGAGCCATGGCCAAGCTGAATTTTCTGCTTTCGCTTCCCACCGACGACAACGATTACCAGCAGGAGCAAGGCGCTGCGGCCAAGGAAACCGCGAAACGGCTAGGAGTGGGCTTGGAGGTGGTTCAAGCAAATAACGACGCCATCAAGCAAAGCGATCAAATCCTGCAAGCCGTTCAATCGCCCGCGGACAAACGTCCGGATGCCATACTCTTCGAGCCTCTTGGCGCCACATCGCTGCCGCAAGTAGCTCGCGCCGCATCCGCGGCGGGAATCGGGTGGGTGGTGCTCAATCGCGACGCGGACTATATAACCGGCCTTCGGCGGACAAGCCGCGCGCCCATTTTCTCGGTTAGTTCCGACCATCTTGAAATCGGGCGCATTCAGGGCCTTCAATTCGCGGCCCTGCTGCCGCAGGGCGGCTCGGTTCTCTACATTCAGGGACCATCCGAAAATTCAGCGGCCAGAGAGCGGACGGCTGGAATGCAGCGGACCAAGCCCGGCAACGTCAAAATCATTATGTTGAAGGGGCAGTGGACCGAGGAGAGTTCACACAAAGCGGTCAGCTCCTGGATGCGCTTATCCACATCGGTCACGCAGTCTGTGGGTCTCGTCGGCGCGCAGGACGACTCGATGGCGATGGGAGCACGCAAGGCGCTACAGGAACAAGCGGACGAAGCGGTGCGGGAAAAATGGCTGCGGATTCCGTTCACGGGCTGCGACGGGCTCGCGAATACCGGCCAGAAATTTGTGCAAAGCGGTGCGCTGGCCGCCACCGTGGTCGTCCCGCCAAATACAAAACTAGCGCTTGAAATGCTGGTCGCCGCGATCCGCGACGGCAAGAATCCGCCGGAGCAGATGCTGACCGTGCCGGCATCTTTTCCCGGCATCGAAGAACTCACCCGCGCGGCCCGCATGAGAAATCCCCACGCCTCCGCGTAAGTCATGTCAGGCTAGCCCTAATCGGTGCCACAATCGTCAAAAATCGCCAAAACATAACGCGCATATTTTCCCAGTCGACAATTTTGTATGATGCTAGACGCGGCAGCGATCGCTATCATTCCCTCCAATGAACCCACAACATCCATGACCTCCACAACTTCACAACTCGAAACAAAACGCATCGCCATCATTCCCGGCGACGGTATCGGCAAAGAAGTGATTCCCGAAGCCGTGAAAGTTCTGAAAGCTGCGGCAGCCGCTGGCGGGCGCGAAATCGCGCTCATCGAATTCGACTGGGGCGCCGACCGCTATCTCCGCGACGGAACTACGCTGCCCGCCGACGCCGTCGAAATGTTCCAGCGCGATTTCGATGCGATTCTCCTCGGCGCGATGGGCGATCCTCGCGTGCCGGCCAATCAGCATGCCGCGGACATTCTTCTCGGCCTGCGTTTCAAACTCGATCTCTACGTGAACGCGCGCCCCTGCGTTCTTTTCGATAAGCGTTTCACGCCGCTCAAGGACCGCGCCGAAAAGGACGTGAATTTCATCGTCTTCCGCGAGAACACCGAAGGCCCCTACGTCGGCATGGGCGGATTTTTCAAGAAGGGAACTCCCGACGAAATTGCCACGCAGGAAGACGTCAATACGCGCAAGGGCGTCGAACGAATTATCCGCTACGCCTTTGAATACGCGATGACGCATGGCCTCAAACGGGTCTGCATGAGCGACAAATCGAACGCCCTCGCATTTGGCCACGACTTGTGGCAGCGCGTTTTCAAACTGGTCCGCGGCGAATACCCCGAAATCGAAGCCACGCACCAGTACATAGACAACCTGCTGATGCAGATGGTGCGCGACCCTTCGCAGTTCCAGGTGATTGTGACGACGAATCTTTTCGGCGACATTGCCAGCGACCTGGGAGCACAACTGGCCGGCGGCCTCGGTCTTGCGCCCTCCGGCAATATCCATCCCGGCCGCGTGTCGCTTTTCGAGCCGGTTCACGGCTCGGCGCCAAACATCGCTGGAAAAAATATCGCAAACCCGATGGGCTCCGTCCTTGCCGCCGGCATGCTGTTCGAACATTTGGGTTGGATCAAAGAAGCGCGGTCCTTGGAATCCGCCGTTCGCGCCGCGCTGAGCGACGAGAAAACTCCGGCAGAACTCGGCGGCTCGCTCGGCACGCGCGAATGCGGTGATTGGCTCGCAAATTTCGTCGCAATGAATAGTTAAAGTTAAACTTGACATTGCGTTTAACGCGTCGGTTCCAGATGAAATGCTTCGGTTGCGAGTTCACCTGTCGATCTGGCACTATTCAAGATCCAACTCACATTTTGTCCCCTGAGGATTTTCGTGAAGACTACATAAAGTAGGGCTTTAAGAATGGTCGCTCGGCACCATCCGCACATTCATCGGAAGGCAGATTGTGAGTTACTTTCACTTCGAGGATGCGTAATCCTGAGTAGGAGCAACGCTTTGTGCATTTGACGTTTCTCGCGAGATGTCGGATTGCCGACATTTCCTGAGTCCCGATGTGAGCTATGAATGGCTAACTGGAAGAACGCAGGCTCCATCTCGAGGACAACGCCGGCCACTGAAGCTGTCCCCGACGGCCTGACCGTCATCGCTATTGCGATAATTGCCACCGCATGCGCCAGCGTAATACACGAGGGAATCGGCCACGGCGGAGCCTGTCTGCTCACGAACGGTCATCCTTTGGCGCTCTCGTCCGTCTTTTTCAATTGCCAGCGTGAAGAGCGGCTTGTTGACGCGGGTGGCACAATCGCAAACGTTGTCGCCGGTCTTCTGTTCTTTGCTGCTTCTCGTTGCGTGACGCATTCGACCCGCGTGCGATATTTTCTGTGGCTCTCGATGACTATCAACGTATTCGAAGCTGCGGGCTATTTTCTGTTTTCAGGCGTGGCGAATATCGGCGATTGGGCAGCTTTCATCAAAGGCCTTCAACCGCCGTGGCTTTGGCATGCCGGCATGGCTGTCTTCGGCGCCGTTTCTTATTTTCTGGTCGCTCGATTCGCCATGATCGAGATGCGGCCCTTTCTGGGATCGAACCGCGAAGAGAGATCGCGCCGCGCGAGAAAATTCAACTTCACCGCTTACTTTGCTGGCGGGGTTCTGTCCTGCATCGCAGGGCTATTCAATCCGGTGGGCATGATTCTGATTGCAATCTCCGCTGCTGCCGCTTCGTTTGGCGGCACGTCAGGATTCCTCTGGATGGGACTCTTGCTTCGTGGGCGTCAGATCCCGCCGGGAGATTTCGAAATGCCCCCGCTCACTCGGAGTCGAGGCTGGATCGTAGTCGGCGCGCTGGTTGCCGTTGCGTTTATTGCGGTCTTAGGTCCCGGCTTGAAATTCCAACCACGCTGACCACCGGATTGGGACTTCGCCGGAGTCTCGGAAAAAGAGGGAACTGTAAGACCCCTAGAATCGCGACACAAAAAAGAATGCTCCGATGATTGCAACTGCATCTTCGACCAAGGCGACCGTGAAGTCGGGGATCTTAACCCACGTTACGAGCACGCGGCGGACGTGATACCCGCCGAGCGTTCCGACGATGGCCCCCAAAGCGCCCAGGACTATTCCCGCAACGATCGAGTGCCTTGCCGCCAAACAAATCGCCGCGCCTGAAAACGCGCCTGTAATAATCCGGACGATGAATGACGGCAGGGCGGTGCGGGCAGGAGTTTTCGGCAACTTGTCGTTTACAATCTCGGCAATCGCCAAGATCGAAAGGGTGACCGCGACCGCCGTCGAGCCAATAAACGCCAGCGCCGTTCCCCCAAGCTTCATCCATTTGAAATGTGCCGCGAGGCTGACTGCTGCCGGCGCAGTCAGGGCCCGCAATCCGGCGATCACACCTATGCCAAGAGCCAACCCGTACGCCACGTGAGTTGTCATGCGCGGTACTGTAGGCCGGAGCGACTCAAATCATCAACAAGAATTTTCCGACGCGCACAAAAAATGTGAAGAGGCGCGCCATGCTAATGTTTTACTTTCATCTTCCTCGTGCCTTGCAAGCGAGTGATTTATTCAACTTCAGCTGTAGATGTCGGCACGACGACTCACTATGTTTCGCCGTAAAGGTAAGGCGAGCAAAACGCCGATCGCGAATCCACCCACGTGCGCCCACCAGGCAACACCGCCCTGCGCTACCGCGGCGGCGGACCCGAGAGCAGCCATTCCACTCAAGAACTGAATGACGAACCACAGCCCGATGAAAATCAGCGCCGGAATCCTGGCGGTGAACCAGATGATGAATAGCGGAATCAAAGTCAGTATCCTCGCGCTTGGAAAAAACACAACGAACGCGCCGAGAATCCCCGAAATAGCGCCGCTCGCTCCAATGGACGGCACGTGAGATCCCCAGGCAAAAAGCGCCTCAGCAACGCCCGAAGCGATTCCGCATACCAGATAGAAGGCCAGGTACCCGAAAACGCCCAGCCGGTCTTCTACATTCGCGCCGAAAATCCAAAGGAACAGCATATTTCCAATAATGTGAAGCCAGCCGCCGTGCAGAAACATGCAGGTGAAGAGCGGGAGGAGCGCCGCCCGCAGAGTCATGTGGTGCGTGCCCGCAAAAACGTAAGAAATCTTGACCGGTACTAGACCGTAGGTCCGAATGAAGGCTTCGGCTGCACTCGGGGACATCGAAATCTGATGCAGAAAAACTACGACGTTCGCCACAATCAGAATCACAGTCACAAAAGGGAAGGAGCGCCGGAGATCCATATTCTTGAGCGGAATCATTTTGTGTTGCGCGTCCGAGCGGCGAGCGCCGCTTCACGAAGTTCTTCCTCGGCATAGGCGAGTTCGGCGCGATGTCCCTGCCGACGAAGATTCTGTATCTCGTCTATACTGGCGATTCCGCCACGAGCTCCGGCGGCTTTGCAATTCAACGCGGCGGCAGCGCAGCTGAATTCAAGTATTTCATTAACCGGCCACCCCTGGACCAACCCGTATGCAAATGCGCCGTGGAAAATGTCCCCCGCGCCGGTGGTGTCGATTGCGTTGATGCAGAATCCGGGACGGAGCAGGAATTTCTCCCCATCCCAAGCCAGCACGCCGAGGCGGCCGATGGTTGCAGCTATTAAGCAACACTTGAAGTCGCGGTGAATTCTGGGAAGCGATTTCAATAGATCCTTCTCACCAGCGAGCCGCTCCGGAAAATCCTTCGACGTGATGGGATAATCGGTATATTCAAGTAGTCCCTCAACTCGAGGATAGAGATTATCGAAATCACCGATGACGGGGATCGCTTCTTCTCGCGCCCAGCGAGCCGCCTGCGTTGCAGCCGCCGCATCGTGCCCGTCAACCAGCAGCACGCGGGCTCCGGAAATCCAGTCTCGCCGGACTTCATCGGGACGCA
Source organism: Candidatus Acidiferrales bacterium (assembly GCA_050747005.1). Lineage (GTDB taxonomy): Bacteria > Acidobacteriota > Terriglobia > Acidiferrales > UBA7541 > Palsa-295. Next base: position 14,115 of record JBOGNE010000085.1, read on the forward strand.
TGGCGATTGCGGGATCGCGTTTCCAGAGAACGGTACGTTCGCCAGAAGTGTCGTCCACCAGGATGTACGCGATCTGCGATGAGCATCCCGTCGCCGTCACCCAATGGGCTTCGACCCCTTCACGCTTCATCTCTTCAATCTGAAATTTCGCGGCATCGTCCTCACCAACTTTCCCTGCATAGCGCGTCTTTAGTCCCCATCGCTGGCAGGCCACGATTGCGCTCGCCACCTGGCCGCCAGCTCTCACGTCGGCTGAAAGTAGCTCGACTTTCGAGTCGAGAGGGGAAATGGGGGAGGCGGATGATGGTGTCGGTGGCATTCAAGCCGACGCCCGCGACGTCTACGGCGCGATCGGAAGTAGCTTCGAATGGCATAAATTTAGATACGCCTGCCCGGATCTGAACGTTTTCAGCGCGCACCCGCGCGAATGCTCCACGTTTCAAAAACTCGCTGCAATACTCTAGCGGAGTCCTCGCGAATTTCAAGGTCAGGTCCACAATTTGTGCGAAGCGTGAAGGGCGGGGAAATGGCTGACCTCTTGCTGCGGTTCTCAATTGCATGCGCGCGATGGCTGTGATAAAAAATTTCTTTCGCAGCGTGCGGCTAGCGCGGTGCATTCAAGCGTTTCTTGAATTATGAATCCATTGCGCATCGTCGGCGCGCCGACACACTCACATGCCACTCCACGAATCCGAAGCGATTATTTTGCAAGGTTACGCACTCGGCGAGGGCGATCGCCTGGTGAGTTTCTTGTCGCGCTCCATGGGGCGGATCAGGGGCGTGGCCTCGGGCGCCCGGAAGCCGAAGAGCCGCTTCGGTTCCACCCTCGAGAGATTGTCGCACGTTCACATCTGGTTCTTCGAGAAGGAGTCGCGAGAGCTCGTGCGCATCCGCGAGTGCGAGTTGATCGAGTCGTTCCTCGCCGCTTTCAGCGATTATGCGTCCGGTGTGGCGCTTGCGATCTTCAGCGAAGTTACGGAAGCCGTGCTGCCCGATCGCGAAGCATCCGATGCGAATTTTCGGCTGCTGCTTCTGGTTTCGCAATTCGTAAAGCGCACCGCGAAGCCCGAGGCGGCGGTCGCTTACTTTGCGCTCTGGACGGTAAGACTCGGTGGATGGCTGCCGTCGCTCGATTCCTGCGGCCGCTGCGGCAGGGCGCTCGCATCCACGGAAGCAGCCTATTTGTCGCCAAGCGCCTCGGCCATCGCTTGCGCGAAATGCCGATTGCCCGGAATGCGTGCGATATCGCCCGCCGTGATCGGGATTGCAAGAAAGATGCTCTCGGAGAAGCTCGACAGGATTGACGGAGACACGGTTAATGCTCGCACGGCCCGAGAACTGAGCGATGTTATGCTGGACGTGATTGAACGGCAAATCGACCGCAGGCTTAATTCGCGAGAACTCTTGGAGTCACCAGCCCGATGACGCCATCACCGAAAACAAAGTCAAAAAAATCCTCTACCAAGCTCAGGGGTCTCACCTTCCAAAACCTTCTATTAAGACTTGAAGGATTTTGGGTGAGCCGCGACTGCATCCTTCAGCAGCCGTACGATGTGGAAGTTGGGGCAGGAACGATGCACCCGGAGACTTTTCTGCGGGTGATCGGCCCCGCGCCATATCGCGTCGTTTATGCGCAACCGAGCCGGCGCCCGGCAGATGGCCGTTATGGGGAAAACCCAAATCGCCTGTTCAAGCATACGCAGCTTCAAGTAATACTAAAACCTGCGCCAGAAGACGTTCAGAATATGTATCTCGAAAGCCTTCGGGCCGTCGGAATCAATCTCAGAGAACACGACATTCGCTTTGAGGAAGACAACTGGGAAGCCCCAACGCTGGGTGCCTGGGGTCTGGGCTGGCAAGTGCTGCTGGATGGACTCGAGATCACCCAATTCACATATTTTCAGCAGAGCGGAGGATTGAACCTCGATCCTATTTCCGTGGAGTTGACGTACGGCTTAGACCGGATCGCCGCGTACCTGCAAGGCGTGGACAATATTTATGACGTGATGTGGTCGGATACGATGACTTACGGGCAAGTTCGCCTTGCGGAAGAGCAGCAGTTCTCCGCCTACAACTTTGAATACGCCGACGCAACCGCTACTCGCAAGCAGTTCGACATCCTTGAGGCGGAAGCCGCTCGCCTGCTGGAACAATACGGCAAAACTAAGGGGAAAACACGCGAGCGATTTCCAATATTGCCGGCGTACGAAATGTGCCTGAAATGTTCCCATCTTTTTAACGTGCTTGACGCGCGAGGGGCGATCTCGGTGACCGAACGCGCGGCGATGATCGGCCGGGTGCGCAAGGTGGCGACACAGGCAGCCGCAGCATGGCTCGATCAACGGATGGGAATCTCGCAGCACACCGTCGGAGTAACCGCATGAGCGAACGCGAAAAACTAAAGGGAGACCTCATTTTTGAAATTGGTTGCGAAGAAATCCCTGCGGGAATGATCGCGAAGGCCTCGCACGAACTTAAGGAGATACTTGAGAAATATTTTACGAGCAACCGGCTATTTGAAGAAGGTGATGCTGGCAGTTCAATTGAAACTTTCGGAGCGTCCCGAAGGCTCGTTGCCATCGTGCGGAATGTTCGGTTGAAGCAGGGGGACGTAACCCGAGAAACGATGGGGCCGCCGAGGTCCGTGGCTTTCGATGGCGTCGGCGCGCCGACACGTGCCGCGCAAAGTTTCGCGGAAAAGCAGGGAATTCGCGTCAGCGAACTCGCGATCATCAGCACGCCCAAGGGCGAGTTCGTCTCCGCGACACAAGTTGTGAAGGGCCGGGCTGCCGAAAAAATTCTTGCAGAGATATTGCCTCAGACGATTCAGGAGATTTCCTGGCCTCGTTCCATGTACTGGACCGGGGCGCAGGGCCCTCGATTCATTCGGCCGATTCGCTGGATCGTCGCGGTGCTCGACGGTAAGATCGTGCCGTTCACGTTTGCCGGCGCGCGGTCCGGCAATCAGACCGAGGGCCATCGGTTCTTCGGAAAATCGAAATTGCGAATCGCTGATTCGCGAGATTATCAGGCAAAGCTCAAGAAGAACTTCGTGCTGCCCCACCCGGAGACGCGGCGAGCAAAGATTGAAGCTGAAATCCACCGGCTGACGACGCCAAAGCGTTTGCACGCGCATGCGGACGCCGATCTCCTGAGTCTGGTCACTTACCTCAACGAATATCCCACCGTAATCGTGGGAAACTTTGACGTGGAATTCCTTACGCTGCCGGAAGAAATCCTGATTACCGTGATGCGCGATCACCAAAAATACTTTGCGATCGAGGCCCGCAACGGCGACCTGGCGCCTCATTTTCTCGCGGTGATTAATCTCCCGAGCGATGCCAAGGGGCTGATTCGCGCGGGCCACGAACGCGTTCTGAGGGCGCGTTTTGCGGACGCTCAATTCTTTTGGGAGACCGACCAAAAATGCAAGCTGGGCGATTACCTGCCCAAGCTTGCGGCCGTTACCTACGAACGGCGGCTTGGAAGCTATCGCGACAAAGTGGAGCGCATGCGCTCGCTGGCGCGATGGCTGGCGGAGCAATGGTTCAGCGCGGGCGTGCGCCAGGCCGATGTGGCCGGCTCCGATCGCGCTGCCGAACTGGCAAAATGCGATCTTGTGACGGGGATGGTCGGCGAGTTTCCGGAGTTGCAGGGAATCGTTGGCGGGCTTTACGCCCGGGTGCAAGGAGAATCCGAAGACATTGCGTGCGCCGTGTACGATCACTACCAGCCGCTTGGTCTCGAAGATCCGCTGCCCCGAAATTTGACCGGGTGCGCGGTCTCGTTCGCGGACAAGCTCGATTCGCTGGTTTCCTGCTTCGCGGTCGGAGCGGTTCCAACAGGTTCAAGTGACCCTTTTGCTTTGAGGCGGGCGGCGCTGGGCATCGTAAAAATTATCCTTGAAGAACAACTTCCACTTTCGCTTTCGGCTGCGATCTCGGCTGCTGCCAAAGGTCTTCGCGAATACGCTCCCAAGATTGAACCACCGGAGGCGGTCGAGCGGCAGGTGATGGACTTTATTCTGGAGCGTGCGCGGTTTATCCTGCGCGAGCAGCATGGCTTCGCCTACGACGAAATTAACGCAGCCTTCGGGGCGGGGGCCGACAATTTAGTGGATGCGATGGACCGTGTGGCTGCTGTAAAGGCTGTGCGCAATACGAGGAACTTTGCGCCTCTGGCTGCGGCGTTCAAGCGCATACGCAACATTCTCGAAAAGTCGGCGAGCAAGGGAGACAAAGTTCAGGGAGCGGCGAAGCCGGAACTGCTTCGGGAGCACGCGGAGAAGGAGCTTTTTGAGGCGGCTCGCAGAGTGGGCGAAAAGGCCGCGCTACTGAAGAAGACGAAGCACTACCGTGAGGCGCTGGAAACGATTTCGGCGCTGCGTCCGGCAATCGATTTGTTCTTCGATAAAATTCTAGTAATGGTTGAAGAAGTAGACATCCGCCGGAACCGGATTGCACTGCTAGGGAGCTTACTGCGGGAGTTCTCGACGATTGCAAATTTTTCTGAACTGGCGATTGAAGACAAGAGATAGTTCGTTCATGGCGGCCCGGAAGCTCAAGTTGTAGACGAGTTGTAGGCGCGCCGACAGTTTGCCCAGTCGCAATCATTCCAAATTTAATCCATTCGTTCAAAGGGGACCGAAATGAAAAGTGTTTATTTTTTTGGCGCGGGAAAGTCTGACGGCACGGGCGAGATGCGCGATCTGCTCGGCGGGAAGGGCGCGGGTCTCGCGGAGATGACGCGAATCGGGCTTCCGGTGCCGGCCGGTTTCACCATCACGACGGAAACTTGCGATTACTACCTCAAGCATGACCGCAAATATCCTAAAGAGCTCCAAGCAGAGATCGAGAAAAACCTCCGCAGGCTTGAGAAGCTAACGGGTAAGAAGCTTGGCGATTCGAAAGACCCGCTCCTCGTCAGCGTTCGCTCGGGTTCAGCGCGCTCCATGCCGGGGATGATGGAGACGATTCTGAATCTCGGCTTGAACGACAAATCGGTGGAGGGTCTGGCGCGCTCAACGAAGGACGACCGGTTTGCGTACGACGCGTATCGCCGGTTCGTGCAGATGTATTCGACGGTTGCGATTGGGCTGCCGAAGGAAGACCTCGAAGACCGATTGCGCGAACTAAAAAGCCGGTTGAAAGTGAAGGACGACACGCAAGTCGATGCGCAGGGATGGCGAAAGCTCGTTGGCGAGTATAAGGAGTATTTCAAGCACAAGACCGGACGACCGTTTCCGGAAGATCCGGAAGAACAGCTCTGGGGCGCGATTGGCGCGGTGTTTGAGTCATGGATGGCGGAGAAAGCGGTCACGTATCGCCGCGTGGAAAAAATCTCCGGGTTGCTTGGGACGGCCGTGAACGTAGTGCAAATGGTGTTCGGGAATCGCGGAAAGAATTCGGGTACGGGGGTGTGCTTCACGCGCGACCCTTCGACGGGGGAGAAGGTTTTTTACGGCGAATTCCTGGAGAACGCCCAGGGCGAAGACGTGGTTGCCGGCATTCGAACGCCAATGCCTTTGGCTCAAATGGCGAAGCAGATGCCGAAGGTGTACAAGCAGCTCGAGAAGGTCCGCGAAAAACTCGAAAAACATTATCGCGACATGCAGGACATGGAGTTCACGGTTGAAGATGGCACGCTTTACATGCTTCAGACTCGCACCGGGAAGCGCTCGCCATCGGCTGCCTTCCAGATCGCAGTGGATATGGCGAATGAGAAATTAATTAAAGTTGAAGAAGCACTTGAAAGAATCAAGGCCGAGGATGTGGAGCGGTTATTCTACCCGGTACTTGATCCCAAAGTGGCAAAGGGCGAGCTTGCTGGTAGAAAGCTTGGGCACGGAATAAATGCCGTGCCCGGCGCGGCTGTGGGTAAGGCGGTGTTCACAGCGCAAGCTGCGGAAGAATGGGCGCAGCGAGGCGAACGCGTGATTCTGGTGCGGCGGGAGACCAGCCCGGAAGATGTTGGCGGAATGTACGTGGCGCAAGGAATCCTCACGGCCACCGGCGGGAAGACGAGCCACGCGGCGGTAGTCGCACGCGGCTGGGGGAAGTGCTGCATCGTCGGCGCGGAGGAGATTGAAATCAGCGCCGACGCGAAGCAGCTGAGCGCCAACGGCAAAACGATTCGAGAAGGGGAATGGATTACGCTCGACGGCGGCGACGGCACGGTTTACTCCGGGCAGATTGCGCTGGTGCGACCCGAACCGCCGAAAGCTTACGAAATGCTGATGAAATGGGCCGACAAGGTGAGGCGGCTAGGCGTGCGAACGAATGCCGATACGCCCCACGATGCGCGCCTGGCGCGCGAAATGGGCGCCGAGGGTATCGGGCTGTGCCGCACCGAGCATATGTTCTTCAAGGATTTCGAGCACCCGGAGAAGAGCATCGAGCGGCAGGAAGCGATCCAGGAGATGATTTTGGCGGATACGTCCGAGGCCCGGCGCAAGGCGCTAGCGAAGCTGCTGCCATTCCAGCGGCGTGATTTTATCGGGATATTCGAAGCCATGGATGGGCTGCCGGTGACGATCCGCCTGATCGATCCGCCTCTGCACGAGTTCGTGCCGCACGATCCGGCCAAGCAAGAAGAGCTTGCGAAGAAACTCGGCGTGAAGCGCGAGGCGATCGTTCGCCGCGTGGAGCAATTGAAAGAAGCGAACCCGATGCTGGGGCTTCGAGGCTGCCGGCTCTGCATCATGTTCCCGGAGATTCTCGAGATGCAGGTAGGAGCGATCATCGAAGCGGCAATCGATTGCCAGAAACGTGGCATTAAAGTGTTACCTGAAATCATGCATCCCTTGGTGATGGAGAAAAAGGAACTGAAGATACTAGATGAAGCAACGCGCCGCGTAGCCGGGGAGATTATCTCGCAGGCTAAAGTGAAACTTGAATATCTGGTCGGCACGATGATCGAGCTGCCACGAGCCGCATTGCTGGCGGATCAAATTGCGGAGATTGCGGAATTCTTCTCGTTTGGCACGAACGACCTCACGCAGACCACGATGGGACTATCGCGCGATGATGCGGGCCGGTTTCTGCCGGAGTACGTGGACGAACGGAAGACTGGAATCTTCCCGAGCGACCCGTTTCAGACTCTCGATATCCCGGGCGTCGGGATGCTGGTCGAGTGGGCCATCAAGCGCGGGCGCAAAACCCGGCCAAAACTGAAGATCGGGATTTGCGGCGAGCATGGTGGCGATGCGGATAGCGTGAAGTTCTGCCATCGCGTCGGGATGAATTACGTGAGCGCTTCGCCGTTTCGCGTGCCGATCGCAAGGCTCGCGGCCGCGCAAGCGGTGCTTGAAGAGAAAAAGAAGAAGTAGCTTACGAATTACGAGAGGGCACGGCGGGCCGCGGGCCGCTTCTTCCAGAGGAGAATAACGCGATTCGACCGTTGATCATTGGGATTTGCGGAGGGACGGGATCGGGAAAGACGACGATCACGCGGCGGATTATCGAAGCACTGTCGGAAGCGAACGTCGTCGTGCTGCAGCAGGACAATTATTACCGGGATATGCCGGAGCTGCCGTTCGAAGAGCGCGTGAGACAGAACTACGATCATCCGGCGTCCATGGACACGCCGCTTCTGGTCGAGCACCTGCGGAGGTTGCGCGGCGGCGATGCAATCGAGCGGCCCACGTACGATTTTGCGAATTACCGCAGGATCGAAGAAACGGTGCGGATCGCGCCGCGGTCAGCGATTATCGTCGAAGGTATCCTGATTTTCGAAAACCGCGCGCTGCGAGATTTGATGGACATCAAGATATTCGTGGATACGGATGCGGACCTGCGGTTCCTGCGGCGGCTGGTGCGCGATATCAGCGAGCGCGGCAGGACGATGGAGTCAGTAGTCGAACAATATTTGACGACGGTGCGGCCGATGCACATGGAGTTCGTCGAGCCATCGAAGCGATATGCGGACGTAATCATTCCCGAAGGCGGCCACAACGAAGTGGGGATCGACCTGGTCATTCAGAAGATTCGTTCGCTGGTTCCGAGTTAGGCCACAGCACGAGGCTGGAACCGCGTAGATTCTTGTATCCGCTGCGTCGAATCGCCGACAGTTAATGCGGAATGTCAGAGATTCTTTATCTTTCGGCTGGCGCTCAGATGCTTCAAGGGCCGCTTGAGACCTGCGAGCGAAACGCTATCCTCGGAATAACTCCAGCGCGATCATTCAAGTTATTCTTTGATGCGTATTAAGAGGCTGAGATCGCGGGATTGAGATAGGCAATCATCATTATCATGTGGGCATTTTGAGGAAAAAGTAAAGTCCGAGGAAACCGAAGACGGCGTCGGGGGCCCAGCCGGCGAGAAACGGCGGCAATTGGCCGACGGAACCCATGGCCTCGAACAGCGCCGCCGAAGCCCAGTACGTGATTCCAATTCCCACCGCGACAGCCAGCCCGCTGACAGCGCCACGCGTCCCCACGAGAAATGCGAAAGGCGCACCCAGAAACACGATAATCGCCGCGATTAATGGAAATGCAAATTTCTTCTGCCATTGAACGGACAGGCGCGACGTGTCGAATCCCGCCTGCTTTAGACTTGCGATATATGCGCGAAGCTGCCGCCAATTCATCTGGTAGTACTGCCGGACTTCCCGGCGGAAATAGCTGGGAGGCTCGGAGATTTCCGGAAGAGAGGTGGCTGTGAACGGCGCGAAGCGCGTGACGCGACTCCCGTCGAAGTCGCGCACCCAGCCGCCGGTGAGCACCCAGGTGTTCACGCTGGGCTCCCAACTGGCTCGCGTGGCAAAGACGCGGCGGCGAATTTGAAATGTCGACGGATCGAGTTCGATTACATTCAGGCCGCCGAAATACTGCCGGTCCGGATCGTACAGCTCGTAGTTATAGATTTTGCTGTTCTCACCGAAAATCCATTGCCGCGCCGGCTCGAGGTAGGTTTGCGGCGGGCGTCCTTTGATCTCGTTGCGAAGCGCGTCCTGGCGCTGATTGGCGTAAGGCAGATACGTGTCGTCGAGGAGAAACATGCCGCCGGCAAGAACGCAACCGGCCAGCGTGAGCGGAAGGACGAGGCGATAGAGACTGATGCCGCCAGCCTTGAAAGCGATGACTTCGTTATTTTTTGCGAGGACGGCGAGCGTGACGAGGGTAGCCACGAGAGTCGCCAGCGGCGCGAGCTGATACACCATCAGCGGGATGAGGAAGCGGAAGTAATCGAGCACGACCATCACCGGAATGTGATTCTTTGAAACGTCGCCGAGAAGATCGAATAGGGTAAACGCATCGAAGATAATCACGAATCCGGCGAGCAGAACTCCAAAAAAATAGAAAAACTGCCGGAGCAAATAAACGTCAATAAGCATCGGGAAGCTAACGGTGGACGCGGCACGCGCCAGGCGGCGACGCCCGCTGGCGTGGTGAGCGAGGCCGGCCGCTGAGTTCATCGTTAACCCGTTTGAAGTGCGCGCGCCGCCAACGAGCGGGTGCCCGAAACCATCTGCCGTCGGGAGCGGCATAGCGAAATCCTGGCGCCGTTCGGTGCGCTTCCGCGTAAAAAACGAATCGAGCCACGCGATGACGCGATTCGGCTGGCGAATCTGTTCGATGCGAGCGAAAAGCACCAGTCCGACAATCAGTGCGGCAATGTTAGCCGCCCACGTGCCAAACCAGGGAGAGACTTGCCCTTGCTCGGCCATGTGAATACCCGTGACGAAAAGAAAATAGTAGCCGCCGATGAGAACGAGCGTAAGGATCAGCCCGGCAGCCCGCCCGCCGCGCCGGGGGCGAACCCCGATCGGAACGCCGAGAAGCGCGAACACCAGGCACGCGGCAGGAAACGCGATGCGGCGCTGGAATTCGACGCGCGATTCGCGCCAGGTGGGGCCGCGATCGCGAAGCAGAGCGAGCATCGGTTTTTCGGCAGCCGTCAGAGCGACTGCTTTCGTGCTTGCCACCGTGTTGCTGAGATCAACGGGAATCTCGCTCTGCCCGAAAGTGGAGACGTTGTAACGATTCGGGTAGCGCGGATCGTATTCGTGAGTTGCACCGGAGCCGAGTTGAATTTCGATTTCGTCTTTCACGCCGCCCGACCGGATCGTGGCGTTCGAGGCCACCGTAATTTCTGAAACGCCGTTTTCTCCGCCGGATTCGGCGAGAAAAACTCCGCGCCAGCGCGTCGCTGCGGCTTCCACGTCTTGCACGTATAATACGAAGTGCGGAAACCGCTCATCGAAGACGCGCGGCTGAACCGCATAGGGCGCTTGCGAAGAACGCAACTGGCTCTCGAGGCCGCGAAGCGTTCGGATGGATGCAGGGCTTAGCCAGAACGTCATTACGAGAGTTCCGACGGCGCAGGCGAGAGCCACAAATCCAATCGGCACGAGCAACCGCCGCAAGCTGATGCCCGACGCGTGAAGCGCGACGAGTTCGCTGTCTCCGGAGAGCCGCCCGAGTCCGATGAGAACGCCGACTAGAACGGCCATCGGAACCGTGAAGCCAAGAACCGGCGCGAGAGAACACAGAAAAAGCAGCGAGACGGCGCTGAATCCGCCCGAATGGCGAACGAGCAGGTCCATCAGGCGCACGAGTTGCGGAACGTAGAAGACGAACGTAAAGACAGCAAGGCCAAGTGAGGCGTGCGAGGCGACTTCGCGGCAAATGTATTTGTCGAGCAGGCGCATGTTAGCGCGTGCGTATTCTAGCATGGGCGCGCGACTGCAAACGCGATACGCCAGTTAAGCCGATTGAATAGGAAGACGATCCAAACAGTTCTTCAGGCCGTCACGCGAACCATTTTTCAAGAAGCTGCTAAGTACGATCTCTAAATATTCGAGGGGTGATGAGCGAGTGAGCCGCGTAAATCTAGTCATTATCTGGCACATGCATCAACCGCAGTATCGCGAGCCGGTCGGCGGGCGTTACGTGCTGCCGTGGACGCGTTTGCACGCGCTGAAAGATTACTGGGGAATGGTGCGTGTGCTAGGCGAGTTTCCCGGCGTGCATGCAACGTTCAATTTCGTGCCGCTGCTGGCGGAGCAGATCGAGGAGTATGCCCGCGGAAAATTTCGCGAGCCTTGGTTCGACATTGCGTTCGCACCCGCGGAGTCATTGACACCGGAGCAGAAGAGGGAAGCCATCGAACGCGCCTTCCAAGTGAACGGCAATTTCCTGCATCGCTGGCCGCGATTCGCGGAACTGCATGCCCAGGTGCAATCCGCAGGGACGGAGGCGAGCGTGGCGCATTTCAGCTTGCGCGACTGGTGCGATCTGCAGGTGCTTTCGCAGCTCGCGTGGATGGACGAGGAGTATATTGCGCGCGACCCGGTGGTGACCGAGCTTTCGCGCAAGGGTCAGAATTTCACCGAAGCGGATAAAGCGGCTCTGCGCGAAAAGCAGATGGAGCTGCTCGCCGCGGTCCTGCCGGAATATCGCACCGCCGCGGAGCGAGGGCAGATCGAGATTTCGACAACTCCTTATTACCACCCGATCCTTCCGCTGCTCTGCGATACGGATATCGCTCGCGTGGCCAACGCGCACACACCGCTGCCGCATCCGGCGTTCCGCTATCCGGAAGACGCGCGCGAACAACTGGTGCGCGCGAGAAAATTTCACGAGCGAACTTTTGGAAGGCCGCCTGTGGGATTGTGGCCCTCCGAAGGATCGGTTTCCGACGAGTCGCTGGAAATCGCGATGGAGCTGGGATTCAAGTGGTTCGCGACGGACGAAGGCGTGCTCGGAAGGACGCGGAATATTGGCTTCTGGCGCGACGCTTCGGGCTTCCCGGAAAATGCGGCAGACCTTTACACGCCGTGGCGCCTCGAACGGCCGAAGGGCGCAATGAACGGATTTTTTCGCGATCATTACTTGTCGGACCTGGTTGGATTCGTTTACAGCAGGATGGATGCGGGCGCAGCCGCGGACGATTTGCATCGGCGCATTCGCGAAATCGGCGACCGCGAGCCGGGCGGACGTACCGCGACCGTAAGCGTAATCCTCGATGGCGAAAATGCATGGGAATATTACCCGGGAAACGGCAGGGAATTTCTGCGGCAATTCTACCGCCGGATCGAGCGGGACCCTGAAATTCGCGCACTGACGGCGAGCGAAGCGATTGCAGCGAACATGAACGCTCCCACGCTACAGGGAATCTTTCCGGCGTCGTGGATCAACGCAAACTTTGACGTTTGGATCGGGCACGCGGAGGACGTACGCGCATGGGATTTGCTGCGCGACGCGCGCGAAGCCTACGGGCGCGCGGCGGAGAGGCGCGGCTGGTCCGGCACGGCTATCGACGACGCGAGAATGGCGCGGGCGCACGAGGCTTTACTGGCAGCCGAAGGAAGCGATTGGTGCTGGTGGTACGGGCCGGAACACGCATCGGCGAATGATGCCGAATTCGACGCGTTGTACCGCGAACATTTGACGGAGATTTATTCGGCGCTGGGCGAACCCGCTCCCGACGCGCTCGCGCACCCGATCAAGCGCGCGCCGGAGCGAGCCCAGCGGCGGGCACCGGAATCGTTCATCGAGGCGAACGTCGACGGCCGCGAAAGCAGTTACTTCGAATGGATGGGCGCGGGATCCTATGCCAGCGAACGCCGCAGCAGCACGATGCACGGACGAAGCTCGGTGCTCGGCGACTTGTACTACGGATTTGGCAAGGACCATTTTTATTTGCGCGTGGATCCCATCCCTGAAGCCATCGCGGAAATCCCGGAATTTCAAATGCGGCTGACGATTTGGGATTCGCGCGAGACGCGGATCACGCTTGGCGTGCATCACGGCAAAGTAGGTGAAGTTGTCGTCGAGCAGGGAGGAGTTTGTTTACTGCACCCCAAGCCCAGCGTCGAAGCGGCTTACGGAAAAATCCTCGAACTGGGAATTGCGAGGGACATGTTCGATCTCGATGGACGGAAGGCGTTACTGCTGCGCGTCGCGCTGTGGGAAGGCGGCTTGCCGGTGGATGTGCTGCCCGCGCAGGGCATGATCGAGGCGGAATTGGGCGAGGAAAATTTTAGCTGGTAGCTCTGTGCCGAGATTCGATGTGCGACCGAGGGACATCTCCGGAATCGCCGGTGTTTTGTCCAACCATTTTCGGCCATGCAACCCATTGTAAGGGTGCCGCTTGCTGCGCCCTCTTTGTGCCTGGTCTTTCCAGGCACGGCCCGAATTAAAAGAGAAAGAGCCGGCGAGACGCCGGCGCTACAAAAGCTAGCGAAGGCCGACCAGTCCGCGAACGGAATCGATCAACTTAGCTGAATCGTAGCCGACGCCATCCTTGAACACGATTTCGACTTTTTCGATGTCGGCGATGTTGGCTGAGGGATCGCCGTGGATGACGGCGATGTCGGCGATCTTGCCGGGAGTGATCGTGCCGATGCTCGCGAGTTGGCTGAGATATTCCGCGCCGTTGGATGTGGCGATGTGAATCGCTTCCAGCGGCGTGAATCCAGCTTCGACGAGAAGCTCGACCTCGCGCTGATCGCCAAAGCCCGGCAGTACGCCTCCGATTCCCGTCGGGTCAGGGCCTGCCAGCAACGTTCCTCCCGCCTTCACAAAGGCGCGCTCAAATTCCATTTCGTGCTTGAGTGCTTCGCCCCAATTATTCCCCGGCCGGGAGTGAATGCGTATCCGCAGTTCGAGATAGTTGCTCCGCGCCTGTGGCGACATCGCATCCATAACGCGCTGCTCGAGAGGAGGACGATTGGGCACGCCAAGTTCAAAAACCGGAAGCGTGGATGTGATCGCGACGTGATGCGAAACGATATCGCCGATGATCTCCTGCGCGGTATCGCTTGACGCGCTGGCGTTCAGAAAAGCTTGCAGGGTCTTCGCCGAGTCTGCCGGGCAGACGTCAGGCTGCTTCGACGGATCGAATTCGGTGTCGACAAGAAAACCATGTTCGAGGTCATCAATGCCGAGGTTGACCGCTTCGCGAAAACCTACGGAGCAGAGGTGGCCGGTGACTTTGATGCCGCGCTTGTGCGCTTCTTCGATTGCGGCGCCGAGCTCGGCGCGCGTGATCTTCATGTAGGCCTTGAACGAAGTGACGCCCTGATCGGCCCAGTAGTTGACCAGCTTCCGCGCATCATCAGGGCCAGTCAGCTCGTGCATCTGCGGAAAAATGCTATCGGGGCCTTCGAGGTACGGTCCCGTCACGTCCATCTTTGGGCCCGGCGTTTTCCCCTCGTTAATGAATCGCTTGAGATTCAGATCGGTGTAGGGTTCAACGCTGCCGGTGGTGCGCATCGTCGTGACTCCGGCGGCCAGGTAAAGCCGCGGCGCTGTGTATGCGATTTCGGGCACGAGCGGGCCGGGAATGCCGTGTCCCGTGTCGGCCGTGTAAAACAAATGATCGTGCATGCCGACCAGGCCGGGGATTACCGAATAGCCTGTCAGATCGAGAACCTGTGCGCCTTCGGGCACCGGAGTGGATGCCGCATCGCCGATGGCGGCAATCTTGCCGTTGCGGATCACCAGCGTCTGGTTCGCGCGCGCGGCGGCGCCTGTGCCATCGATGACGCGAACGTGCGTGAGCGCCACAACGGGCGCATCCACTTTCACGTACTGGCGCACCAACGGCGACAGCGTCGAAGGCGCCTGCGCGTTAGCAATATTTACACCGCTCAACGCGATGAGTATGGCAACGGACAACTCGGCAAGGATCTTTCGCATAGTCATCTCCCGGTAACATCGTGCGATCGGCGCAAAAGGCATCCGGGATTGTAACCGCAAACCGGCGCTCGAGGCGAAAGAATCAGCTGCCGCGACGAAACGCAACGGTATGTAGTGAATTCCCAATCCTCGCAGTCCGATTCTCGCCGCTCAGGCATCCTTCAGGTATCCAAGGCGTTACGTATTGACAATTGAAAGGGTTGGTGAGATTGTTCGTCTACCCCTTTCAGCAGGCTCTAGGAAGCGACGACAGCATGCCTGGCGAGACGGTGCGAGCCGTCTGAACCCCAAAGGCTGTGTGTCTTCGCCGTTCCGGAGGAGGGCCTGATGAGAACGGCGGCGCTCGCATTTTGCTGGCTGGTTGTGGCTGCGTTGGCATTACCTTCCGTATTCTCTTCCCACAAGTCATCGAAACCATGCAAGAGCTATTTCGCAACAGAAGCGCCGACGGCAATCCAACCCGTCCGGCCGCGCGCGCAAACTCCCCGGTTTGCAGAGGCATTATCACTGCCTACGACCTTCGAGCCGAATGAAGGGCAGGCGGGCGCACGCGTGCAGTTCGTCGGACGCGGAAAAGGGATGATCGTACTGCTAGGGCGCGACGGAATCGCAATATTGCTCGGTGAAACGCGGCACCGAGCGAATAGAAAACGAGAACGCGGCGCAAAGTCCGGGCGCGAGAACCGAATGAACGGCGGGTCGAATCGGGTTGTTCGCCTAAAGATCGCGTTAGCACGGCCGCGCACCGGGCTGCGCGGCGAGCCGAGCGAACACGGAAAATTTTCGTGGGAAGGCGAAGGACGCTTGCGGGGCGAGTCCAACTATTTCATCGGAAATGATGCCCGACGCTGGCGGACCCACGTTCCACATTTTGATTCCGTAAAGGCATCGAACCTATTCCCCGGCGTCGGCGCAGTTGTGTACGGCAATGACCAAGGACTGGAATACGATCTGCGAGTCGCGCCGGGTATGGATGTCCGCAGATTGCGGCTCAAAATTTCGGGCGCCGACCGAATGCAAATCGACGCGCGGGGCGATTTGGTTATAGAAGTTGGGGGTCGCGAGTTGCGGATGCGACGGCCGAACATGTATGAATCATTGTCGCTCGATCTAATCAGAATCAAAAGGGCGCGGCAACCCGTTCGCGAAGCTCAGGGCGAGGCAGCGCGTCTACGAATCCAAAAAATCAAGGCAAGGACTAAGGATCATCTGATAAAGGGTTTCGCGTCGGGGCACGGCTTCAGCCGTGCCGAGAGCCGTCCAATCCCAGGGGTTTCAACCCCTGAGGGCCACCCAATAAGTGGTGGTTACGTGATCGAGCGCGACGGAACGATCGCGTTTCGCGTCGGAGCGCATGACCCACGCGCAACGTTGGTGCTCGATCCTTCGCTGACGCTGGCCTATTCCACATTTCTTGGCGGTGCGGGCGACGACGAAGCGAACAGCATAGCGACCGATGCGAAGGGAAGGATTTACGTCAGCGGGACAACGGCTTCGGCTGCCACATGGCCGGAAGCAGGCGCAACGGCGATTGGACCGGGCGGCGGCAACACTGATTTCTTCGTTGCGAAAATCGATCCGACAACGAGGGGAGCAAACTCGCTCGTATATTTGACGTTCATTGGAGGCAGTGCCAACGAAACCGGTGGGCTGATTACGCTCGACCCGAGCGACGACGTTGCCATCACCGGAACGACCACGTCGGCTGACTATCCGGTAACCGATGGCAGCAAGCGGACCAGCGGAGCAAACGACGCGGTTGTCACGGAGATCGATCCAGCAGGAGCGAAGCTTCTATTTTCCACCCTGTTCGGCGGCAGCGGCGCGGAAGCCACGCAGAATGCCGGCGCGATCGCGGTCAACAGCGGCGGCGACATTTACATCGCGTCGGACACAACGTCGACGGATCTGTGCCATACGCCGGGCGCTTTTCGCACCGCCAACGGCGGAGGGCAGAGCGACGGATTTCTTGCAGTGTTTAACCCGAAACAGACGCCGCCGGTGCGCTATTGCACGTATCTCGGAATCGACGCGCAGGTGGGCGTGGCTGGCCTGGCGCTCGATTCCGCGGGCAACGCGTACCTGGCCGGATTTACGAGCGATCCCAGCACGAGCTTTCCCGCGACCAACGCGTTTCAGACCACTTACGGCGGGGGCGATTTCGACGGCTTCGTGATGAAAATTATTCCCGCCGGAAACGGCGCGGCAGATTTGTCTTACGCAACGCTGCTTGGAGGAGAAGGCGCGGATCAGGCGCTGGCGATCGCGACTGGGACGAACTTGCCAGCGACGGCATACGTTACGGGCGTGACGCAATCGACCGCATTCCCCGTGAACGGAACGAATGCTCCGCGGCAGACGAGCCTGAAAGGGACGGCGAACGCGTTCCTGTCCGTGATTGTGCAGAATGCCACGACGGGCGCGGCTTCACTTTTGTATTCGACGTATCTAGGCGGCAGCCGAAGCGATACCGGGCAGAGCATCGCCGCGCCGCAGGCCAATGAAGTTTATGTCGCGGGCGACTCCAGCTCCCCTGATTTTCCGTGGCTCGATAATTTTCAGCCGCTCAACGGAGATCAGGACGCGTTTATAGCCAAGCTCGATCCAACGTCGTCGGGGGTTACTTCGCTGATCTACGCGACGCCGTTCGGCGGGACGACTCCGGCGGGATCGGCATCAGCAACGAACGGGAGCGATGTAGTGGCGGATGGAGCGGGACATGTCTACGTCGCGGGCTTCACGACGGCGGCAGATTTTCCGCAGGCCGCACACACAGCCAGCGGCGCGCAATTGACTTGCACGAGCTGCCAGTCCAATCCTCCCGCGGCGGACGCATTTGTGGCTGCCATCGATGAAAACACGAGCCTGGAGCCGGGCGTATCTTTCGGCGTCTCGCAGGTGAACTTCGGCGCATCGAATGTGGGCGGCACGAATATCCCGCCGCAAAACGTAGGCGTAATCAATACAGGCAGTGCGCCGCTTAATATTTCCGCGATACAGCTCGCCGGAACAAATGGCGCTGACTTCTCGTTGCAAAATTTCTCCGGGTGCGAGTCGGCGCCAATCGCTCCCGGAGCCGTGTGCTCCCTTTCCGTGGGCTTCGTGCCATCGCAGGTCGGAACGGAAGCAGCGACCATCAGCATCACGGATAATGCGCCCGGAAGCCCGCAGGTTCTGCAGGTGGCGGGCATTGGAAGCGGGCCGCTCGGTGTGTTATCGCCCGCGAGTCTGAGCTTCGGAAATGAGCCAGTCGGTGGGCAAAGCAAAGCGCTGGCCGTGACGCTCACAAATAGCGGAAACCAGACGCTGCAAATCACGAACGTCACGCTTGCCGGTGCGGACGCAGTGCAGTTTCAGTTTCAGGATAATTCCTGCACGTCGGCCACGCAGATATCGCCTGGCAATAGTTGCGAATTCAGCGTGGCGTTCCAGCCAAGCACCACAGGGCAGCTTCAGGCAGAGGCTGTGGTGGAAGATAACTCAGGCGGGATCGCGGGAACGCAACAGCAAGTCCTCTTGACGGGAACGGGCGTGCCGGCCGCGCCGGAGGCCTCGATCGAACCGCCTACCTTGACGTTCGCGCCCCAACCGGTCGGCTCCGCTAGCGGCGCTCAAACGATAACATTGCAAAATACCGGCAGCGTTGCGCTCGACATCGCAGGCATTGCGATTGCCGGCAGCAATGCTTCCAGCTTCAATATCGTTGCAAGCGGCAATTCTGCCTGCCCGTTGGCAAACGGATCGCTTGTTGCCGGGAAAACCTGCACGGTTGGCGTGAATTTCACGCCTCAAGCCGCCGGGGCCAAGAATGCGAGCTTGCAGTTCGCCGATAACGCGAGCGGAAGCCCTCAGCGCATCGCTCTGACCGGAAGCGGCGTTGTACCGGCGATTCAGCTCTCTCCGACAAGCGTTAATTTTGGGACGCAAAGCGTGGGCGTCGCGAGCGCTGGCGTGAGTGTCACTGTAACAAACATCGGGTCCGGGCCGCTGACGATTTCATCGATCGGCATTGCAGGCGCGAATGCCGGGGATTTTGCTCAGACGAACGATTGCAGCTCGAGTCTCGGCCCAGGCGCGAATTGTATAATCGTCGCGAAATTCACGCCGACTGCGTCTGGAAATCGGGCAGCCGCGATTAGCATCGCGGACAGCGCGCCGGGAAGCCCGCAAGGCATACCGCTGGCTGGTGCCGCGATCGCACCGGACGTACAGCTTTCGCCCGCCAGCATCAATTTTGGAAGCCAATTGAACGGCACCGCCAGCAAGGCCGCCACAGTGACTGTGACGAACAGCGGAACGGGTACGCTTGCGATCGGCAAGATATCCTTCACCGGCGCGGATGCAAACGACTTCAGCGAAACGTCCAGTTGCGCTGCCGACGTGAGTTCGAATGGCGCGTGCAAGATTCAGGTGACGTTCAAGCCCGTGGCTGCGGGCGCAAGGTCTGCGGCGTTGATGCTTGCCGATAACTCGCCGGGAAGTCCGCAATTGGCCTCGCTGACCGGAACGGCAACGGATTTTTCGATTGATCCGCCAAGCGTGGGTGGAACATCCGCGACGGTGACGGCGGGGCAAACGGCCAATTATCAGCTCGACGTGAATTCGACGGATGGATTTACGGGAACGGTCGCGCTCGCGTGTTCTGGTTCGGTGCCACAAGGCAAGTGCGAGTTGAAGCAGTCGTCCGTGAACGTGACGGCCAACGGACAGGCGTCGTTCCAAGTGAGCGTGACGACCGCGGGAGCATCGAACGCCGCCTCCGGAGGCGCGAGACCCATCGCCCGAAACTGGCCGCGAGGCGCAAAACTTCTCACGGCCTTGATCGTTACGTTTTTTGTGCCGCTCCTGGTCTCGATTCGCCGCGCCCTCGAGGACGGCATCCGTGGCAGATCGCGCGCGACGGCTTTTCTCACGGCGTCCGCGCTATTGGTGGCGACTGCCATAATCTCAACTGGATGCGGAGGAAACGGCGATCCGCCAAATGTTAGTTCGGGTACGCCGGCGGGCACCTACTCGCTGACAATTACAGGCGAGGCCGATGGAAGCAGCAGAACGATTCAATTGAGTTTGATCGTCCAGTGATGGGCTGAGAGTTTGAGCAGGCTGCGGAAGCACATGCAGCGTCCCCTCAGGGCTGCACGCTAGAAGAGCAACGGCGCGCGATTGGGAACTACGGAGTCAAAAAAGTTTTATCGCCAGATCCCGCGGATTGGCGCCAACGGGGATCAGCGTAATGAGGCTGGCGGTTTTGGTTCGAACGACGGCAAGGTCGTTCGAGCCCGTGTCAACCACCACCAGCATGTCGCCGCCCGGCGTAAGCCGGCACGTGCGCGGCGATTGCCCCACGAGTATCGGCCGGGAAACCTGGCGCGTGTCCGCAAAAATCGGAACGATGTGGCCCGCGGCGGAATCCGAAATGTAAAGAGTCTGCGTGCCGGGAGCCAGCGTGCCCGCCGAAGGCGACATCCCGGTCAGCAGAAAGTCTCCTACCTCGTTGGTCTGCGTGTTCACGATAAGCAGGCCGTGCGCGGCGCTCGACGGAATGTAGAGTTCGCCACCGTCGGGCTTCAAAATCAGGTCGTTAGGCGCCCCGCCGATGTCCAGGTTCGCCAGCAGCACCCTGCGTTTTAAGTCCACCACGGAAATATCATTCGAGCTGCCGGATGTGATGAACGCCTTTGAACTATCGGGCAAGATTGAAATCTGCTCTGGCTGCGGGGCTACCGGTACGACCGCCAAAACCGCGAGCGAGGAAGCGTCGAGAAGCGAAACGCTCGAATCATCGCGATTCGATACCACGACGAGCCTGCCGTCGGGCGTGGCACGCGCGATCCACGGCCGGCGTCCAGCTCGAGCACTTGCAATAACCCGGCGCAACGCGACGTCGATTTCGACTACGGCATCCGATCCCGACGCGGCCACGTAGGCGCGGCGGCCGTCCGGCGAAAAATCGAGCGCGTAGGGTGCGATCCCGACGGGAATGCGCGCCACGATGCGATTCGTTTTCGCGTCGAGCACCCACGCGTAACCGCCCGCCGAGCTCAATCCCCAAATCTCGTCGCGGGATGGGTGCGCGCGAACACCCGTGGGGCCTGCGCCGACCCGGACGGTTGCAATAGGCGCAAGTTTCACGAGATCCGCGACAGTCAGCGTCCCGTCGCCCGTATTCGCCGCGTACGCGCAAAGATGGAGTCCGGGGCGCAGAAATGAGGGACGAAGTTCGAGAGCTACTTCACGGACCGCGAAAACAACGAGCACAATGAGAAGAAACGCGAGGCGATAGTTCAGGCGGACTTTCAATTGATGGTGCGGTGCAAAACGGCGGCGATCTGCCGGATTTCGCCGACCAACTGCACGAACTCCTCGGGAAGGATTGATTGCGGCCCGTCGGAAAGCGCATGGTCGGGGTCGTGATGAACCTCGACGAGTATTCCATCGGCGCCGGCCGCGACTGCGGCGCGGGAAAGCGGAAGGACCTTGTTGCGGCGTCCCGTGCCGTGCGAGGGGTCCACGACGATTGGCAAATGGCTGCGGCGCTGGACCGCCGGAATCACGCTCAGGTCCAGCGTATTTCGCGTGAAATCCGAAAACGTGCGAACGCCGCGCTCGCACAGGATCACGTTGTAATTGCCTTCGGACATAATATATTCCGCGGCCATGAGGAATTCATCTAGCGTGGCGGACATTCCGCGCTTGAGCAGTATCGGTTTGGCGGCGCGGCCTGCGTGCTTCAATAAGGAAAAATTCTGCATGTTGCGCGTGCCGATCTGAATGACGTCCGCATATTTTTCCACAAGATCGAGTGATTCGTTGTCAACCGCTTCGGTGACGATGCCAAGTCCGAAGCGCTCGCGAACCTCCGCCAGAATTTTCAGTCCGGGCTCGCCGAGACCCTGAAAACTGTACGGCGAAGTGCGGGGCTTGTAAGCGCCGCCGCGAAACAATCGTATGCCGGCGTCCTTGACGTGCCCGGCGATCTTAAACGCTTGCTCGGGTGTTTCAATGGCGCACGGTCCGGCAACGACTCCGATCGCCGGGCCGCCAAAGGTGACGTCGCCCAGCGGAGTTTTGATCCGGACGACCGTGTTTTCTTCCTTGATATCCCGGCTTACGAGCTTGTACGGCTTGCTGACAGGAATGCATTCGACCACGCCGGGCATGCCTTCCATCGACGCGATATCCACGACGCCCGTATTTCCGGTGATCCCGATGGCCGTGCGGCCCGCGCCGGGAATCGGGTGCGCCTTGTACCCCAGCGACTCGATGCGCTCGCAAACGGCGCGAATCTGCGCGTCCGTCGCGTGAGATTGCATGACAACCAGCATGAATGACCCCTCGTGATGAAATGAAACGGAAAGTGTAGCGCAAGCGCGAACACCGCTGCAAACCAGCCCACCGGGCGACACTGTCCCAAAGAACCGGCAACAATCCTCTTGGCAAAAAAACCATGCGCTCCGCAAACCTGTTTTATCGTCTTTGCGGAAGGCGACACGTTCCGTTAAAATAAAAGGTGGGTCGGGAAGAACGGCCTACAAGCTTCAGTCACAAATCTAGGAAACACCCTGAGGGAATGTCGGACGAAAATCACGGAAATAATTTAGTTTACGATGCCGCAGACGAGTACCGCCCGGAACCGCCTCCTCCGCCTGAGATTCCCGCCTGGAAAGATGGAAGTACCCGCATTGGAATACACACGTCCATCGCCGGCGATATTGCCGGTTCTCTCGAACTTGCGCACGGCCTTGGCGCGAACGCGCTGCAAATATTCTCCGCCAGCCCGCGGATGTGGATTCGAGGTTCGCAGCGGATTTCGGACGCCGACGCCCAGCGCTTTCGAGAGCGGCGCAGGGAACTGCGTCTCGGTCCGCTGGTCATCCACGACAATTATTTGATCAATCTGGCATCTGCAAATCCAGTGCTGCGCACGCGCTCGGTGCAAACGTTTCATCAGGAAATCGTGCGCGCGATAGCGCTCGGCGCGGATTATCTGGTGGCGCATCCGGGCAGCAGCGGCGGCAACGGAATCGATTCCGCAGTCAGCGCGATTGCGCAGGGGTTGAAGCAGGCTGCGCGCGGACTAAGATCCGGCGACCTGCGCATTCTGCTCGAAAACACGGCCGGGCACGGGACATCCATTGGATCGAGGTTCGAGGAGTTGCGCGCGATCATCGATAAGTGCCCCGAACTGGCGCTGGGAGTTTGCGTGGACACGGCGCATCTTTTCGCGGCGGGATCGGACATCCGCACGCAGGAAGGGCTCGATGCCACGCTGCAGCAGATCGATCGAACGGTCGGTCTCGATCGCGTCGTCGTCGTGCATACGAACGATTCGAAGACGCCCTTGGGATCGCGAGTCGATCGCCACGAGCACATCGGGAAAGGCAAAATCGGCCTCGAAGCGTTTGGCAGGATTGTGAATCATCCCTTGCTGGCTGGAAAAGCCTTTATTCTCGAAACGCCACTCGATACTCCTAGCGATGACAAAAGGAATGTCGCGACATTATGGAAATTGATGGGCCGCCAAGTCGCGGCCAGCGGCCGGGACGGAATGAAGCCCCGGCGAAAACGCGCGAAGGCTAAGAAGTCCAGGACGGCGCTCAAATCAAGGAAGCGCGTAAGGCGCAAGAGGAAATAGCCCGTCATTTTTGAGCTTTCGACCACCATTCCGAGCCCGGCGAAGAATGTCTTCGCGCGAATGCCAAGGGAAAGAGGAATCCTGCGGTCGAAGAAGGCCTTCAGAATAACGAGCCGATTATTTTTCAGCCTGTTTCAGGGAAACGAATGACCGAATACGAACCACAGCGGATCGAACAAAAGTGGCAGAAGCGGTGGGAGGCCGAAGGCGCCTTCGACGCAAAAGATGGCGATCCTTCGCGCCCAAAATATTATCTGCTCGAGATGCTGCCTTACCCGTCCGGCACGCTGCACATGGGCCACATGCGAAATTACACGATCGGCGATGCCGTCGCGCGATACAAACGCATGCGCGGCTTCAACGTTCTCCACCCCATGGGATGGGACGCTTTCGGCTTGCCGGCAGAAAATGCGGCGATCAAACACGGAACGCATCCTCGCGAGTGGACGCTCGCGAATATCGATGAATTCCGCCGCGTGCTGCGGCGTTTTGGATTCAGCTATGACTGGCACCGCGAAATTTCCAGTTGCGAACCGGAATATTACCGCTGGAACCAATGGTTCTTTCTGCGGATGCTCGAAAAAGGAATCGCCTTCCGCAAAAAGAGCAAGGTGAACTGGTGTCCCGATTGCGCGACCGTGCTCGCCAACGAGCAAGTCATCGATGGATTCTGCTGGCGTCACGAGACGACGCGGGTCGAGGTCCGCGAGCTCGAGCAATGGTTTCTGCGGATCACGCAGTATTCGGATCAATTGCTCGATGACATGAAGCAGCTCGAGGGCGGCTGGCCGGAGCGGGTTCTTACGATGCAGCGGAATTGGATCGGAAAATCGCGCGGAGCGCGCGTGACATTCGCGGTCGACGAACTGCCGGGCGTCGCGCTCGAGGCCTTTACAACGCGCGTCGACACTGCCTATGGCGCATCCGCGATTGTCATTGCCGCCGATCATCCGAAACTCTCGGAATTGCTGGCTGGCACGCACGGACGCGATGCGATGGAGGCTCAGATCAAGACGATGCGCCAGCAAAGCATGAAGGCGGCGGACATCGCGACCGCGGAGAAGGAAGGATTTTTCACCGGGCGCTACGCGCTGAATCCATTTTCTGGCGAGAAGCTGCCGGTCTGGGTGGCGAATTTCGTGTTGGCCGAGTATGGCACGGGCGCCGTCATGTGCGTCCCAGCCCACGATCAGCGCGACTATGAATTTGCAACCAAGTACGGCCTGCCGATCAGAGTCGTTATACAGACGGATGGCGGTTCGCCGCCGCGGTCCGAACATCTGCGCGAAGCGTTCACCGAATACGGGAAGCTGCTGGAATCAGGGCCGTACAACGGCCTCACGACCGAGCGGGCGCTCGAGAAAATGACCGGCGACGCGCAGGCCAAGGGATTCGGCCAAGCGGAAACAACTTACCGGCTGAAGGATTGGGGAATTTCGCGGCAGAGATATTGGGGCACTCCGATACCCGTCGTCTATTGCAACAAGGACGGAATCGTACCGGTGCCCGATGATCAATTGCCCGTCCGGCTGCCGTTGAACGTGAAGCTGACAGGAGAGGGGCAATCGCCGCTCGCGGCGTCGCCTGAATTTGTGAATGCGATCTGCCCGAAATGTGGCGGCCCGGCGCGCCGTGAGACGGACACCATGGACACGTTCGTCGATTCGTCGTGGTATTTCTATCGCTACACGGATCCTCACAACGACAAAGCGCCTTTCGATAAATCGAAAATGCAATATTGGTTTCCCATCGATCAGTACGTGGGCGGCATCACGCACGCAATTCTGCACCTGCTGTACTCGCGGTTTTTCTGTAAAGTGATGCGCGACATGAATCTCGTCCAGCACGACGAGCCGATCGCGCGCCTGTTCACGCAAGGGATGGTGCAAAAGGGCGGAGTGGCGATGTCGAAATCCCGCGGAAATGTGGTGGGCGCGATCGCCATGGCGGACAAATACGGTTGCGATACCGGCCGGATGTACACGCTATTTGCGGCGCCTCCCGAGAAGGATCTTGAATGGAACGAGCAGGGAATTGAAGGCGCGTCGAGATTTCTGAACAAGGTGTTCCGGTTCGTGTCCAAGCACGCGGAGAGACTGCGCGGCGTGCAAGCGGATTCAGTCGCAGGGATCGATCTTGCGAGCGCCACGGACAAGGAAAAACGACTGCTGCGCAAGACCCACCAGACCCTCGAGCGGGTAACGCACGATTTCGAGGCGCGCTGGCATTTCAATACATCGGTCGCGCTCATCATGGAGCTGGTAAACGAACTCTCCGCGCACGAGCCGCTGGATGCGCGGATCGGTCCGGGGGTGCTCAAACATATTCTGGAAGCACTGGTCCTCATGCTGGCCCCGATAACGCCGCATATCGCGGAAGAAATGTGGGAGACTCTCGGCAATGCAGGAGGGCTATCAAAAGTCGCATGGCCACAGTACCGCGACGATCTGGCGCGCGAAGATCGATTTGAAGTGATCATTCAGATCAACGGGAAACTGCGCGGCAAGATTTGTGTTGAGGATGGGCTCGGCGAGGAACAAACGAAAGAGACCGCGCTGGGCGATCCCAAAATTGCGGCGATGCTCGTGGGCAAGCAGGTGATTAAGGTGGTAGTCGTTCCGAAAAAACTTGTGAACGTCGTGGTGAGGTAAATTGATGACTTCCGAGAGTGCAACGGCAATGGGCGCGGAAAACGCAGTGGCAGTGAGTACAAAACACGGAATCGTGGTGCTGGACTTTGGCGGCCAATATACGCAGCTCATCGCGCGGCGCATCCGCGAACAGGAAGTTTTCTCGGCGATTCTGCCCTGTACCGCGATGATCGAGGAAATTGGCGCGCACCAGCCCGCTGGAATCGTGCTATCAGGAGGGCCGAGCTCGGTCTACGACAAAGACGCGCCGCCATGCGATCCGAGAGTGCTCGAACTGGGCGTGCCTGTGCTTGGCATCTGCTACGGGATGCAGTGGCTGGCGCGTGCGATGGGCGGGAAAGTGGAGCGTGCGGACCGTCGCGAATACGGCCGCGCGCAGCTCGAAATAGAAGGGAAGTCGGCGTTGTTCTCCGGGTTACCAGCGGAGCTCAAGATTTGGAACAGCCACGGTGACCACGTCACTGAGCTGCCGCCCGGATTTCAAGTGACGGGGCGGACGGACAACGCGGTCGCCGCTTTCGAAAATGCCGAAAAGAAAATCTACGGAGTCGAGTTCCACCCCGAAGTGAATCACACCGAACGCGGAACGGAAATTCTGCGCAATTTCGTGTTTCAAGCCTGCGGAGCGAAAAGAAATTGGAGCCGCGCCGGATTTATTGCTGAGTCGATCGAAGGGATCCGGCGGCAGGCGGACGGCGCGCGCGCCATCTGCGCCTTGAGCGGGGGAGTGGACTCCACGGTTGCAGCGGCGCTGGTGCATCGAGCGATCGGTGAACGGCTGACGAACATTTTCGTCAATACCGGCCTGCTGCGCCGCAACGAGTTCGAAGAAACTTTGGGAATGCTGCGCTCCCGGTTGCGCTTGAACGTGATGGGCGTCGACGCTTCGGAAGGATTTCTCGCGAAGCTCGCTGGCGTGACGGATCCCGAATGGAAAAGGAAAATCATAGGCGCCGAATTTATCGCCGTGTTCGCGGAAGAGGCCCGGAAATTAACCGCGGGCGCGCAGGGCTTGCCCGTGAAATTTCTCGTGCAGGGCACTCTCTATCCCGATGTGATCGAATCGGTATCCGTGAAAGGGCCGTCGGCGGTGATTAAATCGCATCACAATGTGGGCGGCCTTCCGAAGGACATGCCCTTCGGATTGATCGAACCGTTGCGCGATTTGTTCAAGGACGAGGTCCGCCAAATCGGCCGCGAACTCGGGCTGCCTCCCGAAATTCTGACCAAGCATCCCTTTCCAGGACCCGGCCTCGCGGTGCGGCTCCTCGGCGACATCACGCCCGAGAAACTCGCAACATTGAGAGCGGCGGACGCCGTTGTCGTCGAGGAGATTCGCCGAGCGGGTCTTTACGAAAAGGTGTGGCAGGCATTTGCGGTGCTGCTCCCGGTGCAGAGTGTTGGCGTGATGGGAGACTTCCGAACCTACGGAAGCACGATCGCGGTTCGCGTGGTGGATTCGCAGGACGGCATGACGTCCGATTGGTCGCGCCTGCCCATGGAGACGCTGGAAAAGATTTCGACGCGAATCGTGAACGAGGTGCCGGGAGTGAATCGCGTGGTCTACGACATCAGCTCGAAGCCGCCAAGCACCATCGAGTGGGAATAGGCGCAGCCTTCGAGTAACGCCGCGCTCGAAGATGATACGAATCGGGTTTTGTAGCGCCGCCCTTCAGGGCGGCATGCCGACTTGATATGAAGAGCCTTTGCGATAGCCAAAGTTCGCACTGGATCGGTAGCCGCGAGACACCCATAGCGCGAAACTGCCGCACATTGCCCGGCCGTGGAGCTTACCCAGGCCAGCTCCAGCAGTTAGGGCCGGCCAGCCATTTTCTGCGCCATGTAAAGCAGCAGCCGGCGGTCCCCGTCATCGATGTTGCCCAGCAACCGGCGGAAGCGGCTCAGCACGCGCGCGTCTTTTCCCGTGCTGCCCCACGCGATTTCATCCGAGCTCTTCCTCTTCGGCAGATTGGGGAGTTCGGGGGGCTCTTCGCCATCGTAGAAAAGCTGGTAGAGCGGAACTTCCATGGCCCGCGCCAGCTTCTCGAGAGTCTCGATCGCCGGAACGGTGTGGCCGTTCTCGACGCGCGAGATATAGCACCTCAGCAAACCGGTGCGCTTCTCGATGTCGCCCTGGGAAAGTTTTTTTGTTTCACGTAGCAAGCGAATGCGATCTCCGATTATCATGTCGGGTATTGTTGCATGGACTAGTGGCTTCAGCAAGAATAAATTCGATCGTCACCACCTGTGGAAATCTCACAGGATGAAAACTTCGTTGTACCCGGAATCGAATGCCGAACGTCCCTAAGAGTGTGGCAGCAGCCAGCGCAGCCGCGATCGCCCTTCCTCTCACCCGGCGGGATAAAGCCGAAGAGGAAAGGGAACTGGTCCGCCAGGCCCAGAAGGGCGCTGAACCAGCGTTCGAGGAATTGGTGCGCCGGCACCAGCAGCGCGTCTTTGGCCTGGTGAATGGAATCCTCCGCCGTCGCGAAGACGTCGAGGACGTCGCCCAGCAGGTGTTTCTGAAAGCCTACCTATCGCTGAAGAAATTCGACCAGCGCGCCGCGTTTTCGACCTGGCTGTACAAGATTACCGTCAACGAGTGCTGGGATTATCTGCGCAAGAAAAAAGTCCGGCCGCTGACCTACGAGTCGGACATGAGCGAGGAGCAGGTCTCGCGCCTCGATGGGTATATTTCCCAGGATCGCCCGCCGCAGACTCCCAGCGAGCGCGCCGAAGTCCAGGAAATGCTCGAGTGGATGCTCGATAAACTGCCGGAGCAAGACCGCGAGTTGCTGGTCCTGAAGGAAATCGAGGGATTCTCGGTGCAGGAAGTCGCGGAGATTTTGAATCTCAACGTGAACACGGTTAAGGTCCGGTTATTCCGCACGCGGTCTCGCCTAATGGACGTCTACCGCCGCCGGATAGGTTCTCGAAGGTCGTTGCATAAGCGCCCGGCAACGGAAGAGAGGAAGGACAATGAACTCTGAATTTAACGGCTCGGCTTGCGCGGAGTACGAAGCTCTGCTCGAAGACATGCTGCATGAAGACTTGACGGGTGTGGATGCGGCGAGGGCGGCGGACCACGTAAAGACATGCTCGGGATGCCGCGAAGCGTACGACGCCGCGGTTTTCAGCGCGAGAGTATTTCGTGTGGCGGGCTCGGCCGTTGAACGTGCGCCGCAGCCGGGGCCGGCATTTGCGCGCATCGTAATGGCGCGCGTTCACGAAGAGAGGAGTCGCGCCGACGACAAAGGCATTTGGCAGCCGCTGATGGCTTTCGCCGGCAGGCTTGCGATGGTGGCGGCGCTGGCGCTGGCGGCCCTGCTAGCTTACGGCGCGATGTGGCGCGCGCCGCAAACGACTGCCACCGCCGCGATGCGCGCCGCGGACTCGCAGGGACTTTTCGGCGGCCCCGCGGCAGTGCCCGCAAGCCGGGACGAGGTGCTAATGATGGTGGCGGATACGAGCCATGGAAAACAGTAAGCGCACTTGGGAAGCGGCGCTCTTGGTGCTGGTCGTTTTTGTGCTCGGTCTGCTGCTCGGCGGTGTGGGCGCGCACCTCTGGGGCGAACGCGTTTGGGGACACGAGCGATCTCCATCGCACCGCGACCGATTGATCCGCCAGATGACGCACGACGTGCAATTGACGCCCGATCAGCAAAAGCAAGTAACTGCGATTGTCGACGACACGCGAACCCAGGTCCATAATCTTTACGCGTCGCTCGATTCGCAGCACGAGCGGCTTCGGCAGCAAGCTCGCGCGCGGATTCGCGCCGTTCTGACCCCTGGACAGCAAACCAAATTCGATGATTTTTTGCAGCGGCTGGACAACGAACGCAAGAAAGAAGAAGGGCATTAACGTGCGATTGCATCAGTCTTGCGTTAGGGCGCGGCTTCACAATTTGCGCAAGAATGCATTGTAGCGCCGCCCTTCAGGGCGGAATACCAGGCGAAAGCCCGGCGCTGCAACAGCGAGCAAGTCGTGTCAGAGCGACTTTTTACTCTTCTCTCGGAATCCTGCTATAAACTTATAGAGGCGTACCGGCGGACTGACCCACAGTGAACCCAATGTCAACCTCGACAGCAACGTCAAACCCACCCCAAAAGGCGGCAAAGGGCACGCCGACCATCCGGCTCGAAGACGTCCACAAAACCTACGACCTGGGCGAAGTAAAGGTTCACGCGCTTCGCGGAGTGTCGCTCATAATTTATCCAGGCGAATTCGTGGCCGTGATGGGTGCGTCGGGCTCCGGGAAATCAACGCTGATGAACATTCTCGGCTGCCTTGATAAGCCTTCAAAGGGCCGCTATTTTCTCGACGGGAGCGACGTCTCCGGGCTGACCAAGCGCGAACTCGCCGGGATTCGCAGCCGCAAAATCGGATTCGTCTTCCAGCAGTTCAACCTGCTGGCCCGAACTTCGGCGCTCGAAAACGTGGAACTGCCCACTATCTATGCCGCCGTGCCGCTGGCCGAGCGCGCGAAACGCGCCAAGGAAGCTCTCGAGCGCGTCGGACTTTCGGATCGCGCCAACCACTTTCCGTCGCAGCTTTCCGGCGGCCAGCAGCAGCGCGTCGCCATCGCCCGCGGCCTCGTGAATCGTCCTTCGCTCTTGCTCGCGGACGAACCCACGGGAAACCTCGACAGCCGAACCAGCGTCGAGATCATGGATATCTTTCAGAAACTCAACGACGACGAAGGCCTCACCGTCGTCATCGTCACGCACGAGCCGGACATCGCGCAGTACGCCAAGCGCGCTCTCGAATTCCGCGACGGCAAAATGCGCCACGACATCGCCGTCCAGAACCGCCTGATCGCGGCGCAAGTGCTGCCCACGCTGCCAACCGTCGAAGAAGACGACATAGCCGAAGCCCTTGCCGGCGGTACCACCAGCGTCACCACCCCATAAGAACGGCTATTGCACAACGAGATTGGTTTGAGTGATTCGCCGCTCAAGAGGCTGGCACCTCTGACCCGGTAGTTCTCAACGGTACGCGTACGTTACGCACCTCCGCGCCCGTCCTAGAAAGGGATGTCTTCGTCGGAGATTTCCGGGCCGCCGGAATGGGCGGCCTCATCGGGCGCGGGACCCGCCTCGAAATCGGCGTCATGCGAGCGGCCAGCGCCTCCACCGGCTGCGGCACCGGCGCTCGCGCCGGCAGCAGCGCCTTCGCCGCGGCGGCCCAACATGCGGAAATTGCTGGCAACGATCTCAAAGCTGGTGCGCTTCTGGCCTTCTTTGTCCTGCCATTCGCGCGTTTGAATTCGTCCTTCAATATAGACCAGCGAACCTTTCTTTAGATATTGCTGGGCGATCTCTGCTTGCTTGCCCCACACCACAATTTTGTGCCATTCGGTGCGCTTCTGACGCTCGCCATTGCGATCCTTGTACGATTCGTCGGTTGCGACGGAAAAATTCGCGACCGCCTGGCCGCCTGAGGTATAACGCGTTTCCGGATCGCGCCCGAGATATCCGACCAGAATCACTCTGTTGACTGACATGGTGGCTCCGCTTAGTTAGAACCTGCTGAGATGAAGGGAGTATAGCCGAAGTCGGCCGGAGCGGGAAGCGCAGGGATCCCAATCGGCACGAACCACCGGGCAGAAGCTGCAGGGGCGCTGCTTGCCGCACCCTTTGCTCAATGAGGCGCTGTGCGCGTTCCCACCGACGCACCGATTTCATGCAACTTCGCTTGCGCGCGGCGCGATTCGTCCGATCCAGGAAAGCGATGAACGACTTCGCGAAGATCGCGCGTAGCCGAAGTTCTCATGCCTACCTCGAGTTCGGCGAAGGCTTTCTTCAGGAGCGCCGCAGAGAGTTTGTAGCTGCTTGGATAGTTCTGCAGCACCATCTCGTATTCGCTCATCGCTGCCTTGTAATTCCCCTGCGCGTAATCGATTTCACCGAGATAAAACTGCGCGTTTGAAGCGAGATCGTTCGCCGGAAAATTCTTCAGGTAGTCGGAAAACTCCTGCCGCGAAAGGTCGTATTTCCCGCTGGTGAAATCGCGGAGTCCGTTCTGGTAAAGCGTGTCCGCGGAAATCGGCGCCATCCCGCCGGCAGTCGTTGCGCCGGGGACGGGAGCCGTTCCAGGCGCGGAATTATCAACTCCAGTGGGGCTCGTAGCGGGAGCGCCCGTGGTCCCGGGAGCATTCCCCGCGGGAACCGTCCCTGCCGGAGCGGCGCCGCCGGAAACTTTGGCGTCGATGCTCTGCAACAGATTCTGCATGTCCGTCAATTGCTGCGCCAGCTTGCCAACGCGCGCCTGCACGTCCTGCAAATTGTCAGAGATGCCCTGAGTCTGCTGCGTCATCGAGTCAATGCGCGAGCCAGAGCCGGCGAGAGAATCCTGCAAGCTTTTTTGCGTCTGAGCCATCTGCCCGTTCAGGCCATTCACCGCGTCGAGCGATTGCTGCACCAGCGTGCGCAGCGTCGCGCTGTGTGAATCGAGCGCGCTGCGAAGGTCCTGCTGGCCCTGCAGAAGCTGCGCGACTTGCGCCTGAAGTTGAATTATTTCTTTCGAGACGCCGCTGGCAGGCGGCGGAGCAAGCATCGAGCCACCAACAGCGCCGAGAATTAAAACCACCAGCGCGAGCACGATCGATCGTGTACGCAAGAGAAGCCTCCTTACAAAGATGTGGCCGGGCGTTGGGTGCGGCGGCATTCCACTGCTATTTTGATGCTACAAAGCGCGTTGGGACAAAATGTTTTTCAGGCTCTTGAATTGCGGAGTCCGGCCAATATCGGGCTGCCGGGGACGGTGACAACGCTCTCCGATGTCCGCGTTCTTTACGGACACCGTGAAAAAAAGCGCGGCCGTCATTCTGAGGGCGTTTTCCAGCCCGAAGAATCCCTCTTTCTCCACCGCTTGCACCGGGAGATTCTTCGTTGCGCTCAGAATGACGGCAGGTTGGCATCTTCCGGCAAACTCTAATGCGCCAGGACGAAATGGGCGCGGCGATTCTGCGACCAGCACGATTCGTTGTGCTCGGTGCAGAACGGGCGCTCTTTGCCCCAGCTCACGGTATCCATCCGGCTCGCGGGAATGCCGAGCGAGATGAGGTAATTCTTCGCGGCCTGGGCGCGTCGCTCGCCAAGACCGATGTTGTATTCGGTGGATCCCCGCTCGTCGCAGTGGCCTTCGAGAGTCACCTTAACCTGCGGGTACGACCGCAAAAATTCGGCGTCCTTCGTCAGCGCCTCGCGGGCGTCTCCGCGGATGTCGGACTTGTTGAAGTCGAAGAACGCGTCCTTCACGTTCTGTTCGAAGAGCTCGTTCAAGCTCGGTTGAGCCGCCGTCGACGGCTGTTCGTTCGTAGCTGCTCCTTCAACGGAAACGCTTGCCGTGGCAGTCGCGCTGCCTCCCGGACCGGTGGCCGTGATCGTGTACGTCGTCGATTGCGATGGCGTAACGGGCGTCGAGCCTTGCGGTGAAACTTTGCCGACGCCGGGCTCGATATCGAGGTCGGTCGCGTCGGTCGAAGTCCATGCCAGCGTCGCCGTGTCGCCGGCCTTGATCGAAGCCGGGGAAGCGTTCAGCGAAACCGTTGGCTGCGCCGACGCAGCGGGAGCCGCTGCGGGCGGAGCAACCTGTGTCTTTTTCTTGCAGCCGGCCGCGAAAACAACCACACCGAGAAAACTCAACAGCACTACAACTCTGCGAAAACTGCCGCTTTGCATGTAATTGCCTCCTTCGGCACATCCCGTGAGGGCACGGAGGGAAGGCCGAAAATATTTAACAGCTAGGATTGAGTTGATGTAGCAACCTGCGTAATGAACCCTCGCCGCACGATGACGATGCGGCGAAATCCACGCCCGATCATTTAGGCGACCAATTCGGGGATTCGTTCTGCCCCTGATACGTCAGTTGTCGCGGCTGGCTGCCGTCGGCCAGCATCGACCAAATCTGCCGCGTGCCTGTCCGCGTAGATTCGAAAACGATGTGACGCCCATCGGGCGCCCAGCTCGGCCGTTCGTTGCGAGCCTGGTCGCGCGTCAATTCCACAAGCTGGCGGCTGACGATGTCCATTACATAGATATCGAAATTCCCTGTCGGTCGTCGCCAACTAAATGCGAGCAATTGTCCATTTGGTGACCATGACGGATCCACGACGTAACCCATGTCCGGCATGTCAATCCGCTGGACGTTCGACCCATCCGAGTTCGCCATGTACAGCACCGGTTCGCCCGCACGGTCGCTGACGAAAACGATCTGCTTTCCGGTCTTTGGATTCCACGCTGGCGATGTGTTCACGCCGGCAGCGAAAGTAATCCGGTGCAAGTGCGTTCCATCGGCATCAACCACGTAGATTTCCGGATCGCCGTTCTGGCTGGACATAAATGCGATTTGCGACCCGTCTGGCGACCACGCAGGCGAAGCATTCGTGCTGCGATAGCGCGGGAATGCGATCAGCCGATCGGAAGCCGTGGAATAAATGCAGATCTGAGGCGAAGTGACTCCGCGAAACGGAACGTAACAGGTGAACGCGATGCGCGTCGCGTCCGGAGACCATCGCGGCGTGAGCGAAATGGACTTCAGGTGCGTCAACTGGCGCTGATTTGCGCCATCGTAATCCATTTCCCAGATTTCCTTCGTGCCGCTCTTCGTGCTCACATAAGCGATGTGCGTCTGCGCGATGCCCGGAAGCCCTCCGCTGAGTACTCCGATAATGTCGTCGGCGAACTGGTGCGCCAGCCTGCGCGCGTCCGCATCCGTCGCGGCGCCGCGGTAAATTTTCTGCAGCGCCAGCGGCGCGGTCGGGTTGTGAACGTCCGAAAGATATCCGGAAACCGCCAGCCCATTTCCATCGGCGGAAAGATTGCCGTAAGCGACCATGTAGGCGTTCGCCGGCGCGTTCGCCCAGTCAGCGGCATGAAGTTCGCTCGGCTGCCCGGGATTTTGCGTGGGATAAAAACTTGGACTGACCATTTCGACAACGCCGCTGTAGTCGAGATCGGCCCACAGAACGTCGTGAAAGGTTTTTTCAAGCGGCTGCGCCGTCGGCGTCCGTATAGGAAGGTCTGGCGCCGCAAGGCGGGCCTTCGTAACGCCGAGCCCCGTGCCAGTCTTGAACCAGTCCTGCCCGGCCGCAGGCCGAGGCGCGAACACAAAGATTGTCGCGAGAAGCGCGAAGAGAATCGTGATTTTTCGTGTCATATATATGCCTTCGTTAGGAATGCACTGAATAGAAATCCAATCCTTAATTTCCGCTACGCTCAATCTATCTATATCGGTACCGAAGGGGCGCGGCATGCCGCACCCGCGTATATGCACTTTCACTGCCGCCGAAAATCAAACCAGAACTCGACGCCCACTTTCGACCCTGCATATCCACCCGGCAGACGGCTGAGCGGGCTGGAGCTTTGCACCGCGCGAACGGCCGACGAATCAACGGAATAATTGTTGCTCGATTGCGTGACTTGAATGTTTGTCACAGTGCCGTCGCGCAAAATATCGAACGTTACCACCACGCGCGGCGCGGTCGAAAGCCGGGGATCGACCGTTGATTGCAGCCAATTGCTGCTGACGCGGCGCTGCACCGCTTCGACGTACCACGAAAAGCGGCTCCCGAAGTCTCCTCCGCCTGCGCCGCTAAACGCCAGCCCGCCCTGCGTTGCGCCCGCACCCATGGCGAACGAAGAAACCGGAACTGCGGGCGCACCGCCTTGGCCGTAGGGAATCGCATTTGGTGGAGGCGGCGTCTTGTTTTCGAGAATCTTCGACGGATGCGTTTTGGGCGGCGGCGGAGTCTCGCGAGCCACTGATTTGGTCTTCGACGGTGGCGGCTTCAGCTTGAATTTCGGAATCGGTACTGCATCTGGCGGCGGCACTGGAATTTCCGGCGGCGGTTCGCTCTTATAAAGGCCGCGTGTATTGTCGACCACCCTGCTTGGACTCACAACGTCGGGATGCGGCAGGGGAATCGCAGGCACGCTGCCGACGACGCCCACGGTGACCGAACCGCCCGGGCCGCCCCAATTCTCCCCCGAATGTGTCGCAATCGCGTTGTAAATCAAAAGCCCCCCGAGCGCAACGTGCAGCAATACTGAAAACGAAAATGGCAGCTTCAGGCTTTCAGGCGTTCGGTATGCGGCAACGGCCGACATTTCAATGTGGCTGCCCGTTCAGCGGCTGCGTCACAACGCTGATGTTCTGTATCCCGGACTGCCGCAGCGCGTCCACCACCGTGGCCCAGCTTCCAAACGGAACCGTTTCATCGCAGCGTATATAAACGGCGCGCTTCTGCGCGTTGTGCGATTGCGCAACGATGTCCTGGCCCAGATCGTGAATATTCACGGGCTTGTCGTTCAAATAGACGCGCTGGCCCCGATCGATCGTCACCACCATGCGCACTTCGGTCAGTTCCTTGACGGTCTTCGTCTTCGGAACGTCCACGTCGATCCCCGACTGGAGGAGCGGCGCCGTGATCATGAAGATGATCAGCAGGACGAGCACGACGTCGATGAAGGGAACCATGTTGATTTCCGACAACGTGGTGTCCGCTCCGCGCTGAATTTGAGGCATGGAATTTCCCGGTCAGCTATATAAGGTCTCGATCTTGGACACGAACTCCG
This sequence comes from Candidatus Acidiferrales bacterium, assembly GCA_050747005.1. GTDB lineage: Bacteria > Acidobacteriota > Terriglobia > Acidiferrales > UBA7541 > Palsa-295. The sequence goes on from JBOGNE010000085.1 coordinate 50,623, forward strand.
AGCTGAAGCTGTCCATCCGCGCCGCCAGGCCGCGGATTTTCGAGAGATAGTGGTTGTAGGCGATTACGGCTGGGATGGCGGCAAAAAGTCCCGCCGCCGTGGTAATCAAAGCTTCAGCAATTCCCGGAGCGACCGCGCGAAGGCTGGCCGTGCCCGCGTCGCCGAGTCCGGAGAAGGCGTCCATCACGCCCCACACGGTGCCAAAAAGGCCGATGAACGGCGAAACGGAACCTGTCGTCGCCAGCCACGACATCCATTTTTCCAGCCGCCGCACTTCTTCGCCCGCCGCGATCTGCATCTGGACGCCGATAGCCTGAGGATTTCTCGGACTGCTGGCCGTCGCGTCGCGCGCACCCGGACGCGGATTGGCCGTGCCGAGCTGGGCCTCGAGTTCGCGATAGCCCGCTTCGTAAACAGTGACCATGGGCGTTTGTCCCGCGCCGACACGCAGAGTATTCGGATCGGGCAAGCCGCCGCGCCCCGAGCGGAATATCTGCAGAAATCGGTTGGTTTGGGATTCGGTGCGTCCGAAGATGCCGGACTTCTGAAAGATGATTGCCCAGGAGAACAAGGAAAGGACAAGCAGTATCGCAAGTACAACACGCGCCACCCAGCCAGTCTGCTCGATCAGAGCCCCGACGGGGCTGGCAAGTAGAATCAGTGCCAGGCCAGAAATTGTCTCCCCCAGAAAAAAGATTTTTTGCTGAGCCTGCTCAACCGTAGCACACGCGGAGAAGAAGGGTCAAACGAATCGGCCAAATGCAAGAAATATCTTGCTAATTGAAAGGACACACTCGGATCGGCGCGCTCGAACCCGTGATTTTCGTCTCATCATCCCTTTACGTGTCATTCCGAACGAAGCGAGGAATCTGCTTTTGCCTTCGTGGGCCGGCGTCCCGCAGGCTCTTCGGCGCTCAGGAATGATGAATGCAGTTTTTTCAGAACCTCTTATCGCCCGAATCGACGCAAGCGTAGGACTCCTGCCGAAGGCTATCATTCGCCGGTGTGCTAGAATCGGCGTGAAACAAAATGGGCAAACCGTTTGATATCGCGGTGGACGCGCTTCGCAGCGTCGCGCCTCCTCCGTCCGCTCAGGAAGATTTGATAGAGCCGCCCCACCCGAAATCCGATTCTTCGAATCCTCCAACGCTTCCGAATTGCGCCTCTGGAAAATCCTTTTACCTCGAGACCTTCGGCTGCCAAATGAATGTGCATGACTCGGAGAAAGTGGCGGGCGTGCTGCTCGGCCGAGGGTATCGCGCGGTCGAGACTCCCGCCGATGCTGATCTGGTCCTTTACAACACGTGCAGCATCCGCGAAAGGGCTGCCCAAAAAGTGTTTGCGCGCCTCGGAGACTGGAAAACGACCGCCGCCGGCAAAGTGATTGGCGTGCTCGGCTGCGTCGCGCAACAGGAAGGCGAGGAGATCTTTGAGCGTGTTCCCTGGGTAAGTCTCGTCTGCGGCTCGGCCAGTTACCGGAAGCTTCCCGAACTTGTTGACCAACTCGAAGCCGGCGGGCGGCGTGTAATGGGGCTCGATCTCGATACCGACGAAACGTTCGAGACCGAAATCACTCGCCGCGACAATCCGTTTCGCGCCTACCTCACCATCATAGAAGGCTGCGACTACGCCTGCTCGTACTGCGTGGTGCCGCACACGCGCGGTCCCGAGCGCAGCCGCTCGAGCGAATCGATCCTCGCCGAAACGCGCCGCCTCGCGGACGCCGGTTACTCCGAAATTCAGCTCCTCGGACAAACTGTAAATTCCTACCGCGATCCGTCGCCGCGCGGAATGAACTTCACCGCGCTGCTTCGAGCAGTCGCCGCCGTGCCGGGAATTCGCCGCGTGCGCTTCACTACTTCGCATCCCAACGATTTTCATCGAGAGATTGTTGACGCGATCGACGAGACCCCGGCCCTTTGCGATCACATTCACTTGCCGGTTCAATCAGGGTCGACACGCGTGCTGCGCGCGATGCGGCGCACCTACACCCGCGAGGAATATTTCGAGAAAATTTCATGGATCAAAGCGGCGCGGCGTCCGTTCGCAATCACCACGGATATCATCGTCGGCTTTCCCGGCGAAACGGATGAAGATTTCGCCGACACGCTGTCGCTTCTTGATGGAGGACGGTTCGACGGTGTTTTCTCGTTCAAATATTCGCCGCGCCCAAATACATCCGCGGCCAACATGGCGGACGCGATTCCAGAAGAAGAGAAGGGAAGGCGGCTGGCGCTTTTGCTCGAACGCCAGCGCCAAATCCAAATCGCGTGCAACGAACAATTCGTCGGCGAAGAATTTGAGGTTCTCGTTGACGCGCACCATGCATCTAAAGGACAGTGGGCGGGGCGCACGACCAGCAATCGTGTAGTGAATTTCACCTCCCCGCGCGAAAATCTGCTGGGAGTATACTTGCGAGTGAAGGTGACGCGCTCCGCGCCCAATTGCCTGGTCGGCGAGCACGTCGCCTGAACGATGCATCGAGACAACCGGGAGGCCACATGGAACTTGAGGTCAAAATTCGCGGATTGATGATGGATCCGGTGACCAACATGCCGGTGGTGGTCCTGAAAGAAACGCAGGGCGCGGGAATCCTGCCGATTTGGGTCGGCATCTACGAAGCCAACGCCATCGCGCTCGAGATTGAAAAAGTGCAGACGCCCCGGCCCATGACGCACGATCTGCTCAAGAATGTCCTTTCCGGCTTGAACGTCCGCGTCCAGAAAGTCGTGGTTTCCGACCTGAAGGACGACACGTTTTACGCGCTCATCTGGATGGAGCGCGACGGCCAAATCATGTCCCTCGATTCGCGCCCCAGCGACGCGCTCGCGCTGGCTCTCCGCCTCGATTGCCCGATATTCGTCGAAGATGGTGTGCTGAAGAATTCCAAGATGGCCAGCGTCGTCTCCGAAAAAAGCTCCAACGAAGAATTGCGCAAGTGGCTCGAAAATCTCAACGACGAAGACCTCGGCCGCTACAAGATGTAGCAAGGGCGCGTTTCACCCGTTTGCGCCTCATTTCAAACTTTCCCTGATTGCTTGCCCGGCTGCCAAAATTTATGTGGCACCGCCCTTCAGCTTATCGCGCGCTCTTTTTTTGCCGCGCAAATCTCGCAATCTGCCGCCGCGCTTCGGAGTATTTGCCTTTGTAGCGCCGCCCTTCAGGGCGGCATGTACGATTCCCACAACTCCGGCAATAAGGCATGATGGCGCCGTAACAAGCGTTGCTGCGCGGGTGTATTGAAAGCAGGAGCCCTTATGAGAGCGAAAGCCGTCATGGCGATCCAGCTTGCTGTCGCCTCGGCGTTGTGCGTGTACGCGGGCTTTCTTTGCAGCCAGTATGGCTGGCCGGAAATGCGCACCATCGAATTTGCGTTAGTGCTGTTCGGCTATCTTTTCTGGGCTGCCGCACGCATTCAATTGGGAAGTTCATTCGCCGTTAAAGCTCGAGCGAAGGAACTCGTGACGCGCGGCGTCTATTCCAAAATCCGCAACCCGATCTACGTTTTCGGAACCGTCTTGATCGCTGGATTGTTCCTAGTCATAGGGCGGCTCATCCTCCTGCTGCTGCTTCTGGTTATCATTCCGACGCAAATCGTTCGCGCGAAGAAAGAAGCCGAAGTCCTGGAGGAAAAATTCGGTGATTCGTATCGCGCCTACCGCGCCACGACGTGGTTCTAGCGGCAACGGTGAGTTTAGCCGAACGTCGAAAACTTCTTTGCGCCGTCAAGCGGACCGAAGGATCTCTCTTCGTCTGAATGACAAGAAAAAATACAAATAGTCTTATGCGAAATGGTTCTTGACGACGGCACGTTTTCCAAACCTCTTAGGCGAGCGACTTGGTCATCTTGATGAAATGGCAGGGAAGCCTTACCTTGGCATCCGCGTGAAATGGTTCCGTTCCGTCCTCCACATATCCTAGCCGGCCATAAAACGGCGGCAACTCCGTCCGCAGATTCACAATGGTCAGGTCCATCGCGCTGCATCCATTCTTGCGCGCATAATCTTCCGCCGCCTCGACGAGAAATCGCCCTAGCCCTCGACCCTGCATCTCCGGCTCGACCGCAAGAAGCCCAAAATAACCACGGTCCCCGCGAATCTCCACATAGACGGACCCAACCAGCCGCCCGCCGTCTTCCCGTAGCAGGAATTTGCCCTTTTCCATCAACGCCCTGATCCGATCCGGATCGGTCCGCTTGCCAGCCAAAAAGAATTCTTCCACCACATACGCACGGTTCACGATCTCTGCGATCGCCTCGTTGTCATTCGCCATCGCGATTCGTACCTCCGTATCGCCGGATTGGGAAGCGGAAGCCATCGAAATTCTCCGCGAAAGCATACACCAGTTGCCTTGCATCGAGGCCGCGCTCACCGCAGAACTCGGCATTTTGGAAGAACGGGGTTTCAACCCCGCTGTACATGCCAGCGATACAAGACGGCTCGGCTTCACGGTTTGCGGAAAAAAGCTCGAATAATGGGTTTTCCTACAAGTCACGAATTTCTTGCTGTCGTAGCGCCGGGCTTTAGCCCGGCATGCCGCCCTGAAGGACGGCGCTACATGTATTTCCCGCAAGCTGTTTAGCCGTTGGAGCCACGAATGCAGTTCTCACCTCGAACTGCGCTCTTCCCATGTGACCGGAGCACTTTTCGCTTGCAAGCAGGGCGGGGGAGTGAGTACAGTGACTCGACTCGTACTGCGCCAAGGGCCGCTGGCCGCACTACGCCGCGCCGCGGTTGCACCCGCAGCAATAAGGGCGGGAGCGGGGGAGCCGAGCTTGACCTGCGTTTTAGCAATTGCCAATCAAAAAGGCGGCGTCGGAAAAACCACAACATCCATCAACCTCGCAGCGGCGCTCGCCCTGAAAAAGAAAAAGACGCTTCTCATCGATCTCGATCCTCAGTCCAACGCAACCATCGCTTTCTTTGACTCCGCCGACATTCAGACTTCGATGTACGACGTTTTCGGCGACCATCCCGCCGAAATGGCCAAGGTCATTCGCCCCACCAAGGACCCCAATCTTTTCGTCGCGCCCGGAAAGCTTGCCCTGGCGCGCCTCGAGCAGCAGCTCGCCGGACAATTTGACGCGCCCTTCAAATTGAAGGACGCCCTCTCAGCCGTCGTCAAAGATTTCGAGTTCATCATATTCGATACGCCTCCATCTCTCGGCATTTTGACCGTGAACGCGCTGGTCGCGTCGACGCATCTGCTGGTGCCGATTCAAGCTGCCTACTTCGCGATCGAAGGCACCGACGACCTCCTCGAAACCTACGCGCGCATCCGCTCGCGCCCCAATCCGGATTTGAAAGTGCTCGGCGTGGTCATCACGCTATTCGATAAGCGCACCAACATCTCGCGCGATACGCACGAACAGATCCGCGCCGTGTTTGGCGACGCGCTTTTCAAAACGCGCATCAGCAAGAACGTGCGCCTCGAAGAAAGTCCCGCCTACAAAGAAACTGTATTTGCGTATGCGCCCAAATCTTCGGGCGCGGAAGATTACAGGAAACTCGCTCAGGAGGTATTACATCGTGTCCAAGAGGATCGGGTTGCCCGTCACTCTCAAGATGCGGCATGACGCGCATTATGTTGAGACGCTGACCAGTTTCAGCGGCGCTGCTGTCGGCCGCATGATTCCCACCGATAAAGTTCGTCCGAATCCCGAGCAGCCGCGCAAGACCCTCGGCGACCTGCGCGAGCTAACCGACTCGATCCGCGAGAAAGGCGTTCTCGAGCCCCTGCTCGTTCGCTACATCCCGCGCGAGGATACTTACTACATCATCTCCGGTGAGCGCCGCTACCACGCTTCCAAAGCCGCCGGTCTGCACGAATTGCCCTGCATCGAAAAAATCGCCGACGATGCCGAAACCCTCGAACTTGGCCTGATCGAAAATTTGCAGCGCAAGGATCTCACGCCCTTCGAGGAAGCCGATGGCCTTTGCCGCCTTCAGGAACAGTTCGACTACACGCACGACGACATCGCCAAGAAAATCGGCCGCGCTCGTTCGTCCGTCACCGAAACCATGTCGCTGCGCGTGATTCCCGACGCAGTTCGCAAGACGTGTATCGAAGGCGGGATCACCTCCAAGTCGCTGCTGCTTCAGGTCGCTCGCCAGCCCAACGAGAAAAAGATGCAGGAACTCGTGCATCGCATTTCGCACGGTAATCTCACTCGCGACGAAGCCCGCGCCGCTCGTAAAGAGGAAGTTGTCTCCGATCCCCGCCCGCAGCCGTTCGTTTTCGAGTACCAAGCCGAAGATGGCGCGTACCGCCTGCGCGTTCACTTCCGCAAGAGTCACGTCAGCCGCGACGAACTGGCTTCCGTGCTTCGCGGAATTCTGCGCGAAATCGAGAAGTCTGGCGGAATGGCCTCCTCCTCCGCCGCATAACCCATGTGGAGCTGCGCTTGCATGAGATGCCGGTAGGGCTTCCGCTCGTCCCTTGCGCCCGTTCGTTTCGCGCGGCCTGCCTGATCTACTCACCCGCGCAAAGCCTAGCGAAGTTTGCTGTACTCACCAGACTCCCTTCTTGCGTCGGACCGATGCCGCCCGGGTCCGCGCCGGTCGAATCGTCGCCGCTTCGAATGGCTGTGGTCGTCCTGTTAGCCGACATTCTGGGCGAAGCGAAGAATCCCTCTTTGTCTTTTCGTATTCATCGCAACGCTGGTATCCTCAAAAGGAAATGGAAATCACGCCCCAACAATCCGGTATTTTGAAGCGTCTGCAAGACGGCGGCTTTGGCATCGCCGCGTTTCCCATGTACGCGGACTACATCGGCGTGCGAAAAGGGAATTGCGCCGCGCTTCTTGCTCCCGATCCGAACGGCGGCTTCCGCTTGTTCGGCGCTCCCAGCTATCTGCTCGGAGACAACTTCAGCGCGCGCGTCGGACAGAACGGCCACAGTTGGTTTGTGTGGAAGCAAAATAAATTGGAAGCAACGCCGGAGCGCATCGCCGAGCTGGACGCCTTTTCCGCCGAGCTTTCCGACGCGCTCTTGCAACGCGCTTGAGCGCTGCAAATGGCTCCCCTGGAACCTTCCATCCGCGGACACTCGAATCCACTTTTGTAGAGGCGCGCATGCCGTGCCCGGCATTTCTTCCGCGGCGCGAATTGCATTGCGACGTGATTTGCAAAGGCCCCGGGACCCACTTGTTACTCAGATTTTCCCGAGTAGGCGCATGCCCGACCACGGCCGTGAGCCTTGGCCCTTGTTTGACGTGGGCAACTCAGCCATCAGGCGCAATAAGGGCGTGAGCCGGTGGAAACGAGCGGCGGTTTTTAGCGGCGAGCGCACGTCCAGTGGCTTCCACCCGTATGAGACAAAGAAATCTGGGCCTTCCTTCGGACCAAACTTAAACGAAATCGCGCTCGGTTTCGATTCAGGTTTCAATTGCAACATTTTCTTCTGCATGATGCGAAGAAGCCCGGGCGAAGCCAAGTCCACAATCCAGCGCTGAAAGCTGTGCGCGTCGGCAAGATCTTTCGCGAACGCACCCACTTCGGACTCGCTGAAGTAAATGAGCAGGCCCTCGGTGACGACGAGCGTCTTTTTTCCCTGCGGTGCCAGCCGCGCGAATAGCGCTCGCCGGGCTCCCACGTCCGACAGATCCAAACGCACGCGCTCCAGTTCGCACGTCGGTTTCTCTTCGTGCAACACTTCTTCCTTGTATTCAAGAATGCCCGGCAAATCCACTTCCACCCATTTGAGCGTCGCGGGCAGCGCCATACGGTAGGGACGCGCGTCGAGCCCGGCCGCGAGATTTACGACGAGATCCGTACCTTGTTGTATCTGCTCGATAATAAATTGGTCGTACAGGTAGGTTCGCATCACCATGACCCACGCCATTTTGTCGCCGAAGGAATTTGACGCCGCAATTTGTTTCCCGCGCTCGCCTGCCAGACGTGCCGCGAACGGGTCGCGAAACAGGGCATCTGGACGCTCCGACTCGCGTGCGCGATACACGGCAACTCCCAGTGCTGTGTCCGAGATGTTCCGAAGCACCGGTTCGGGCGATTGGCTTTGGCTCATGACGCTCCTTGGCGTGACGGGGCCGTAGTAGTCATGTTATCCATCACGGTGGGCGAGTCTAAACCGGCCGACTTCTCTTGCGCAACGGCATCAACACGGCATCGAACGACAGGAGGTCCATGTGATGAGACCCTCGAGACTTAGATCGGAATCGACCAGAAGGAAGAATTGCGCGATACCCTTGAAATCGTTGCTGTGAAACGCTAGCCTGATTCAACACATGGCATCGAAACCCAATGCCGAATCTTACGACGTGATTTGCATCGGCGCGGGGCCGACCGGTCTGGCCAGCGCCATCGAAGCTAAGCGCGCAGGCATGCGCCCTCTCGTCATCGACAAAGGCTGCCTCTGCAATTCGCTGCTCCACTATCCCGTCAACATGCAGTTCTTCACCACGCCTGAGCGAATGGAAATCGGCGACCTCCCGATGACCACCGCCGGCTCCAAGCCCACGCGCCCGGAAGCCCTCAAATATTATCGCCGCGCGGCCGAGCATTACGGCATCGAAGTCCGCCTGTACGAGCGCGTCGAGAAAATCACCGGCCACGATGGCGCATTCGTCGTGCATACCACGAACGAATCCGGCGCGCCCGCGCAATATCACGGAAAGAAAATCGTTATCGCCACCGGCTATTACGACCGCCCCAATCCCCTCGGCGTTCCCGGAGAAGATTTGCCGCACGTGTCTCACTATTTCACGGAGCCGCACCCGTACTGGAATCAGGATGTGGTCGTCATCGGCGGCAAGAATTCAGCAGCCGAAGCGGCGCTCGATCTTTTCCGCGCCGGCGCTCGCGTCACGCTCATCCATCGCCAGCCTGCGCTTGGCAAAAGCCTGAAATTCTGGGTCAAGCCGGACATCGAAAACCGCATTCACGCCGGAGAAATTCGCGCCATTTTCAACGCGCACATCGCGCGCATCGAGCCGCATCAGGTATGGCTGAAGAATGGTTCGGGCGAGCAAGGCGTCCCCGCCGAACAGGTCTTCGCGATGACCGGCTATCATCCAGATTTCGAATTTCTCGAGCGGCAGGGAATTCGCCTCGATCCTGAAAGCAAGCGCCCAGCCATCAATCCCGAAACGCTCGAAAGTAATGTTCCCGGCATCTATCTCGCCGGAGTAGTCGTTGGCGGCAAGCACACTTCCGACATCTTCATCGAAAATGGCCGCTTCCACGGCCGCCAAATCATCGCCGCCATCTCCGGCAAAGGCTCGCTCCATGAGCCCGCCCCCGTCGCCCCTCCCGGCGAATAAATTCCTCAGCGACGATTCGTCCCGACGCCTTGCGTGAACCGACGTGCTCTGCATCCCCAGCGTGAGAACGCCTCCTTCCAGTTCCTTTATAATAAATATTGCTTGACTTACGTAAAGTTACTGATATACGTGCGCCTCAGTTTTCCACTTGGGAGGAGCCATGCGACCCATCGCCCCCTGGCGCTCTGTTTCCGCAATCCTGCTTTTCGCGCTGTTCTCGCCCGTCGTCTTCGCCCAATCGTCAGCACCTACGCCGCAGCCCCCGGTGCGCGATCCGCAGGCGGTTGCCACTCTCCAGAGCGCTTTTTCGGCAATGGGCGGTCAGAATCTCGCCCAGATTCAAGATACGAAAATGACGACGCAGCAGACTTCGCCAGACGGTACTTCCTCGGCGGTAACGTTCACAACGAGCGGAACGACGATGCTGCGCGTCGAAACACAATCGTCGGATGGAACATCGATATTCGTGATGAACGCAACGACACCATCTTCGCAAAATGACGGCGCTGCGGTCGAAAATGTCCCGTGGCTATCCGTATCGGGCGGTGGAATCACCCATATCCCCTTGCTGTCGGTTCTTTCGTATTGGTCGCAGCCTGGAACGACACTCCAATACGTCGGCTTGGAACAATTGGGCACCCAGTCCGTTTACCATATTCGCATCCAACGTCCGCTTGACGGCAGTTACGGATTGGGGCCAAACGATGTTCCCTGCGACCTGTATATCGACGCGAAAACGTTGTTCCTCAGCAGGCTTGTTTATCCTCTGCGGTCACCCGGAAACCTAACGGCTATAGCGCGGGTTGCCGTCGATTACAGCAACTTCAAGGTTTCAAATGGCATTGCTGTCCCGTACACAATCATCAGCACGGTCAACGGTCAGTTGTTAAACGAGCAGCAGGTGGTTTCGTTCGCGGTCAATGTAGGAACTTCGGCATCCGATTTCGATCTGAGGTGACACTGATGCGCATACGGATTCGGGGGATCAGGTTCATCGTCGCTGCATTTCTTGCGCTGGCATTCTGGTCGTCCGGCACCTTTGCGCAACAAGTGAACAGTGGAACGGAATCGGGGTTTCCGCCATACGGAAGCTTCAGCGGCAGTTCGTTTGACACCGTGCTCTTGGAAAACGGGAACCTCCATGTCGAAATGCCCATCGTCAGCGTGAAGGAACGAAACCGTACATTCACATGGAAATTTGCTTATGACGCGCCCGGCTGGGAAAAGATATTCACTCCCACTCCGACTAAGCAAAACCGAAACCTGGGATTTTATTCCGTGTATCCCACGCAGACGGGCGGATGGTCCACCTCTTCTCCGGCATACTGGTACGGAAGCAGCGCCTCCATAACAGCGACCTGCCCGACAACGGGAAATCCCTACACGTATTACACGAACTACTATCTGCAGGACCCAGATGGAACCAAACATCAATTCCCATTTTATAAAGAGGGAGATGGTACGCATACGGTTTGTAACGGCAATAATCTCTCGGGTCCGGCGCTGGATGGTTCAGGCATTTCCTGGAATTTGCAGACCGGGATCGCTATCCTGAAAGACGGCACTCAAATAAAACCGACTCAAGAAATTACCGACACGAATGGCAATATGGCCTCGGGTTCTAGCGACATGTTGGACAGAAATGTTTTGCGCGTCACGCAGGGTTCGAACGTCGCGTGTACGACTCCTTTGGGCAAGCAGGAGCAGTGCCCGCAGTACACGTATACCTATCTTGATTCGAACGGAAAGAGTCAATCGTATCAGCTTGAGTACGGTGCCTTCGACGTTCAAACGAATCTGTGCGGCAACATAATAGGCGGCAACAAATGCTATGAATACGCGGGATACCAGATAGAGCCGGTGAAGCTGATCTTGCCAGATGGCCTCAGCTACACCTTTAGCTACGAGAACGATTCCCTCCTTCAATTGACTGAAATCGGCGTGCCTACCGGCGGAAGCATCACGTACACGTATACCTCTATCATGGTCGCCCAGCCGGATGGAGGACACTATCCGAATTATATGGGAATCGCGGCAGTATTGAGCCGGACCGTAAAAGCTGACGGTACAAGCAACGAATGGACCTACGGCGGTTACGGCGACGGTTCGACGAGCGAAGATGTTACCGTAACCGATCCGTTAGACAATCAACAGGTTCATTCGTTTTCAAAAGTGGGGGTCGGCACCTCCACGAGCGCAAGCCTTGTGGAAACGTCCGCAACTTACTATCAAGGATCGTCTGGCTCGGGCAAGCTGCTTAGAACTGTCACCAAGGCTTGGACCGGCGAGCCGGACCCCAACAATACTTTGGTGAACCTGAGAATCACGAGCGAGACTACGAAGCTCGACAATGGGCAGGAAAATCAGATTCAGACGGACTACGAAACATTTCAGTACAACGATCCGGCCTCTGGCTTGTGTCCCTGTACGGCGACGCGCTCTAATGCGACTGAAAAGCGCGAATACGACTACGGATCGGGCGCTCCCGGCTCTCTGTTGCGGCGAACGGATTACACTTACTTACACACGAATAACCAGACATACTTAAATTTGAACATTGTTGACCGTGTGACGGGTATAACCACGTACAACGGGTCCGGCACGCAAGTTGCGCAGACAACCAATGAGTATGACAACTATACGCAAACAATCCAAACGACGAACGCGGTTAGCCATAGCTCCTCGTTTAATTACGCCTACAAGACGCGCGGGAACTTGACAGCTATCACTCGCTGGCGCAATACGGATGGCAAATTGCTCACCACGCGCAACCAGTACAACGACGTGGGAGAAATCATTTCAGCGACCGATCCCTTGAACAACGTCACGTCGTTCGATTACACCGATTCATGGGCCAACAGCACTTGCGTCCCATCCGGCGGTTCGGCTGCCGCATATATTAAGAAGATTACGAATGCGCTCAATCAGTCCACGAGCTTCACCTACGAGTCATGCACGGGTGTTGCGGCTTCCTCGACCGACGAGAACAGCCAAACGACTTCTCACACCTTCGATCTTTTTAGTCGCATACTGACAACCTCCTATCCTGACCGTGGTTCAACGGCAGATTGCTACACAGACGATTCAAGCGGCCAGTGTTACTCCGGTTCTCTTCCTCTCAAGGTCATCACGACGACAGCGATTACCTCTGGTATGAATCTCGTGCATACGACCGTTTATGACGATTTGGGGCGGATCAGCCAAACCCAGGTCAATTCCGATCCGGAAGGCGTCGATTATACCGAAACTACCTATGATGCTGATGGCCGCACGGCGAGCGTCAGCAATCCTTACCGGAGCACGTCCGATCCGACTTACGGAGTCACGAGCTACGGATACGATGCACTGAATCGCACCACTCTTGTCACAAAGCAGGACGGCTCGAAAGTGACGACCTCCTACAGCGGGAATTCCACAACGGTGACGGACGAGGCCGGCAAGACCCGCGAGAGCTTCGTGGACGGCCTTGGCCGCATGGCCGAGGTGATCGAGAACCCCGGCGGATTGAATTACGTGACCAATTACGCCTACGACGCGCTCGACAACCTAACCGATGTCACCCAAGCCGGCTCGCGCCAGCGATTCTTCGACTACGATTCGCTATCGCGCCTCACAAGCTTGTTGAATCCTGAATCCGGCGTTATCAACTATTCCTACGATGCCGACGGCAACGTTCAGACGAGAACTGACGCACGCGGCATCGTCACCACGTATACTTACGACGCGCTCAACCGTCTGACCAAGAAGTCGTATTCCGACGGCACGCCGACCGCGCAATTCCTCTACGACGCGGATCCTGGCTGGGGCTACTCCGAAACAAACATCGCCGGGCGCATGACCGAAGCCTGGGCCAATATCTCTGGCACCTCCGTGGGCGCATCGATCTTTAGCTACGATTCGATGGGCCGCGTAATCATGAACGACCAATGCACGCCGATCATCTGTGGTTCGGGAGCTTTTGGCGTTGATTACCAATACGATCTGCTCGGCGACATGACCTCGGCGACAGGGAACGGCGTGCAATATACCGGGACCTACACGTACGATTCGGCGGCTCGGCTAACGCAAATCACCAGCAGCTTGAATGACGCGCAGCATCCTCCCACGCTTTTCACGGTCAGTAGCCACTGGCCGACGGGCGCTCCCGAGATGTTGAAGTATGGAAACAATCTGGCGGAACTCAATTTTTACAACGATCGCTTGCAGCCGTGCCGCATCAACATCAACACGGGCACGCCCGCCTTGTCCTCGTGTTCGTCCAGCGTCGCTTCCGGCACGGTGCAGGATTTCTACGTGAATTACAACGAGGGATCGAGTGATAATGGAAACGTAATGGAATGGGCAGCTTCGGATAACCAGGTCTTTCGAAGAACGTACACTCACGATCAGGTCAACCGGTTGACCAGCATGGCCGATGCGGATAACGTGGCAACTTGCCTCGGCGCAACTTGGACTTACGACACCTGGGGTAACAGGCTGACGCAGACTCCCACCAAAGGCGCGTGTGGATCGTGGAATCAAAGCTATAATGCCAACAATCGAATCAGCGGCTGGTCCTACGACGCTTCGGGCAATCTACTGAACGACGGAAGCCACAGCTACACCTACGACGCCGAGAATCGCATCACCACGGTCGATGGCGGAGCAACCGCATCCTACGTCTACGACGGATTGGGCCGCCGCGTGCGGAAAACCATCGGGAGTTTCTCGACCGACTACATTTACGGCCTCTCCGGCGAGGTGATCACGGAGATGACCACTGGTTGCTCGCCCAATTGCTGGTCGAAAGGCTATATCTACGGAGACGGCGGACTCGTTGCGGAGTACGCCAGCGGAACGACCTATTTCGCCCACCGCGACCACCTCGGCTCGACGCGCCTCATGACCCAAATGAATGGCACCATCTACGATTCTCTCGACTTCATGCCCTACGGCGAGCAAATCGCCGGCGAAACCGGCACCACCCACAAATTCGAGGGCCACGAGCGAGACGGAGAATCGGGCCTAGATGATTTCGGCGCACGGTTCTACTCATCACAGCAGGGCCGCTTCATGTCAGCCGACTGGTCGGCTGTTCCCGTCGCCGTGCCTTACGCCAATCTCACGAATCCGCAGACGCTCAATCTCTATGCCATCGTCCGCGACAATCCCATCACCTTCGCCGACCTCGATGGCCACGAAGGCACTGAACATGCTGGCGCGCCTGCAAGCGAGACAAACTGTAAGCCAACGAGTCCGGCAGGGATAACCTCTTGCATGACCACCACGTCGATGCCAGTGATCGCGGACGATGACCAAGTCGCTGCCGCAGAAACGGCGCAGGCCCAACAGCAGAACACCAGCACCGTTGTAGTTGAACAAGTGAAGGGCGAGGGAGGAAATGCTCTCGGTCACGTCGCCATTGGGATTAATGGAGCCACTCCTGTCGGCCTTGTGCCCGATTCCGATAAGGCCGCAATCAAAGCTCTAGCCAAAGAAGTTGCGAGCGCAGCAAATGGGACTCCAGAGGCCTCGCCTGTGCCGGGTCATGTCGAGTCACTATCCGCGAACCGCGCCATTAAAGCCAAAGCCACAATTCACGTAACGCCACAGCAAGCTGCGGCAATGCAGAAAGCAATTAAGGGCATGGCTGGCCGTCAAATGTACGATCCCGCTTACCGCAACTGCGCAAGTTTTGTCGAGCAGGTATTGCGTTCGGGAGGGGTGAAAGCGCCGAACGATATAACGCCCGGGGGACTGGTGGGTGACCTTAACAAGCAATTCCCTCAATGAGGTGTGCGAAACCGTGACCAAATCTAAGCTGCCACGAAGGCTTGCAATCGTAGGGCTGGTTGTCGGGTTTCTCTTGATGGCAACGTGGTGGTACATCGACACCTACAATCCATTCCATCTGCCTACTGTGGAACAAGCACAGTCGATGGCAAGCTACTCTCCTCCGCGAGTCTATACCTTCTTTGAAAACCTAGTGTTCGATGTTCTTCCGGTTCTTTGGCTTCAGGTTTTCACGATCCACGCGCCTGCGGTTGTCAATTACTCTATTTGGGTCTTCGCTGTGCTATTCGATGGCGCGATCCTCTACTGCGTTGGGCTACTGATCAATGTGGTCAGGGGTCAGATGCTGATTCCAAAACGAGAATGAGACCCGCTCTGCGCGGGTTGGAAGTCCACAGTTGTCGGTTAACGTAGAGCGCTGTACCGAGCGGCGGCTGACGCGCCGGGAGGGGGTAGGGGACACACCACCCACAAAGTGGTTGCTGTAGAGCAACCTGCGGTTGCTATAGGGTAACCAAAGAAAACAAACGAGATGGGCTGATCTGCCCCCTGGCTCCGCGCAGGGAATCATACGACACTCGAATCACCTGACTGCATAGGTTTTGTGCCCAGCAAGGGTCCGAATGGCGGCGGGTGCCCCGCCGTTGTGGTTTGTCAACGGTGGGGATTTGATTTTAGTTTTTTTTGCGCGTGACTGTCTAGCCTGCCGTATTTTCTCCACAACTCGGTCGCTTGCCATCGCACCGGACCGGCGTGT
>JBOGNE010000086.1:0-28134 GCA_050747005.1 Candidatus Acidiferrales bacterium
GCTCCACGGCGCACTCCGGGTAGAAAAGCATGCCTGCCTCCGGCAGACACCTCTACCTCAAGCCTCGCCACAAAAGCGGACATTTCATGTGCTATCTCGACCGGACATATCATGTGCTACCGACACAGCGCCGAATTTGCGCTGGTGGGAACGATCGTCCCAAGCGTAGCGTTGCCGCCTGCTATTCCGCTTACGTCCCAGGCGATCGCTTCGCCACTCCGCACGCAGAGTGAGGCGACGAATGGCTGAGTTTGTCCGGTAGCCAGCGTGACTGAAGCTGGAGAGATTGAACTGGCGCTCGCACACGCGATCGTTACACTCGCGCTCGCGGACTTGGTTTCGTCGGCCACGCTGGTTGCTGTCACCGCAACTGTCGCGGGCGAGGGCACTGACAGCGGGGCCATATAGGTGGCGCTGTTGGCTCCCGCCGGCGCCACTGTGCCGACAATCGCGTTTCCACCGGGAATTCCATTAACGCTCCATCGAACGGCTTTGGAAGGAGCCCCGCTGGCGGAGATGTTCGCGAGGAAAATTTGCGCTCCGCCTGCCGGCACGGTCGGGGCGGCCGGCGTGACGCTTATCACGATGTCATCCTTCAGCGTGGCCGTGGCTGACGCGCCTGCTTCCGCATTCGCCTGGCTGACAGCACCGACCGTAATGCTCGCGCTCGCGGGCAAAATCGCGGGAGCGCCGTAAAGACCATTTGCCGATATTGTCCCGGCGGCGGCATTTCCGCCCGCGACGCCGTTGACTTGCCAGGTGACGCTTGCGTTCGAGGCTCCGGTCACCGTGACTTGAAATTGCTGCGTCTCGCCGAGGAAAAGACTTGCGTGACTCGGCGATATCGATACGAAGATGTTCGGCGTTGGCTGTGCTGGTGAGGTAAACGCTCCAGCGCCGCAGCCGAGCAACGTTAGGGAAGCCACCAGCGCGATGGGGAAGGTGAGAGTGCGACTTAAGGGGTTCGCCTTGGTGGATTCGACCGAGGCTGGCAACTGCGTGTGCGGCATTCCGAGTTGTTCGCTGCTGTTCATGTTCCCGAACAGAGCTAACGCAAGGCATGTGCCAAAGCGGAGCAGCCCGGATTATCGGCGTGCGGTCGCTTTGACCGTTCCCGGGAGGCGCGTTGATAGGAGGCTAAAGCTCTGCACCACTGTGGGTTGGAGACAGCAGTACGTCCGGGCGAATTCCGGACGAGCAGATGCCGCTTCCATCCGATGCGCTTCGTTAAAGCAAGAGCATCAGTTCCAGAATGAACCGCGAGCGCGTCAGTGGTCCCGATTTGGAACTTGAATCTACTTATTGCACCCGAGGATAGCCCGAAGAGCGGGCTCGAGCTGAAGAAGCCGAAAATCGTAACCGGCGGTGAGCAGCTTAACGGGGCGTGCGCGCTGGCTCGTCAGCAGCAGAGCATCGGCCATTTCCCCGAACGCGAGACGCAGGGCGAATGCCGGCACGGCGAAAATCGCGGGACGTCGCAGCACGGTCGCCAGCGCGCGCGTGAATTCGGCGTTTTGCGCGGGGTTTGGAGCCATGGCATTCATGGCACCGGAGCAGCGTTCATTCGAAATCGCCGCTCGAATAATTTCGATCACGTCGTCGAGTGCGATCCACGACATCCACTGCCGGCCGTTACCGACCCGCCCGCCGATCCCAAGCTTGAATGGCCGCATCATTTGCGGCAAGGCGCCACCTTTCGCGGAGAGGATTACGCCGAAGCGCAAGATGACTGTGCGGATTCCTTCGCGCTCGGCGCGCAGCGCCTCCGATTCCCAATCGCACGCAAGTTTCGCAAGAAAATCAGTGCCAGGATCGCTCGATTCCGTGAGGATTTCATCGCCGCGATTCCCGTAATAGCCCACGGCCGACGCGGAAACCAATAATCGCGGCTTCTGTTTCAGGCGGCTCAGCGAATCGATTAAGACTCGCGTCGAATTTACGCGGCTCCTGCGCAAAACCGCTTTGCGGCTGTCCGTCCAGCGGCGTTGGCCAATGCTCGCACCGTTCAAATTGACTATTGCGTCGCATCCTTCCATCGCGCGCACGTCTACCGTTCCCGACTCCGGATCCCAGCGCACATCGCCTGCGGCTTCCGGACTTCCGGGACGAACGAGCCGGCACACGGTATGCCCATCGGCGAGAAGCGCCGCGCTTAACTCCCTTCCGACAAGTCCGGACGCACCCGATACCAGAACCCTCATTCACCTATCCAATCGGTAGCGAATCCGCAGCAACCCGTGACGCATCGGGGTCTCTCCGAGCGTTCGTTCTACGATGCATCGCAGCCTGGACAGAATAACTGCCCGCAAGAGACATACGTGAAATAATTTCGCCGCCACAGTTTCAACTGTTCTGTAATATCCGCAATTCGGATCGCGTGATATTGTAGCGCCGGGCTTTAGCCCGCGATGCTGTCGCGCGAAGAGGGCGGAGGAAAGATGATTTCACGGACATTGGTAAGATTTTCCATATTCGCTATCTTAGGCTTTTTGGCGGCGGCCCTCATCGCATTGCCGCTTCGGTCGCAGCAATCCTCTCAGACCGGACACGAACCCGCCTCCGAAGGCCGCAATATCACGCCCGCAGGTTCGCTCGTTCTCGACTCGACCACCGGCCAGCTGGCTGTTGGTTCGCTGCCTGTTGCTTTCGTCCGCAGCCCGGACCACACGGCGAAGGATGGCGGCGGGCGATATCTCGTCGCGATAAACAGCGGCTATGGGATTCAATTCAGCGCCGCAACAAATGAAGCGCAACAATCCATCGCCGTGCTCGACCTGAATGCGCACCCTGCTCCAAAAGTGATCCAGAACGTATATTTCCCCAGTCCGCAGAGCGCGTCGGTGGGCGCCGCATTCTCTCCGAATCCCGCGCAGGATGGGTCTTACACGCTGTACGTCTCCGGCGGCTACGAAAACAAGGTCTGGATGTTCCGCTTCCAGCCGGGAGTTTCTCGTCCGGTCAGTCCGCCGTCCTACGGGCCCAACACCAAAGTTACCGCGCCGTATCTTTCGGTGAGAGGGTTTGCGACCGAAGCTG
Organism: Candidatus Acidiferrales bacterium; assembly: GCA_050747005.1. Classification (GTDB taxonomy): domain Bacteria; phylum Acidobacteriota; class Terriglobia; order Acidiferrales; family UBA7541; genus Palsa-295. The sequence continues at coordinate 3,037 of JBOGNE010000086.1, forward strand.
CTTCTCCTCGCTTGCAGGGCGATCAGGAGCCTGTGTACCCGCTGGGCCTGGCGGTAGGGGCCGATGGTGATTCGCTTTTTGTTGCAAACGATCTCGGCGACAGCCTCGGGATTATTCGTAACCTTCGGGGGGAGCGCCACCTCGCGCGCGTGGATTTGAGCGATGGCCATCCCGGACATTTCGTTTATCCCTACGGCGTCGTGGCATTCACTCCGCAAGGCTCAAGAGAGACGCAGAAGGTCTACGTTTCGTGCTGGGCGACGGCTTCCGTCGCCGTTGTTGACGCCGTCCATCCAAATCATCCCGTAAAATTCGTTCCCGCCGGCCGCCATCCAACCGCTATGGTTTTGAATCCTGCGGGTACACGTCTCTACGTCGCGAATTCCGACGCGGATAGCGTCACCGTGATCGACACCGCACAAGACCGCGCCATCGAAACAATTTCCGTACGCCTCGCTGAAAAAGCTTTGCCCGGCGGATCGCCCGAAGGTCTGGCGCTCAGTCCCGATGGCGGCACCCTTTACGTGGCGAATGCGCACAGCAACGCCGTCGCGGTTGTCGGCCTCTCGCCTGCCTCGCAGGGAAGGGCCGCGCGAAGCACGACAGACGATGGCGACAACGACAACGATCGCGGGAACGGCCGCGAGCAGCGGAGCACCGTTCGCGGCTTGATCCCTACCGGCCAATATCCCTCGGCGCTGGCTTTTGCAAACGGTTCGCTCTTCGTTGGAAACGGAAAGGGCACTGGCTTCGACGCCTCATCGATGCATGCAACGATGTCGGGCCGCGCGCCAAATATCGGGAACGATCGCTTCCCGGTGGGAACGGGGCGCAACGCACAAGGGGGAGAATACGACGTCGCGCTGATCGCCGGAACGATTTCGCGGGTCGCCGAGCCGGACGCGCCGACGCTCGCGGCATATACGGCCCAGGTGTTGCGCAATGACGGCCTGATTGGCGCTAAGGATGTCCGACTATTCAGCGGCGCATCGCCGATTCATCACATCATCTATGTCATCCGCGAGAATCGAACCTACGACCAGGTTTTCGGAGACGTTGAGAAAGCGGGAAACGGCCAGCCGGCCGATGGCGATGCCGACCTTGCGATTTTCGGCAACGGCGATGCCGCGGAGCGTCCTGGAGGTCCGCCGCAGCATGTTACGCCGAATGCGCACGCACTCGCGCAGAGATTCGGATTGCTGGACCGTTTCTTCGTGAATTCCGAAGCCAGCCCCGACGGCCATAATTGGACCGACGCGGCCTTCTCGAGCGATTACGTTGACAAAGCCTATCGCTGGAATTATTCCGACCGCGGACGCACCTACGATTTCCAAGGAACCAATCGCGAGCCGGAAATCTGGCCGCGCAAAGGCGAACCGCCGCTCTTGCCGATTCCCGCCACCGCGGATGAAATCGCGCATTACATGCAGCGCTTCGTACCGTATCTAAACGGCGTGCGCGACATCGGCGAGCCGAACACACTGTATCTCTGGGATGACGCCGCCCGCGCCGGAATCAGCTATCGCAGCAACGGCGAATTTGTTGCGTCCATCTCCCAGGCGGAGCTGGATTCCTTCAATGCGAATCGCCCGCGCGAATATCCGGACACCTCTCCCACGGTGATCGAATTTCCGCTAAAGAAAGCACTCGAAGGCCATACCAGCCCGACTCACCGCGAGTTCGACCTCTACACGCCGGATTCCATGACGACGGCCTCGTATCGAGCAGCGAAGGAATCGAACGGCCACTCCGATCCGCTGATCTCCGCCGCCAACGCCGACCCGCATTTCCGGGGTTATTCGCGCATCGCTGCGTGGCTGCAGGAATTTCGCGGCTACGTCAGCGCGCGGGCGGACGGGCAAGCTGATTCCTTCCCCGCGTTCAACATCGTCTATCTGCCGAACGATCACACCAGCGGCATGCGTCCGCATATGCCCACGCCGCAATTTTACGTGGCGGACAACGATTACGCTCTCGGCTTGCTCGTGCAGGAGGTTTCTTCCAGCCCGTACTGGAAAGACACGGCAATTTTTGTTCTCGAAGACGATGCGCAGAACGGCCCCGACCACGTGGATGGGCATCGCTCCCCAGCGCTCGTCATCAGCGCCTACAATCGCCCCGGCGCTCTTATCCACGATTATCACAGCACCGTCAGCCTGATTCGTACGATGGAGCTGCTGCTCGGGATGCCGCCGATGAACCAGCTCGATGCTTCGGCCGCACCGATGGATATTTTCCAGTCGCAGCCCGACCTCGCGCCGTACAAAGCCATCCTGCCGGACGTTGCAACGAACAACTTAGTCGTTCAGAGCCGGAACGATTCGGATGCGGCGCGCTGGATTCACCGTAGCTTGGAACAAAATTTCGAGCAGGCCGACCTCGCGGATCCCGCCGCTCTCAATCGCATCATCTGGTTTTCTGTCCGTGGTGCGCAAGGCGCCTACCCGGCGTCCGTCCAATTGCCTGTGTTCGATGCCATGCGCACAGGTCTCGCTGCGGAAGCCGCCGAGGACGAAGACGCGCAGATTCTCCTCAAGATAAAAACGCTGCTGGCATCGCACCGGCAAGCGCCTTCGGGTCCTGCTTCGCGGAGGAATTAGCCGATTTAAGAATCTTCGTGATGGTCAGCGGGCGCGCTAGAATACTCGCATGCGTGTGCGCGTGCTGTTTTTCGGCCAGCTCAAAGACATCACCGGCATAGCCGAAGAGGACGCCGAACTTTCCGAGGGCGCGCGCGTCGAAGACGTCTTTGAACGCTATGGCCGCCGTTTTCCTAAACTCGCCGAATTCCGCGCTTCCATCGCCGCCTCTGTAAATCAGGAATACGCAGGGTGGCGCGCTCCGCTCTCGATCGGCGATGAAGTTGCATTTCTTCCGCCGGTGAGCGGCGGGCAGCAGCCCGCGGTCGCCGAAGACATTTTTCAAATCGTGCGTGAGCCGATTCAGCCGCGCGACTGGGTCGAAGGCCTCAAGGCGAGCGAGGACGGGGCGGTCGTGGTCTTCGACGGCTTCGTGCGAGATAATTTCCGCGGCCTGCGGACTCTCTACCTTGAATATGAAGCGTACGAACCGATGGCGCTGGCGAAAATGCGCGAGATCGGCGCGCATATCCGTGCAACTTTTCCGGTTCATCGCTTGGCCATCGTTCATCGCCTGGGACGCCTCGAAATTGGAGAGACAAGCGTGCTGATTGCGGTGAGTTCGGCGCACCGCCGCGCCGCGTTTGACGCCTGCCGGTACGCAATCGACACCCTCAAACGCGCCGTGCCCATCTGGAAGAAAGAATATTTTGCTGGCGGGGCCGCCTGGGCCGAAGGAGAAGTTCCATCGCAGGAAGCCATTTTGCCCTCGGACGAATCTACTCCCTAAATGAAACGAGCCGCTGAAGCCGCGACCGTCCTTGGGTTCCTGATATTCGCAGTTTGTATCGTCTTTGCTGGATCGCTCCGCGCGCAAGCCCAGCGAAAGCCGGGAACCATCAAGATCGACGTGGATCTGGTGGACATTCTCGCTACAGTGATCGACTCGCATGGCCAGCCGGTCGCCGACCTGGCGCAGGATTCTTTTCAGTTGCTCGAAGAAGGCGTTCCGCAAAAAATCATACGGTTTGAGGCCGAGACGAATCGCCCGCTCGATCTCGCTCTGATGATCGACACCAGCATGAGCGCCGTCGCCGAAATGAAATTCGAGAGCGAAGCTGCCGCGCATTTCATCCGGCAGGTGGTACGGCCGGGCGACGCGCTTTCCGTATTCGAGTTCTCCGATTCCGTGGAACAGCTCGCGAGCTTCTCCGCCGACGTTTCGAAACTTCAGGAAGCCGTCCGGCACATCGAGCCCGGCGCAGGCACGTCCATGTATGACGCCGTGGTGCTCGCTTCGCAATCGCTCGAGCGCAGGCCCCCGAACCGGCGGAGAGCGATCGTGCTCCTCACCGACGCGGGCGAAACCACCAGCGTCTCGAAATTCGAAGACGCCCGGCGCGCCGCGATTGCCTCGCAAGCGCTGCTCTACACCATCGTGATTCGCATCGTGAAAAATGAGAATGGGCGAAACACCGGCGGCGAACATGCGCTGATCACGATAACCGACAGCACGGGCGGCGCGTTTTTCACTCTCGACGGATACGATCAGCTTCAGACCATGTTCGACCGCATCGATCGCGAGCTTCGCACCCAGTACTTGCTGGGTTATTATCCCAGCCCGACTCCGCCGCCGGGCAGTCTGCGCCATGTGGAAGTGAAGGTAAAATCAGGCGACACGGTGCGCTCTCGCAAGGAATATTTCACGGCCGGTTCGTCACAGGGAACGTACTAAGGAATCTGCTATTCGCAGAACCAAATGAATCGATTCGTCGAAGTCGCCATTGACGCCGCGCGCGAAGCAGGAGCGGTTCTGCTCGCCGACTCCAGCCGCCCGAAAAATATCTCCTACAAAGGTGAAGTCGATATCGTTACGGAGACGGACAAGCGCTCCGAATCCTTGATCGTCGCACGTCTTCGCACTCATTTTCCGCAGCACGCTATTGTTGCCGAAGAGGGAAGCGAAGGCGCTGTCGCGCGCGCGCACTTCACCTGGTACGTCGATCCCCTCGACGGCACCACAAATTTCGCGCACGGTTATCCGTGCGTGGGAGTCTCGATTGGATTGCTCGAAGATGGCGAGCCAATCGCTGCCGTCGTCCTCAATCCATTTAGCGATGAGCTCTTTTGCGCCGCTCGCGGCGAAGGCGCGTATTTGAACCAGAAGCGCATCCACGTTTCGTCTGTCGACAAGCTATCGAAAAGTCTGCTTGCAACGGGTTTTCCCACTGACAAGCGCGTGCAGAGCGCCAACATCAATTATTATTGGGAATTTACGCTGCGATCCCACGGCATTCGCCGCGACGGTTCGGCCGCGCTCGATCTTTGCAGCGTCGCCTGCGGCCGCTTCGATGCCTTCTGGGAATTCGGCTTGCATTCATGGGACACGGCCGCCGGCATCCTCATCGTGAGGGAAGCCGGCGGAATGGTCACGGATTTTGCCGGCCGGCCCTATCATCCCGGTGATCCGGCGATGCTGGCATCCAATGGCCGCATTCACTCCGAAATGCAGCAGGTCGCCGCGAAGATTGCTGACCGCTTGGCTGCACCGGGGCTTCTTCCGCCTTGCTGAGTTCGATGACCCCAAAGAAAAAACTTCTGATCCTCGCGAGCAAGCTGGGATACCAGACTCGCGGATTTTCCGAGGCCGCGGAAAAACTGGACATCGCGGTTTCGTTCGGCACGGATCGCTGCCATAAGCTCGATGATCCATGGGCCGATGGCGCGCTGCCGCTCCATTTTGAAAATCCGCAGGCTGCAGCGGAAGAGATACGTCGCCAGTTCAAGAAAGATCCACCAGATGCCATTCTGGCGCTGGGCGATCGTCCGACAGGGACGGCAGCTCGCGCGGCTCGCGCGCTTGGACTTCCCGGAAATCCAGTGGAAGCGGCGGAAATATGCCGCAACAAACTTCGTCAGCGAGAAGTCTTGCGCGCCGTGAAATTGCCGGTACCGGACTTTTTTGCATTCGATTTTGAAGAGGATCTCGCGCGTATTGTGCCGCGTGTGAAGTTTCCCTGCGTCGTGAAGCCGCTGGCCCTCGCCGCAAGCCAGGGAGTAATTCGAGCCGACAATGACAATGAATTCGAGCGTGCTGTCACCCGCATTCGCGGCATCCTGGATAGTCCGGAAATTCAAGCCGCTCGCGACTCGTTAGCCGCCCAATTGCTCGTCGAAAGTTACATTCCGGGCAGGGAGGTCGCGATCGAGGGGTTGCTGGACGGGGGGTGCCTGCGCGTCCTGGCGATTTTCGATAAACCCGATCCGCTCGAAGGGCCTTACTTTGAAGAGACGATTTACGTTACGCCGTCGCGGCTGCCGCAGCGCCAGCAAGAGTTGCTCCGCGATTGCGCGGAACGATCCGTCCGCGCTCTGGGCCTTGTCACTGGCCCCATTCACGCGGAATTTCGCATCAATGAAGACGGGCCCTGGATTCTCGAAGTCGCGCCGCGTCCCATCGGAGGACTCTGCTCGCGAACGCTTCTTTTTGGTCCCGAGAAAATCTCGCTCGAAGAGTTGTTGATTCGTCACGCCCTCGATTTAGGCGGAAGCGATCTTGAGCGGGAGGAATCGGCGTCGGGTGTGATGATGATACCGGTGCCGCGAAGCGGGATTTTCGAGCGCGTCGAAGGAATCGAGGAAGCAGAAAAGGTTCGCGGCATTTGCGACATTCGCATTACGGCGCGGCTGCGGGACTACCTAGCCGCGTGGCCCGACGGATCGAGCTATCTCGGGTTCATCTTTGCGAGAGATGATTCTCCCGAGGGAGTCGAAGCAGCGTTAAGGGAGGTGCACACCAAACTTCGCTTCATCTTTTCGTCGCGGCTTCCCGTCGAACATCCCGCGACGCGAAAAATGCCGGCGGAAAGCAGCGGCTAATTCTCTCCATATCAGGATTTGGATCGTGGCGGGACGTATCCTTCAGGAAGCCTCGATCCTTCGCCGAAGAAGAACTGCTCCATCTGTTCTTCCATAATCTTTTGCGAGTTCGGATCGAGCGGATTCAGGCGATACTCGTTCATCACCATCTTCGAATGTTCGAGCCACAGCTTCCAGGCTTCTTTGGAAACATTCTCGTAGACCCGCTTGCCGATTTCGCCCTTCCATGGAATGCGATCCAGACCCGGCATTTCTTTGCCGAATTTCACGCACTTTACCATTCGCGTTCCGGGCGCCGCTGGCGCCGTGGATGTTGCTTGCCGCGCCGCGTCGTTGCATTTTTCGTCGGCCATGCGAGTCCTCCTGAAAAAAGACAGCAGATGATTGCTGTGAATTACTCAAAGATACTGCATCGGTCGTGCGAATACCAGATGAGTCGTTCCGTTCTCGGGCAGAAAGAGATCGAAGTTAATGTGCAAGGGTATTAGAATTGGGCGCTCACTATAGAGGGACGAGCGGAACCGGAGAAAATTTGCCGTGCTGAGCGTATCTGAAGACGTTGTCATCATCATAGCGTGCGTTGTTGTGGCGCTGGGTTTCTTGTGCCTCTTATGCCATTTCTGGCCTCTCGGCCAACATCGCGAACAGAACGACATCATCGGTTGGCAAATCAGCGTATTGGGTACGACGTATGCCGTTATTATCGGCTTCATGCTCTACGCCGTTTGGACTAACTTCTAATCCGCCGAACTTAACGCAGGCGCCGAAGCCAATTGTCTGGTGAATGTGTTTCGATTGGCCGAAAGCTCTTTCCGCCCTCTCAAGGAGATCAGGTTCAGAAACTCGCCAGCGATTACGCGAATGCGATGTTGGATGAGGAGTGGCCTGCGATGAGCCATAAGAGCCTGAGCCCGGCCTGTCGGCGCATCATTCAAGAGCTATGAGACACCATCACGAAGACCAATCCGGCAATTCCTCTCAGGCAGCCGGCTTGACCCAAACGCTTGCCAAACTTTCCCAGATGACTCAATATCGTCGCATCCGAGAGGTGGAAAGCAGGTCGAAGATACCTGACATCTTATGGGTCTTGCTAATTTTGTGCGGGGCGACCACCACTTTGTCTGCATGCTTGTTCGGCACCGGTAGCTTTAAACTCCACGCTATGCAGGTATTCTCGCTCTCACTGTTGTTGTCCGTAGCGCTCGTCGCCATCGCCGACATTGATCGGCCATTTCAGGGCGCGGTGAATGTAACCCCTGTCGGCTTCGAGCGCGCCCGGCAGACTTTCGCCGAATTCAAAGCCGCGCATAAGTGACGCCCAGCAGCTTCCCAAAGCGCATCAAAGATATGCGCTGGGTAGTGACTGGTCGTCCGTTGCCGCCATCCCGTGCGTGTCATGTTGACAACGACGGCCCCATGCGAGTAAGACAACCAAAGCGGCAGAATTCGCTGGCCCATCAAACCCTGAGCCCCTTGGGAGTACATTTTTCCACGCTCGGGGTTTCGCCGCGACGCGATACGCTCAAATGCAAGGAGAAACCATGACGCAGAACGTGAAAGCAGTGCCCGAAGGATTCCATACACTGACGCCGTCGTTCGCTGTGCGAGATGCGAAGCGAGCTATCGAATTCTACAAGCGCGCTTTCGGAGCCGTGGAATTAACGAAACCGCATGAGGGCCCCGGCGGCAAGATCATCCATGCAAATCTTCGGATCGGCGATTCAAATCTGATGCTCGCAGATGAATTTCCGGAATACGGCTCTCATTCGCCGCAATCGTTGAACGGGACGCCGGTAACGATTCACATCTACACCGAGAATCCCGACGCGATGTTCGAGCAGGCTGTCTCGGCAGGCGCTAAAGTGACGATGCCGATGGGGGACCAGTTCTGGGGAGACCGCTATGGCCAGATTCAGGATCCGTTTGGCCATAAGTGGTCGATAGCGGCTCGGAAGGAAAACTTAACCGAGGAAGAAATGACGCGGCGCGGTCAAGCGGCGATGGCAAAAATGGCCAAGAAGGCCAAGGGCGCCTGAACGGCATTCCGTGTGGGTTGTGGAGATTTCGCCGCGATGTTACTTCCGCGTCGATCTCTGCGCGAAAAACAAGAGAGATTCTTCGCTTCGCTCAGAATGACGAGCGCTGCTCGGCATTATAGTGTTAGGCCACGCGCTCGAAGATGCCGGCCGCGCCCATGCCGCCGCCGACGCACATGGTCACGAGGCCGTAGCGTCCGTTTCGACGTTCGAGTTCGCGCAAGATCGTCGCGGTCAGCTTCGCACCGGTGCAGCCGAGAGGATGTCCAAGCGCGATGGCGCCGCCGTTGACGTTTATTCTTGCGGGATCGAGGCCTGCGAGCTTGATCACGCTTAGCGATTGCGCGGCAAACGCTTCGTTCAGCTCGATCACGTCAATTTGATCGAGCGTGAGGCCGGCGATTTTTAAAGCTTTGGGAATCGCGTAGACGGGTCCGACACCCATTTCTTCGGGCGGGCATCCGGCCGTGGCGAATGCGATGAATCGCGCGAGAGGCTTCAATCCCAGCGCGCGAGCACGTTCGGCGCTCATGAGAACAGAAGCAGCCGCACCGTCGCTCATCTGCGAACTGTTTCCGGCGGTGACGGTGCCGCGCGCGTGGAAAGCAGGTTTCAACTTGCCCAGCGCTTCGAGGGAAGTATCGGCGCGCGGACCTTCGTCGGTATCGAAGGTGAGAGTGACGGATTTCGGCTTCGTGCCGTTCGATCCGCCATTCGCACCCGCTTCCATAAACTTATAGCTGACCTCCACCGGCACGATTTCCTCTTTGAATTTCCCAGCGGCGATTGCAGCCAGCGCCTTTTGATGGCTGGCCAGCGAGAATTCGTCCGACTGCTCGCGGGTGATTCCGTATTTCCTCGCGAGATTCTCGGCGGTCAGGCCCATGCCGAGGTAGGCGTCCGGATAGTTGTCCATGAGCCAGGGATTCGGGGCAATTTTATTGCCGCCCATGGGAACCATGCTCATCGATTCCGTGCCGCCCGCGACGGCAACATCTCCTTGGCCCGCCATGACGCGTTGGGCGGCGATGGCGATCGCTTGCAAGCCCGAGGAACAGAAGCGATTGATGGTCATGGCCGAGGCTTCGACAGGCAATCCCGCGCGCAACGACGCGATGCGAGCAACATTCATTCCCTGCTCGGCTTCGGGCATCGCACAGCCCAGGATTACGTCCTCGATCTCTTTCGGATCGAGACCCTTCGCCCGCGCAATGGCTTCCTTGATGGCGGCCGCTGCAAGATCGTCCGGCCGCGTGGCTCGTAGGCTTCCTTTGGAAGCGCGGCCAACGGCGGTTCGAACGGAACTGACGATTACTGCTTCGCGCATGGGCGTCACCTCGATAGCTGCGTCACGCAGACGCGGCCGGGTTGAAAAACCTCTGAGAACTGCACAGCCGTGGGTTCAGCGGCTAAACAGGTTGCGGCAAAATGCATGTAGCGCCGTCCTTCGAGGTGGCATGCCGAGCTAAAGCTCGGCGCTACAATACAAGCCACTCGTGAGTTGCGACAAGACTCATTATTCGATCGCTTTTCCGCAAACCGTAAAGCCTATTGGACAGCTGGCTTTTGCGGCCAAAACGCTGAGTTGCCACATAGGCTCTAAAGCCGGGGCCACAACGCCAAGCAATTCGTGATCTGCCAGAGAACCCATGATCTGCTGCTTTTTCCGCAAACCGTAAAGCCTATTGGACAGCTGGCTTTTGCGGCCAAAACGCTGAGTTGCTACATGATTATTGGATGTCAGACGGGCTGAAAAAGCAACAGCGCGGGGGTGAGCCCGCGCTGCGCAAAAAACGGACGATGACCGCGAAGATCGCGGCGCTTAACGGCGGAATTTGATGGTCACAAGCACCTGGACAGAAACCGGCTGGCCATCGAGTTTTGACGGTTCGTACTTCCAGCGACGAAGCGCTGTCACGGCGGGTTGACGAAGCATCGCAGGGCCGGAAACGACTTGAGCGCCGGTGACGTGGCCAGTCTTGTCAATGGTCGTGCGAATCACGACGTCACCCTCAACGCCCGATTCCTTAGCCACCTGCGGATAGACGGGCGACACGTAAGAAATCAGTTTTGGTTCCTTCACCTGGCCGCCGATCTTCACAGGTCCGGCCGGCTGAATCGCTGGGGCTGGAACGGAGATGGCGCTCGGTGTGGGAATTACTCCCGGCAGACCAGCCGGTTGATTTGCGCTCGTTGCGCCGGCATCAATCGTTGGTGCTGCGTCGGATGCCTCGGCGGTATGCGCGGACGCGATAGGATGAGCGGCAAGGCTTGCGGACATCATGCTGTTCGTGACACCCGTCGTGGACTGCTTCGGGACGGGCTTTGGTGCAAACTCGGCGGCGGAATTCTTGGGCTCCGCTGCGGCTGATTTCACGGGAGCCGGAGCTGCGTTTGCATGGACAACGACCGAGGGACCGGAATCGTCAACCGCGGGGGCAACCGAATTGGAAGCTTCCGCAGGGCGAACGGAGTTTGTCGCAACGCTTGGCGCAGGATGCGCCGATCGGGAACGGAAGTACATCAATCCGCCCGCGGAAGCTACAAGCAGCAGGGCGATGCCAGCCGCAATCAGCATCCAGTTGTGATCCGGCGCGGCAGCGTCGCTCGAGGCCGCGTCCATGCCCGCATTGGAGCGTTCGGCAAAAACCTCAGGAAAAGATGCGGAACCGCGAACAGATGACCTTTCAATATGTTGGCTAGCGACTGTAGCCTCGGGTTCTGAATCCTCCACGACGCCGGCAGGGGAGGACGACCGACCGACCGTATCCGTGGAAGCAGCGTCTTCGGCAAGCGCTTCGGAGGAATCGCTGGACAACAGCGCGGCCAAATCCAATCCCGCGTCCGATTCCTGGTCGCCACGCAAATCGTCCATCGAAAGAGTCGCCGATGGCGCAACGGGAGGCAAAGGCATCACCGGGGAATGTGGCACGGTCGGAGTCACTAGTGAATCTTTGGGCAGCGCCGAGGGCTTGGTGGTTACAGTAGCCGAGGCCGCAGGTTGCACTTTCTCCTGCGTACCGATGGCGATAAAAGCAGAATCCGGCTTCGCGGCCGGGGAAGCAGACAGAACTGAATTCGGAACTGAATTCGGAACAGATTTCAGCGCGCCGGCAGCAGGCGGCGGAGCAAGTGGTCTTGCGGCTACGGGAGCTGACTTAGGCGATGAGGCGGGTGCCGAGGGCCCGGGTATCTCAGGAGCTGCCGACCATGGTTTCCGTTCCGGTGTCGCGGAAACCGGCGAAGCGGGCGAGGCGATTTTGTTTGCGGTAACTGAGCCTTCCGAAGGAAAGTGAACGCCCCAGTATCCCGGCTGCCGATGCGTGAACTCCACTTCGATGTAGCCCTGAAGGTTGGCGTTGGCACGAACCTTCACGACGCGGCAAATGGCGTCCTGGCGTGTTTTCAAATTTGTCACAACGAGCATTTGGCCAGCGTTCACTGTCGTGGCCATCCTCAGGACCGCGCCCTGCGGAAACACGATCATGGTGCTGGATTGCTCTTCAAATGGCTCGGTGTGGGGCGTTACTCCGCGCACGATTTCCTTAACGCGCGAGCCGTGAATCTTAACCGGCACTTCGAGCGAAAGCGCGTCAGCGCGCATCTGGCCACCAGCGGGCCTGGCAGGACTGCCTCCGTGTGATACCGCCGTCTCAGCAGCGGGATTCGAGACTTCGAGCGTGTCTTTCATTAATGGCGCCATCGTTGTTACCGGCAGATTGCCGCCCCCCCTCAGATGAATTGCTTTATCTGTATGAATTTTCGTCGGCGGTGACAAAGTGCGGCAATAGGACGAAGGTACTAGGGGCGCTGTATGTGGCGTGGTGGTTACGCGCCATGCCGGGCTGAAACCCGGCGCTACAACGGCAAGAAATTCGTGGCTTGCGAGAAATCCAGCGAGCGGCGAGCCGAGCCGCTAGAACTGAAAACGCGCGGCGAACTGCAGAACGCGCGGGCCGCCGCCACCGAGACCGGGGTTTCCCTGCGCGACGTCAGGCGTTTGCGTGGAAAAGCAGCCAGAGCATTCGCCGAGCGGCACAGCAGGCGTGATCACGCCGCTCGGGAGTGCAAATTGCGGATGGTTGAAGATATTGAAAAATTCGGCGCGAAGCTGGAGATTCAAGCGCTCGTTAATTGGGGTGTCCTTTGTGAGCGAAAAATCGATATTCCAGAAGCCAGGGCCGTAAACGGCGTCGCGGCCGAGATCACCGAAATTTCCGCTGGGCAGCGCGAATGCGAGAGGATTGATGTAACCGAATGCGGGGCTGCCGCCAAGGATCGGATTCACGCCGGGAACTACATCCGGACGTTGATGGAAGTTGATTCCGCCGTTGGATGTGATGATACCGATGGGCTGCCCGGACATCACCGTGACGATGGAGTTCAACTGCCAGCCCGCGACGAGTTTCTTCGGCAGCGAATCCCGTACCGGGACTGCATAATTGAGCGCGGTAGTCGAGCGATGGCGCGCGTCAAAGGTCGAAGGACCCTTCTCCGCTTTCAAATTGTCGGAGTTCTGCGGAAATGCCGCAGTGGACGCGTTGAAATCAATGCCGTCGGATGCGCCATCGAGCGACTTCGAAAAAACATAGGAAGTAAAGCCGGAGAAGCGATGCCAATCCGCGAAACGCCCCTGGACTTGCAGCGCATTGTAAGTCGAGTTTGCGTTCGTGGCGAAAGTAGCGACCTGTGCGAAGTTCGCATTGATGCCGTCCTGATTGGCATCATAAAGCCGCGTGAGGCGCGTGCCTTTGCTGCCCACGTAACCGACCTCGATTGCCGCGCCTCTCGAAACCTGATGCTGGATGTTCAGGTTCCACTCGCCAACGTAAGGGGTGCGGAAATTCGGACCGGTGACAAAAATACTGTTCAGAGCGGATACGGGTCCGAAAACCGGGCCCGGCGCGGAGCCATTGAATGCGTTCTGATTGAAATTCAATCCGAGAACGGGCACGGGCCCAACCGGATTGGTCGCGAGGCCGGCGGAATTGGTGAAGTTGGCGATCAGCAAATCCTGCGGGATGTAATCGTAATAAATTCCGTAGCCAGTGCGGATGACCGTGTTCTGAGACGGGCTCCAGGCGACGCCGAGGCGCGGGCCGAAATTGTTCAGGTCGCGCGGATACGCGTGGCTTAAGCCTCCGGTTCCCACCACCACGAGTTGGGAAGCGGCCGAGAATGGACCGACAAAATTCGAGAGCAGGTTATTCTTTTCGCTGATGGGGCCGAAATACTCCCAGCGGAGGCCGTAGTTGATCGTGAGGTTCTGCTTCACACGAAATTCGTCTTGCGCGAAAAATGCGAAGCCATTGTTGTAGGTCGTCCGCTGCGTGTTTCCAGTGCTCGCCTGCGCAAATCCATTACCCAGAAAAAACTGCGTCAGCACGTTGACGGCGGGATTGGCTTTTGCGGGAGCACAGCCAGGATTGGCGACGGTATCGCAGGGGCTGAACGAAATCAGCCCACGCTCGAAATTGTCGTTGAATGCGCTGATCCAGGCGCGGCGAAATTCGCCGCCGAATTTGAAGGCGTGGCGGCCGCGAATCCAAGTGAAGTTATCCAGAATCTGGTAATTCTGGCTGACGCGCGCGCGTGGAATGCTGAAGACGGTGGCGCCAAGATTTTCAAGAGCGGCGTTGAAATCGATTTCAGGCAATCCTGCGTGTCCAGTTCCAAAATCGGGCAGCCCGGCAATCGGGTGAAGCGCATCGTTCGACGTAAATGAGTTGCGAAACCGGGTGTAGCCAAAACGAAGCTCGTTGATGTGCGTGGAGCTGAAGGCGGAAAGAAGGCTTGCGGAAACCACCTGCACGCGGGTGGGCGAAATCTGCGCGAAGGGGCCCAGCCGCGAGCCACTCCCAAAGCCGCCTAGCGAACCGAAGGGAAATTGCTGGCTATTCTGGCCAGAGGCATAGCGGGCCGCCAGGGAATGAACGCCGTTGAAACGGTGGTCGATCTTGGCGATGAAATTATCGAGATTGTTGAAGTCGTTCACAACTCCGGGAAGCGTGTCCAAACCATTCGTCGAAAGGGGGAAATACGAAAGAATGGCGTTGAGGGGGGCGACGCTGATCGAAGGGTTCTGGGAGAGAGCGCTGGCCCGCGCGGCCGCGATATCGGACGCGCTGGGGACAGACAAGTTAAAATTCGATCCTACTCGCTCGCGCTGGCCTTCGTAAGCGCCGAAGAAAAATGTCTTATCGCGAACGATCGGGCCGCCGAGAGACGCGCCGAATTGATTGTTGATAAAAAGGGTTTGACGGTCGCCGACGGGATCGAAGTAGTTGCGCGCATCGAAAAACGAGTTGCGGAAATATTCGAAAGCCGAACCGTGAAGCTGGTTGGTTCCGGATTTCGTGATGACGTTTACGACGCCGCCGCTATTCCGGCCATACTCGGCGGGAAACTGCGAAAGGACGTTGAACTCTTGAATCGCGTCGATGGGCAAGAGCGTGGCGGGGGCGCCGGTGATTCCCACCTGGTTGAGCGCCGAGTTGTTGAACCACGGGTCGTTGTTGTCGGTACCGTCGAGCGTGTAATTGTTCGAGCGGTCGCGGTTGCCATTGATATTAAACTGCCCGAAGCCCTTCTCCGTTCCGGCGACGCCCGAGCCTTCCACTGTCACTCCCGGCACGAGTGCGACAAGCTTTCCGAAGTCGCGGCCGTTGAGCGGAAGTTCAGCGACCAGGCGCTGCTGCACGACGCCGCCGAGAACATCTTCTGAGTTCTCGACGAGCGGCGTCACGGCAGTGACAGTGACTTGCTGCGTAGCCGACGGCGGATAGAGAGTGAAATCCAGAGTGGTGTCCGCGCCGACTTCGACAACGACTTTTCCGGTGGATGTGGCAAAGCCATTGGCAGTTGCGGTAACCGTGTATTCTCCCGCAGCTAGTTCTGGGACGAGGTAGCCGCCATCTTCGGGCGCTGTGACCTCACGCGCGACTCCCGTGGCGCTGTTTGTCACCGCTACTTTCGCACCCGGCACGACGCCGCCGGAAGAATCCGTGACGACTCCGTGAATGGAGCCGCGATAGGACTGCGCGAAAATGGAGGGGGTTGTACATGCAAGAAGCGCCGCCATCGCGGCGATACCCGCGATGAATTGCAGATGCTTCTTGAGCCAATACGCAGCTCCTTGCATGTCGCCTCCTTGCAGTTATTCGCCCTTGCGGGGAATGTAAACGGAAACCGGCGGCGTGATTTTATAAGTCGCCGAGAAATTGCGTTCGTTGAGCGCCAGGCCGATGCGTCCGCGCGAATCGACGTAGAGCAAAGGCTTGCCTACAGGGACATCCATGAACGCCTTCGCGTAAGGCATCGTGTACGGCTTTTTGTCGATCGTGACTTTCACGTTTTCGCCGAGCGTGTAGCCGAGCTTCTTGAAGTCGTCACCTTGGATGTCGGTGATCAGGCTGCCGAAGGGATCATCCAGCGCGATCACTTCGCCAGCGATGCCTTTCTGGTCCACCGTTGCGACCTTGGGCGCGAGGCGAACAAGAGTATTCACGACAGGGCCAACCTGGGCCCAATCTTCGCCCGCCACCAGATGGGCGGCTGAAGGAGAAAAAATGTCGCGGCCATCGAAGGTAGTGGCCGAGTGGGGAAGCATCCATGCGGGATTGGTGATTTCGCGCGCGCTATCGAGGCCGTCGCGGTCGATCACCGGCGTGATGAGGCCGTTATCCGGCAAATCGAAATACTGGCCCTTCTTGGTTTTAACGATTACGGCCTTGCGCGAAGTTCCCACGCCCGGATCAACGACCACCAGGAAAACGGTGCCGGATGGATAATACGGCGAGACGCCATAGAGAAAGCGCGCGCCATCCTCGATGGAAAACGGCGTCACTTGATTTGTGATGTCCATGATGCGAACGTCAGGAACGATATTTAGAATCACGGCTTTACAGATGGCCACCGCGTCGTTGGCGGTACCGTAATCGGTCATCACCACCAGCGTTGGCTGCCTTGCGGCCTTCTGAGCCGATCGCGACTGCGTGCCCTGACTGCCGCAGCTTGCCAGTGAAATCGCGAAACAAAAAATAACAAGTGCTCCGCTCAACCGCGAACGAAAATATTGCATTTGTCCCTCCAAAGAATGTACTGCTCGTACCGATCCACTTGGAACGATGGGATGCTCCATGACCCTAAAGGATTCGAAAACTCTGGCTAAATTCGAAAAACGTTGAGGCGATTATATCGCGCTGACAGAAGGGCGCAAGCGCTGAAGCGAAAATCAGGAGGATCTTCGCAGCCAGTGAGGGTTCGGGCATGGGAGCGTCGCTGAAGGTGTGTACGGTAAATCGAAACCTCGCGCGCCAGCGGAGTGAGAACGGCCCGAACGAAAAAGTGGCGATTTTGAATCTTTCAATTGCTGCAGCGATCACTAATACGCGGCCTACGGGCGTTTGCGATATTTCTCATA
This sequence comes from Candidatus Acidiferrales bacterium, assembly GCA_050747005.1. Taxonomy (GTDB): domain Bacteria; phylum Acidobacteriota; class Terriglobia; order Acidiferrales; family UBA7541; genus Palsa-295. Next base: position 19,953 of record JBOGNE010000086.1, read on the forward strand.
CAGGTCGAGTTGGCGATTGTCGGTGCTGGTGAGCTGCCCTTTGATAAACAGATAGCGGACTTGGGTGGCGATTTCGAGTGGATCGCCATTCGTGACGATAAGGTTCGCCATCTTGCCGGTTTCGATGGTGCCAAGCTGATCTGCAATATCGAACATTTTTGCGGCGTTAAGCGTGACTGCCTTGAGCGCTTCGTCGTGAGGGAGGCCATAGCCGACGGCGGTTCCCGCGTATTGCGAAAGCCTGCGCGAAAAGCTGGTGCCGAAACTCGAGAAAGCAATTTCGATTCCGGCGGCCTGCAATTCGGCGGGCTGCGTCATGGGCTTGTCGTACGGTGCGTCTTCTTCATCGGGCAAGCGCTCGGTGGGACCGAGGATCACCGGAATATTCTTTTCCTTGAGCAAGTCTTTCACTTTCCAGGCTTCGGAACCATCCGCGAGAATCATTTTTAGATTCTGTTTGGAGCAAAAATCGACGGCGTTGCGAATGTCGCGGGCTTCTCCGGCGATCACCAGCACAGGAAGTTTGCCTTCGATAACAGGCACGAGCGCTTCAAGTTTCAAGTCGCGCTCAAAATCCGCCGGTGAACCTTTCTCTTTGGCCTGCGCGTAGTGGCGCGCGCGGTCGAGCCAATCGCTGAGACTGTTTATCGCCGCGTCGTATTCCTTCTTCGCATCGGCGTACGGTTTGTGCTTGATGGTGAACGTCGAGAAATCGAACGTGCGGGTGTCCAGCGAAGGCCAGTTGATCACCATCGCCACGGAACGGTTGATCTGCATGTCGTCCATGGTCCAGCCAGCCAGATTGAACGCTGACGCCTGCCCAGTGATGACTCCCCCTCCGGGCGAATCGAAACCGGAACTTCCCGGCACCGCGACGACATGGGTGATACCGCTCGCACGTGTCACGGGAATATGTGCGCTCGCCGGATTCACGGCCGTCGCCGCGACAAGATCGGGGTTGTAATCGCCTAGCTCGGTGACATCGACCGTTGCCGACACGGCGCCAACCTCGTTCAAGCCAATCTGCGTGACTGGATCGAAGAGGCCGGGATAAATTTCGAGACCGGTGGCGTCAATCACCTGCGCGTCAGAAGGAATTTCGACATTCGCTCCGACGGCGGCGATTTTTCCATCGCGAATGATTACGACACCATTTTCGATTGGCGCGCCGGCGAGCGTATAAATCTTCGCTCCTTTGATGGCGTAGACATTCGTCGCGGGAGCAGCCCACAAAGGCAGCGCCAGCAGCGCGAGCGAAAAAGCAAAGGCAATGCGGGAGGCTAACTTCATTGCGCACCTCCGGCAATTGCATTCGCGGCGCTTGCCGCGGATTTCGGCTTCTTTTTCTTATCCGGTTTCTTGCCAGCCTTCTCCGTGTCCGGCTGCTTTTCCTCGCTGGCTTGCTTCTCCTTGTCGAGCAGCGCCTGTTTTTCTTTTTCGAGGCTGGCGCGCTGCGCGATATCGCGCTGGCGATCGAAATAGACCTGCCCATCGATCAGGGTTTTCTGCACGACGGCGTAAACGCTGAGCGGATCGTGATTGAAGATGGCAAGGTCCGCGTCCTTGCCAACGTCGATCGAGCCGACACGGTTGTCGATGCCGAGCTGGATCGCTGGATTGATGGTGACGAGCTTCAGCGCATCGTTGGGAGAAAGGCCGCCGTACTTCATGGACTTCGCGGCTTCCTGATTCAAGTGCCGCGCTTCTTCGGCGTCGTCAGAATTGATCGAGACTACCACGCCGCGCTCGGTCATCAGGGCCGCGTTGTACGGAATCGCGTCAAACGCCTCCATTTTGTACGCCCACCAGTCGGAGAAGGTGGAAGCGCCCGCGCCGGAAGCTAGAATCTCGGGGGCAATTTTGTAGCCTTCCAGGACGTGCTGGAACGTGCGCACTTTGAATCCGAATTCATTGGCCACGCGAATCAGCATGAGGATTTCGTCGGCGCGGTAGCAATGCGCGTGGACGTACCGCTTGCCTTCGAGGACTTCGACGAGGGGCTCGAGTTTTTCATCGCGGCGGGGCGGAATCAGGTTCCGTTCGCCAGCGGTTTTGCGCGCGTTGTAATCATCCCATTGCTTCTTGTACTCGCGCGCTTCCGTGAACGCCTGGCGGATCACTTCCTCGACGCCAAGGCGCGTGGCGGGATAACGCGGCGGCACGCCGGGCGGAGGCCGGAAGTTCGTGCGCTTGGGATTTTCGCCGAGCGCGAACTTAATGCCGGGAATAGCGCCCTCAAACGGCAGTTCACTGGCCGGCTTGCCCCAGCGCAGCTTGATCACAACGGTTTGCCCGCCAATCGGGTTCGCGCTGCCGTGGAGAATGTTCGCGGTCGTGACGCCGCCCGCGAGATCGCGATAGATGTCCGGGTCTTTGGGATTTAGCACGTCGGGGATGCGCGCCATCGAAGAAACCGAGACGCTGCCTTCATTGACGCCGCCGTCGATCGCGATGTGCGAGTGGCAATCGACGATTCCGGGCATCACGTACTGGCCGGTCGCGTCGATCACCGCAGCGCCCTGGGGCGCTTTCACTTCGGACGCCGTTCCGACCGCGGCGATTTTGCCGTCCTGGATCAGAATCGAACCATGCTCAATGGTCCCGTGCGTAATCGTAAGAATCGTGGCGTTCTGAATGAGCGTCGTATTGGAGTTTTGCGCGTGCAGCGGCCGGAGAGTGCCGCCGGCAATCAACGAAACGGTAAACAGAACGGCAAAAACCATCGAGCGCTTCATCGGCCCGCCCCCGCCTGCATCGCGGCCCCGATCGCAGCTTGCATCGTTTTCTTGCCGCCCGGTTTTTCCGCCGGAGCTTCTTCGTGAATTTCAAAGAAGCGGCCGTCAACGAAAACGTCCTTCACTTTTGTTTTTTCGCTGAAGATGTCGCCGTCGGTGATGACGACGTTCGCAATTTTTCCTGGCGCGATGCTTCCCATGACCTGCCCGACGCCCAGAATATCGGCGGAATCGAGCGTAAAGGCTCGAAGAGCGGCCTCGGGCGCGAGACCGGCCTCAATCGCCTTCTTTGCATTCTTCAGGATGTCTTTCGGGCCGGAAAGACCGTCGGAATAAAATGCAAATTTCACGCCGGCCTTTGCAAACGCGGCGGGAGTGGACGGCGCGCGGTCGCGAAATCGGAGTTCGCGTAGCGTCTGCTCGACTTCCGGATCGGCGTCTTTCGCTGGGGCCGGCCATTTCAGGCTGACCAGCACTGGAAGTTTCTTCGCGGCAATCGCATCGGCAACGGCGTAACCCTGCTGGCCACCGTAGAGCGCGGCCGAAACCTTCCATTCATCGGCAAGGCGAAGCGCGCGAAGAATCTGGACCGAATTATTCGCGGGGATGAGCACGAGTTCATTGCGTTTCAGGGCCGCACCGACGACGCGTTCGGTGCGGTCGTACCGGAGGCGCTCGAATTTCGTGGAGTTCAAGTCGTAGATGGGCTCGGATTCGGCATACCAACGAGTGTCATCGAAGACCTGGCGCACGTAAGCGATTGCGCCCATGAGGGAATCGGGGAACGAGAACCAGCCGTCCACAGGCTTGAGCGAAATCGGGAGCGTGGCCGCGGCTTTCACGACCATATCGCCGGGGCGGTCTCCTTCGAGATCGATGATGCTGCCCTGTCCGGGGAAAATGCCGCCGCTCGGAGTCGTGAGCACCGTCGTGAATCCAGCGTTGCGCCAAGCGGCGATGCGCTTGTCGCCGACAGTCAACACATTGGCGGCCACGCGCCAGGGAGTGGTTCCCGGACGGTCTTCGGGTCCCATCGAGATTTCACCCGGAGGAGCCACTCGATGACGAGCGCCGCGCCCGCCGGATGCGGCCGGTTCGGCGCTTTCTTCCTGCGCCAGCGCGAGATTCGTTCCGGCGTCAATCAGTCCCGGATAGACGGTGAGGCCCTTGCCATCGATCACCCAAGCTTCGGGCGGGATTGTCACGTTCGCGCCCACTGCTTGAATCAGCCCTTTTGCGATCACCACAGCGCCGCTTTCGATCACTGGGCCGCTGACAGGCACGATCCGCGCGTTGGTAATGGCGAAGTAGCGGGGTTCGCCGCCTTCGCCACGTGTTGCATGGGTCCAGCCCACTACGCCAGCGATGCAGAGCGCCGCAACGATCAGCGGAAGTTGGCAGCGCGATCGATGAATCTTCATGTGGTTTCACCTGCCGTGTCGATTGAACTGTTGACTGCATTTCGCACGAAGCGCCCGATGCTATCGGTGCTCTTGCGCAAAAGCAAGTCCTTTGAAGGCTTGGGCGCACACTCCGTAGAAGACGGAAAGGCGACGCCGAAGATCGAGACACACCAATGATGTCGGCTTAGACGGGGCGTGAGGAAAATGGTCACGATTTGTTCAGCGAATAGGCAGACGAAAAAATCCCCGAGAACACGTGTTGCGTTCTCGGGGAGGTGTCATACAAAAGCAGAAGAGAGATTCTTCGCTCAGAATGACGATCGGTTTTTCAGCACGCTCACAGTTTGCTAGAACTGCCGGACGACCGTGCCCGTTGCGACGCGGTTGCCGTCCGAATCGAACAGCAACACGGTGTTGGCGTCAATGACATAGTAAACAAGCTGGTATTGAGACGTCGGATTGGTGTTCGCGGTTGCCGCGATCGTGCCGCGACCATTCGTATCCGGCGCCGTAGTGGTGCTGTTTGTGAGCGTGGTATTCGGGAACAGCGTCGTATTTGAACCAAGATTATTGATATCCAGAATTCCCGTCAGGGTTGTGCCGCTGAAAGCGATTTGACCGAGCACGTCTTGCTCGAAGGAACCAGTGTTCTTAACCAACCCGGACCCTGTGAGGTTCACGGCATAGTTGCCGGATGGCGCGATCTTGGAGGTTTGTGCGAAGGCCACGCCGCTGGCCACTGGGTTCGTATCGACCTCGAGCAACAATACCGAGCCGAGATTCGTGGCGTATGCGGCATAGTTCGATGTTCCCCCAGCGGTCAATGCCAGGGTAATCCGGCCGGTGTTTGCGTCGACGGAATAGCCGGACGAAGTGAGCGGTTTGTCCAACGGGATGCGCACGCCGCCGTCGTTGATGTCGATCACACCGCCCGTGACGCTGCCGCTGCCGCCCGAGACAAACACTCCCCCGGATGCGAAAGGGCCGTTTTTGGAAGTGCCGCCGAGGGTGAAGGCAAAACCGCCGGTCAGAAGCGCAGTCGTATTTAAGGGGGATCCGTTGCCAGCGGACGAGCTAAAAACATCGCCTGCGAGAATGGCATTGGTGTCGATCTCCAGGAGCTTCAAATGCGTGGAGTCAACCATATAGAAAGCGAACTCGACGGCGTTGGCGCCGAAGGTGTTGGTGATCCCCGTACTAGTGACGATGAGAGTGCCGCGCCCAAGGGCATTGCCGGGGGCTGACGTATCGAAAGTGTACGTTCCTCGGAGAGTTGTATCATTTGTCGTCACGGAAGTCGCGCTGGCGTCGTTTATATCGATGACGCCATTCGTGGCCAACAAACTCCCACTGCCATCGGCGCCGAAGGCGCCAGCAGCGCCGACCGCTGCAGTATTGCCATCGATACCAGAAACGCTAAAGACGTAATTGTTGACAATGTTTGGAGCAGAAAATTCCGCTGTGTTTTGCTGATCGATGGTGCCGCTGGCAGTGGAGGACGTGTCGAAGCGAATGATCAGGCCGTGGGCTTTGCCATTCGCGTCCGGAGCGGAGAGCACAAAATGCAGAATTTCAGACCCGTTCGCTGTGTTGAATGTCAGCGTTCCCCGGCCCCCCGTGGTGAAGGTATATGTACCGGTGAAACTGGTCGTGATAGGCGACACATTGCCCAGGCTGTTTTCGTCTTCGACGCCGTTGGTGATGTTGCCTTTGCCATCGGTCGCAAAGCTTCCGGCTACGCTCAGGAAGCCCGAACCGTCGTCGCCGTTATATGCGAAAGCGAAGTTGCCTTTTAGCGAAGCATTCGCGAAGTTAATCGTGACTGCGGCGGTGCCCGTCTTCCCGGCCGTGGCATCCGTGGCCGTTATGGTTACGGAGTTCCCCGGCGGCGGTGCGTTTGGCGCGGTGTAGACGCCGGTACTGGGATTGATCGAGCCGGGATTTCCGCCGCCCGGCGTGGTGGCTTGCCATGTGACATTTGCGTCCGCACTTCCGTTCAGCATGGCGCTGAAGGTCTTTGAAGTTCCTGCAGGTACCGATGTGCTGCTCGGCACCACTTGCAGGCCCTGCGCGGCAGTAATTGTAACCGTCGCGCTGTTCGAGACGACGCTGGTGTCAGCTTGCGATACGGCGGTGATCGTAACCTGGCCATTATTCGCGGACGGAACTGTGGCCGGGGCCGTGAAGTCGCCCTGAAGCGGGTTTGCGTTATCGGTGACAATCGTGCCCGTGGCTGCACTGCCGCCCGCCGTGCCGTTCACTTGCCACGTGACGGTGGTGTTCGACGTATTGCTGACCGTGGCGGTGAATTGAGCTTGTCCATTAACCGGAACGCTCGCCGCAGTGGGCGCAACCGTCACCGAAATCTTGCCGGTATTTCCGTTATTGCCGTAGCCGCCGCAAGCCGCCAGCGAGACAACGGCGATCGCACCGACTCCCAGCATCGAAAGGAATCCAGTTCGCTTTCGCATTACAGGCCTCCCTTATCGTTACCGGTGGAAGAGCGCCCGTGCAGCAACAGAGAGCGCACCGGCAGGCCCGTTCGGGTTCTGAGGACAAAAATGTTGGAGGAAGTCTGCAAAATTCGCGCCAGCAACACGGAATTGCCTCCCAGATTCTCCATCATCCCGGTAATGGTGACGCTTTCTCCCTGCGACAGGCCAAGCGCTTTTCGGCTTGCAAGGTTCAGCATTCCGAGGTGCGCGTCAACGATCCCTTGGGACGTTTCGATCTGCAGGTGCGTGCCGAGAGGCGCGGTGTCGCCGGAATTATCAATTTTTTCGATTGTGCCGTGGAGCTTGATCTCCTTCGAGAGATCGTATTGAGGGAGCAACGTATTCTGCTTTTCGCCAGCGCTCGTCCCCGCGGTTGCGTTCTGCGCCTTGGCTGGCAGCAGGCCCAACATCGCGATCGCGAATATTGCCAACGTTACTTTCTCCAAATTTGCAAACCTGCTCATGCGGTTCTCCTTGTCGGCATACATGATTGCGAGGACGAGAACGCAAAGTTCCCAATATTGCCAAAATTTCGGAGCGATCTTACAAACACCCCAGCGCTGCGTCACTTCACAACTCGCTTAGATGCACTAAACCACGGATAGAGGTACCCGGCTCCGCAGTAAAAGTTGCGCTATGTCGTATCAAATCACAGCGGCACGGGCAGGTTGACCCCTCGCCAGCCAGGGCTCAAGAGTCTGCGCGAAAAGCGTGCATCCGTGGTTTCAGCGGCTAAATGGCTTGCGGAAAAATGCATGTAGCGCCGCGCTTTAGGGCGGCATGCCGAGCTTTAGAGCCTGTGTGAGAACTGCAATTCGTGGCTTCAGCGGGTAAAGCCGTACTGAGTCGCTGGCAGTTACTGTGGGGTTGAAACCGCCCGCCGCAGTTAGAATTGCCTGGCGAGCGTTCCGGCCAGAACGCGATTGGTGTCCTGGCCCAAGAACAACGCCGTATTGCTATCAATAATGTAGTAGAGGAGCTTGTAGGTGGCGACTGGATCGCTCGCCTGGATTGTGGCAGTCCCGCGACCGCCGGTGGGTGCCGCGAACGACGTGCCCGTCGTAGTGATAGGGTCGTTCGCAAACGCCGCATTGACGTTATTGATGTCGAGTATTCCCGTGGTGATAGAAGTTCCGCTCAAAGCGAATTGCCCCACCACGTCCTGCTGAATGGCGCTCGGATTGTTGTGCAAGAGCCCCTGACCCGCGAGGTTCATCGCGAAGTTACCCGCAGACAGCGCCGCAGACGATTGTTGCTGGAAACCCATGCCGCTCGAGACAGCTCCGGCATCCAGTTCGAGCAATACGGCTGACCCTTGGGCTGTCTGATACGCGGCGAATTCGGCGACGCTGCTGCTTGCGCCGGCAGGACACGTCCCGGTTCCGGTGAGAAGCCGAAGATCGATTCGCCCGGTGGTAGGATCCACCGTATACGCACACGAGCCACCGGTTACGTTTGTAATCTTGCCGTTATTGTCGCTATCGAAGAAGGAGCTCGTTGCGTTCCCACTTCCATCTGAAGCAAAGATGCCGCCTGCGGCGTAAGCGCC
>JBOGNE010000087.1:0-27403 GCA_050747005.1 Candidatus Acidiferrales bacterium
GATATCACTGGACGCCGATGAATATTTGGCAACGATCGAGGAATGCTCGGCCTCGAAAATCGTTGGAGGCGCCGTTTACGATGCCTTGCTCGCCCGCTGCGCGGTGGGCGCAGGCGCCGAGAGTATATACACTTGGAACGTTCGGCATTTCGAGCGATTCGGGCCCGAAATCCGTGGCCGCCTCCAGACCCCGTAAAATCGTCCGTGGAATGCAAAGTCGTTGACGGGACAGATATTTCCTGCTACAAACGACGTTCTCGAATCGCTGCAAGCGCGCTTTCGTGTTGCTGCAAACGACGTTTTCGATTGCCGTAAACGCTTTGTATTGACGCAATTTCTCGCAATAGCTGGCTCCCCATCATAGGAGTCTTAATCCGACCGGAGGAAGAATGCCCGTGGAATCATGGCTCAAGGCCCTAACATGTGTAAATTCAATAATTTCGATGGAGGCTCTCTGATGGGGCGCGCTGGCAAGGTATTGATACGGGGCTGGATGGGAAAGATTGCAGCAACTGCAGCATGGTTCTTGCTCCCAATTGCCGCTGCCGCGCAGGCGGCACCGGCACCGGAAGCGACAGGCGGCGAAGCGAACTTGAAGCTCCCGGACCTCTCGCAGGTGAATTTCCTGGGGGTTGACGGGCATACCCTACTGCTGTGGGGCATTCTTTTCTGCATTTTCGGGCTGCTTTTCGGTCTGACGATGTACCGCCGGCTGAGGAACCTGCCGGTGCACCGCGCGATGCGCGAAATCTCGGAATTGATCTACGAAACCTGCAAGACCTACCTGATCAACCAGGGCAAGTTTCTGATTCTGCTGGAGGCGTTTATCGCGGCGGTAATTGTGCTGTACTTCGGCGTGCTGCTGCACTACGAAGCTCTGCGCGTGATTATCATCCTCGCGTTCAGCGTGCTGGGAATTTGCGGCAGCTACGGCGTGGCGTGGTTTGGGATTCGCGTCAACACGTTCGCGAACTCGCGGACGGCCTTCGCCGGGCTGCGCGGCAAGCCGTACCCGATTTACGCCATTCCTCTCGACGCGGGCATGAGCATCGGGATGATGCTGATCAGCGTGGAACTGCTGATGATGCTGATTATTTTGCTGTTCGTTCCGGGCGGCTACGCCGGGCAATGCTTCATCGGATTCGCGATCGGCGAATCGCTGGGAGCGGCGGCGCTGCGCATCGCGGGCGGCATTTTCACGAAAATCGCGGACATCGGCTCCGACTTGATGAAGATCGTTTTCAAGATCAAGGAAGACGACGCGCGCAACCCCGGCGTGATCGCGGACTGCACGGGCGACAACGCGGGCGACTCCGTCGGCCCGAGCGCGGACGGTTTCGAGACGTACGGCGTCACCGGCGTCGCGCTGATCACGTTCATTCTGCTCGGCGTGACCAGCCCCACGGTGCAAGTACAGTTGCTGGTGTGGATCTTCGTGATACGCGTCGCCATGCTGGTGGCGGCCGTGGCCGCCTATTTCATCAACGGCGCAATCGCCAAAGCGAAATACGCGGGCAAAGACGAAATGAATTTCGAGGCGCCGCTAACGTCCCTGGTATGGATCACATCAGCGGTTTCGATCGCGCTGACGTTCCTGATTTCGTACTACATCATCCCGAACCTCGCGGGCGACCTCACGCAGTGGTGGAAGCTTTCGATCATCATTTCCTGCGGCACGCTGGCCGGAGCCGTCATTCCGGAGCTTGTGAAGGTTTTCACTTCGACGCAATCGCGGCACGTCCGCGAAGTGGTCACGTCGGCGCAAGAAGGCGGCGCATCGCTGGGAATTTTGTCCGGCTTCGTTTCCGGCAATTTTTCGGCGTACTACCTCGGGTTGGTGATGGTGGTTCTGATGGCCATCGGATATCTGGTCAGCTTGCACGGGCTGCAGAATGCAATGATTGCGGCGCCGGTATTCGCGTTCGGGCTGGTCGCGTTCGGATTTTTGGGAATGGGTCCGGTGACGATCGCAGTGGATTCCTACGGGCCCGTCACGGATAACGCGCAGTCGGTGTACGAGCTGTCGCTGATCGAACACGTGCCGAACGTTCAGGCAGAGCTGAAACGCGATTTCAATATCGACGTGAATTTTCAACGCGCCAAGGATCTGCTCGAGGAAAATGACGGCGCGGGGAATACGTTCAAGGCGACGGCAAAGCCTGTGCTGATCGGCACGGCCGTGGTGGGCGCGACGACCATGATTTTCGCGATCATCATGGCGCTCACGAACGGCCTTACGACGAATGTTGCCATGCTTTCGCTGCTGCATGCACCTTTCGTGCTCGGGCTGCTCACCGGCGGCGCGATCATTTATTGGTTCACGGGAGCTTCGACGCAAGCGGTGACCACGGGCGCGTACCGCGCGGTCGAGTTCATCAAGGCGAATATCAAGCTCGAAGGCAGCGACCGGGCGTCCGTCGCCGATAGCAAGAAGGTGGTGGAGATTTGCACGAAATACGCGCAAAAAGGAATGCTGAACATTTTTATCGGCGTTTTCTTTTTCGCTCTTGCGTTCGCGTTCGTCGAGCCGTTTTTCTTTATCGGCTACCTGATATCAATCGCGTATTTCGGCCTGTATCAGGCGATCTTCATGGCCAATGCGGGCGGCGCATGGGACAACGCCAAAAAAATCGTCGAGGTCGAGCTCAAGCAGAAAGGCACGCCGCTGCATGACGCCACCGTGATCGGCGACACAGTGGGCGATCCGTTCAAGGACACGTCTTCGGTGGCTTTGAATCCGGTGATCAAATTTACGACGCTATTCGGATTGCTGGCGGTGGAATTGGCCGTTCAACTGACCGCGGAAACCGGCGGCGGGTTGACGCACATTCTCGCGGCTGTGTTTTTCCTGATAGCTTCGTTCTTCGTGTACAAGTCGTTCTTCGGCATGCGCATCCGAACGGATGAGCGCGCACCAGCCGTCGGCCGCGAAGAAATCGCGTAGGGGTAAACGCGCGCTTCGGGCATGGCGCGTTTCTGGCGAGGCCCTTTCCTACGCCAGGGTAAACATGCCATGCTGCCAATAGTGTGGAATTGACCGTCCATCTCACAGTGGAAATCCTCGGCGGATTGACAAATTTAGGTTATCCTCTTTTTCAGTACAACCGATGAGAATAGCCTCAATATTGTTAGCTACTGCGTTACTAGCGTCGCCAGCCACTTTCGCGCAGCGGCAAACGTCCCCGAAGACCGCGCCTGACAAGACGTCCACAATTTCGGCTGCAGCAAGACCCGCGACCGATTATTTGCAAGAGCCGGTGATTTATGAATCCGTCCACACGGCGATGCGATACGAGAACGACGGCACTGGGTTTCGCGAAACCCGCGTCCGAATTCGCGTGCAGAGCGACGCCGGGCTGGCTCTCGCCGGTCAGCTTCTCTTCACCTACAACTCCGAAAATGAAACGGTGGAAATCCGCAGCGTCCGGGTTTTGAAGCCGGATGGAGCGAGTGTCACTACCGGGCACGAGAACATTCAGGATCTGAGCGCTCCGGTTGCCCAGCTTGCTCCCATGTACTCCGACGCGCGCCAAAAGCACGTCACTGTTTCGGGGCTGTCCGTCGGCGACACCGTAGAATACGACATAGTGAAAAATCTTAGGCCTCTTGACCCCGGCCAGTTCTGGCAAACCTACTATTTCGAATCCAAGGCGATTTGCCTCGATGAGGAACTCGAATTAAGCGTTCCCAAGGACCGGCCGCTGAAAATGAAAAGCCCCAGCGGGGTAGTGCCTGAGGTTCGGGTGGACGGCGATCGTCGAGTCTATACCTGGAAGACATCGAACTTGAGCGTACCCAAGCCAATCGAGATGCTTCAGAGCTTCAAGATCGACGTTCGGCACATGCTCGAAGGACCACGCCCGCCGCTGCCTCGTCACGTCGCGTTTTCAACGTTTCAGTCTTGGGCGGCGGCTGGGAAATGGTATGCCAGTCTCGAGAGTGGCCGGCGCGAGCCTACCCCTGCGGTCCGTGCTCAGGCCGATGAAATCGTGCACGGTAAAATAAACGACACGGAAAAAGCCCAGGCGCTCTACGAATGGGTTGCGCGCAATATCCGCTATGTGAGTCTGTCCTTCGGAATCGGCCGCTATCAGCCGCACGCCGCTGCCGATGTTCTGAAGAATCGCTATGGAGATTGCAAGGACAAGACCACGCTCCTCGAAGCTTTCTTGGCGGCCGAAGGAATTCACGCCACTGCCGCGCTTATGAACGGATCAGCAGACGTGGATCTCGATGTTCCGACGCCGCTGGCGTTCGATCACGTGATCACCCTCGCATCGGTCGAGGGGAAAGATATTTGGCTGGATCCGACGGTCGGCGCAATGCCTTTTGGTTATCTGTTGCCACAGTTGCGCTCGGAAAACGCTTTGGTTGCCGCTCCGGTGGCTCCAGCCATCCGCAGGACTCCAAAAGAACTGGCGATTCCGGCACTGTACGAACTGCATGTGACGGGTGCGGTTGACAACGATGGAAAGCTGGACGCCATCGTCAAATTCTCAACTCGCGGCGACCTGGAAGTTCTACTTCGCCTGTTCAACAGCTTTCTCCCGCCAGCGCAGTTTTCCTCTTTTGTCCAGGAAGCCATGACCATGGCGAATCGATCGACCTATGGCGGTTCGACCTTCACACATTTCCAATTGGAGGATGCAGACGATATCAGCAAGCCCTTGCAGGGACAATTTCACTTTATAGGTAAAGTCATGTTTGTAAACTTGCAAACGTCCTCTCCCGACAGCCTCATTGAGAGCGCGAATTCTGCCCTCTTGGCGAAGAGTATCGAGATCGGCTGGCCCGGCAAGAATTCTTCGGGCGATGCTGCAACCTCGCAATCGCAACCTCCGGCCGGTGAATTGGGAGGTCCCAGAGAATATTTCTTGAATGTCGTGGTGGCGGTCCCAAGCGTCAAGCTATCCGGCGCGGAAAAGCCCGCTCGCAACCGGATTGTAAGCGAAGTTGGGGAATACGAATCGAATACAAAGTGGGAGGGACAAACGCTGCGGGCCGAGTGGCGATTGAATCTACGAGCCGCGAACCTGCCTCTGCCCAGACAGAAGGATTACTCAGAGTTTCAAAAGAACGTCTTCCACGCGTTGGGCGAGGTTGACACAAAAACTGAAATTGCCAGGGGCAGCCCAACTGCAAACTCTCCACTAAATTCGGCGAGTCCTTATTCTCCTTTGCCGGGAGCAGCGGCACTTTATAAACAAGGACGGGCCGAAGCCAGGCTTGGGAACTATGCCAATGCCGCCAGAAGCTACCAATCCGCTCTGAAAATCGATCCGAAGTATGCCAATGCATGGCGTGAGCTTGGCAGGTCCTATATGTACATTCCTGATTTTCCGGATGCAGAAGCTGCCTTCCGCAAGTATCTGGCTCTTTCGCCGGAGGATCGCTTGACCTATTTGAATATGGATTGGGTGCTAAACGACGAGAAGAAATACTCAGAGGACGTGGACCTGCTTCAAAAGAGAGTTGCGAATGCCCCGGGTGACGGAGATGCTCACACACGTCTCGGCGCCGTGTACCTGGCGTTACACGAACCGAACCGAGCGGTGCCCGAACTGGAGCGCGCCATCGAGATTTCCCCGAAATACCAATCGGCGCAGTACATTCTGGGCCGCTCGTACCTGGAAGCGCGTCAGGATGCCAAAGCGGCCGCGGCCTTCCAGCGTGCCATCGACATCGACCCAACGGACGCAATACTAAATTCCGCCTCGTACACACTCGCCGAACATAAATCTTCATTGGATGTCGCGGAAAAATGGGCCGCGCAGGCAATCAACGAGGTTGAGGTTGAGGCGAATCAAATAACCCTGCGGACGCAACCTTCACGGCTGTCCGTACTGTCGCTAAGACTCGCCATGTATTGGGACACGATGGGATGGGTGAAGTTTCAGCAGGGCGATTACGCGGCAGCCGAAAAGTACACCTTTGCGGCGTGGCAGATGCGGGACGACTCGACGATCGGCACGCATCTCGGGCACATCTATGCAGCCCAAGGCAAAAGGGAAGAAGCTGTCGAAATGTACTCCGAGGTCATCCACAATCTTCCCGCGAAACATGACATGAGTGACGATGAAAAGGATGCCAGCAAACAGCTCGCCGTTCTGCGGAGCGGCGACCCTATGAAAAACAGCTTGGAGGCACGCGATCGGCTGCGGTCCATTCGCATCGTAAAGGTCGACAACTCCGCTCAGGCGCAGGGCATCGCTCAATATCTGATGCTCATTGACGCCGCTTCGAAAGTAATTGACATGGAACCCATCGGACCCGATTCCGGGCTGGCAAACTTGGCTGAATCGATCCGCGCCACTCCGATGCCGCAGTCTTTTCCCGACGCCACGATTCACAAAATTCCCCGCGTCGGAACGCTTGCGTGCGTTTCCCCCAGCCAGAGTTGCACGCTGACGCTGGTTTCAACCGGTTCCGCCCCAAGCGGTCTGCCCCTGGCCCCGGATTGAGCGGCGGCACAAAAGTCGTCGCGGTGCTCCTGCAAAATGAAGTGCAGCCGTTGGTGACGGCTAGATTTGCCGGCGTGGGCGCAGCAAGCGACGCTTCGATGATCGCGGACGGCAGCACGCGGGCTGTGCGCGGTCGCGTGTGGCGTGGCTGTTGGATTCGGAGGACTTGAAATGCTGGTGATTCGGAATGCTATGGCTGATGACGCGCCGCTGCTCAAGGGTTTGATCGACGAATTCGCGGCGTTTGAACGGCTTTCGGCCGCGGTTACGGAAGAAAGCCTGCGGCGGGATGGATTCGGAGCCGACCCACAATTTCGCGCGTTCATTGCCGAATGGGACGGCGTCCCGGCGGGCTACGCGCTTTTCTTCGAGTGCTACTCGTCGTTTCAGGGACGCGGCATATTCCTGGAAGACCTGTTCGTTCGCGGGGAGTTTCGAGGGAAAAAAGTCGGTAAGGCGTTGATCGCGCGGGTGGCAGCGCATGCTCGGGAGCGCAATTGTTTCGGAGTGATATTCAACGTGTTGGACTGGAACCGCCCCGCGATTGACTTTTACCGGGAACTCGGCGCTGAATTCTGGAATGACTGGAAGACCGTGTGCCTGAGGGGAGATGCATTGCAAACTCTAGCCGAGACAGTTCGGTAGGTTCGGGAAGAACGCTCAGGGCACAATGACCCACGTTTTGGGCACGAGAAAAGCAGGTTCCTCGCTACGCTTCGGAATGACAACGCAAGAGAGATTTTGCAGGCAGGGTGTTCCGCGTCTTTCCTGCCTATAGCCTCCAACTTCTAGCCTCCAGAACTTCACAGCTTCGCTCGCTTGCATTGATGTCAAAGCCCGCTACGATCGACGCGTGAGCGTGACGAACGAAAATCGAGCGCGTAAGCGAAGGAACGGCAGGATGCCACCCAATCCGGCAAAAGCAACCGAAAACGCGTTCGATTCAAAACCGTCGTAACTTCATGAAAACAAAGCGAAGGGACCGAGGGCAACCGAAAATGATCTCGAGGGGCGCCCGCAAATATGCGGAGGGTCGCGCGCACGCGATGTGTTCGCCATCCTCGACCCCCACGAGTGCGGACCGCAGGTTCGCACGCATGGCATGCCGCCCTGAAGGGCGGCGCTACAACGGCAAAAAGCGAAAGAGCCGACGAGATACCGGCGCGACCGAGAACGAGACCACGCGGACACGGCAGGGCGCAGCAAGCCGCGCCCTAGGAACGGCCGAAAAGGCGCTAGGCAAAAAGCAAAGAGAGATTCCCCGCGGAATTCGCGGGGCGCGCAAGGCGCGCTTCGCTTCGCTCAGAATGACGGCCAAATTGCGTTGGGCGCGACGGGCGCAGCAAGGGGCGCCCCTACGAACGCACGAGGCCGAGGAATTGGCGCGGGTCGTTGGCGAAGCCGGGGAAGACGGCGCCGAGATTGCGGTCGCCGAGATGGCTGGCGATGATTTCGCCGAGGACGCTGCGATAGTCGGCGGTGACGGCGAGATCGCGTCCCTGATAAAGCTGGCCTTCGTTCATGCCGGGCCAACGCGTGTAAACTTTCCCGCCTTTGATGCCGCCGCCCATCACGAACATGCAATTGGCGTGGCCGTGGTCGGTGCCGCGATTGCCGTTTTCGTGCGCGGTGCGGCCGAATTCGGACATGCTGACGAAGACCACGTCCTCCATGCGGTCGCCCATGTCCTGATGAAACGCGGCGATTCCCTGCCCCAGATCGCGCAATAAATTCGAGAGCTGGCCCTGCACGCCGCCTTCGTTGACGTGATGATCCCAGCCGCCGCTATCGAGGAAGGCAACTTCGAGGCCCACGTCGGATTTGAATAGCTCGGCGATTTCCGCCAGGCTCTGGCCGTAGCGGCTCTTCGGATACTGCGCGCCATTTTCGGGCTGGTAGTTGTCGGGATTGATTTTCTTGAGCTGGTCGATGGCTTCGAAGGTTTCCGCGCCGACGCCGCGAAGAGCCTGGTCAACCGTCTGCGCGTACATGGATTCGAAGCCGCCCTCGACCGTTTGCGGCGGGCCGTACATTTTGAATTGCTTGAGATCGGGGAGCGCGACCGCGGGCGCGGTTCCTTGCAGCGTGCGCGGTAGATACGGTCCGAAGGCGACGGCGCGGAAGGGCGACGGCTTTTCTTCCGGCATGGTTTGAAGCGCGCGATTGAGCCAGCCGTCATCGGTGGCTTTCAGGCCGGGCGTGCCGGACTCCATGAAATCCTGCGCGTCGAAATGCGAGCGAGTGGGGTCGGGCGAGCCAACCGCTTGCACGATGGCAAGCTGGCCACTCTGGAAGAGCGGCTGGAGCGGCTGAAGGCTTGGATGCAGACCGAAGAAGCCGTCGAGATCGATGGCAGCTTCGGCGCCGCCCTGGCGCGGCTGCGGAATCGCGATGGTGGGACGCAGATTGTAATAATTCGGCTCGGCGAACGGGACGACGACGTTCAAGCCGTCCATCGCGCCGCGCTGGAAGAGCACGACGAGTTTCTTTTTGTTGGGCGCGAGGGTGCCGGCGACGGCGCGTTGCAGGAATGATGGCAGCGACGCCATGCCGAGCATGGCGATACCGCCGCTTTTTATGAAGTACCGGCGAGAAATTGTCATTGCCAACCTCCGTAAACCGCGTGGCCATCCATAGCGAAGAGAGATTCTTCGGGCCACAAATCGGCCCTCAGAATGACGACGCGAACACCAAACAAACTCGAAGCCGGCTAGCGGCGCTGAAATTCGGGCGCGCCGAGAACCAGGCCGGCGATCAAGCCTTCGTTCACCTGCTTCACCGGATCGTCGAGCCGAGCCTGCAATATTTGCGGATCTCTCATCCGCGCTTCGAGCGTCTGGCGCGTGCTGGGCGCTACTTGATCGTCGAGAAAAATATTGAGAGCGCGAGCGAGCGCCGCGTCGGGATCGCTTGTTGCTTGCTGGCCAAGCACGGCGCTCAGATCCAGATTTGCGCCTGGCATGTGATTGGTTGCGAAGGCGAGCGCGAAATTCAAGCGATTCAAAAGCGCGCCGGTGTTGACCCACATTTCGGATTTGTCGGTATAGCCGGTAGGTGGCTGGCAGAGAAAAAGCGGCTCACCCATTCTGCCGATCCATTGGACCAGCGGAAGCGAAACTTCCACGTCGGCATTTAGCGCGCGGGCGGAGCTGGCGACAAGCTCGAAGGGAGTTTTCACTTTGGCGCGATAGGCATCCTTCGACCAAAATTCGGGCGAATAAATCATGGTGCGAAGCACGGCGCGAATGTCGCCGCCGCTCGATTCGTAGGCGTGCGCCATGCGATCGACGAGCGATTGCGGCGGATCGTCCGAAACGAAGTGGCGGGCAAGCTCGGTGGAAATGAATTTCGCCGTGCTGGGCTGGCTGGCGAGAAATTTGAGGGCTTCCTCGCCGTCTTTCATTCCGCCGTAATCAAACGCGCGGCCCATGACAACTTTTTTGCCCTGCGCGTGAATGCGATCGTCGAAGAAAAATTCGGGATCCTTTCGCGGCTCGTGAACGGTCCAGCCGGTGAGGCATTCGGCCATTTCGATCACGTCCTGCTGCGTGTAGCCGGCGTCAACGCCGACGGTGTGAAGCTCCATGACTTCGCGGCCGTAATTTTCGTTCAAGCCGCGCTCCTGTTTTGCGGGAGGCGCTCGGTTGGGCGCACCCGGACCTCCTGCTGCCGCGGGAGGTGGGAATGAGCCGAGCGGAGGCGCAAAGCCGCCGCCGAAAATTCCCTGGTAGCGCGCGCGGCGCATGGCGATTTCCTGCTGCATGTGATGGAACGCGGCGGGATCGGCGCTCAGCCAGTTATCGAGATAAAAAAGCATGGCCGGACTTTTGGCCGTGGCAATCAGCAAATCCTGAAAACGGCCCATCGTATTCGGGCGAATCGTGTCGCGCACGTATGAGGTGAGCAGCCAGCGGTCCGCGCCCTTGCCGGCGAAGACGTTGAAATGATTGAACCAGAAATCTTCCATCACGGCTTCGAGCTGACGGTCGCTATAGATCGCGCGATCGAGCTTGGCCATGGACAGCTCGGCGACGATTCGGTTCGGGCCAATCATCTTCGCGAGCTGCTGCTGTGCTTTGTCGATATTCGCGTTGCCGGTGGGCTTGAGCGCGGCGACGGCTTCCTGTTGCTGTTGTTTTGTTTGCTCCTGGACCTGCTCCTTGGAGAGCCCCTCCTTTTTGGCGACCTGAAATGGAGGCGGGAACATATCGAGAAGCTGCTTCGAGGACATGCCGATTGTCAAGTATTGGTCGAGATGCTGGTCGAGGGCCGAGTCGTCGATGGAGCTTGGATCGAGTTGCTGGTCGATCCATTTTTCGAGGCCCATTTTGCGAACGCGTTCGACGTCGCCGGGGCGAGGGCCGTAGGCGAGGCGGTTCAGCGCATGGAGGATCGCTTCATCTTCGGTCAATTCGGTGATCGGCAGCTTGCCGCGAAATTTCTTATTGAGGGTGGCTGAATTCGCCGGATTCGAGCGGACGGCAGCGTCGGCATTTGCATGAGAGACGGCCATCGCGAGCGATAACGCGAGAATAGCCGCAAACAACCCGGCTCCCCCAGTGTTCAGGCGATAGCAAATCTTCGGTCTTCGCATTCGGCGCATCGCCGCCTCGGAAATGGAACGGCGCGCCATGCATCAGAAACGCGGGGCGCGCTCGTTCCACCCAGTTTAACCCTCGCGGAACGCAAAAGTTGCAGGGGAGTCGTAGGAGTCAATGCTGGGAACGGGAAGCCCGACTCTCCGGCCAAGAAGTCGGAGATGCACAACAGATGGCAGGCCAGAACCGCCAGATGGGAACCGCCGTACTTCAGGCTTTGAATTGCGCGAGGAGAAACCTCAATTTTTGCTCGTCGGAAGGAGATATGTGCGTGATTTCCAGCCCCATGCCATTATCGGTGACGCGCCGAACGGTGCAAGCCGATTCGAGCGTGACGAGCGAATCGATCAACTTCAACTGAAGGACGGTCCCGGCGGGCTGGAAATCTCGCGTCCGAAGGAACAGGCCGCCAAGACCAATCACCGATATCGTGCCGGCGATTTCCGGACCGCTGCCGTTGCGCTCGACGCGAATCGTATGGCCGGTCGGTACCAAAATGCGTTCGTGGCGCCGCAAGTCCTGCGTGAACTGTCTCATACGCTCCCTTGTTTCGCGGCGCGAAAGCCGTCAAGCGTCCAGGCGTCCTGCGTCTCGTCGTGGCGAAGAACGTAATAATTTCCGTCGTCCGCGAGGACGCGAAAGTATGTTGCTTCGGGTGAATACCAGCGCCCATCGAGGTCATTCACCTCAAACTGGCGCCCGCGCAGTACGAAACGGAGAGGACGCTCGTCGGCGCGATGCCCTGAATAGCATTCGACGTGAATCTCGCTCATCGCGTCTCCGCAGGATGGAAGGGATCCGCCACTTCGGAGAAATTCACCGCAATATAAGTGTAACGCGAGAAGCGGCCGGAGGACATCGATGTTGCCGCGAAGTTAACATCCGGCTGAAAAGCCGCGTGAGAGCTGCACATTCGTGGCTTCAGGGGCTAAACAGCTTGCAGAAAAATGCAATGCAGCGCCGTCCTCTTCCTCTGAGCACTTGCGAAGAGTCCAGGCGGCATGCCGGGCTGAAGCCCGGCGCTACAAAAGCTAAAAATTTGCTGGCATTTGCGGGGGGTTGAAGAGCTCATGTGGCAACTCGAAATTCATGGCCTCAGCGGTTGAAACCGCATTGATTTCGGGCCGCTTACGGCACGGCTGAAGCCGTGCCCTGACGCCCCAACCTTTCAAAAGGCGGAGTTGCCACATACGCTCTCAAGAGCAGGGGGCAGCTCCGCTATCGGCGCCGGCCGGTATGGCGGGCTTCGGCGTTGTAGGCGTCGCCGAGGAGCACGACGAGCGCCGTAAGGTACATCCAAATAATCAGGCCAATCGCGGCCGCGAGCCCGCCATAAATGACGTTATAAGGAACCTTCCGCACGTAAAACCCGAGAGAAATGTCCACCGCCCACCAAAGTATCGTAGCCACGGCAGCGCCGGGCAGCAGGTCACGAAATTTTCGGTAGCCGGGGCGTCCGAAGCGGTAGAGCAACACCAGCACGAACATTGCCAGCAGGAAAACGACAGCCGCGTAGAACAAGTAGCCAGCTTCGCGAATTAAATTGGGCCACCCGAGCCGGTGTATCAGCCCCGCGCGGGCTTGCTTGCCGAATACCGTCATGACGATTACGGCAAGCGATGGGATCAGGGTGATGCACAGAAGAAGAAACGCGCGAAATTGGCGATGCCAGTAACCGATGCGGATAGGATCGCGCTCGATCATCCGGAAGGCTTCAATGTATCCGACCATCACCTGAGAGCCCGCGATGAGCGTGCCCCCGGCGCCCAGCCAGATCCATCGCCACACGTGCGTCCCTCGCCGCACAAAATACGACGCAACGACTTGGTCGCTCCCCGGCGGGAGAATCTGGCTGAGGCGTTCCTGGATTTCACGGATCGCGCCGTGAAAAAGCGAAGTGCTGCTCAATACGCCAATGCATAGCAGCAGAATCGGGAAAAACGCGATGAAAGCGTTGAACGCAATGGCCTGCCCAATCGTAACGCAATCCGGGTAGATGCGGCCCATGCTGCGGAAAAAACATTTGAATACGCGTTCCATGGATGGTTCGCGAATTATACGGGAAATGGCGTTCGTCGCCGCGCCTTTCGCGACCGCTAAACGAGAAAGAGGCACTCGCCCGCTTTCAGAAAGCGGGCATTCGCTTGCCGGGTCAGGCGCCGCGGAGTAAACTGCTCGCGAAACGATGCGCGGAGGTGACTTGTGGCACGTCTGGTGCGATGCGGGCTGATTCAAGCGCGGTGCGAATGGTCGCCCGAAAAATATTCGATTCGCGACATCAGCAAAAAAATGATCGAGAAGCACGAGAAGCTGATTGCGGCCGCCGCGAAGAAAAAAGTGCAGATACTTTGCCTGCAGGAGCTCTTCAACGGCCCCTATTTCTGCGCGGAACAGCAATCGAAGTGGTACGAGCTGACCGAGGCGGTTCCGGACGGCCCGATTGTCGAACGCATGCGCAAGCTCGCCAAGAAGCACGAAATGGCGATGGTGGTTCCGATCTACGAGCGCGAGATGACCGGCGTCTTCTACAACACGGCCGCCGTGATCGACGCGGATGGAAAGTATCTCGGGAAATATCGCAAGCACCACATCCCGCACTGCCATCCCGGATTCTGGGAGAAATTTTACTTCACGCCGGGAAACACCGGATATCTCACGTTTCAAACGAAATTCGCGCGAATCGGCGTGTACATCTGCTACGACCGGCACTTCCCCGAAGGCGCGCGCATCCTGGGATTGAACGGCGCGGAAATCGTGTTCAACCCATCTGCCACGGTCGCGGGACTCAGCGAATATCTTTGGGAGCTCGAGCAGCCGGCGCACGCCGTGGCCAACGGATATTTCATCGGCGCGATCAATCGCGTGGGAAAAGAATCGCCCTGGAATATCGGCGAATTCTACGGAAAGAGTTATTTCTGCAATCCGCGCGGGAAGATTTTTGCGCAGGCCAGCCGCGAAAAGGACGAAGTGCTGGTTGCAAACCTCGATCTCGAGGAAATGGACCAGGTTCGTTCGACGTGGCAATTCTTCCGCGACCGGCGGCCGGAATCCTATGGCGAGATTTCGCGGACCAGCGCCGCAATCAAGACGGCAGACGCGGCCGACTAAGAACGCTGGCGAGCAGTGCTACGAGTCGCCCTTTGCGACGTACGAAGAGAGATTCTTCGCCCCGCTCAGAATGACGACTTTGGCTTCTCAGCGGGAGGGCGGTCGCGCCCTGACGGAGGACGTTTCAGATGACAACGCAACCAAAGATTACGCCGACGCGCAGCGAGGAGATTGTGCGGAAGCACAAGGAATTCCTGTGGCCGGCAGTGGCGAATTATTACCAGAAGCCGCTGGTCGCCGATCACGCCTCGATGCAATATTTGTGGGACATCGAAGGCAACAAGTACCTCGATTTTTTCGGCGGCATCGTCACGATCGGCGTCGGCCATTGCAACCCGAAAGTCACATCAAAGATCAAGGCGCAGGTTGACAAGCTCCAGCACACTTCGACGCTCTTCCCCAACGAGGCCATCGTGGCGCTCGCGGAAAAGCTCGCGGAGATCACGCCGGGTAAATTGCAAAAGAGCTTTTTCACAAACTCGGGCACGGAAGCGAACGAAGCGGCGATCCTGCTGGCACGGATGGCGGGACCGAGCTACGACGTGGTCGCGCTGCGGCATGGATACGCGGGCGCGTCATCGCTAGCGAAGTCCGTAACGGCGCAAGCGGCGTGGCGCAAGGCCGGCGTAATCAGCGTGGGCGTTTCGCACGCGATTAATCCCTATTGCTACCGCTGCCCGCTGCATCTGACTTATCCCGATTGTGGAGTGGCTTGCGCGAACGACGTGGAAAATCTAATCCAAACCGGGACGAGTGGTTCGATTGCGGCATTTATCGCCGAACCGATCCAAGGCGTCGGAGGGTTTATCACGCCTCCGCCGGAATATTTCAAGATCGTTTACCGCATCGTGAAAAACTATGGCGGCCTTTTCATCTCGGACGAAGTGCAGACCGGCTGGGGACGGACCGGCAAAAAATGGTGGGGCATCGAGCAGTGGGAAGTGACGCCGGACATGATCACGTCCGCAAAGAGCATGGGCAACGGCGTACCGGTTGGATTGACCACGACGACCGCCGAGATTGCGGACAAATATCAAGGGCTGACGATTTCGACTTTTGGCGGCAATCCGGTAACGTCCGTCGCGGCGCGCGCCGTGATTGAAGTGATCGAGGAAGAAAACCTGCGGGAGAATACTCATGTGGTGGGCGGATACTTCCGCAAGAAGCTCGAAGAGTTAAAAGACAAGCATCCGCTGATTGGGGACGTTCGCGGGATGGGAATGATGCAGGCGCTCGAACTGGTGAAAGACCGCAAGACGAAGGAGCCAGCGCCGCAAGAAACAACCCAGATATTGGAACGTACGCGCGCCAACGGCTTGCTCGTCGGTAAGGGCGGGCTCTACGGCAAC
Source organism: Candidatus Acidiferrales bacterium (assembly GCA_050747005.1). Taxonomy (GTDB): domain Bacteria; phylum Acidobacteriota; class Terriglobia; order Acidiferrales; family UBA7541; genus Palsa-295. The sequence continues at coordinate 15,517 of JBOGNE010000087.1, forward strand.
GTAATCCGCATGGCGCCGCCGATGAACATCTCGAAAGTCGACGTAGATGAGGGAATTCGTTTGCTCGATAAATCGTTTGGCGAGGTAAGAAATAATGCCTGAGATCAAAGTGGGACTCGTTCGATTGTGCGACAGGGGGCACGGTCAAATGGTCTCTGCGGAACTCGTGATAGACGTCCATGACAGAGCTGCTGCGCACCGCTGCCGTGAACCGCATTGTAACCGAGTGTATACCGAACTAAATGGGTACAGAGACCTTGACGGGAGGAACCCGGCGACGGGTCACGATGCAAAGGATCCCCGTTGCTTTGAACACCGCTATTGGATGTTTGCCTGCGAAGAATTGCCAATTGGCAAACTTCGTTACGTCTGTCCGGCCCCTGGCTGCACCCAAGAGACAACAACGGGCCTCAAGGCTGACGCCGCGTCGGCTTAGAAATGACTCTGCTCGGAGACAATGAATGACAACGGCAATCGCGACAGATCAGCTTTGCAGGAATTTCATCAACGGCGAATGGGTGGAATCGAAATCGCCGAAGGTGATCGAGCGGCGTAATCCCGCGAACACGGACGAGGTGGTGGCGCGCGTGCCGCTTTCGACCCGCGAAGAAATGAAGCAGGCCATCATTGCCGCGAAGGAGGCGTTCCCTGCCTGGCGCGACACTCCCGCTCCGAATCGCGGAAAGATTCTATTCAAGGCTGTGCGGCTGATGGAAGAACAGAAGGAGGAACTGGCGCGGCTGCTGACCCGGGAAGAGGGCAAGATCCTGAAGGATTCGCTGGGCGAAGTGCAGCGGTCGATCAATATTCTGGAATACATGGCTGGCGAAGCGCGGCGCATGACGGGCGAAACGCTGCCCAGCGAATTGCCGAGGAATTTTGCGTACACGATTCGCCGACCTCTGGGAGTGGTGGGAGCAATCACGCCGTGGAATTTCCCGGTGGCAATTCCCGTGTGGAAGATTGCTCCGGCGCTGGTGTTTGGAAACACGATGGTGCTGAAGCCGGCGGAGCTTACGCCGCTTTGCGCGATTCGGATCGCGGAGATTTTTGAACAGGCCGGGTTGCCGGCCGGCGTCCTGAACGTGGTGCTTGGCGCGGGCGAACAGGTGGGCGACGAGTTGGTGCAGAATCCGCACGTGAACGCGCTTTCGTTCACTGGCTCGACCGCGGTTGGGCGCGGGCTTTACGCCGCAGGCGCCGAACGGATGAAGAAAGTTCAGTGTGAAATGGGTGGAAAGAACCCGGTGGTGGTGCTGGCTGATGCAGATTTGCAGCTGGCGCGGGATGCAATCATCGCCGGAGCGTTTGGGGCAACGGGGCAGCGCTGCACGGCGACGAGCCGCGCGATCGTCGAAGAGACAATTGCGGAACAATTCGTTTCGATGCTCGTTGAGCGAGCCAGGAAATTCATCGTTGGCAACGGACTCGATGCGGGCGTCGAAACAGGACCGTCGGTGGACGACGTGCAGATGAACAAGGTCGTCGAATATCTGGACATCGGAAAGGCGGAAGGAAAGCTGCTTTGCGGCGGCGAACGGATGGCCGGGCCAAAGTTCGACAAGGGATGGTTCGTCGCGCCCGCGATTTTCGACGGCGTCCGCGCGGAAAGCCGCCTCGCACAGGAAGAAATATTTGGGCCCGTGCTCAGCGTGATACGCGTGAAGGATTTCGACGAGGCGCTTCGCGTCGCAAATTCGGTGCGCTACGGGCTTTCGAGCTCGATTTATTCGAGCGACTCGAACAGGATTTTTGAGTTCGTGGACAAGATCGAGACCGGCATGACTCACGTCAATTCGCCGACGGTGGGCGGCGAAGCTCACGTGCCCTTTGGCGGAGCGAAGGAAAGCAGCGTGGGACCGCACGAGGTGGGCCGCGCCGCGATGGAGTTTTACACGGAAACCAAGATCGTTTACGTCGATTACACCGCACGGAAACGGGAGTCGAACATTTACTAGCAGCCTCTGTTCCGCAGTACCGCCTTGCGCCTACAGTTCGCGAAGAGAGATTCTTCGCTTCGCTCAGAATGACGATCAATACCGGGGCCTCTCGTGGGACATTGTTAATTGCGCGTGCGCCGCCGCTTTCGTAACTCCTCTATCGCGACGGCTTCCAGTACAATGAACTCAGATTCGCGCGGACTTTGATGACGCATACATCTCCCTTTCGCAGAGCTGCCCGCGGACTCATCGTGGCGTGTTTTGGCGTGGCTCTGGCGTTTCCGGCGTTGCGCGCGCACGCTTCGAACGATTCCAGCAAATTCCACTGGAGGCCGGTGGAAGAAGCGCAGCTAAAAATCGGCGACAAGCCTCCTTTGAAGTGGAACGTTTACCAGCCCGAGAAGAAAAAGGAATCGAATCTGCTGCTGATTTTGATTGGCCACCGCTACATTTCTCTCGACACGAAAGCCAAGCTCGCGTATCTGGTCATTCCGACCGATTTGCACGCGCAGGGGCAAGATTTTGAGAGTGACGATCTACGAAATGCATCGCGCGTGATTCCCAGCGAAAACTGGAGCGTGCGGGACGTTGGGCCGGCAACTTCGATTCGTTTTACTCTAAAAGATTACGGCAGCAACACGATCGACGTTGAACTCCCACATCCAATCGATTTTCGCGCGGTCTATTGAGGAGAGAGTCCCTGGGCGCCGCGCGTTTTTTCTTTCCACGACATGGGCGGTTCGCCGGTATCGATTTGCTCCATCGTGATGCAGCCATCGACCGGGCAAACCAGCGCGCAAAGATTGCAGCCGACGCATTCTTCCTCGATGATTCGCGGGACGTGGACTTCCATTCCATTCGGGTTGTGCTTGCTGTTTTTCTCCGGTGCGCGCTCGATGCATTGATGCGCGCCATCTTCGCAGGCGACGTAGCAAAGCTGGCAGCCGATGCATAGATCGGCGCGGATGCGCGCGACGATCTTGTAATTCAAGTCGAGATCGCCCCAATCCATCACGTTCGGCACGGCGCGTCCGCGAAAATCCTCGATGGCGCGGAAGCCGCGGTCGTCCATGTAGGTGTTGAGGCCGTCGGCCATGTCCTCGACGATGCGGAATCCGTAGTGCATCGCGGCGGTGCAGACCTGAACGATCGAAGCGCCGACGGCAATATGTTCGGCGGCATCCGACCAGTTCCCCACGCCGCCGATTCCGACGATAGGAATTTTAATTTTCTTGGCAACGCTCGAAATCAGATGCAGGGCGATGGGCTTGACGGCGGGGCCGCAGTAGCCGCCGTGCGATGATTTGCCGCCGACGTTCGGGCGCGGCGCAAACGTCTCGAGATCGACGCTCATCAGTGAGTTGATGGTGTTAATCAGGCTGACGGCATCGGCCCCGCCTCGCTCGGCGGCGAGCGCGATATGCGTGATGTCGGTAACGTTGGGCGTGAGCTTTGAAATCACGGGCGTTTTCGCCGCTTCCTTCGCCCACGACGTGATCATTTCCGTGTATTCGGGAACCTGGCCGACTGCCGAGCCCATGCCGCGCTCGCTCATGCCATGCGGGCAGCCGAAGTTCAATTCAAGCGCATCGGAACCGGCGTCTTCCGCGCGGTGCACGATGTCATGCCACGTCTCACGTTTCGATTCCACCATCAGCGACGCGATAACCAAATGTTTCGGATAACGCTTCTTCACTTCGGCGATCTCGCGAAGGTTGACCTCGGGAGGCCGGTCGCTGATGAGCTCGATGTTGTTGAAGCCCATTACTTTCGAGCCGTTGTAATCGATGGCGCCGTAGCGAGACGATGTGTTTTGAATCGGCTCGCCGATGGTTTTCCAAACCGCGCCGCCCCAGCCCGCGTCGAACGCTCGCATCACTTGCCCGCCGGTGTTCGTGGGAGGTCCCGACGCGAGCCAAAAAGGGTTCGGCGATTCGATCCCACAAAACTTGATTCGCAGATCCGCCATCATTCACCTCCAGGAACCGGGTCGCTCGCGCCAGCAATAGAGTCTGCGTGAGAACTGCTACAACCGAGCCCTCAGCGGCTGAAGCCGCATTGTATGGCGCGACTTACGGCACGGCTGAAAAACAGCTTGCGAAAAAATACATTACATGTAGGCGCTGTCCGTCAAGGCGCCATGCCGGGCTAAAGCCCGGCGCTACAACACCGAACAATTTCGTGACTTGCGATAGAACGCATTATTCGGGCATTTTTCCGCAAACTGTGAAGCCAGCCCTGACGCAATTACAAAGGCTATAGCTTTGCGGCGCGATAGCTCGGTCATTAAATACTAGCATTGACGCCGGCTCGCGAATCGCGCGCGAGACCGCGCCAGATGAGCCATACAACGGTGGCAAGCATGCCGAGCCAGCCGATCGTGCGCACGAACGCCGCGATTTGCGTGTCATGCGCGAGAAGGCCGAGGCGGCCGAAAAGATAATTCCAATCATGGATCACGTAGTCGGCGTCGCCGACCGTGAGCAGAGGCAAATCTTGAGCGCGCGCGTCCGCCATGTAAACGGAGATCGGAAGAAGCTGCTCGAAAAAAAAGAACCCACAGAAAGCGGTTCCCTGCGCTTGCCGCCGGAACGCGAAATAAATGGCCAGCGCCGCGGGAACAAAAAGCTGGAGGAAAGTTCCTCCAGCGATGTACAGGAACTCGCCGAAAAAGCGAAAGAGCAGATGTCCGCCTTCATGGATCGGCACGAAAACCAGGTCAATCATTACCCGGAGCCCGCTGCCACGCGCTGCGTCGTAAAGAAAGAATGCGTAAAAGACGAGCCAAGCCGCCAGCGCCAGGCGAGGCACCGAATCCCAATCATTTTCGAACACTTCTAAGAAGGGCAACCGCTCCGCGAGCGCATCGGGCACTTGCACGGCAGTTACCGCTTGCCCCGGGGCGCGCCGAGCCACTCGTCGATTCCGCGCGCGGCCGCCATGCCTTCCGCAACGGCGTCGACAACCTCTTTGCCGCCGTTGACGCAGTCGCCGCCGGCAAAATATTTTGCGTGGCCGGTCTGGTGATGGCTATTGGTCGCGATGGCGCCGTTGCCGCGCACCTCGATTCCCGCAACTTCGCGAAATTTATCGGTCACAGGTTTCTGGCCAATCGCGCGAATGACCATATCGACTTCGAGCGTAAATTCGCTTCCCGGAACGACCGCAATCCTTGATTTGCCGCCGTCGCCGCGCTTCTCGGTCCGCGTGCGCACGCATTCAATCGCGACCACGCGATCGCCGTCGCCGAGGATGCGCACGGGCTGAGTGAACCAGTGAAAGGTGACGCCATCGAGTTTCGCGAGTTCGTATTCGTACGCAAACGCGGGCATTTCCTGCTCACCACGACGATAAATCAGGTGAACGACTTCCGCGCCGAGGCGCTTCGCGGCCGTGACGACGTCAATCGCCGTGTTTCCCGCGCCGACGCAAGCCACGCGCCGGCCGACTTCTGCTTCCGAAAATGCGCCGATTTTCGTGCCTTCGATAAATTCCATGGCCCCACACACGCCGGCCAGATTTGCGCCCGGGATGTCGAGTTCCCACGTTTCGCCGAGCCCCACGCCGATGAAGATCGCTTCAAAATCGCGTTCGAGCTGCGCGAAACTGATATCGCGCCCGATTTCGGTGTTCTGACGGAACTCGATGCCGAGATCGCGAACCATTTCGACTTCGCGAAGCGCATCGCTGGCGCGAAGTTTGTAGGCGGCGATGCCGTAAGTATCGAGGCCGCCTGGAATTTCATTGCGGTCGAAAATCGTCATGCTGTATCCGAGTTGCGCCATGCTGGCGGCACAGGCGAGGGATGCAGGTCCCGAACCAATGCAGGCGATGCGCTTGCCATTAGACGGGCCAGCGTGAAAAAGCTGGATGTGGTTGTCGAGCACGTGGTCAACGGCGTAGCGCTGCAGGCGGCCGATTTCGATCGGCTCCTCGCCTTTTTCGTGCATCACACACGCGCCTTCGCACAGGACTTCGGTGGGACAAACGCGGCCGCAGCTGTGTCCGAGGATGTTTGCTTCGAGAATCACCCGCGCGGAGCCGCGCAGATTGCCGGAAGCAATTTTTTGGATGAACGCGGGCACGTCAATGCGAGTCGGGCAGGCCTGAATGCAAGGGGCGTCAAAGCAATACAAACAGCGCTCCGACTCGATAGCCGCCTGACGAGGGGTCATCTTCGGCGAAATTTCAGCAAAATTCTTTTCGTACTGCTTGGAAGTTAGTTTGGGAGCGGTTTCGCGAAGTGTCATGGCCAACTCATGCCGCCAGGGCAACGAAGTCTGTGTGAGAACCGCACATTCGTGGCTTCGGCAGCGAAAGCCGTATCGAACCGTCGGCCCTCACGACGGGAATCCCGCCCTTCCAAGACGCCGAGTTGCCACGCAGTCACGACAGCGGAAAGGAGCGATTATAGCACCGGGCATCGGGCTCTGATCCGGCCGATTCGTATGTAAGCCGCAAATCGAACAACGCGCAGCGCGGCAGGTCCGTTCACGCAGAGCGGCGGAGCGCCGCGGGCTGAATTCAGCAGCCGAAGAGCGTAAACTACGAGTTTGTTGGGAAACACCCACAGGCGTAACCGGCGTTTGCGAAGAGAGATTCTTCGCTACGCTGGGGAATGACGAACGAAGATAATTTTTCAACCGTCCGCGAACTGCTCTATTGGAATTCTGGAGACTCTGATGCATTTCGACACGTTAATTCGCAACGGCACGATCGTCACGGCTACGGACACGTATGCCGGCGACGTGGGAATTCACAACGGAAAGATCACGGCGACCGGCGCGGGACTGCCCGCGGAAAATGCGGGACGCGTGATCGAAGCGCGGGGCCGCTACGTGATGCCCGGCGGCATCGACGTGCACACGCATCTGGACATGCCGTTCGGAGGAACGACGAGCTCCGACGATTTCGAGACGGGAACGGTGGCGGCGGCGTTTGGCGGAACGACAACTCTGATCGATTTCGCAATTCAATACAAAGGCCAGACGCTGCGACACGCGTTCGATACGTGGATGAAAAAGGCAGACGGCAAGGCGACCATCGACTATGCGTTTCATTGCATCATCACCGATATCTCCGGGGCGCAATTGCAGGAAATGAAGTCGCTCGTTGGTGAAGGCGTCCCGACTTTCAAGCTTTTTATGGCGTATCCGGGCGTTTTCATGCTGGACGACGCCAGCATTTTCAAGGCGATGGGTTCCGCGGCGGACTCCGGTGGAATGATTTGCATGCATGCGGAAAATGGCGGGGCGATCGACGTGATCGTGCAGCGGGCACTGGCCGAGGGGAAGCGCGCGCCGAAATATCACGCGCTCACGCGGCCCACTACGGCAGAGGCGGAAGCCACCTCGCGGGCCATCGCGCTGGCGGAAATGGCTGGAGCGCCCGTGTACATCGTTCATCTTTCCTGCAACGAGGCACTCGAAAAAGTGCGCGAAGCTCGCGACCGAGGATTGCGCGCGTATGCGGAGACCTGTCCGCAATACCTGTACCTTTCGCTGGACGACATGAACGGGCCCGGATTCGACGGCGCGAAATATGTTTTCACGCCGCCTCTCAGGGAAAAATGGCATCAGGAAAAGCTCTGGCAAGGGCTGGCGAAAGACGATTTGCAGGTCGTTTCCACCGATCACTGCCCGTTCTGCTTCAAGGAGCAGAAGGAAATGGGCAAGGATGACTTCACAAAAATCCCGAATGGCGGACCGGGCATCGAACATCGCTTGAGCCTGGTATTCAACGGCGGCGTGCATGGCAAGCGATTCTCCGTCAACCGATTCGTGCAACTGGTTTCCACGGCGCCGGCAAAATTATTTGGACTCTACCCGCGAAAAGGAACGGTGGCTGCGGGGTCGGATGCGGACATTGTGATCTTTGACCCTGATGAGGAGCAGACCATCAGCGCGAAAACGCACCACATGCGAGTCGACTACTCGATGTTTGAAGGGACTCGCGTGAAGGGAGTACCGAAAGTCGTGCTGTCGCGCGGGCGGGTCGTAGTCGAGAACGGCAAATTCATGGGAAAGCCTGGGAGTGGCGAATTCTTGCGGCGTCAGAATCCAGCGAGGATTTAACAACTTGCTGAAAAACCCGCCGCCATCGTCATTTTGAGCGAAGCGAAGAATCTCTCTTCGCGAGAATGCCAACGAAAAGAGAGATTCTTCGGTCCACAAAACGGACCTCAGAATGACACCCGCCTTTTTTCAACAAGCTGCTAACGGGGCGAGAGTAGCTCCGTGCGAAAAAACTACTCGCGCGAGACGCCTGAAACCCAGGGAACGCTCACCAGCCCGTCGTGAAGCTCAACCACGATTACATCGCCCGTGTTGATGCGATCGAAATCCTCGCGATCGACGGGGATGCGTTCCACGCGGCGGCCTTCGCGCCATGAGTCCACGATGAGCCGACGACTCTGAACCGGACCCGGCATCGAAAATTTGCCAATCACGCGAGCTTCGACGGGATGCGTCGGCGAGGCATCGATAGCGCCGTTGGCGAGCAGAAGCACGGCCAGAAGCCACGGAACCGGAATCAGCCCGTAGTAAATCCTCTTGGGAATTTCCACTTCGGCGTGTCGCAAAGCGCGGCGTTCGACCCACATACCCAGCCCAAGCGTAACGAAAAAAAGAACGCCGATGAAAATCAGAATATTGTCGAGTTCGAGGGCGGGATAGCGGTTCGCCGCAACCACAAAGGCGATCGCACCGAGCAGGAATACGGCCGTGCGATTCAGTAGCTTTTTTCGGAGCGAAAATTCCGCCTCGGTTGAGCCCAGGCCGCAGGCATCGCAAATGTCGGTATCGCGTTCGGCTCCGCAATTCAGACAGCGCGTCATCACCCGACTTTTTCCTCCGCACTCACTTTTGAGATGCTACGCAGTGCAAATCGCAGTGTCAAATAACCGCGGCGGCGGATGCTGAATCAAGTTTCGATTGGCAACTAATTTGTCTGGAATTTTGGTAAAGCGCTCAGTATGCTTTGCTACGAGCGAGGTGAGCGATTGAAAAAATTGGCCGCCGGTGTTCTCATTCTGCTCTTGGTCTTCCCTGTCTCGCTTGCCGCCTGCTCATTAGCAGGATGTCTCGACAACGGCATTGAGTTGCGTCACGATTTCATCGTCAAAGTCACCCATGGAGACATGCCGCTCCCGGGCGTTAGTGTTTGGGTCGCTAGCGAAGAGGGCAATAAGTTATTTTCCGGCACAACTGCCTCTAACGGAACCGTCCGTGTTGCCGACCTCCCGCCAGGGGAGTATTGGCTAACCGCAGAGCTATTGGGAGTCATCGCGGGTACCCAATGCTTCCACATCAGCACTCGAACAACAAGAAAGGCCAAAAAGACTGTGAGCTATGAGTGGGGCGACTTGGCGCCGGCAACTCGCCAAATTGCAGGAAGATTGATTGACTCGCAACCCAGTCAGGGTGGCACGCCTCTGTGGAACTACTTACATCGAGTCAACGTCCCGATAAGCGAAGCGAGACTGAAATTGCATGACCCGCTCACCGGTGCGGTTTATAGTGCCATATCAGATGCTGACGGCCATTTCTTATTCGGCGGGATACCGAACGGAACCTATGTTCTCCACATAGAGAAAGGAACGGCACCTGGTGACCGCGGTTATGACTCAACCGACCTAGTAATCCGGCTGAGTAATGCAGCTAACCCCGGCACGCTACTGTTAACACGTAGAGACGCGGGCGGAGGAAGCTGCGGTGGAACGTCTCTTGAGCTCCAAAGCACTCCAAACGAGTAGCACTCCTAATCCAGGTTCCATTGTGCCGGCCGGTTACTTCACGGGGCGGACGCTCGATGGCTGGGTATCCAAGCAAACCATGTTTTCGTCGCGGCCGCGCGACAAAAGCTGGCAATCGATTTCCTGGGCGCTGCGAATGGCTTGCGAAGACGTTGCACCCATGGCCGTCGCGCAGTGGCTTGCGCCCTTGAAGGCCATGCACACTTCGAACTGGTTACGATTTGCCTGCCACGAGGAATAGACCAGCACGCCTATAAAAATGAGGCCGCCCAGCACAATAATCCAGCGCATCTGCTTCTGTAACTTTCCCACTCCTACCCCCGCGACATGACGAGTTCCAAGTTGATCGCTTGACGGGCCGGCCTCAGGGGTTAAAACCCCTGAGGGGCCAAGCTCTTATTGTCGGAGCTAAAGCTCCGACCCCCTACGAACCGTGGCCTTATCGCCCAAGCCCTTCGTATCTCAGGACAAGCTAGAAACTACGACTCCCAAATAGCTGCTGCAAAATGGCCGAATGATGCGTTTTCTCTCAACGCACGAATTGCTTGGTGTCCTGGCGCCGAGCATTAGCCCAGCATGCCGCCCTGAAGGGCGGCGCTACGTCACGCCCGATTGATTGTACGAAATTTTTACTTCTCGCGCTCAGGTGCTCCGTGCGCGCGACGCGCAAGTTCCTGCTGAATGTACCTTTTCACATGAGGAGCGAGCGACTCGAGCTTTGAAATATCTTTCAGATCCCTCAGTGTCAGATTGGGAAGAAACGCCAGAAGGCACGGCACGGGCGTGTGCGGATTTCGCAGAAGCGCGACGCGGACATTGTATTGCACCGACCATTTTGGATGCTGCGCGACAGCCGCCACCACACGCACTTGAACTCCCGCCTTGGCGAGCACTTTGAGCACCTGGCTTTCGGTTAAAAACGAATTGCAAAGAGCGAGTTTAATCGCCTGCGGATGGCCTTCGGCGAGAATCGCGCCCGCGACGCGCGATGGGCCGCGGCGGGCTAGGGTCAACTTTTCTCCAATGGCGAGATGCGGAATCCTGGTGATGATGAGTTCTTCGGCCACACGCCGGATTTCCGCCGGAGCCGACGGAAACAGGCTGAGTCTTGCCAGATTGAATAGAAAAAGCTGGCGGAGAAGAGCGAGCGCGATGCGGCGCGGCGTCCGCGGATGGCGCGCCAGGCGGAGGCGAATGCCTTCGTTTGCGGCCCATTTGCTCTGCGCGGCCACGGCGGCAACAACTTTCGCGGAAAGATCGAGCCGCTCGAGGAGCGAGGCGACGTGAGGATCTTCGAGGTGCGGGTTCTCAAGCATGGCGAGGAGCACGTCCTCTTCGGTCTCATGGATGAGGGATTTCAGCTCATCGCCGGAAGCCGAACGCGCGCGATCGATCCGCGGTGCCCGTTCGTCAGGCATCGGACTTGTGCGGCGCAAGGCGGGCTGCGCGCCTGGCGGCTGCTTCCGCAGGCGTCATTGCGAGCGAGACGATGTCCGCGCGAGGCGCGATTCGATGCAGCGCCGCGCGAAGAGCATCGTCGAAGAATTCACTTCGTCCAATCGTGCCGCCAGCTAGCGCGATGGAGATTTGGCGATTCCGCATTTCAAGCCTTTCGGCTACGCTCCCCACAAGCTCCGCCAGCGACTCAGCGGCGCCCGAGAGGATCTCCCGCGAGACTGAATCGCCTTCGCCGGCGGACTTCGCCACCAGCGGAAACATTCGCGGAAACACTTCGTCAGGTTTTCTCATCGCCGCGGCGACCACATCGTCCCATTCCTTGCAATCGAGCCATTTGAAAAGCTGGTCCGAAAGCGCCGTGGACGGACCGCGCCGCTCATCCGCGAGGACGACGGCTGCCAGAGCGCGGCGGCCGATATCGAACGCGCTCCCTTCGTCGCTAAGCCAGGGGCCGTAGCCGCCCGAACGGGCCGTCTGGCCCATCGCGTTGCGTCCGAACGCAGCCGATCCCGTGCCGGCGACGAGGACAATTCCCTCTCGTTCGCCGACAGCCGCTTCGAGGGTGATTGCCAGATCGGTGGTTACTTCCACGCCGGCGCTCGGAAAACGCCGCTGCAGAGATTCGACCGCGCGCCTCGCAACGGACTCGCGGCCTGCACCAGCAATGCCGGCGCAAACTCCGCGAACGTCGTCGGGTTTAAGGTGCTGCTGCGCCAGAACGGCATCCGCTGCCTTG
>JBOGNE010000088.1:0-12614 GCA_050747005.1 Candidatus Acidiferrales bacterium
CGACCGCCGTGCGTAACGTCGCCAGCAAAGCACGCCGCAAAGGCCGAATCCCAGCGTGAGGATCGCATTCACGGCAAAGTCGGAATTGCCTTGAAGCTGATCGTGAATCGCCCAGACGCCCGCTCCAGCCAAAACCAGGGCCAAACCGGCATTAAAAATCCGCGAACGCGGATGCGCGAAAAGAGGGAACAAAGCGCCACCGAAAAAAATAATACCGAGCGCGATCGATAGCGTTCCGGGGATATTCCAGTTGAACGTGACAGCAACAGCGTGAAAAAGCGTCGGGACACCGAGCATCACAAGGAGGCCAGTACGATTCGCGCGATTTTCAAACGAAAACATCATCGACACAACGAATACGAGCGCCGAGAGCTCAAGCGAAGCTAGATCGATCGATTCGAAGATCAGCTCAGGGGTTCCCGTATGCGTTTCGAAGACTTGCACGAAGAAGTGCAAGAAAATCAAGGCCCATGCGTACGTCCACAAGCGTACCCGGACTGAGGGCGCATGTTTCCTCAGCGAAAGGAAAATTCCCACGAGCACAGCAAGAATCAGAATCGTCGGCAGTTTGTCCAGAAAGGCGCTCACGCAATCCCCTCAACCTCTAAGGCTATCGGGCGGTTGAGCACTCGAACAATGGACCGTTCGTACTAAATTGCAACCGCTGAACGAATTGTCGAGCCGAACGAAGGATGCGCTAAGTGCTATGATTTCTGAGGGATGTGGAGTGTTACCTGCACTTGCGTGCCGTCAGGAAAATCGAGTGGTTCCGATGGAACCAGCACGCCGCGCACGATTCGAGCTTGCAGGGTAAGCGGACGAAGCCCGGAAATAGCGGTAAACCCATCCGGTTCTGGTTCCGCGATTTCTTCCGATGCAGGCTCGTTTTGCTGTCGCTGCGAGCCCGAGCCTTGCTTCTCTAATTTTGGCATGCCTCCCCGATCGAGTGCGACGTTCGCCAAAGCATCGGCGTCACAATTCAGCTCACGCCGGACGTGTTCGATTTGAAAGTACGTCAGTTGCTTGGAGAGTTTGATAGCCCGCTCGTGCAGAGGACGCAGATCGGCGCTCTTCACCTTGTAGCGGCCCTGCATCTGGCGAACCAGCAATTCGGAATCGCTGCGAATTCGAAGCGCCGTAATGCTGTGAGACGCTGCATAATCGAGCGCCGCCAGCAGCGCGTAATATTCAGCGACGTTGTTCGTTTCACGGCCAATATTTTTAGCGTGCTCCAGAATAACCTTGCCGGACGGATTCCGGACGACCACGGCATACGACGCCGGCCCGGGGTTCCCACGCGATGCGCCATCGATATTCGCGACGTACACCCCTGACGTAGGAGCATGGGAATTGGACTCCACAAAGAGGCGGGCGGCTGCTGGCGGCTGCGTTTTCGATCGACGGATCATGCGTGAAGTTCAAGACCCCACGGGATGCGAGGACCAGAGCGATGTGCCGAAGAATTAACGTTCACGAATGTGCGCTGCCGCAGCGGCTGCTTCAGCTGATTGCACGACCGCCGATGACGCCGGCTCGCAATAATAAAGTATCCGCGTGCATGTCTCGCAGTGAAAAAGCTCGTCGCTGCCGGAGCGCCGCATCTCCTGAAACACATGCGGCCGGATGCGGACGCCGCAAGCGCCGCAAGCCTCGCTGCGAACTTCCGCCAGCGCCACGCCGTGATGCTTTTTCGCGATCCGCTCGTAGTGGTCGAGCATGTCTTCCGGAATTTCCTTCACCACTCGCGCCCGTTCCGCGTCGAGCTCGCCCAATTCTTTTTCGACCGCCGATTTTTCCGATTCGAGCGCGGCGCGATCGCCTCGCGTGGATTCTTCCACTTCCTTCAGAGTCTTTTCCGAGGCCCTGATTCGCCGGTCGTAGTCTTCGCTGGAAACCATCTGCTCGAGCAAGCGGTCCTCGGCCTTGGCGATTTCGTCTTCCGCCATCTGCACTTCGTGTTGCAGCGCCTTGTAGGCCTCGTTCGTCTTGATTTGCGACGTCTGATCCTTATACTTGCGGACCTTTTCCTTCCACTGCTCCACATCGAGTTCGTATTTCTTGCGATCTTTCAGCGTGGCAAGCTGCGCCGCTTTGCTTTGCTCCACTTCGCCGCGAGCGGCCGCCAGCCTAGCGTCTACTTCAGCGAGTTTCTTGGGGTAACTGGCGAGCCGGGCGCGGACGTCATTCAGCCGCACATCCACGCTCTGCAATTCGAGCAGGTTTTGCAGGACCTTTTGCACTCTGGCTGCATTCTAGCACACCGGGCCTGAGCGGTTCGCGATATCCCTAGGGTTACATTTTTAGATGGCGCGACAAGTATTCACCGAAGTCCCGCCTGCAAGAATGCGATCGCGCGCCGCCAAGAATCGGTCTGCGCCTCCCCATCTGCTTCCGCCGAGCCGCCGAAGGAGAACCTCGCATTTCGCAAGTGCGGATTGCGTGATTCGCGCGAAGTCGTGGGGAGGTATGGATAGCGGAGCATATGGCCCGCCTGCGGATAGTGCAGGTGCTCGACGTCGTGCGCGAAACGATGCTGTTTCAGCCGCGCAACAATCGCTTCGCTCATTTCGCGCGCCGGCCAAACGCCATCGTCGCCTCCCGAAACCAGCAGAATCGGCCCGCAGATCCGCTCGACGGGGATCGGCGCGCGCATCATCGCCTCTCGGTTCCGCAAACCTGCGCGAAAGAGATTTCGGAATATTACCGGCCGTTTCAGCGCTACTACCGGCACCGCCGATCGCAGCATGAATCCACGCAACGGCAGCGGCGCGAATGGGAGGGGTTTTCCCCGATACGTCCAGGTGGGAATGATCTCGCCCGTCGCTTCGTCGCGTCCGCCGGCTGCCCATGCGACATGGCTAGGTGCGTATGCAACCACCGGATGAATTTGCGGAAACGTCGCGCCGAGAAGCAGAGCCAATTCCGCGCCGCGGGAAACTCCGAGCGCTCCGATGCGATTCGACTCGACTTCGGGCTGTGCCGCGAGCCAACCTATAGCCGCCTCGAAATATTCGAGCGGTATGCGATGCAGCCAGGCGGGCAGCGGCGGAATCCCGAAATACGCGAGCGCGAAAGCGGCGAATCCGTGACGCGAAAGCACGGCAGCTTTGTCGAGGTCGAATCCGCCGCCCGAACCGCTTAGCACGATCACCGATGGACGTGGCGCCAAGCTCGGCGGAATAAACAGTCTTCCCACGGTGCTTCGATTCTGTCCATCGCCAATCGTAAGATCGCGCGTCGCCGTGCCATCCCTGAGAAATTTCCTCTCGAACACGGCCGATGCCGCGACTTTCTCCCCGACTTTGACTTCCAGCGAAACCGAATTGTGTCGTGTGTCGTTCTTGGCGAACGCGGCGTTGCCATTCGAATGGCCCGCTGCGAGAGTCATCGACCAGAACAATCCCATCGACGATTTGCCGCGATAGCTGCCACCGCGAGATTCCTGCGTCGCAAGTTTGACATTTCCCTCGGTATCCGCGCGAAATTCAGCGCAAGCCTTCCAGCGGCGTTTGTTGTCATCCTCCGTCGTAGCGGCGATTGAGACGGGTTGGCCGACTCGTAAACCCTGAACGGAAATCCGAACCTCCTCGTCGATGAACGCAGAACGGGGAGAAACTTCCAACTGAATATTTGGAGTCAATGAATCGGTCAAGGCGATAAGCGGTCCCTTCGGGCAGGTCAAAATCTTACACCACACCCCGCCGATGGGATACATCGGCTAACGCCAATTTATTCAGACGCGGCAGAAGGAGAACGCAGCACTCATCACGCCCAATATGTGCGGTCGAGGGTGCGGTACTGAATGGCTTCGCTGAGGTGTTTTGGCTCGATCGAAGGCGCGGCTTCGAGGTCGGCGATCGTGCGCGAGACCTTGAGGATGCGATCGTGGGCGCGCGCGGACAATCCCAGCCGCGCGATCGCGGTCTCGAGCAGTTTTTCGCCATCGGCCGAAATCGAGCAGTGTTTGCGAATCAACTTGGGCGGCATCTGCGCGTTTGCGTAGAGGCTCTTTTCGCCGCGGAAGCGCTCGGATTGAATTTGCCGCGCCCGCAGAACGCGTTCGCGAACGTCCGCCGAGCTTTCGATATCGCCGTTTCCTCGCAATTCTTTGTATTTCACGGCGGGCACTTCGATGTGAATGTCAATGCGGTCGAGCAGCGGCCCCGAAATTTTCGACACGTAGCGCTGAATCTGTACGGGCGAACAGTGGCATTCGCGCGTGGGATCGCCGAAAAATCCGCACGGGCACGGATTCATCGCTGCGGCCAGCATGAAGCGCGACGGAAAGCTGACGGAAAGAGCCGCGCGCGCAATCGTCACAGCGCCATCCTCAAGCGGCTGGCGCATAACTTCGAGCACGTTGCGCTGGAATTCCGGCAATTCGTCAAGGAAGAGCACGCCATTGTGCCCGAGGGATACTTCGCCGGGACGCGGCATAGCTCCGCCGCCGATTAGGCCCGCGTCGCTGATGGTGTGGTGCGGCGAGCGAAATGGCCGCGTGCCGACCAGACCGCGCGAATCATCGAGCAGTCCCGCGATGCTGTGGATGCGCGTTGTCTCGATCGCCTCGTCGAGCGACATTGGCGGCAGGATGGTCGGGATGCGCTTGGCGAGCATCGTCTTTCCGGCGCCTGGCGGGCCAATCAGTAGAATGTTGTGGCTGCCGGCGCAGGAAACCTCGAGCGCGCGTTTGGCAGCCATCTGCCCGCGCACGTCGCGCAAATCCACGGAATATTGGCTAGCCTCCGCGAGCATCTGCGAAGTGTTCACTGCCAGCGGCTGAAAAGATTCCGGCGAGTTCATCAAGTCCACTGCATGCGGCAACGATTTGATTGCGAAAACCTGAATGCCGTCGACGACCGCGGCCTCCCGCGCATTTGCCACCGGCACGACGACGTTTTTGATGCCGCGCTCGCGCGCAGCGAGAGCTGCGGACAGCGCCCCACGCACGGAGCGCACAGTGCCATCCAGGGATAACTCGCCGAGGAACACGTGCGAGTCGAGGATTTTGCCGAAGAACGTGCCCTGGCAGCCGAGTAATCCGAGCGCCATCGGCAGGTCGAAAGCGGACCCTTCCTTGCGGATATCCGCGGGCGCGAGATTCACGGTCACGGCTTGCTGCGAAGGGAAATCAAAGCCACAGTTCCGAAGCGCTGACTTGGTTCGTTCACGGCTTTCCTTGACGGCAACATCCGGCAGCCCTACAACGTTGAAATCTCCGGGATGGCCGGGTCCGACGTCGACCTCTACTTCAACGAGGTAGGCATCGATCCCAAACACGGCGGCGCTGAAAGTCTTAAAAAGCATTTTGGAGGGAAGGCTGAGTACCCCTTTACGGCGAAAGGTTATCTTAAAACGTACAGTAACGCCAGTGATACTCTGCGATGCATGAATCCCCACGAATAGGACTATCTTATCCTTCGCGGACATGCAATTCTGTGCTACCGGTGGGTCATTGAACATTCAAACGAAAGTGATACGCGTTCCACTTCTGGCGGCGACCGTCACCTTCTTATTGTGCACAATCATAGTCCCGTCTTGGGCCCAAGCTCCGAAAAACATAAACAAGAGCGCGAACGAAGCCATTGCCCTCTACAACCAGGGCCTAACGCTTTACCAGCAAGGTCAGGTTGACAATGCAATCGCGTTGTATCGTCAAGCGCTTGCCATCGATCCTTATTTGCCAGAGGCGCTTAGCAATCTGGGACTTGCGCTGAATTCAAAGGGCCAAGTAGATGATGCGATTGCGGCGTATCGCCAGGCTCTCGCACTGAATCCCGACTTCCCCGAAGCCTTGAGCAACCTCGGTCTGGCGCTGGATTCGAAGGGAAAAGACGACGAAGCCGTCGTGGATCTAGATAAAGCGCTGAAGATACGGCCAGCCGACCCTATCGCCGAGAGCAATCTTGGACTCGCGCTCTACCATGAACGAAAATATCCCGATTCAATCGCGGCTTATCAGAAAGCGCTCGCGATTCATCCGCAATTCCCCGAAGCTTACAACGGGATGGGCGCGTCGTACTTTGGCGCCGGCCAGACAGACGACGCAATTGCGGCTTACCATAAAGCTCTCGCGCTTTCGCCCAAGTACGTCGACGCACTGAACAATCTCGGCGCGGCGCTGAATTCGAAACGGCAGTGGGACGATGCCGTCGCGGTGTTCGAACAGGCTCTAGCCCTCAAGCCAGATGACGGTGACATCCGCGCCAATTACGCGGCCGCATTGCGCAACGCCGGCCGCACGGAGGATTCGAGCACCGCCTATCGCGAGGTGGTCGCCAAACATCCCGACGACGCGCACGCCTGGTTTGAACTCGGTCACCTGCAATATTCCGAGCAGCACTTTGCCGATGCGGCGGCAAGCCTCCAAAAGAGCCTCGCGCTCCAGCCAAATCAACCTGAGGCGCAGTTCACCCTCGCAAGCACGTACCAGGACGAAGGAAAAATCAGCGAGTCCATCGATGCATACCAAAAAGGCCTGGCGCTCGATCCTGCGAACGCTCATGCGCTCTATAATCTGGGCAACGCATATCTCGCGGCAAAGCAATACAGGAATTCCGCGGCAACGTTTCGCAAAGCGCTTAAAGCGCAGCCTGATTTTCCGGAGGCGGCGCTGGGGCTGGGCGCGGCGCTAACGCAGGCGGGTGACCTGGGCGGCGCTGAGATTGCATACAACGCGCTCATCTCCCAACACCCGGAGAATGCCGAGGCGCGATTCAATCTCGGAAATGTGCTCTTCAATAAAGGACAATACAACGTCGCAGCGGATGCTTACCGCGAAGCGGTTCGGCTTCGTCCGGACTACGCCCACGCGCACTACAATCTCGCCACGACGCTCGCGCGGTTGCAGGATTACAAAGCGGCCACACAGGAATTTCGCGAAGCGCAAAAGCTCGACCCAAGCCTCGTCCCGCCCAAAGACGTCCTTACGCAATAGCGGTGTTCGCAGCGGCCCGCGCTTTGCGCAATTAGACAGTTCTTTACACTCCCGTCGGCCCGCCGTATGCTGTGCGCCAGCAGAATCCCGTTCCAGCTTACTTCCGGAGGCGCTGCATGTCGATTGGCTTGATCGTTCTGATTGTTGTCGTGCTGATCGTGATTTTCGTGATTGCGATTTACAACGGGCTCATCCGCCTGAAGGTGCAGTGCGACAACGCGTGGTCCGACATCGACGTCCAACTCAAACGCCGCTACGACCTGATTCCGAACCTGGTCGAAACGGTGAAGGGCTACGCAGCGCACGAAAAAGGCACGCTGGAAGGCGTGGTCGCCGCGCGCAATAAGGCGATGACCACCGAAGGTCCCGCCGCGAAGGCCGAAGCTGAGGGGATGTTGACGTCCGCGCTGCGGCAGGTGTTCGCGCTCGCGGAAGCCTATCCGCAGCTTCGAGCCGTCGAAAGCTTCACGCAGCTCCAGCAAACGCTGAATCAAATCGAAGACAGCGTGCAGAACGCGCGGCGCTATTACAACGCCGTCGTGCGCGACTTCAACACGAAGATCGCGGTGTTCCCCTCCAACATCATCGCCGGCATGTTCAACTTCAAGCCGCGCGAATTCTTCGAGGTCAGCGCGCCCGCCGAGCGCGACGTTCCCAAGGTGAGTTTCGGCGGCGCCGCTTCGTAAGGACCCCCATGCGAAACGCGTGCCGAGTTCTCGCCGTCTGCCTGCTAGTTCTGACCGCCGCATTGTCCGCGGCGGCGCGCCAGCTCGTCATTCAAAACTTCAACGAACAGGTCACCATCAATCGCGATGGGACCGTCGACGTCACTGAAATCATCGAAGCTCGATTCACGGGCTCGTGGAATGGCATCTACCGCACGATTCCGGTCGAGTACACGGGACCGGGCGGCTTGAATTACACGCTGTTTCTGGTTCCTCTCTCCGTCACCGATGACGCCGGGCACCGGCTGAAATACCAGGAAAGCCGCGAGGGACCAAATAAGAAATTCAAGATCTGGGTTCCAGGCGCCGAAGACGCCACTCGCACCGTTATTTTTCGCTACAAGGTTCTGGATGCGCTGCGATTCTTCGATGACCACGATGAGTTTTACTGGAACGTCACCGGGAATGCCTGGGAAGTGCCTATCGAATCCGCGAGCGCCCACATCGAGTTGCCGGAGGGAGTCACTGGTCTCCACGCCGTCGCATACACCGGCACATATGGATCGCGCGGGCAAGATGCCAGGGTCACGGTTGAAAACAACAGCGTCGAGGTCCTTTCCACAAGCCGGCTGGCCTTCCACGAAGGATTGACCGCGGTGGTTGGCTGGGACAAAGGATTCGTGCATGAGCCGAGCAAGTGGGAAACGTTCCTGCTCTATTTGCGTAGCAACTGGCCTCTCGCGATTCCCGTGCTCGTGTTCCTAGCAATGTTCTGGATATGGTGGACGCAGGGACGCGACCCATCACGTCAATCGATCGCCGTTCAGTACGATCCTCCCGATAAGCTGACGCCCGGGGAGTGTGGCACTCTCGTGGACAACGAGGCGGCGATGCGCGACATCACGGCCACGATCGTAGATCTCGCCGTGAAGGGCTATCTCACGATCGAGCAGAAGGACGAAAGCCATCTTCTCGGGTTGTCGCACAGCAAACAATTCATCTTCCATTTGAAAAAACCACCGGCCGAGTGGACCTCGACGCGGCCTCACGAGCAGGAAATGCTCTCGGCGTTGTTCGATGGCGGAGCGAACCCCGACGTGAAGCTCACCGACTTGCAGAATCATTTCTATACGCATCTTCCGACAATTCGCGACCGAATTTTTGACGCGCTCGTGGGCGATGGCTATTACCTGCACCGGCCCGATACTGTCAGGCAAGGTTACATTATCGGAGGTATTTTCATCGGGATGTTCATGGCGATCGGTGGGACAGCTCTTTTCGCTTCCTCGGGTATGGCACCGCTCGCGTGGATTCTCGCAGGAATCATTTCCGGCGCGATTATTTGCGTTTTTGGATGGTTCATGCCGGCTCGCACAATTCTGGGCGCGCGGACGCTCGAAAAAGTCCTGGGCTTCGAGCAATTTCTCGGGCGCGTCGAGAAAGATCGCATCGAAAGAATCGAACGAACGCCCGAGCTTTTCGAAAAGTATCTGCCATACGCCATGGCGCTGCACGTGGAAAAGAGGTGGGTGCAGGCGTTCTCCGGAATCACAATGCAGCCGCCCGGCTGGTACCAAGGAAATTACGGCGGACCCTTTACCGCGTATTTGCTGATCAACGAGCTGAACATGATGTCGATGCAGACAGGCACCGCGATGGCGTCATCGCCGCGAAGCAGCTCGGGTGGGTCGGGCTTCGGCGGCGGCGGATTTTCGGGCGGAGGTTTCGGCGGCGGCGGTGGCGGCGGATTTTAGAACGCTGAGGCGAAATGACCGCTCAAAAAAGGCGGGGAATGAACGCGGGAACGCGGCCGGTGTATTCGTCAAATGCCGGACCAAAGGCCTCGCGCAGCAGTTTTTCTTCGCTGTAAATGCGAATCTGATTCCCGATCAGAAAGATTACGGCTGCACCAACAGCCGCTTGCCAGAGACTGTAAGCCATACCGGTCGACACCAGCAGGCCGAACATGCCGAGATAGATCGGATTTCGCACCACTGAATAAGGGCCTTGCTCGATCAGTTCGTGCCCCTGGATCAGCCGTGCTTGGTAGGCCCACTGCTTACCGAGCGTCCGCACGGAGACGAGACACAACCAGACGGAAGCGATCGCGATTGCCACCGTCACGGCCGCAACAACAGCTTCTGCCCAATCCGGCATGGGTGCCAGCGGAGTAAAGGGCCGGCGATGTAAAGTCCAGACCGCCGCGTAGCTCACGCCTTGGAGAGCGATTCCCCATTTTGACAAAATGGCCCGCTTGACTTTTTGAGCCTTTGGAGGCTTTTTGCGAAACGTGAAGATGCCCGCAAAGCAAAACCAGGACAGGAGCACCAGATAGAAGGCCACGACCGGAACCGCGTTCGTTTGCACTGTCGTAACATCCTGCTTTCTGTTACGCGCCGATTCCAAAAAAATTCCGGCGCCAGCGCCCGCAATACCCCTTGGCCCGCATCACATTAGCTGTCTTTAGAGCCGCTTGCGGAAGGATTTCTGGGTTTTGATTAGCTCGTAACCGTGGCGTTCGTAGAATGCGTGCGCGCGTTCGCGAATCACGTTGGAGCGCAACCCAATCTCGCTGCAATTTGTCTCTCGCGCCCACTGCTCCGCGCGTTCGAGCAATCTCTCACCAACGCCGTGGCATCGGAATCGTTCATCAACGACGAGCCCGCTGATTTCGACGCGCGCGTCCGCTTCTACAGTGCGGATCACAAACAGCCCCATCCAGCCGGCGATCTCGCCATCTTCAGTCTCGGCGACAAATACCGCGTGCTCTTTCGAGTCTTCCATCCCCGCCATGCGCCGCGTGATCTCGTCTTGCATCGATGCATATCCCAACTGACGGGCCAATTCTCCGATCTGCGGGTAATCGGCGGATTTCGCGCGGCGAATCTGTCCTGAAAAACCGGCGACAAAAGAATTCACAGCGAGGATGGCCTGGTCATCTGATCGCCTTTTTCAGCACCGCGATTTGCCCAGCGTGATAAAGATCGTGCTGAATCAGACCGTGAAGCATGATGTAGCGTGAATCCTTCTGTCCCTTAGGCAATTCATCTAGTTGTTCGTCGCGATAGTTTTCCACCGCCTTTCGGAGTCGCGCGCGGCTTTCGACCAGATGATCGAGAGAGCGCTTCCAGGTAATCTCCGTCGCCTCCCAGACTGGCGGCCAATCGGTTTCCGTCGTCACTTCGATGTTTTCCCCCGCCAACCGGTGCTGCACGATGGTGTGCCATCCAGCGATATGATTCACGATCTCCCAGATCGAGTGCGCGTTGACGATGGAATGCTTGGAGGCATCTTCAGCCGATACGCCATCCAGCAGTCGTTGCAGCGGAGGGCCGTGCCAGGCGTCGCCTGAGAATGCCCGGTCAAACTGGTCCAGTATCCTTCGGATCTCGCTCATGATGTTCTCTCGCAAGAGCGTAGGACGGATGGTCGCACAACGCAAGTTAAGCTAAAACTTCTTATCGGAGTCCAGAAGTATGGTTACCGGTCCGTCGTTGACGAGTTCGAGAGACATGTGCGCTTGAAACACGCCGGTTGCAACGTGCACGCTCAGCGCTTCCAGCGCGCGCACGAGCTCCTGGTACAGCGCCTTCCCTTGCTCCGGTGCAGCCGCCTGAATGAAACTCGGCCGCCGCTGGCCCCGCGCATCGCCGTACAACGTGAATTGCGACACAACAAGCACGCTTCCGCCCGTATCGACGAGCGAGCGGTTCATTTTTCCCTGCTCGTCGTTGAATATCCGGAGGTGCAGGATTTTTTCGGCCATCGCAGCAACCGTGGCCGGAGAGTCTTCACGCCCGACGGCCACCAGCGCAACCAATCCCGAATCAATCTCGCCTGTGACGCGGTTGTCGACAACGACGCGCGCATGTGTCACGCGTTGCAATACCACTCGCACGATTTCGTTTCCTTCAAATGGCGATCAGGCAACACCCGTCATTGGAGTCGTCACTGTTGTTTTCTTCGGCTGAAATTGCAGCGGCACAAACGCCGACGATTCTATTCGCCGCGCCTCCCGAACACAACTGGCGAAGCAATGGCGACCGTCATGCTTAGGAAGCAACGCGGCCGTCTCTTTTTGCCAGGCGGCCGGCTGCGCTATTCTGGCGTTATCGTTCTTTCTGAAACAAAACTGTGCTAGAAAAAGAGCAGTTGCCGCGAAAAGGTGGAACTCGTTGAAACTCGCGCTGATTGGAACGCACGGAGTTGGCAAGACAACTCTCGCTTACGAAATCTGCTCCCTCCTGAAGAAAACGAGTTGCAACGTCGAGCTCGTCGCTGAAGTCGCGCGGCAATCTCCATTTCCGGTGAATGCCGCCACCACGCTCGAGGGCCAGCTCTGGATTCTCCATGCGCAAATCGCGACGGAGCTTGATGCATCGCGGCGCGCACCGCAGGTCATCTGCGATCGCTCGGTCCTCGACAACTATTGCTACCTGGTCAACAAGTTTGGGCGCCAGCCGCAACTTGAAGCATGGCTTGCATGGTGGATGGATACGTACTCGCTGCTGATTGGCGTGCCTCCCGCGGACGGTGGCATCCAGTCCGACGGTTTTCGCTCCGAGGATCGCGCCTTCCAGGGACGCATCCATGAATTGTTGATCGAATTGCTCGCGTCAGAGCCATTCAACAGTCTCCGCCCGGCGATCATTTGGCTCGATGCGTGCGAACGCGGCCATTGGGCCGACCGAATCCTCGCTGCGTCAGCGCCCCTTCTTGAATCCACAGCGTCCGCGCACGACGCAGCGGCGCAGTAGCGCTCTCCGCTCGATATGCCTAACGAAGCCAGAGCATCCGCATCGCCAGCACCTCCGAAGCGGTGGCTCAAGCGTGGCGTGCTCGGCATCGGGCTCGCCAGCCTCTTTTCCGACTGGGGCCACGAAGCAGCCACTTCGATCCTGCCCGCGTTTCTCGCCAGCCTCGGCGCGCCGGCATTTGCTCTCGGCGTCATCGAGGGCGTTTCGGATGGCCTTTCGAGTTTTGCGAAACTCGCAGGCGGATGGATCGCCGAT